>CAVWDY010000018.1:0-688568 GCA_963753875.1 uncultured Alphaproteobacteria bacterium | reverse complement strand
ATGTTGCCGATCATCCGTGCCATCCGCGAACGCGGCGTGACCATCATGATGATCGAGCACGTCATGCAAGCGGTCATGAATCTCGCCGAGCAAATCTACGTACTTGTTGAAGGCCACGTCATCGCGCAGGGGCCGCCGGCCGAAATTGCCGCCGACCCCAAAGTGATCGAGGCCTATCTCGGTGCCGGTGCCGCCACCAGACTGGCCGGAGGCCCAAATGGCCGATAGGGCGCTACTGCGCGTACTCGGATTACACGCCGGTTACGGCGAAGTCGAAATCCTGCGCGGTATCGATCTCGTGGTGGGCGCGGGCGACATGGTCGCCGTGCTCGGCTCGAACGGCGCCGGAAAATCGACGCTCAATCTGGCGATTTCCGGGCTTGTCCCCGCGCGCGAAGGCTCGATCGAATTCGATGGCCGCTTGATACACACTGCAAGTCCGGCCGAGATTGTCGCCGCCGGCCTGGTGCACGTTCCGGAAGGGCGCCGCATTTTCCCTAATATGTCGGTAACCGAAAACCTCGATCTTGGCAGCTATCGCAGAGCGACGGCGCAGCGCGAGGTAAATCGCGAGCGGGTGTTTTCAATTTTTCCCCGGCTGCGTGAGCGCGCAGCCCAGCGCGCCGGCACGCTTTCGGGCGGCGAACAGCAGATGCTGGCCATCGGACGCGGCTTGATGGCGGAGCCAAAACTGCTGATCCTCGATGAGCCGTCGCTGGGTCTCTCGCCGTTGCTGGTCGAGGAAATGTTCGCCTTGATCCGTCGGCTCAACAAGGATGGACTTGCGGTGCTATTGGTCGAACAGAACGTCATGCAGAGCCTGGATATCGTTCACCGCGCCTACATTCTCGAACACGGCAGCTTTGTCATGTCGGGCAGTGCCGCCGATATTCGCTCCAACGCTGACCTCAAGCGGGCTTTTCTCGGATTATAATCATGACCCAACCGAATACATTACGCTCGCAGCTTTCGAAGCCGCCGATCATCATCGCGCCTGGCATTTACGATCCGCTCACGGCCTTGGTCGCCACGCAGGCCGGGTTTCATTCGCTCTATATATCCGGCGCGGCGATTGCGTATACGCGGCTGGGACGTCCGGACATCGGACTTGTCAGTGTCTCCGAAGTTGTTGAGACAGTTGCGCTGATCAACGATCGCGTCGATGCCAATCTGATTGTGGATGCGGACAACGGCTATGGCAACGCGCTGAATGTCGAACGCACCGTGAGGCTGTTCGAGAAGGCGGGGGCGCACGCGATACAAATCGAAGATCAGAGTTTCCCCAAGCGGTGCGGGCATCTCGACGACAAGGCGCTGATTACGGCCGACGAAATGGCCGGCAAGATCAAGGCCGCCGTCGACAGCCGCCGCTCGCGTGACACCTTGATCATTGCGCGCACCGACGCCGTGGCGGTCGAAGGTTTCGATCGTGCGATCGAGCGTGCCTTGCTCTACCACGCCGCCGGCGCGGACCTGTTGTTCGTCGAGGCGCCGAAGGCGCGCGAGGATCTGACCAACATCGTCAAGCGCATCGGCCGCAACGTCCCGCTGGTGGCCAATATGGTCGAAGGCGGCAAGACGCCCATGTTGTCGGGCCCAAAGCTCGAAGCGCTTGGTTTCTCCCTGGTCATTTTCCCCGGCGGAATTGTACGAACGCTGGCGAAGACCGCGGTCGACTATTACGCGTCGCTGGCCGCCCACGGCAGCACACAGCCCTTCCGCGATCGCATGTTCGATTTTAACGAACTTAATGCGCTGGTCGGCACGCCCGAGATGATAGAGCGCGGCAAGCGCCTCGGCGCCAACGATTCGGAGCGCAATAAATGAAACCGATCGATCCAATCCTGCTCGCTGTTCTTAACGGCCGTCTGGTCCAGATCGCCGACGAGATGGACGCGACACTTTATCGTTCTGCGTTCAATCCGATCATTGCTGAAGCCCATGATGCCTGCCATGGACTTTACCATGCACAGACCGGCGCCACGTTGGTGCAAGGAACCACCGGTTTGCCGATCTTCGTTGGCGCGATGGCTTTTGCGGTAAAAGCGGTAATCGACAAGGCCAATCAGGACGGAAACCTGGAAGCGGGCGACACTTATCTGTTTAACGACCCCTA
This sequence comes from uncultured Alphaproteobacteria bacterium, assembly GCA_963753875.1. Lineage (GTDB taxonomy): Bacteria > Pseudomonadota > Alphaproteobacteria > Rhizobiales > Xanthobacteraceae > Bradyrhizobium. Next base: position 686,452 of record CAVWDY010000018.1, on the reverse strand, counting down.
TGACGGGGGAACGCATCTCAACGATTTTCGCCTGGTGCGGCCGTTGTTCTGGAACGGAAAATTGTTCGCATGGCTGGCGTCGGTCGGCCACTGGCTCGATGTCGGTGGCAACGTACCCGGAAATTTCAACGCCAAGGCGACCGAGAGCTTCCAGGAGGGCTTCCGTATCCCGCCGGTGAAGCTGGCCCGCGCCGGCGTTATCCAGCAGGACATCATCGACATTCTCGGAGCCAATTCGCGTGTGCCGCAGTCGAATTGGGGCGATCTCAACGGCCAGCTCAATGCGCTCGATCTGGGTGAGCGACGGGTCCAGGCCCTGCTCAAAGACTATGGCGAAGAATTGATCGTGTCGGCGCTGGATTTGCTTACCGCGCGGGCGGAAAAATTGATGCGCGCCAATATCGCCAGTCTGCCTGATGGCACCTACTCGTACGACGATTTTCTTGACAATGACGGCATCACGGATGTGCCGCTGAAAATTGCGCTCGATCTAACCATTTCCGGCGAAAAAATGCGGCTGGACTTCTCGCGCTCATCGCCGCCTTGCGACGGTCCGCTCAATATTGCGCTCTCCACGACGGTCGCCTGCTGCTACGTCGCGCTCAAGCACATCTTTACCGACGTGCCGGCCAATGCCGGCTGTCTGGCGCCGATTGAATTTGTGATCCCGAATACGACGTTGCTCGGGGTCTCCGCACCGCGACCGGTCGGCGGCTACACCGAGACCATTCTGCGCGTCATAGACACCGTATTCGGCGCATTTGCGAAAGTCGCACCACAACGAGCCAACGGCAGTCCGTTCGCCACGATCAATGCGCTGTCGCTTTCGGGCTGGCGAGAGCACGGTCGGCGCTGGGTGATGTTCTGCTTCTTTGGTGGCGGGCTGGGCGGTAATCCGGAAACCGATGGATTAAACCACGGGAATAATCCGATCTCGACTGCCACTATTCCGCCGGCGGAAATCCTGGAATCGCTTTATCCGGTGATGTTCACGCAGTGGGCGCTGCGTCCGGATTCGGGCGGCCCCGGCTTTAACCGCGGCGGCCTCGGCGCGATCTATGAAATTGAGGCGCTGGCTGACGGCGCAACCGACGTATCGCTGCTTGGTGAGCGCGGAAAATTCCCGCCGTTTGGCGTCAACGGCGGCAAGAGTGCAGCGCTCAACCGTTTCACCTATCAGTCGGCCAGCGGCGAGCACACGCCGCCGCTGGTCAGCAAGGTCACAGATATCAGGATTGACGCAGGCCGGCACGTACGGCTGGAGACGCCGGGGGGCGGCGGATTTGGCAACCCGTTAACGAGGGATCCGGTCCGTGTAGCCCGTGATGTCGATCTTGGTTACGTCACGCCGGCGGCCGCGCGCAAAGACTACGGGGTAGTCATCGGTGAAGATGGTGCGGTCGATGCCGCCGCGACGGCGGTTTTGCGAAGTGGGGCCCGCTGATGAAGCTATCGAGTGTTCTCGGCGTTGACGTTGGCGGGACTTTCACCGATCTCTTGCTGTTCGATGCAGAGACCAAGACGTTCCGTACCGCCAAAGTACCCTCGCAGCGCGGCGATGAGTCGGCAGGTTTCATGCAGGGCATTGCTGCCGTCAGCATGGGGGGCAGCATAGGCTCGATCGTGCATGGAACGACGGTCGGTACCAACACGCTGTTGGAGCGACGCGGGCCCAAAATCGGCGTGATCACGACGCGCGGCTTCCGCGACGTTCTTGAAATGCGCCGGCGCGACCGGCGACGAACCTGGGGCTTGTGGGGTGATTTCACGCCGATCGTGGATCGCGATTGCCGTATGGAAGTCGATGAGCGGACGTTGGCCGATGGCACGATCCGACAGGCGGTCGATGAAGCAGCAGTTCGTACTGCTGCGATCGCGCTTCGCAAGCGCGGCGCCGAAGCGCTGGCGATCATTTTCATCAATTCCTACGCCAATCCCGACAACGAGCAAAAGGCGCTGGCCGCAGCGAAAGCTGTTTGGGACAACGAGTTTGTTTCCGCCTCGCATCAGGTCCTGCCGGAAATTCGCGAATTCGAACGGTCGTCGACCACTGCGCTCAACAGCTATCTGCAGCCGGTGGTCAGCAGCTATCTCGGCAAGCTGGAACATGCCCTCGCCACACAGCCGTTCAAGGGACAATTCTACATCGTGCAGTCGAACGGCGGGGTGATGTCGACGGCGACCGCGCGGCGTTTTCCGGTCCGCACCGCGTTGTCCGGTCCCGCGGCCGGCGTGATCGCGGCCGCGACCATCGCGCGCCAGGCCGGTTACGACAATGCGATCACCTGCGATCTCGGCGGCACATCGTTCGATGTCTCCGTCATTGTCGGCGGTAAAGCGTCGCTGGCGGCGCAAACCACCATCGATTTCGGGCTCGTCATTCGCACGCCGATGATCGAAATCACAACCATCGGCGCAGGCGGCGGATCGATTGCCTCGGTTGATCGCGGCGGGTTACTGCAGGTTGGGCCGGAAAGCGCCGGTTCGGTGCCGGGCCCGGCCTGCTACGGCCAGGGCAATCAGCGGCCGACCCTGACCGATGCGCATGTGGTGCTGGGGCGTATCAACGCCGACAAGCCGATCGGCGGCAAGCTTGCGCGTCTCGATGTCGAGGCCGCCAGGCGGGCAATCATGAACCATGTCGGCAAGCCGCTCGGCATCGACGTGTTGCAGGCGGCCGAGGCCATCGTGCGGGTCGCCGACGCCCGCATGGCCGGCGCGATCCGGCTTGTATCGATCGAGCGCGGCCATGATCCGGCGAAATTCGTCGGCGTGCCGTTCGGCGGTGGTGGCGCCTTGCATGTTGGCGCCATCGTCAAGGAGATCGGCCTCGAAGTCGCGTTGGTGCCACGATTTCCCGGAGTTACATCCGCGCTTGGCTGTGTCATCGCCGATCTGCGCCACGATCAGGTCCAGACGCTAAATCTTCCGCTCGACGGCCTGGATATTGCTGCGCTGGACCGCCGTATGGTCGCGGCGGGCGAGGAGGTCCGCTCGGTGGTTGGCTCCGCCGGCGCCATGATCGAGCGGATCGATCTGAGCTTCGAGTTCGACATGCACTATGTCGGACAGACCCACACCGTCGCCGTACCGGTTCCGGTTACGCTGCAAGACACTACCACCGGCATTACATCCGCCGTCATCAAGTCGGCTTTCGAGACGGCCTATGCGGCGTCATTCAGCCGCCTGCTGTCTGGCCTGCCGATCCGCATCGTGTCGCTGCGAAGCGCAGCCATCGGCCGCCGCCCGTCACTGGACCTTTCGGCCTTCGCGCCGGGGCCGGAAGCTACGGTCGAAAGGGCGAAAAAGGGCACCCGGCCGGTATGGATAGAGGGCGTCTGGCTCGACACTCAGATCTGGTCGCGGCTCGATTTGCCGGTCGGCGCGATCATTGAGGCGCCGGCCATTTTGGAGCAGCCTGACGCGACGATCTACATCGAGCCCGGCCTGCGCGGCCGGGTCGACAAACTGGGAAACCTTATCGTTGAACGGGCCCCCAAATGATTGCGTCATCCGCACTTTTGCTGCTCGACCTTCAGAACGATTTTCTGCATTCGAACGGCGCCTATGGCCGCGCTGGCCAAAGCAGTCCAGACATCGCGGCGCTCCCTGCAAAACTCAAGCCCCTTGTTGAACTGGCGCATAAGAAGGGTGCCTTGGTTGGCGCGACGTTGTTTACGCTGGTGCCAGGCAAGGGCGGCGAGCCGATGATTTCGCCACACCTGAGAAAGTTACGACCGTTCCTGACCAAGGGCGATTTCGCGCCCGGCGGCTGGGGCCAGGGGCTCGTTGACGAATTGCAGCCTGTGGATTTTTCAATCGAGAAGATCGCCTATTCGGCTTTTTATATGACGCGGCTGGAATGGGTGTTGCGCATGCATGGTGTCAAGAAACTGTACTTTGCAGGGATCGTCACCAATGGCGGCGTCGCATCCACCGTGCGTGACGCTCAAGCCCGGGACTTTGATTGCATCGTGCTGGAAGATGGCTGTGCGGCCTTTTCACAAGATGTGCACCGTGCCGCCGTTGAAGGCCTGCGCCCGGTCGCGAGGATTGCGACGACCGGCGAGGTAATGCAGGAACTGGCATAGTTATGAGCCCGATTAAGCCGGCCTCGGACGTCCCTTTCGATGCGGAGGTACCGTTGCTGATTGTCGGCGCCGGCGCTGCAGGGTTGTGCGCGGCGCTGGCGGCAAAGGAAGCGGGCGCCGAACCCCTGGTGGTCGAACGTGATGCGCAGCCGGCGGGGTCAACGTCTTTGTCGGCCGGGCTCATCCCGGCCGCCGGTACGCGCTTTCAGCGCGCCAAGGGCATTGCCGACAGCCCGCGACTGTTTGCGGCCGATATCCAGCGCAAAGCGAAGAACGAGGCGAACGCGGCAGTCGTCACGGCGGTCGCACAAGGCGCCGGGCCACTGATCGAATGGCTGAGCGATCGCTTTGGCCTGCCGTTCGATGTGATCGACAACTTCAACTACCCTGGCCATTCCGCCATGCGAATGCATGGCTTGCCCACGCGCACGGGGTTGGAGTTGATAAACCGGCTGCGCAGCGCTGCCGAAGCCAGCGGCATTTCTATTGTCCCTGAGCGCGTGGTGGAGACGCTTTTAGTCAAGCCCGACCGCCGGATCTGCGGTGTAGAAATCGTTCGCGGCGATGGCGCCCGGGAGCGTATCGGTTGTGGGGCGCTGGTTCTGGCCTGCAATGGTTATGGCGGAAATCCCGATCTCGTCCGACGCCACATTCCGGAGATGGCAAACGCGCTCTATTTCGGTCATCCCGGAAATCGCGGCGACGCCGTCATATGGGGTGACGCGCTCGGCGCGCAATTAGCGCACCTCGGCGCTTACCAGGGCCACGGGTCGGTGGCGACCCCACATAATATCCTGATCTCCTGGGCCGTGATCATGCAGGGCGGCATTCAGGTCAACATTGAGGGCCGGCGCTTCTGCGACGAATCGCAAGGCTATTCCGAACAGGCGGCCGAGGTCCTTCGTCAGCCAAATGGCATCGCCTGGAGCGTGTTCGACGCGGGCATTGCTTCCGTGGCGCGGCAGTTCGAGGATTTCCGCGATGCCGAGCGAACCGGTGCGATCGTTACGCGTGAAAGCGTACAGGCCCTCGCGGATGCCATGCATGTCCCGGTGGAGGCTTTCGTTGCGGAGTGGACAAAAACCGAAGCGCTCAAGGCGAAGGTCGGTCAAGATCGATATGGGCGTCAGTTCGCGCCCGAGCAGCGCTTGGCGCCGCCCTACCACGCGGTCAGGGTTACCGGCGCGCTGTTTCATACCCAAGGCGGTCTTGTTATCGATGCTGCCTGCCGGGTGAAGCGCAAGGACGACACGGTTTTTCCGAATCTGTTTGCGGCTGGCGGCGCAGCCGTTGGCGTGTCGGGGTCGACGGCGGCGGGCTATCTGTCCGGAAATGGGCTTCTGATGGCAACTGTCCTTGGTCGTTTGGCGGGGCAGGAAGCCGTTCAAGTGGCCCGCTGATAGGAGATGGATTAGTACTACTGAGTCAGAAAGTCGCAGGCGATAATTGAGAGACTCAGTTATTTTACGAGATTCATGTTACGGCGGCAGGAGGCCGGGATGGGTCGGCGGATTTCAGACGGCAGTGAATCGCGATTTGCGTCGTATGTCGAGGGGATTGTGGAAGTGATTGGTCATGCGGATCGCGCTGGTCCGCTGAGTGACTATTGCACCGGGCTGATGATGCCGGGCGAGCGCAAGAGCGTGGAGCCGATGGCGGCAGTGACCGCGCCGGCGCGGACGGCGGCGCAACATCAGTCGCTGCTGCATTTTGTCGGTCAGTCGGCCTGGTCGGACGCGAAGGTGTTGGCCAAAGTCCGTGAACTGGTGTTGCCGAAGATAGAGTGCCACGGACCGATCGAGGCGTGGATCATCGACGACACTGGTTTTCCGAAGAAAGGGAAGCATTCGGTCGGGGTAGCGCGGCAATACTGCGGTCAACTCGGCAAGCAGGACAATTGTCAGGTCGCGGTATCGCTGTCGATTGCCAACCATCACGCCAGCCTGCCGGTGGCCTATCGGCTGTATTTGCCGGAAGACTGGACGAAGGATCGCAAACGCCTGCGCAAGGTGGGTGTTCCCGAGGAGGTCGGCTTCAAGACCAAGCCGGAGATCGCGCTCGAGCAGATCGAGGCGGCCTGTGCGGCTGGTCTGCCGCGCGGTGTGGTGGCGATGGATGCGGGCTATGGCTGCAACACAGACCTGCGCACCGGCGTGAGCGCGCTCGGATTGCGCTATGTCGCCGGCATCCTGCCGAATACTTCGGTGTGGGCGCCAGGTACAGGACCGCTGCCGCCAAAGAAGTGGTCGGGGCGCGGGCGACAACCGAAGCTCATTCGCCGCGACGACAAGCATCGACCGGTTCCGGTCAAGGAGCTTGCGCTCAATTTGCCCAAGCGCGCCTGGCGCATGATCTCGTGGCGCGAAGGCTCGGCCGAGCAATTGTCCTCGCGCTTTGCCCGCGTGCGCGTTCGTGCCGCGCATCATGACTACAAGCTCACCGAGAGCCGAGCGCAAGAATGGCTGTTGATCGAGTGGCCCGAAGGCGAGAAAGAGCCGACCAAATACTGGCTCTCGACCCTTCCCAAGGATATCACGTTCCGCGCGCTGGTCGACCTCACCAAGCTGCGCTGGCGGATCGAGCGCGACTATCAGGAGCTCAAGCAGGAGGTCGGGCTTGGGCATTTCGAGGGCAGAGGGTGGCGCGGCTTCCACCACCACGCCACGCTGTGCATCGCCGCCTACGGATTCCTGGTCTCCGAGAGGGAGACGATTCCCCCCTGTGGACCTTGTTCCGCCAGGCCGTTCGAGAAACTTGCGGTTCCCAACGGTTACCGACCCAGAGGCTCCGCCGCTGCGAACCCAACGACACGTCCCGAACTCGATCGCGACACTGCGCATACGCCTCAGCGTCGCCCTCGCCAGCAGATTATCGCGATGCCCATGCTGCGCAATTCCAGTACACAGAAACATACCACGCAGAAATTTGTGACGCAGTAGTACTAGGGGTGAAGACCGGTTCGCCGCTGATCGAACTGGTGCGCACGGTCTATGACCACAACGGATGTGGCGTCGAACACCTCTATGCCCTGTATCGGCCGGACCGTTACAGTTTTGAATTTGATCTGGTTCGCTCTGGCGGAGCCAGCAAAAGGAGCTGGTCCACTCGGCCGATCGCTCTTCGCAAACCGCCCAAAAAAACGAAATCGTCAACCAATATAGCGTTGGTCTAGTCAGAGGGCCCTGCCAGGAGAATTTCCTCCGTGCCCCCGGAGAAAATCGGTTCCGTCCAAATGCCGGCCACGGTCAGACTTGCGTATGTGCCCGCTGTCTCTCGGCCTGCGGTTGCCGAATTGTTTCACGCCACCCTCGCCGTTCTCCATGTTTCCGATGAAGCCTTGGAATCCGCCGCGCTGGTCGATCGGAAAAAAGAGCGGACCGGTCTCTATCGCCCACAAGGTCACGGAATTGAACCTCGATCTCGGTACGGCGCGCTTCCCCGAATTGCTGGACTGCGTCAAGGCGCAGGCCGTGGAGAAGCACCGCTCCCTCACGGATGCCGAATTCATCGCCCTCGCAACCGAAGTTTGCTCGTAGCGGCAAGTGCGGCTGCAATTGCGCTCGAGACGTCGATGCTGGGAATTGGCTGTCTGACCTCACTAGCGCGCCGTTGCCGGCGTAGCTGCTCAGGTGTCGGAGAACTCACCCTTGAAGGTAGCGGCGAGTGAGCTCGATGCGGAGCAATGTGGCGAAATCCATGGTTGCAAATGTGTTGCATCCGTTTCGGCGGCCGGAATCCTGATCAACCGCACCAGTCTGCGGCTGTATCGCGGCCGGTTCGAATAGAGGCGGTCTAGCCGAGAAAATGCCCTGATGTTCGATACAGCAGGCCGGAGGTCATCCCGGCGAGGCTGGTGATACCAAGCAATCCCATGTCACGGTCGACTTCCTCGGCGAGAAGGGCGATCGCACGACGAACGCCGGCCTCTCCCCCTGCGACAGCGGCGAACAGGAACGGCCGTCCGACAAAGACGAAGCGTGCGCCCAGAGCCAGAGCCTTCAGCACGTCCGTGCCCCGGCGAATGCTGCCGTCGATCATAACGGTCATGCCGCCGGCCTGATCGAGGATTTCCGGCAATACCTCCAAAGGCGCGGCCGCGCAATCGAGCTGCCGGCCGCCATGGTTGGACACGATCAAACCATCGACGCCACATTCACGCGCGAGCTTCGCGTCATCCTTCGAAAGAATGCCTTTCAAGAGCAGTGGCCCTTTCCAGAGTCGGCGCACGAAGGCGACATGCTCCCAGCTCAGCTGATCCCGCATGCTGGCGTTGCGCGTGAGGTTGCTCGAGAAAACCGGCGGCCCGCGGGTGGCTTCCATATTCTCGAAATGCGGCATTCCATGCCGCACCAGGGTTTGCAGCAATGTTCGCACGAACCACTGAGGATGCGATGCGGTGTCCCAGACAACCTGAGGCGTCAGTACGATCGGCAGCTGAAAACCGTTGCGGACGTTGTTCTCCCGGTTAGCCGGCAGAGGAACATCCGTCGTGACGACGAGCGTCTCGAAACCCGCCGCTGCGACCCTTTTCAAGGCCGGCGCGATCCGATCCACATCGCCGGGCCAATACGCCTGATACCAGGCCGTAGGCGCTGCATCGCGAATTTCTTCCAGCCTGATCAGCGACGAACCACTGACGATCATGGGGATCTGGCTGGCCGCCGCCGCCCGCGCGAGAGCGAGATCGCCGCGAAAGGCACACAGCGCGGCCGCGCCCATCGGCGCGATGCCGAAGGGCGCCGCGTAGTCCTTTCCGAACAACGTCGCTTTGGTGCTACGGCTCGAAACATTCGTCAGCACACGCGGTCGGAAACCGATCTGCTCGAAACTTTTCCGATTGTTTTGCAGAGCCGCATTCGTCTCCGCCGCGCCCGCGATGAACCCATAGAGCATGCGCGGGAGACATCGGCGTGCCTCGCGCTCGAAATCTTCGAGCGCGAGGTAGCACTGCATTTTTCTCGAAAGCGAAACAGTCTTTTTCCGAACCGCAGTGGCTGTCATCGTTCACATCGTTGTTTTGTTATGGCCGTCAGCTCACTGGCAAACGGGCGGAGCCCTTGACGGTCAAACGCTATGGTGGGAAATATCGCCGGTCAATTTAATTCATCCTTCGAGCCTCTCTTGAACATTCTTGAGAGCTTTCCGGATCAGACGAAAGCAACAACATGGTCGACGTCATTGCCCGAGCACGGGTCACGGATATCATTTACGCCCAGCTCTCGCAGGACGCTGATCTGTACCAAGAGATCATGGAAATCTGCCGGCGCGAGAACATCACCACGGGTTACGTGCTCAATGTCGTCGGCGGACTGCGAAAAGCTCGGCTGAGCATGCCGGTGAAATCCGATTCCAATGACGCGCCTCCGGGCGTCCGCGAGTGGGAAGGCGGTCTCATTGAATGTCAGGCCATCGGCATTATCGGTCGAACCATCGCCACCTATGATTCAGAAAAAATATCCGGGATCGTCAACCGGGCCGGCGAGCCCTATCTGCACATCCACGCCACGATCACGGTGGCAGGTGAAACGTTCATGGGGCACCTCATTGATGGCTGCATCGTGCGCTCGCTCCACAAGCAATCCCATTTCACGATTACGCTGGCGAAGACCGAAGGCGCAACGCTGAATTTTGACGTGACCAAGACCGTTACGGCCAAGTACCCGACCGGCATTCCGATCCACGAGCTCGTGCAGAACTAGGCCATTTCGACCCTGACGGTATCACAGCCGGAATCAACTTCTTCCGTGTTTTCAGGTGGTGTCGCGCGATCTGTCTGATCGTCCGCCGGGCCGCTGCAGCCGCGACCTTCGCGCGACTTATATGCTGCCGGTGAAACGGGTCGCGGCGTTGCATCGGTCATTTTTCAGCACCCTCCACCAACGCTTGCGCGGCTTCGACGGGACTTGCCTTACCTTCTGCAATTCTGTCGATCCATGTACTGACCGTTGCAGGCCATTGATCCGCTCCCGGCGCCCGCAAATAGGGGGCGAGAAGCCGGGCTGTCAGTGCTCGCATGATCTGTGCATAGGCTCGCTCCCGGCCGCGCTCCGCTCTGCGGCCGGTTCGTTCGCTCCAATCGACGAACAAGTCGACGGTCGCGGCGAGATCGGCCACCAGTCTGTTTTCCGTCGCAACGACCTGAATCACCGGCGGAACCCAGGCCGACGCATCGGCGGAGATATCGCCGTGGCGGCGGCGCAACGCGGCAAGTCCGGGCGTTAGGCTCGGCGGCCGGCTGGCAGCGACTGGATGCGGATCGGAAATATTGATGCCGGGCTCGCCGATATAGGCAGCAGCCAGCGCATTTTCTACGGTGCGTGCCGCGCTTTCGGCGCCCGGCATATCCGCCTTGTTGACGGCAAAGACGTCGCCAATCTCCATCAACCCGGCCTTCGAAGCCTGTACGCCGTCGCCAAGGCCGGGGACCGTCACCACAACGGTGCAGTCGGCGGTGCCGTGGATCTCAATATCCGACTGTCCTGCCCCGACGGTTTCGACAATGACTCGTCGAAATTCAAACAGACTTAACACGGCGACGAGATCGGTCGCGGTCTCGCTCAGGCCTCCGACATGGCCACGCGAGGACAGACTGCGGAAATACGTGTTGGTATAGCCCGAGCTTCGCGTCCGCCGTATGCGATCGCCAAGGACTGCACCGCCGGAGTAGGGGCTGGAAGGATCAATCGCGAGAATGGCGACGCGCTCGCCGGCCTCCGCCCAATGCGCCGTGAGCGCATCAACCAAGGTGGACTTGCCAACCCCCGGCGGGCCGGTGATGCCGATCACATCGGCCCAGCGTGGCAGCCGATAGGCCTGAGCGAGAATAGCCTCATAGCCCTCCGCCTGATTCTCGACGGTGCTGATGGTGCGGGCAATGCGCCGCAGCTCTACCGGCTCCATGCGCTCAGTCCCGCACTTCGAGCAAAGTCTGCCAGGATGACGCCAAGCTCATGGGCGGTCGAACGGGCATTGACCGGCACGCGCACCAAGCCGGCGCGCTCGATGGCGCATTGCAGGACGACATATTCCGGCCGATTGGCCATCAACATGATGACGCGCTCGCCGGGCGCGATTCGCCGGGCCAAGCCGCTGGCAAGGTGATCCGCCGCGGCATCGAATTCCGCGAAGGTCCAGCTTTGTTCACCGTAGCAAAGCGCGATCTTGCTCGCATGGGCGCGCGCGGCCTGCGCCATGAGCGCGCTGGGGATTGCGCCGATCAGACCCGGTTCAGGCATGCTTGGTCTCGTTGATCAGATATTCGATGATCTCGGAGATTGGCGTTCCCGAAAGGAAGATCTTGGCAACGCCGGCCGCCTGCAGTTCCGGGATGTCCTCCTGCGGAATAACCCCACCCGCCAGAATACGGATATCGCTTGCTCCACTCTCGTCGAGCAGCGCCCGCAACTTGGGCAGCAACACCCGATGCGCGCCCGAGAGAATGCTGACGCCGACCCAGTCGACATCCTCCTCGATGGCCGCGCGAACCACGTCCTCGTTGGTCCGGCGCAATCCGCTGTAGATCACTTCCATCCCGGCATCGAGCAATCCGCGCGCGACAACGCGGGCACCGACGTCATGCCCGTCCAATCCAACCTTGGCGATCAGGATGCGGATTTTCCGCCGCCGCGGTAGCTCGGAATTTAACGCTGACATCAAAAATCCGTTGAAGGCACAAAGGCGCCAAAGCGGCGGCGCCAGATCTCGACGATCTCGCCGACGCTCGCATAGGCCCGGACTGCTTCCAGCACGCTCGGGACCACATTCCGGTCCTCGGCCAGCGCGCGCTCAACCTCGGCCAGCGCCACTTTGACCCGTTTCTGGTCGCGTGTGGATTTGACCCGCGCAAGCCGAGCCAACTGCCGTTCCTCGGCCTTGGCGTCGCCGCGGAATGCCGTGTTCGGCACATCAGGCTTCTGCGGCCACTTGTTCACCGTGACCCAGGGCCGGTCGCCGTTGTCGACCGCCCGTTGGCGGCGCACCGCGCCTTCCGTCATCACGCGCCGCGCAAATCCCGTACTGATCGCTGCGAGCGCGCCGCCGATCTCGTCGATTTGCGCCATTCCGTCGAGGATTTGCCGCTCAACCTGTGCCGTGAGCGTTTCGACAAAATAGGAGCCGCCAAGCGGATCAATGGTGTCGGTAAAGCCGTGCTCGTTGGCGATAACTTGCAAGGTTCGCAAGGCGACCCGCGCCGAATTCTCGTTTGGCGTCGAGACTGCCTCGTCGTAGCCCGCGAGATAGACGTAGCTCGCTCCACCGAGCACATAGGCAAGCGTGCCGAAGGCGGTACGCGGAATATTGTTGAGCGGCTCGGCGAGCGCCTCCTGCCCGTGGCCGTAGACGGTGGTACGACAAGCCATCGCTTCCGGCCTGGTCGCGCCATAATGCTCCTTCATCATGCGCGCCCAGATGCGGCGCAGCGCGCGCAAATTGGCAATCGACACGAAGAAGTCGTGGCGCTCGTCCGGAAACATGTGCAGCAGCGGCGCGACTTGATCGATGGAGTAGCCCCGCGCCAGCAGAAGATCGATGTAGTGGCGGGCGTTGGCCAGCGCGATTGCCGTGCCCATGCTCGACCCGGCGCCGCCGGCATTGATGTGATTGACGCACACCGTCATCGGCGACCAGTTCGGCGCGTGTTCGATGCACCAGGCGACGCAATCGCTGGCGAGCTTGGCCGCCGGCTCGGGCGGCAGGATCTGCGTGCCGCGCGCAATATATTCCTTCAGCGGATCGTTCTGCAGATTAACGGTGTAGCGGTCCCAGGCGATGCCCTGCTTCTCGCCGAGCGCCGCCCAGAGCGCAAGCACGATCGGGCCGATCGAATTGCCGAGCGTGCCGATCCGCTTGATGCTGTCGGCCGGAATGCCGTCGAACAGGATTTCCATGTCGGCCAAGGTATCGATGGCGACGCCGACATTGCCGACCTCGGCCGTCGCCATTTCGTGATCGGAATCGTAGCCGCACTGCGTCGGCAGATCGAGCGCCACCAGAATCTGCTCGGCGCCGATCTCGATCAGTTTGCGGAACCGGCCATTACAGACCTCGGCATCGCCGAAACCGGAATAGGCAGACACTACGAACGGATCGGTCCGGTTCATTCCCGGACGGTCGCCGCGCGTAAAGGGATATTCGCCTGGAAATCCCAAATCGCGAAGATGGTCGAAGTTGATCTGCGTCAGATGCGCCGGTGTGTAGAGCGGCTCGACCGGAATTCCCGTGTCGGTGACGAATTTCTTGCGGTCCTTCTTGCCGGCCGCCGCAGGCGCGAACGTCTCCTGCTTCCACCGTGTGCTTTCCGAAGCCACGTCCGAGGTCGCTTCGGGATGCGTCGGTGAGAGGGTGCCAAAAGGCTTAATGATGTTCATCGCGTTGATCCTGTGGCAATCTTTCCGGATTGCAATGCGCTCTTCCAACATCGCATGCGGAACATCATCAATCCTCCTCGAGCCCCAGTTTCTTTATCACCGGCGCCCAGCGGGCGATCTCGTTGCGGACGAAATTCCTTGCTTCTTCGGGCGTTGAACTAGTGAACTCGATCCCCGGCAAGCGATCGCCGAGATTAGGGATCGCTATGATGCGACGAAGCTCCGCATTTAATTTGTCTATGATCGCCTTCGGGGATTTTGCTGGCGCAATCAGAGCATACCACTCCCAGGCGACCAAATCGACGCCCTGCTCCTTGAAGGTCGGCACCTCCGGAATCGAAGCGTAACGCTTCTCCGAGGTGACGCCGAGCGCTCCGAGCTGTCCGCCCTTGTATTGTGCCAGCGCCTGCGACACGGTGGCGAACGTCATCGGAATTTGCCCGCCAATCGCATCGTTCATGGCCGGCGTGCCGCCGCGATAGACCACGTGCGTCATTACGATGCCGGTTTGTATCTTGAGCATTTCGGCCACAAGATGGGTCATGCTGCCCGGGCCGGCGGAACCAAAATTGAGCGTGCCAGGCTTCGCCTTGGCATACGCGATCAGTTCCTTGAGGTCGGTCGGCGCAAACTTGGGATTTGAATAGATCACGACAGGAGCTCGTGCCAAAAGGCTGATGTACTCGAAACTCTCCAGCGCATCGTAGGGCATCGTCTTGTGCAATGACGGGTTGGTCGCAAGGTTGCTCACGACAACAAGCAGCGTATAGCCGTCCGGATTGGCCTTGGCTGCTGCCTCCGTCCCGATAATTGTGGCTGCCCCTGCTCGATTCTCAACAAGGACCGTTTGCGCCCAGGCTTCGGTCAGCTTTTGCCCGATCAGCCGAGCGACAATATCGACGGAGCCACCCGGCGGGAATGGCACGATAATCCTGATCGGCCTTTCGGGATACTTGTCCGCGGGCGACTGCGCCCAACCATTTTGCCCAGAAGAAAGCATTGCGACCGCACCGAGAATTGCTGCGGCAACTCTTCGAATAACCCGTCCAGCAAAGCGTGTTTTCACGTTCTCTTCCTTGGTCATGTCCCTTTGCGGGCTCTTCTATTTGTTCGCGACCACGCGAAAATATCGATATTTCATGGTGTTTCGTAGCATATTGAACCTGACGCCCGGTTAGGCCAATGTTAAAAGAGAAAACTTATTGTTTCGATTTTGAAAATTGGAGCATCCTGTGGACCGCCTTCGCTGCATCGAGGTGTTTGTTGAGGTCGCCCGCGATGGCAGCTTCACCAGTGCGGCACGTCGGTTAGGCATTTCGAAAGCGACAGCAACCAAATACGTTGCTTGGCTCGAACGATCGCTCGGCGTAAGATTACTCAATCGCACGACCAAGGATGTCGGACTCACCGAAGCTGGCGCCCATGCGCTGAGCCAAGGCCAGTTGTTGCTCGACCGCTACGAGGAGATTGGAGCTGGGGCACGCGAACTGATCGAAAAGCCTCGTGGCATTGTTCGGGTTGGAACCCCGCCTTCGTTCGGAACATATCATCTGCTGCCGCTGGTAGTAGGGTTCACGGAACGCTATCGGGAGATCCGCATAATGCTCCTGCTCGACGACGGAAGCGCCAATTTGATCGCCCAGGGCCTCGATTTATCGCTACGTATCGGGCCGGCGCCGGACGACACCGGGCATATTGCCGTGCCACTGACCAAGGCTCCGCAGGTCTTGGTGGCATCGGAGGCGTACCTGCGCACGCACGGTGTACCAAAGACGCCAGCTGATCTGGCGCGCCACAATTGCCTTGTCCACGCGCTGAAATCACCGACCAACATTTGGCGCTTCTCCGGGGCAGCCGGGGAGGTCTCGACCCGGGTAAATGGCACGGTCTGTTCGAATTTCGGCGAAGCACTCAAGCATGCCGCTCTCCTTGGCCACGGCATCTCGATGCACCCCTACTACATGGTGTCAGATGACTTGAAGGCAAAACGTCTGGTCGGGGTCCTGCCGGACTATGAGCCGCTCGAACTCGAGATCTACGTGGTGTATCCGACCCGAGAGCATTTGCCGGCACGGACACGTCGTTTTCTGGATTATCTGAAGCGTTGGGCAAAAACACCGCCGGATTGGGCTAATCCCTCTTCGAAGAAACCATTGGCGCGCCTGGGAGAGCTTTGATGTCTTCTGGTAGCGGAACGACGCATTGCCCGTCGTCAGGCATCGGCCTTGATGCCAGTCGAATCGCGCAGCGCGAAAAGTGCATAGACGCCGCCTTCCGGCGGCCGGATGTTCGCCAGTTAGATTCTCATGCGCTGAGTTTGAGCTATCCGCCGCTCGCAGGCGGCACGAAAGCGGCAATCGTTCCACCGTCCACCGGAATGGTTGTCCCGGTGATGTAGCGCGCATCATCTCCCAACAGAAACCAGATGACGCTGGCGACATCGTCGGGCATGGCGACGCGGCCGAGCGGAGACGCCCCGGAAGGACGGTATTGCCCCGTCTGGGCCGGATTGCTGACGGCGTGGATCATCGGCGTGTCTACGGTTCCTGGCGCGATGGCATTCACCAATACCCCGCTGCCGGCGCATTCGACTGCGAGAACGCGCGTCAACTGACTGAGGGCGGCCTTGGAGCCGGCATAGGCTCCGCCGCCGATCTTGGGCCGCAATGCCGCGATGGACGACAGCAATACAATTCTCGCCACTTGGCCTGCCGCTGCGGCCGGCTTCAACAGTGGGAGCGCTGCACGCGCGCATAGCCAGGGGCCGCGCGTATTGACGTTGAAGACCAGGTCGAATTCCTCGACCGGCATGCTTTCGAGCGATCCCAGTCGCAATACGCCGGCACAACAGATCAGCGCGTTAATGGTGGAATGACGCGATTTTATTTGCGCGAAGACCAACTCCACTTGCGCGGGCGAGGCAACGTCGCACACCAGCGTGACAAGACGATCTGCGTAATTCGAGAGTGTTTCGCGCGCCGCCGCGAGTTGGTTCTCCGAAATGTCGATTGCGATTACAGTCCAGCCCTCACCCAACAGTCTCCGTGCGGTCGCAAGCCCAATGCCGGACGCTGCGCCGGTAATTGCGGCAATGGCTGTCATGCAACACCTCGCTGGTTGCGGCGCTGCCAGTGATACATGGGGGCGCCGGGCACGGGGGCCGTGAAGCTCATCAAGTGATCCAGTTTCAGCGAGCCCACATAAGCGGTTCTCAGGTCCGGCCCCCCAAAAGTCAGGCTCGTCGGAAAGTACAACGTCTTACCTTCGGGATCTTCAAAAATCGTATGAGCAATTCCCTGCGGCGTGATCGCATACAAGGCGTGGCGGGTGATCTCAGTGACCCATAGGTTGTCATCGGCATCAAAGGTGATGCCGTCGATCAAGGCGCCGGGGAAGATTGATTCGGGGCCGAATAACTCCGGCTCGCCCAAGCTCCCATCCGGACCAAGTGGATAGCGGGAAACGCGGCCGGCCGTTGTTTCCGCCGCATATAAATAGCGACCCTGGCGATCGATACGCACCTCGTTGGCAAATAGAAGTCTTTCGGCAACGCGATGCGGCCCTTTCTCGTCAATAAGGATGATGTAGCCGTCCGCGATCTTGTTGTGCAACGCGTCCGAGCGCGGCGTCGTCACGGTCGAGACCGTAAGCCAAAGGCGCGCCCTGTCGTCGATGTAAACAAAGTTCGCCGAGCCGACGGGCTTCCCGTCCAGCGTATCCAGCAGCACTTGATGGCGTCCGTCTTGAGCCAGACTATAGAAAGCGCCGTGACGGATGTTAGCGACATAGATTGTGCCATCGGCAGCCATCGCCAAACCGTTCGGTGCGCCACCCATCGATCCGATAAGTTCTTGCGAGCCATCGGGCCTGATGCAGGTCACCGCAGCGCGATCGTCGGATATCCAAAGGGTCCCGTCGGACTCGGCAATGATGCACTCAGGTCGGCTGAGGTTCTTTCCAACGGATTGGAAACTATCTGTTTCCAATTTGAATTTCGCCATCTCCGCCATGCTGCACCAGCCTCCCATCCGTATCGTGCAGCTGCTTTTCTTGCGTGAATCCCGCAAATCATAACTGACACGAAGCCCAGTTGATGCAAATCAATATGGATGCTTTCGAGTTGACTGAGCAACTGCGATGTGAATACCAAGGCTGCAATAAAGATAACAAGGTTATTGTCGAGGGAGGAGCGATATGAAACGAATTCTCAGTTCGCGGCTCGCGATTGCTGCATTTGCAATCTCTGCATCTGCGAGCTTCGCATGGGGGCAAGCCGATACGCTCCGTATCGCCGTCATCAACCCGTTCTCCGGTCCGTTGGCTCTGTATGGAGACGAGGTCGCGCGCGGCTATCAAATCGCGATCGACGAAGCCAATGCCAAAGGCGGCGTTGCCGGCCGAAAAATCGAACTGCTGCGTGGTGACGCAAGCAGCCCGCCGCAAGGCATCGCCGCAGTCGAAAAACTTGCCAGCCAGGACAAGGTCGAAGTTTTCACCGGCACCTACATCAGTGCCGTCTCCAACGCGGCGAGCGATGCCGCGCTGCGCTACAATAGAATCTATTGGGACACCAACGCGCTCGCCGGCGACCTTACCGAACGCGGGCTCCCGAATTTTGTCCGTAGCGGGCCGTATGCCAGCAGCTTTGCGGAAGTTTCCGCAACCGCAACGAAGGAGTTGCTCGCACCCGCCCTCAAAAAGGACCTGAAGGATACCAAGGTTTGGATCGAGCATGAAGATTCCATCTTTGGCTCTTCGATCGCCCAGCTACAGAAGGAATTGCTCGAGAAGATGGGTGCTAAGGTCGTCGGCCTTGGCGCGCACAATTTTCGGGCCATCGACCTGACAGACTCAATTCTGCGCGCGAAGGCCACAGAGCCGGATGTCTGGATCGAGACCGGCTATGTGCCCGACGGCAGCTTGCTGCTGCGAACGATGCGGGACCAGGGCTTCAAACCACCGGCCATCATGATGGTTGCCACCGGAGATACGTTTGAAACGCTTGATGCGTTGGGCGCAGAATATCTCGAAGGTATCACCGTCGTCGGCTACCCGCGTCCCGACCAGACCGAGGCCTATGGTCCCGGCGCCGCCGCTTTCTTGGCGGCCTACAGGAAGAAATACGATCGCGACCCGATCGCCCCACAGGGCATGACCGCCTATGTCGGGATGCAGATGCTGATCGAGGCTATTGCTGCAGCCGGCGGCACCGATATGGAAAAGGTGCGCGCCGCAGCGGCAAAAATCGACAAGCCGCTCAGGAGCTATGCCACGGGGTTCGGCGCCAAGTTCAACGCAAATTTCCAGAACACGCGTGCCTTCCCGACCGTGGTCCAGTGGCAGTCTGGAAAGGTTGTCACCGTCTACCCGAAAGACGCCGCACAACCCAATGTCAGGCTTGTAAATTTGCCTCGCAAATGAGTCCCGACTAACGACGAGCCCGGCCAACGTCACGCCGTTCGTTGGCTCGGTTCTGCACTGAGACATTGATGGAAACGTTCTTCAACATTCTGATTTCCGGCATATTGCTGGGTGGAATTTACAGTCTCGTCAGCATCGGCCTCAATCTTATTTTTGGCGTCGTGCGCATCGTCAATTTCGCCCAAGGCGAATTCGTGATGTTGGCGATGTATGCGACCTACTTCTGCACCACTCACCTGGGGATCAATCCTTATCTCGCGGTATTTCTGGTCGCCCCGCTGATGTTCCTGTTCGGTCTGGCCGTGCAGCGGAGCGTGCTGCAACCTCTGCAGAACGAACCGATGATGCAGATATTTGCGACATTCGGGCTGTTGATCCTGTTCGAGAATTCGATGCTCGCGCTCACGCGCGGAGAAGGTTACAGCCTCAGCGGGGGCTACTCGAGCGTGGCGATCAGTCTGTTCGGTCTCAAAGCCAGTGGCGTGCGCGTGGTGGTCTTTCTGGCAGCGACCGGGATTGCGCTCGCTCTCATGCTTTTCTTGCAACGCACGATGCCGGGCAAGGCCATCCGCGCCGTCATCCAGGATCGACAGGCGGCCCGCCTGATGGGCATCAATGTTGAGCGGACCTATCTTCTGACGTTTGGTCTTGGTACGGCCTTGGCGGGCGTTGCGGGGGCTCTGCTTGCACCGATCTACACGCTCTCGCCGTACATTGGAGGAAACTTCATCCTCGCGGCATTCGCAGTCGTCGTGCTTGGCGGCCTCGGCAGCGTCCCGGGCGCCTATTTCGGCGGATTGATCGTAGGCCTGATCGAAAGCTTCGCCGGCTACTATATCGACCCCGCACTTAAACAGGCAATCTGGTTCATTATTTTCGTCGCCGTTCTTGTCGTCAGACCGTCCGGACTGATGGGGCAAATCGGTGCTGAAGAAGTTGGCCTGCGCGAGCAATCCTGAGATGACAACAAGCATTGACGCATTAGCGGAAGCGAATAACACTCGCTCAAGATCACGGCCCTTGGCGTTGTTGCTTGGGGGGTACGCCGGATTATTGCTGCTCGCCTGCGCCCCGCTGGGCCTAATGTGGAACGATCCGTACTGGATCAACATTCTCGCATATGCTTATCTGTTCGGCGCTCTCGCAGCTGCGTGGAATATTATCGGCGGTTTCGGCGGCCAATTTTCGCTCGGACACGGTGTATTCTTCGCGATCGGTGCCTATACGGTCGCGCGGCTTTATCTTGATCTGGGCTTGACGCCGTGGCTGGGAATTTTTCCGGCGGCCGCGCTTGCGACCTCGGTTGCGGTGCTGATTTCCTGGCCAACTTTCCGTTTGCGCGGACCGTTCTTCGCAATCGCGACGATGGCGATCAACGAGGCGTGTTTTGCACTCGCCAATTATACCGATCGCTTGACCGGCGGACCGAGGGGCATCCTTGTTCCATTCCGCGCAGGCTTTTCGAACATGATTTTCACCGAGCGTTGGAAATATGCGCTGCTCACTTTCGGCTTCATGAGCATCGTCGTGCTGATCACCGTGTTCATTCGACGATCGCGGCTGGGACATTACCTGTTGGCCGTGCGCGAAGACGAAGACGCCGCGCGCGCCGCGGGAATCGATGTACTCAAGGTCAAACTGCAGGGGATGGCGTTGTCCGCCGCGCTGACCGGCGCCGGCGGCGGCATATTCGCGATGTATGTACGGGTCCTCGATCCTCCGACACTTTTTTCTCTACCTGATATTGGCGTCAAATTTGCGCTGATCTCGTTGATCGGTGGCATTGGCACCATCATGGGCCCTGTCGTCGGCGCTTTATTGATTGTGCCGCTTGAGAATTTTTTGCGCGGAGCGCTCGGCGGAGAAATCCCGGGCGGTCATCTCATCATCCTCGGGATTATCCTCGTTGGCGCAGCACTCTTCCTCAAGCGCGGCATCGTCGGGGCATTCACGGGTGCCTTGCGTCGCATCCGTGACAGGAGGCAGCCATGACGAGTGAATCGTTCCTTTCGGTTGAAAATGCGACGCGGCGTTTCGCGGGATTGGTCGCTGTCGATACCGTAACGTTCCGCGTCGAGCGCGGTGAAATTCTAAGCATGATCGGGCCGAACGGCGCCGGCAAGACGACGATGTTTAATTTGATCACCGGCCAACTTTCATTAAGCGGCGGTGCTATCGTTTTTGGTGGCGAACAGATCGGAAAACTCCCGCCTCATGTGCGCGCCCAACGCGGCATGGGCCGCACGTTTCAAATCGCCAAGCCATTCATCGGGCTCACAACCCGCGAGAACGTCATGGTGGGGGCGTTCCGGCGCAATCGCCGCTTTACCGATGCTTTCGACCGTGCAAATGCGGTTCTCGCCGAAGTAGGCCTCGAAGCCCGTGCGGACGCATCCGCAAGCGAGTTGACGCTAAGCGAGCGCCGGCGGCTCGAAATCGCCCGTGCGCTGGCCCTGTCGCCCGAACTTATTTTGCTCGATGAAGTGATGGCCGGTCTCAATGCAACGGAAGTGACCGAGGTCATCGACCTCATACAGCGGCTGAATGATCGAGGCATGACATTTCTCGTGATCGAGCACAATCTGAAGGTCGTGCGCGCTGTCTCGCGCCGCGTCATCGTGCTGGACCACGGTGTCAAGATTGCGGAAGGAACCGCCACCGAAGTCCTCAGCGATCCGAAGGTGGTCAAGGCTTATCTCGGAAAGCGGGCAGAATGAGCGCTCTCCTCACTGTCGACAAGATCAGCTCGGGGTATGGCGACATCCCGGTACTGAGAGATGTCAGCCTGCAGGTCGGCAGCAATGAAATCGTGTCCGTCGTAGGCGCCAACGGCGCTGGCAAGACGACTCTGCTGCGCTCAATCGCCGGTCTGCTACCCTGCACGCGCGGCACCATCCAATTCGATGGGCGGCGGATTGACGGATTGCCGGCGCATCAAGTGGTGGTGCGCGGTCTGGTGATGGTGCCGGAAGGGGGCCGACTGTTTCCCTTCATGTCGGTTCAGGAAAACCTCGAGCTGGGCGCCTTCAATGGCAGCGCCCGCCCGCAACTCCAGGCGACGTTGGAAGAAGTATTCAACTTGTTTCCGATTCTTGCCAGCCGGCGGGGTCAGCTCGCCGGCAGCTTGTCCGGTGGAGAACGGCAGATGTGCGCCATTGCCCGCGCGGTGATGAGCCAGCCAAAGCTGCTGATGCTGGACGAGCCGTCGCTTGGACTATCTCCGCTCATGGTGGAGCGTATGTTCGAAATCATCGCGGCCCTGGCGCACAGCAAGAGGATTGCCGTGCTTCTGGTGGAACAGAACGTTGGCGATGCGCTCGAGATGGCGCACCGCGGTTACGTCGTCGAACGCGGTCAAATCGTCAAGACCGGCAGTGGACCGGATTTGCTGGCCGATCCGGAAGTTCAACAAGCATATCTCGGCCTGTGATTGCAGATTGGTGCCGTAATTCGTCTTGATCGGCATGGAGATTGCTGCTCATGATTCCAGAGCCTGGTGGAGAAATCGTTGTCGTCACCGGAGGCGCCAGCGGCATAGGCGAAGCATGCTGCCGTGTGCTCGTGCGAGATGGATGGCGCATTGTTGTCGTCGATCTTCGGGCTGATGCGGCGGAAAAGATTGCGAAGGAGCTGGGTGGCCACGCCTACGTCGCGGATGTCGCCCAAGCAGCGCAATTGGCCGAGGTCGCTGAGACGATCGAGCGAGAGGTCGGCCCCGTTTACGGTTTGGTGAATTCTGCCGGTGTCGTTCAACACCCACTTCCACCGGAAGAGTTGACGATGGAAGCGTGGGACAACGTCATCAATATCGATCAGCGCGGGACCTATGTGGCAAGCGTCGCATTCGGCCGTTTCATGGCTGCGCGGGGAGCCGGAAATATCGTCAACATTGCGTCGATCACGGGCATGCGATCCGTCTGGTCGGGTTCGGCGACCTGGCGCAGCGTTTCGCCCTTGTGGCCGGGTTGACCGCCCGATGGCTTGCCGGAACTCTCGCGCAAGCTGCTCACACGTGCCGGTTTCTTCAATCCATCGCTCGACGGCGGCTTGGAGCTGTTCGAACTGTTCAATCCAAGCCGGCGCTCAAGCTCCGCCAGACGCGCTTTCAGCGCCGCGATCTCAGCCGCTTGCGCGGCGATCAGCGCTATCAGCTCTTCCCGGCTCGGCTCCCTCGGCGTGGCGCGAATCATCCGGCTATTGATTCAAAAACCGAAGCCGCCGTCCAGAAAAATCCAGCCCGCCTCAAGGTCAGCCCGAAACCAAGCCTACCTGGGCAGTTACGATTTACGCAAGACTCAAGGGTCTGCAGAGCGCAACTGCAATCGGCAATCCCGCATTGCTGACGCGCTTCCAGTTGAGAACAGTTTGATTGACGGGTGGGAACCAACTCCATTAGCGTATCGGGGCGCCGCCTTCACGTTGTCGCATCTGTCCCGCCACTCCATTAGCTTCGTACAAAATGGCCGAAATTCTCCAGCAGCAAGTACCAGGTGTTTATCGTCGCCGCATTGGCGACATCCTCGTCACGGCAATCAGCGATGGTTATCTCGATGCTTCGCTCGATGTGACTCGAAATCTCCCGGTGGCGGAGGCCGAAAAAGTCCTCGCCAGCAGCTTTCGGCCCTTGGCACCTCGTATCGCGGTCAACGCATTCGTAATTCAAGCCGGCGGGCGCCAAGCCCTGATCGAAACCGGTTCAGGCAACACCATGGGTCCGACCTTGGGTTGGCTTCCGAAAAACCTTCAGATCGCAGGCATCGATCCTGCAAGATTCGAAGCCGTGCTGCTCACGCACATGCACCCCGATCACTCCAACGGTTTGACGAGCGATGCCGGAGAAGCATTGTTCCCCGAATGCGAACTCGTCGTACATGAAGATGAAGTCGCCCACTGGCATGATGACGCACGGATGGCTCAAGCCCCGGAACGGCAGGCCCGTCGTTATTTCCAGGGGGCCCGCATCCAGTTTGCTCCGTACAGAAAACGCGTGCGCCTGTTTCGTTCAGGCGAGGTGTTTCCCGGGATTACGGCGATTCCGATCCCGGGTCACACGCCTGGCCATACCGCATATCTGATTTCGTCCGGTTCGGAATCCTTGCTGATCTGGGGCGACATCGTTCACATCCCGGATCTCCAGGTGCCGCATCCCGAAGTCTGCATGGAATTCGATACCGATCCCGCAGCGGCCGCGGCGACCCGCCGTCGGGTGTTCGATATGGTGGCGACGGATCGGATGCTGATCGCCGGAATGCACCTGCACTTCCCGGGCTTCGCGCACATGATCCGGCGTCCGGAGGGCTACGCTCTGCTCCCTGAAGCTTGGAGATATACGCTCTGACCTGCGCGCGAGGCGCCTCATCCACTTTGTACCAGCATGCGCGGCGCATTCACTCTGCCAATTCTCCCCATAGCAAGGGTGTGCCGCTTGCTTCGGCGACGTTGCGAAGCTGCTCGTAAAGCTTCGACGGGATAGATCGCGCTGGTTCACCCGCTGGTCGGGCTGAAGCTGTATGTGTTGGCGACGATCTCCATGATTGTGGATGAAGTTCGCCGATTGCATGGGCTTGGGGCTTACCGCACCCGCCGCATCGCGTGCGTTCGAACGGTTGATGTCGCTCGAACACCTGAACAGCGCGACCCATCTGGTTCGGCCCGACAGGGTTTGAAGCCGAGCCGGGCGAGGCGCTCGAATCTTATTTAACCGAGGAGAATGCAGTCGGCTGCTGGGTCGCTCGACTAAGCTAAGCGATCATTCGATGGCTTCGCGAACATTGCCCGGCCTGGAAATGATGGCCTGAATGCTGGTATCGACCACGATGAACTGCGGACCGGGCGCGCGAAGGAGGTCGGGGATGCGGTTTACCTCGGCCCTCGTTGAGATTCGCGTGACCGCACAGCCATACGCCTTGCCGATCAGTTCGAGGTCGGGATTGACGAAGCTCGTCCCGACGATCCGGCCGGGGTATCCGCGCTCCTGATGAATTCGGATCGAGCCATAGATGTTATTCTCGGAGACGATGACCTTCAGGGGGAGTTTCCGTTCGAGAGCGACGGCGAGCTCGCTTCCCGTCATGAGGAAACCGCCATCTCCGACGAAACACACAACCGTGCGATCCGGTTGGCGCAGGCCAGCTGCAACGGCGGCAGGAACGCCGAAACCCATCGCCCCTGAAATGGGCGCGAGGAGCCGTTGTGGCGGTTTGAACGGAATAACACGGTAGATCGGCGCGCCGAATGTGCCGGCGTCGACCGTGACGATGGCATCGCCAGGAAGATGCTGGCCGACGACGTCGACAACGTCTTCGAATGGCACGCCGTCGCTGACGTCGAACGTGCGGACAGAAGATATCTTCGTTCGCTCTTTGGACAGGCGACCAATCCAGTCGGAGCGGTCTGGCAGAGACCGGTCCGGCTTGCCGACAGCGGCGATAGCTAACGTCGGATGGCAAGCGATGGCGAGGTCGGAGGCGAAGTGCGTGCCAATGGCAGCTGGATCCGCATGGATATGTGCGAGCTTCATCTCGGGGCGCACAAGCTGAGGATAAGTGTATCCTTGCGTCGTTATGTCGGAAAAACGTGCTCCAATGTTGAGGAGAAGATCGCAGTCGCGAAGCACGTCCATCTGCGTCGCGGGGTTTGAAAGCCCCAAATCGCCGGCGTAGAGCGGATGCTTGTTGGGAAGAAGATCTTGCCGCCGAAACGAAACAACCGATGGCACATTCCAGGCTTCAAGAAAGGTCAGAAGCATTGCGCGTGCTTCGGCTGAGTCGATTCCACTGCCCGCCAGGACCAGCGGACGTTTGGCAGAGGTGAGCAGTTCACGAAGCAGTACGATGGACGAGGCATCCGGGACCGCCGTCGGGCGCGCCTGCGGCATGACAGTTGCGCCGTCGCATTCCGCGGTCAGAACGTCCTCGGGAATAGCGATGACGACCGGTCCAGGCACGCCTGTCGTCGCAACCTGAATTGCTCGCAGCATGGTTTCCGGCATGCGGTTCGGATCTGTGACTTCAACCGTCCATTTAGCGATTTTGCCGAACATGTGGCCGTAGTCGATTTCCTGAAACGAGTCGCGACGGACATCGCGGGCGGCGACCTGTCCTATGAAGAGGATGAAGGGCACGCCGTCCTGCTGGGCGGTATGTACGGCAATCGAAGCGTTGCTTGCGCCCGGACCCCGGCTGACCATTGCGACGCCAGGGCGTCCTGTCATCCGGGCATCGGCCAGCGCCATAAAGCCCGCCCCCGCCTCGTGACGGCAAACGACAGTATCGACGTCGGCGCGTCCGAAAAGCGGATCAAGAAGGCCCAGGTAGCTTTCTCCTGGAACGCAGAAAACGCGGTCGATCCGGTGCGCGGCCAGTGTGTCGACGATGAGTTGCCCCGCGGTTGCCATGCCCAATAACTCCAGTATTGCCAAAATCGAAGTAGATGCGGTGGGCGCAAGGAAGGATACGCTTTCGATCATCGACAAGCGAAGTCTCGAAATCGTCCGCACCGTGACGCCCGAGCCGAACAAGACTGTGGCGCATGTCGAATTCGACAACGACGGTCGCCATACTTTGGTTTCGGTCTGCGAAAATGACGGTGCGTTGGTGATTACCATGCCGTGACGTTCGCGGAAGTCAAATGCATTCCGGTGCCGCGGCCTTCCGGGAAGTACAATGTGTGGAACAAGATCAATTTCTCCGATGGAACGAGTCATTGAGCGCGAGTAACGACGCTTCGCGGAGCACATTGCGGATCGCGCGAGCCGTGTCAGCTCATAATCTTGTTTCGGAGGTGGCTATCGGATTTTATTAGCGGTTCGCCAACCATTAAGGAGGCGTTCGCCACGCTGACCGCCAGGGTCATTGTTTATCGCTGTTCGCATCGCGGTCCTTGCAGGCAGTCTTGCAGCTGCGAGCCTCTGAACGCCAGCGATGACCGGTTAGAGGGTCGCTTGGTTGCCAACAATTCCGATGGCGTGATCGTCCACTTCGACGCGATCCAACACCGAAGCGATATGGGCCTTCCGAAACGGGATTGGCCGATGGCCCGTTAGCGCTGGAACGGACCCGATACGCCCGATCCATGCCGCCGCGGCATACCTTGCCATCCCAGAATTGATTTGGACATAGCCCGCAGGAGCTTGTTCTACTCAACCCAATCATAAGGGGTGGCGGGGAGACGGGTTCAATTTGGCAGCCGCACGGCTCGCCGCTTCGGCGAAAATAGTACGGGGATTTTCGCTCGAAGCTTTGCAACCAAAGAATCTAGCGCGTCGTGCAACGCCCGCAGCGCGGTTTCCGGCGCTTCCTGGGGCGTGAAGCGGCCCATTTTGCAGAGTTTGTAAGGAGAAGTTACTCTTGGCGGCCGAGTGAGGGGGGATCAGGCTGCCCCCCTCGACGCGAATGAAGGGTTAGTCGCAGTCTCGTTGGCCCGCGCACCTCTCGTCCCGTCGGCAGCCAGCTAGTTGACGCAAGTTAGGTGTGGGGTTTCGGGACATCGTAAGCCGTCACGACAAAAAGCATCCAGGAGCGAAACAAATGGCCAGCCCATTCTACACGGCCGAGCACGAGGCCTATCGCGACGTGGTGCGCCGCTTTGTCGAAAAGGAGATCGAGCCCTACGCCCATGAATGGGACGAGGCGGGCGGATTTCCGCGGGTGCTCTACGAGAAGGCCGCCGCAATCGGCCTATTGGGCTTGGGCTTTCCGGAAGAGTATGGCGGCAGCGAAGTCGACAATTTCATGTGGATCGTCGCGGTGCAGGAACTGGCGCGGGCCGGCGCCGGCGGCGTCAGCGCCAGCCTGAAGAGCAATTCGATTGGCGCGCCGCCGATCGCGCGCGCCGGCACCCCGGAATTCAAGGCGCGGGTGCTGCCACAGATCCTGTCGGGCAAGAAGATTTCCGCGCTCGCGATCACCGAGCCGAGCGGCGGCTCCGATGTCGCCAACCTGCGCACGTCGGCGCGCCGCGACGGCGATGCCTATATCGTCAACGGCGAGAAGACGTTTATCACCTCTGGAATACGCGCCGATTATATCACCACCGCGGTGCGCACCGGCGGGCCCGGGCCCGGCGGCGTCAGCCTCCTGGTGATCGAGGGCGATACGCCCGGGCTGTCGCGTACGCCGTTGAAGAAAATGGGCTGGTGGGCTTCGGACACTGCGACCTTGCATTTCGACAATTGCCGTGTGCCGGCCGGAAACCTGCTCGGGGAAGAGGGCCGGGGTTTCAAGCTCATCATGCACAATTTCAACAGTGAACGGCTGACCATGGCGGCCGGCTGCACCGCGGCGGCGCGGGTCTGCCTCGAGGAGGCGATAGAATACGCCAAACAGCGGCATACCTTCGGCAAGCCCTTGGCGCAGCATCAGGTGATCCGGCACAAGCTGGTCGACATGGCGCAGCGGGTCACGGCGTCGCAGGCGATGCTTGAAATGCTGGCGTGGCGGCTCGATCAGGGCGAAAGTCCGGTCGCCGAGATATGCATGCTGAAGAACCAGGCGACGCAGACCATGGCGTTCTGCGCCTCCGAAGCCGTGCAGATTTTCGGCGGCGCCGGCTTCATGCGCGGTATCAAGGTCGAGCGTATCTACCGCGAGGTCAAGGTCAACGCGATTGGCGGCGGCAGCGAGGAGATCATGAAGGATCTGGCCAGCCGGCAGATGGGGTTATGACAAGGGGATAAAATGCTCTTCACCGCCGACCACGAAGAAGTCCGCCGCGCGCTGCAAAAATTCATAGCCGCCGAAATCAATCCCTTTGTCGACGAATGGGAGAAGGCGGATATCTTCCCTGCGCACGAGCTATTCAAAAAGCTCGGCGAACTAGGCTTTCTCGGCCTCAACAAGCCGGTGGAATTCGGCGGACAAGGGCTTGATTACAGCTACGCGCTGATGATGGCGGAAGAACTCGGCGCCATCCGGTGCGGCGGCGTGCCGATGGCGATCGGCGTGCAAACCGACATGGCTACGCCGGCGCTGGCGCGGTTCGGCTCCGATGAGGTGCGCCGCGAATTCCTGGCCCCTGCCATCGCTGGCGATGCCGTGGCCTGCATCGGCGTCTCCGAACCGGGCGCCGGGTCCGATGTCGCTTCGATCAAGACCAGCGCGCGCTCCGATGGCGGCGATTACGTCATCAATGGCGGCAAGATGTGGATCACCAACGGCGTTCAGGCTGACTGGATCTGCCTGCTCGCCAATACCGGCGATGCGCCCAAACACCGCAACAAGTCGCTGATCTGCGTGCCGATGAAGACCAGGGGCGTGCAGGTTGCCCGCAAGCTCGACAAGATGGGCATGCGCTCGTCCGATACCGCGCAGATTTTCTTCGACGATGTCCGGGTGCCGAAGCGCAACCGGATCGGCGAGGAGGGCCACGGCTTCACCTACCAGATGCTGCAATTCCAGGAGGAGCGGCTGTGGGCTGCGGCCGCCTGCCTCAAGGCGCATGAGTTCATTATCGCCGAGACCATCGAATATACCCGCAACCGCAAGGCGTTCGGTCAAAGCATTCTCGACAACCAGGTCGTTCACTTCAAGCTCGCGGAAATGCAGACCGAGGTCGAATTGTTACGCGCGCTGACTTATCGTGCCGCCGAAGCTTTGATCGCCGGCGAGGACGTCACGAGGCTTGCGACCATGGCCAAGCTGAAAGCCGGCCGGTTGGGGCGCGAACTGACCGATGCCTGCTTGCAATATTGGGGCGGCATGGGCTTCATGAACGAGACACCCGTCAGCCGCGCCTATCGCGACACCCGCCTGGCCTCGATCGGCGGCGGTGCCGACGAAGTGATGCTGTCGGTGCTGTGCAAGATGATGGGCACGCTGCCCGGAATGAATCAGAGGTAATCAGCGTATAGACGCAAGACTGCGAAATCGACCACCTCCTAAGCTGAATCTAACGACTGCGCGAAGTTCACAACCAAGTTTAACGTAACCAGGTGAGGAAAGCATGGCTTCGCTCAACCGGCGTTCACTTCTGGTTGGTTCGGCCGTAGCCAGTGCTGTGGCCCTGGCCGGTACCCGCGGTTCCCGTGCAGACGAAACCCCCGGCGTCACGGCCACCGAGATCAAGATTGGATGCACCACGTCGCTGAGCGGCCCGGTATCGGCCTTGGGCACCATCGCCAAATGCGAAGATGCCTATTTCCGGATGGTCAACGACCAGGGCGGCATTGCCGGCCGCAAGATCAATTTCATCTATTATGACGACGCGTTCAACCCGGCGAAAACGGTCGAGCAGACCCGGCGGTTGATCGAAAGCGATAACGTCGCCTTTTTGTTTTCGATGCTCGGTACGGCGCCGAATTCGGCAGTGGTCAAATACATCAATGCAAACAAGGTGCCGCACTTGTTCTTGTCGGTTAACGGCGACAAATGGGGCGATTACCAGAGCTATCCCTGGACCATGGGCTTCGCTCCGAGTTCCAGAACCGAAGCCCAGATCTTTGCAAAATATGCGTTGAGTCAAAAGCCGGATGCCAAGTTTGCCTTGTTGTATCAGAATGACGATCTCGGCAAGGATTTCGTCAGCGGCCTGCGCGACGTATTGGGCGCGAGTTATGAGTCCCGCGTGACGGCGGCCTCGTATGAGGTCACCGAACCGACGATCGATTCGCAGATCGTCACGCTGCGCGCGACCAACGCCGATGTTCTGGTCTCCGGCGTCACAGCGAAATTTGCCGCCCAGGCGATCCGCAAAGTCTACGAACTCGGCTGGAAGCCGATCCATTGCGTCACCAGCGGCGCCTCGTCGGTGTCCTCCACCATCATGCCGGTCGGGCCCGAGCGCGCGCAGGGCCTGATCACTTCGGTCTACATCAAGGACCCGTCCGATCCGGCATGGGCCGAGGACGCCGGGATGAAGGACTACCTGGCATTCATGGCCAGGTATTTTGGCGAAGGAAACCCGAAGGAGGCGCTCAATACATACGCCTACACGGTCACCTCCGTTCTGCGCAGGCTACTGGAGCAATGCAATGGTAACTTCGCTCGCGATAACATCATGCGGGAAGCCAACAACCTCAGGAATGTCGAGGCTCCGACGCTGTTGCCGGGCATCCATGTCAACACCAGCCCGACCAACCACCATCCGCTGCAGCAAATGCAGCTGCAACGCTGGGAGGGGCTGGGCTATGTCAGGTTCGGCGAGATCATCGAGGGGGCAAACCTCTGAGTGGCGATCGCCCCCGAAGCCTAAATCCATCATTGCAGACAGCTTGCTGGCGTCCCACACTGGCATGAAACGGATGTGAGGGAACGACGGATGATCACGCTTTATCACTGCCACGCCGCGCGCTCGTTCCGGCCGCTGTGGATGCTGGAAGAGATGGGGCTGCCCTATGACCTCAAAATGCTGCCGTTCCCGCCGCGGGTATTCGCCAAGGAGTACCTCGCGCTCAACCCGCTCGGCACCATTCCCCTGATGATCGACGGCGAGACCAAAATGACGGAGTCTTCCGGCATCTGTCACTATCTCGGCACAAGGCATGGCCCGACGCCGCTGATCGTTGGCGTCGACGAACCGGCCTATGGCGCGTTCCTGAACTGGATGTATTTCAGCGACGCCACGCTGACCTTTCCGCAAACGCTTGTGCTGCGCTACACCCAGCTTGAACCGGAAGAACGGCGCAATCCGCAGGTCGCGACCGACTACGCCAAATGGTTTTTGGGGCGGCTGCGGGCGGTCGAGGCCGCTGCCGCCAACTCGGAGACGCTCGCCGCCGACCGGTTCACCGCGGCCGACATCGTGGTAGGTTATGCGCTGCGGCTCGCCGAAAATATCGGGCTGGCGAAAGATTTCGGACCCAACGTCGCCGCCTATTGGCAACGCCTGCGGCATCGCGACGGCTACAAGAGGGCGGTCGCCGCGGAAGAACTCGCCGGCGAGCAGCAGAAGGTGGCTCCCCGCGTCCGCGCCTGAACCCCACCGGTAGCCGTTATCCGGGTTCGATGCTTCGCATTGCCCCGGAATGGCGCTATGGTTGCACCCAGCACAGCGGCCGAAAAGAGCCGCGCGAGGAGGTTCGACCATGGACGACAAAGGCCGCGAATCCGGCCATCTGATGCTGATTACCCCCGAACGCGTCTTTTACGCCGGACTGCTCGGCCGTCCTCGCCAACGCTGCTCGGGCGCTTTTCACGTCTATGTTGCGATCAGGGGTGGTCTTCGGCTGGCAACCGAAGGCGCAATTGAGGATTTCGGCGAACTGGCTGTGGTGCCGCCGAATCTGCGGCACACCATCGCCAGCGACTATCGCTCGGTGATTTGCGTCCTGATCGAGCCCGAAACCGTCTGCGCCGGCGCGTTCGATTTACTTGCAAGGCGTCTGTCGGGCACTGAACGCCAGGTCTTCGTGGACCGCATCCGCGCTGCTTACGAGCAGTTGCAGCATCAGCCATGCGGCGGCGATATCGTCAGTGCCACGTTTGACATCATGTGCTTTGGCGAAGCGCTGCCGCGGCGTACCGTCGATGCGCGCGTGGTGCAGGCGATCGCGCAAATCGGCCGGTTTTCCGGCGATCCAGTGACGGCGGCAAGCTGCGCAGCGGAGGCCGGACTATCCGTCTCGCGCTTCCTGCACCTGTTCAAGCAGGAGACCGGCATCCCGTTTCGCTCCTTCCGAGCCTGGAAACGCGCGCGGCACCTGCTGCACTTCGCCAATCAGGACCTCAATCTCGCGCATCTGGCGCAGGAAATCGGCTATCCCGACTCGACCCATTTCAGCCACTCGATCCGGCGCTTTTACGGGCTGAAGCCGCGCGCGATCTTCTCCGGCTCCCGTGACCTCGCGATCTACCGCAGCGGCAGGGCCAATGCGGGCGATAGCGGGTGGACGCAAGAAGCCGGTTGATGCCGAACGCATGATCCACCAGACCTCGGGTGGAAACCTCAAAAGAATCAAGGCGGCTCCATGAGCGACAAGGCTGTCATCACCTGCGCGCTGAACGGCGTGCTGACCGACCCGAAGCAGCATCACGTCCCGGTTACGCCTGAGGAAATGGCACGCGAGGCGAAATCCGCCTTCAACGCCGGCGCCAGCGTGATGCATATCCATTTGCGCCAGCAGGCGCCTGGCAAGGGACACCTGCCGTCCTGGGAGGTAGCCGTCTCCCGCGAGATCCAGCAGGCGATCCGCGAGGCCTGCCCGGGCGTGATCATCAATCATACCACGGGGACGTCCGGGCCCAACTATCAGGGCGCGCTCGATTGCGTGCGCGAGACCAGGCCGGAAATGGCCGCCTGCAACGCCGGCTCGCTGAATTATCTCAAAGTGAAGGCCGACAACACCTGGGCCTGGCCGCCGATGATGTTCGATAACGCGGTCGAGAAGGTGCAGGCCTATCTCGACGTGATGAAGGCAGTTGGCACGATCCCCGAATTTGAATGTTTCGACGTCGGCATCGTGCGCTGCGTCGGAATGTACCGGCAGACCGGCATGTATTCCGGGCCGTTGGAATATAATTTCGTCATGGGCGTCGCCTCCGGCATGCCGGCCGATCCCGAATTGCTGCCGATCCTCTTGAAATTAAAGTTGCCCGAAGCTCACTGGCAGGTCACCGCGATCGGACGGGCGGAAATCTGGCCGCTGCACCAGCGCTGCGCCGAACTCGGCGGTCATTTGCGCACCGGGCTCGAAGATACCTTCTATCAGCCCGACGGGACCAAGGTGACGTCCAACGGCCAGCTGATCGAAAGCATCGCGGCCTGCGCGCGCCGGGCGGGGCGCGAAATAGCGACTCCGGCGGAGGCACGGCAGATTTTTGGGGTTCTCCACTAAGCCGTCATTCTGGGGCGTGCATCGCGCCAACCCGGAATGACCCAAATGAGGGAGGGAAAAGTCATGACCAATCTCGCGGCAACCGGCGGCGTACCCGGGCCGGGCCGGATCGGCCGGGTGGCGATCGGCGATCTCCTGAAACGCGCGGCGGCGCGCTTTCCCGATCGAACCGCCGTCACCGACGGCGCGCGGCGCGTGACCTTCACCGAGCTCGAGCGCGACGCCAACCGCTTTGCCAATTATCTGGTCGCGCGCGGCCTCCAGCCCGGCGAGAAGATCTCCACCATCTGCAATAATTCGGTCGAATTCGTCAAAGCACTGTTCGGCATTCATCGCGCCGGCCTGGTCTGGGTGCCGATCAACACCATGCTCGGGCCCGCCGATATGGATTACATCCTCGACCATGCCGAGGTGCGTTTTGCGCTGATCGACGACAATCTCTACGGCCAGCCGGAACGGCGCGCGGCGCTGAAAAAGCGCGGCATCGACCTGATCGCGGTCGATCTGGCCGGCACGGCCGCCGCGGCAGGCCTGGAAAATTTCAACGATCTGCTGAAAGGCCGTTCCGAGATCGAGCCGGAGATTGATATCGACGAACGCGATTTGGCGATGATCATCTACACCTCAGGCACCACCTCGCGGCCGAAAGGCGCGATGCATTGTCACCTCGCTGTGGTCATGGCTGTCATGAGTAACGCCATCGAGATGCAGCTTGGCCGCGACGACGGCATCACCGGGCAGTTTCCGCTGTTCCACTGCGCAGGTCACGTGCTGCTCTTGAGCTATCTGTCGGTCGGCGGTCGCATGGCGCTGATGCGCGGCTTCGATCCGGTGGTGTGCATGGAAGCCATTGTACGCGACAAGCTGACTGTCTTCGTCGGCCTGTCGCTGATGTATCAGGCGATCCTCGATCATCCACGCCGCAAGGAGTTCGATCTCTCCGGCCTGCGGACTTGCATCTATACCATGGCGCCGATGGGCCGCCCGCTGCTCGAGCGCGCGATAGCCGACCTATGCCCGAATTTTGTTCTCACCAGCGGCCAGACCGAAATGTATCCGGCCACCACGATGTCACGCCCCGAGGTCCAGCTCAGGCGTTTCGGCAATTATTGGGGCGAGTCGCTGATCGTCAACGAGACCGCGATCATGGATGAACACGGCAATCTCTTGCCGCGCGGCCAGCCCGGCGAATTGGTGCATCGCGGGCCGAACGTCATGATGGGCTACTACAAGGATCCGAAGGCGACCGAAGAGGCGCGCAAATTCGGCTGGCATCACACCGGCGATCTCGCTGTCATCGACGAGCACGGCGAAGTGCTGTTCCTCGACCGCAAGAAGGACATGATCAAATCCGGCGGCGAGAATATCGCCTCCGTCAAGATCGAGGAAACCCTGCTCGCCCATCCCGCCGTGCAGAACGCCGCCGTGGTCGGCCTGCCGCATCCGCAATGGGGCGAGGCCGTCTCGGCCTTCGTCAAACTCAAGCCGGGCGCAAAGGCCGACGAAGCCGGAATCATCGAGCATTGCCGCAAAAATCTCGGCGGCTTCCAGGTGCCGAAATTCATCAAGATCCTCGATGAAATGCCGATGACCGCGACCGGCAAGCTCCGCAAGGTCGAACTGCGTGAGACGTTTGCCGGACACTTCATGAAAGAGGGCGTGTAGCTCCGGAAAGTGTAATCGGAAATGGCCGTCATTGAATCGACGATCTCGCCCGGCAGCGACGCCTACAAGAATAATCGCGACGGAATGCTGGCGTTGATTGCGCGCATGCGCGCGCTGGAGGAGCGAACGCGCGCGGCTTCGGCCGCTGCCAGGGACCGCTTTCATAAGCGCGGGCAATTGCTGCCGCGTGAGCGCGTGGCGCTGGTGCTCGATCCCGGCGCGCCCTTCATCGAGATCTCTACGCTCGCGGGTTACCGGTTCGATGTGCCCGACCCCGACAAGAGCGTTCCCGGCGGCGGGCTAATCGCCGGCATCGGGTTTGTCGCCGGCATCCGCTGCATGGTCAGCGCCAACGATGCCGGCATCGATGCCGGGGCACTGCAGCCTTACGGCCTCGACAAGACGCTGCGGGTGCAGGAACTGGCGCTGGAGAACAAGCTGCCTTACGTGCAGCTGGTCGAAAGCGCCGGAGCCAACCTCTTGCGATACCGGGTCGAGGATTTTGTCAGGGGCGGCAACATCTTTCGCAATCTGGCGCGGCTGTCGGCGGCAGGCTTGCCGGTGGTCACGGTGACGCATGGCTCGTCCACGGCCGGCGGCGCCTACCAGACCGGGCTGTCGGATTACATCATAATGGTGCGCGGCAGGACGCGGGCATTTCTCGCCGGGCCGCCGCTGTTGAAGGCCGCGACAGGTGAGATCGCCACCGAGGAAGAACTCGGCGGCGCCGAAATGCATACCAGCATTTCCGGACTCGGCGACTATCTCGCCGAGGATGACCGCGATGCGTTGCGCATCGCGCGCGACATCATGGCGAACCTGGAATGGGACCGGCCGGTCAGGGGCGAAGCCTCGCATCGTCCGCCGCGCCATGATCCGGAAGAGCTGCTCAGCATCATGCCGATGGACCACAAGCGGCCGGTCGACATGCGCCAGGTGATCGCTCGAATCATCGACGATTCCGATTTCGTCGAATTCGGCGCCAATTATGGCCCTGCCACCGTTTGCGGCCAAGCCCGCGTCGAGGGGCAGGCGATCGGGATCATCACCAATAACGGCCCGCTCGATCCCGATGGCGCCAACAAGGCGACGCATTTCATTCAGGTTTGTTGCCAGTCGCGCATGCCGTTGCTGTATCTGAACAACACCACGGGCTACATGGTCGGAAAGGCCTATGAAGAAGCCGGCATGATCAAGCACGGATCGAAGATGATCCAGGCCGTCACCTCAGCCACCGTGCCGCAGATCACGATCTATTGCGGCGCGTCCTTCGGCGCCGGTAATTACGGCATGTGTGGACGCGGCTTTCACCCGCGCTTCTGCTTCTCGTGGCCTAACGCCAAGACCGCTGTCATGGGCGGCGAACAGGCCGCCGAAACCATGGCGATCGTGACCGAGGCCGCTGCAACTCGCCGCGGCAAGCCGATCGAAAAGGAAAAGCTCGATGCGATGAAGGCGCAGATCATCGGGGTGTTCGATGGCCAGATGGACGTATTTTCGACCAGCGCGCGCGTGCTCGACGATGGCGTGATTGATCCGCGCGACACAAGGGCTATATTGAGCGAGGTGCTGGCGATCTGCCGCGAGGCAGAGACGCGCGTCCCGCAGCGCATGCAATTTTCGGTCGCGCGGCCATGAGCAGACCGGCGCAGGTTACGGCGTTCCGCAAAATCCTGATCGCCAACCGTGGCGAGATCGCGCTGCGGATCATGCGCACCGCGCGCCGGCTCGGCTATGGTGTCGTCGCGGTCTATTCCGATGCCGACCGGGAATGCTTGCATGTGCGCGAAGCGGATGAAGCCGTCCGGATCGGCGAAGCGCTGCCGGCGCAATCCTACCTCAACATTGGCGCGATCATCGCGGCGGCTCAGTCAAGCGGAGCGGATGCGGTTCACCCGGGCTACGGTTTTCTCGCCGAGAATGAGTATTTTGCGCAAGCCTGCCGCGATGCGGGTCTGGTGTTCATCGGGCCGTCGCCGGAAGCCATCAAGGCGATGGGCAACAAGGCCGGCGCCAAGAAGATCATGCAGGCTGCCGGCGTGCCCTGCGTGCCCGGCTATCAGGGAGAGGACCAGAGCGACGCTGCGATGCTGGCCGAGGCCCGCAGTATCGGCTTCCCCGTGATGATCAAGGCTGTTGCCGGCGGCGGCGGGCGCGGCATGCGGCTGGTCGCGGACGCCGCTTCCTTCCCTGATGCCTTGCGCGGAGCGCGCTCCGAGGCGCAAAGCGCGTTCGGTGACGCCACTTTGATCCTGGAGCGCGCGATTATCGACCCCCGCCATATCGAAATTCAAGTATTCGGCGACACCTTCGGCAATGCCATCCATCTCGGCGAGCGCGACTGCTCGGTGCAACGACGGCACCAGAAGCTGATCGAAGAAGCGCCATCGCCGAAGGTCACGCCGGATTTGCGGGCGCGCATGGGTACTATTGCAGTTAATGCGATCAAATCGATTGGCTATGAGGGCGCCGGCACGCTGGAGTTCCTGCTCGACCAAAGCGGTGAATTCTATTTCATGGAAATGAATACGCGCCTGCAGGTCGAGCATCCCGTGACCGAGGCGATCACCGGGCTCGACCTGGTCGAATTGCAGTTGCGCATTGCGAGTGGCGAGCCGCTCGGACTTCGGCAGGAGGATATCCAATTCTCCGGCCACGCAATCGAGGTACGTCTGTGCTCGGAGGATGCGGCCCACGACTTCATGCCGCAGTCCGGCCGGATGGCGTTCTGGCAGGTGTCGGACGGGCTTCGCGTCGAACATGCGCTGCAATCCGGCTCGGAGATTTCGCCGTTCTATGATTCGATGATCGCCAAGCTCGTCAGCCACGGCGCTACCCGCGACGAGGCACGGCGCACGCTTATTCGGGGCCTGGAACGAACCGCCGCATTCGGCGTCACGACCAATCAGGCGTTTCTTGCCGCCTGCCTGCGGCATCCGGAATTTGCGGCAGGGCAGGCCACCACCGCCTTCGTTGGACGCAACCGAGCCGATCTGCTTGCCCCGCGCAATGGCGCGCATTCGGATGCAGCCTTAGCGGCATTGCTGCTCTACGTTACGGATCCTTTCGCGCCGCCATGGCGGAGCGGGCGGTCGCTGGCGGCGACGTTTCCACTTCCCGCCCGCTTTGGGCTGGATCATCGCACCTACGATTTTGAGATCGTGCGCGAGCGCGATGGCGGTTATGCGGCCCGCCTCGAAGGCACGGAGTACAGGTTCGAGCTCGATGAGCTCAGCGGCGAGGCCATTCGTTTCCGCAGCGACGGCCTTGCCGAATCGGCAAGATTCTTCCGCGACGGTGATCATCTTCATATTTTACGCCAGGGCGTCACGTTTTCGGCCCGCGATCTCACGATGTCGGCGCCGGCATCGGCGGCGGCAAGCAGCAGCGACGGCCGGATCCGAGCCGCGATGAACGGCCGCGTGGTTGCGGTTCTGGTCAAACAGGGAGAACGCGTTACGGCCGGACAGCCGGTCATCACGCTGGAGGCCATGAAAATGGAACACGTTCATTCCGCGCCGATTTCGGGCACAATTTCAGCCATCGATGCCACAGAAGGCGAGCAGGTGACGACCGGAAAGATTGTTGTCGAAATCGAAGCCTCGGGCGCGTGAGTTCTCGTGATGTCTGGAATAGGCAACTCTCCGGATCCGACGGCTTCGAAAAGCCTCTAGAAACGCCAAGGAAGGATGCTACATGACGTTTCCTGCGATCAAAGCGGTTGGAGCCGTTCTGCTTGCGCTTCTCGCTACAAGTGGGGCGCTTGCCGATGAAGCTGTGCTGCGTGTCGGCATCATCACCGATATGAGCGGCCAGTATGCCGACGGCAACGGGGCAGGCTCCGTCATTGCAGCAAAAATGGCGGCGGAAGAGATCGGTGGAATGGTCTCTGGTCGCCGCATCGAAATAATTTCAGCTGACCATCAGAACAAGCCTGATATTGCCACCGCTATTGTGCGCGACTGGATTGATAACAAGGGTGTTGATGTCGTCGCGGAGGGAGTCAATTCCTCCGTCGCCCTGGCGATCCAGAATCTGACACGCGAGCGCAAGAAGCTATTCTTAATTTCAGGTTCGGGCTCGTCCGATCTCACCGGCATTCAGTGTTCGCCGACCAGCGCGCATTGGACTTATGATACCTATGCCTCCTCCAATGCAACGGCGAAGGCGGTTGTCGCGCGAGGTGGAACGCCCTGGTTCTTCCTGACAGCCGACTATGCATTCGGCCAAGCGCTCGAACGCGATGCGACCAAATCCGTCGTCGCTTCCGGAGGCAAGGTCCTCGGCGCGGTGCGTCACCCGTTCAACACAGCAGATTTTTCATCCTTTTTGCTTCAGGCGCAGGCGTCAGGTGCAAAAATTCTCGCGCTCGCGAATGCCGGCTCGGATTTCCGCAATGCGGTCGCGCAGGCTGACGAATTTAATATCCAAAAAAGCATGCAGATCGTCGCGCTCCAGGTGACGCTCACCGACGTGCCGGCGCTAGGCCTGTCTCACGCACATGACCTACTTTTCACCGATTCTTTCTATTGGGATCGCACGTCTGAGACCCGCGTGTTCGCCAATGATTTTTTCAAACGACATGGCGCAATGCCGACAGCCTATCAAGCAGGTGTCAATTCAGCTTTGCGGCACTACTTCAAGGCTGTCGCTGCGACAAACTCAACGGACCCCGAGAAGGTGATCGCGCAAATGCGCAACACGCCAATTGATGATTTTTTTGCGCATGGCGGCAAACTTCGCGAGGACGGGCGAATGGTCCACGATATGTACCTCATGCGCATTAAGAAGCCCGAGGAGTCGAAACAGAAGTGGGATCTCTACGAATATCTCTCGACCGTGCCCGGCGACGAAGCGTTTCGACCGATGGATCAGGGAGGCTGCCCATATTTGGGTAAGTGAGCTGCAGCGAAATAAGGCATGCGCGACTTATTCGAAATCGCAGCAATGTGTTGCTATATGCTGTTGATGTCTTGCAGAGGCGGCCGAAGCGCTGGCTAAAAAGTAAACGTAGAAAGGGATATGTTTCGATGCGTCATGCCCCGGCTTTTCAGATCATTTGTTGTCTGCTTGTTGTCGGCCTCTCAGGCACGGCCAATGCTGCGGATTCTGATCCACTCAGAATTGGCGTGCTTGCGGATATGAGCGGTGTTTACGCCGATATCGGCGGGCAGGGTTCGGTCGAGGCCGTCAAGATGGCGATCGAGGACTTTGGTGGCAACGTGCTGGGAAAACCGGTTGAGGTGGTCTCAGCCGACGGACAGAACAAGCCCGACGTTGCTTCCAATATCGCGCGCAATTGGTACGACAGCGGCGTCGACGTCATCACGGACATTCCGGCCTCCGGCATGGCGCTTGCGATCATGCAATTGTCGAAGGACAAAAAGAAGATCGCGCTGGTGACAAGTGCCGGAAGTTCCGACATCACCGGCAAATTGTGCTCGCCATATACTGCACACTGGACCTGGGACACATATGCAATGTCCCACGGTACCGGTGCCATCATCGTCAAACGCGGCGGCAAAGACTGGTTTTTCATTACTGCCGACTATGTCTTCGGCCAAACCTTGGAGCGCGACACAGCGGCCGTCGTTACGGCCAGTGGCGGCAAGGTATTGGGTTCGGTACGCCACCCCCTCAATACTGCAGATTTCTCGTCCTATCTGCTACAGGCCCAGTCGTCGGGAGCAAAGATCATAGGCCTCGCCAACGGCGGCGCTGACACCATCAATTCGGTGAAGCAGGCGATTGAGTTTGGCTTGCCGAAGTCCGGCACGCGGCTCGTAGCACTCATCGCCTTTATCTCCGACATCCACAGTCTCGGTTTGAAGGATGCGCAAGGGTTGATGCTGACGGAAGCTTTTTACTGGGATCTCGATGAAGCTACGCGGGTGTGGTCTCGGCGTTTCTATGAGAGAACCAAACGGATGCCGAGCATGACCCAGGCTGGGGCCTACAGTGCGGTAATGCATTATCTGAAAGCTGTTAAGGCAATAGGCAGCAAAGATGCTGAGAAGGTTATGGCGCAGATGCGCGCCACGCCGATCAACGATTTTATGACACACGATGGCGTGCTGCGCGCCGATGGGCGAGTGCTGCGCGATATGTACTTGTTTCAGGTCAAGACGCCAGAGGAGTCGAAGGGAGATTGGGATCTCTACAAGCTCGTCGAGAAAATACCCGCAGTTGAGGCGTTTCGCCCGCTAAGCGAGGGCGGTTGCCCGCTGATTAAGTAGCGCATTTTTGAGTTGGCCTTCAGCTGAAAGCCACTGGCCTCACGGGGTAAAGCAGACATGACCTTGAAGCGCTGATACTTTCGTTTTTTGTGAAGGTTTGCGGACGCCGGCCCCGGTGTGCGCGGCACCACCTTCATGGGGCCGGCATCCGAAAACCTTCACATTGGCGTGCGTAACCATACCGGCCACCGCCAGCCCATGCCGGTTCTCCATAAACGCCTGTGTTGCGTCGACCGGTTGAGCCGAAAGGGTGTTAACCGGACATCGAACACTCGCCCTTTGAGGTCAGCTTTTGAACCTCCCCATTACGGACATTCGGCGTTCACTAAAGTTGTTCGATTGCACCCTCCCCAACTTCTTCCAGACGTCACAATCGTCGGTCAGTCGTCGAAATCGATCCGTTTCTCGACAAGGATATTGCCATTGTCGTTCTTGACGATGTTGTAGCCGTGAAGGCCATCGCCGTTCTGGTCGAAATTGTAAGTACCCTCGACACCGCGGTAGCCTTTCACGCCGAGCAGTGCGTCGCGGATTTTTTGCGGCTCTGTGCTGCCCGCTTTGGTGATCGCCTGGGCAAGGACATGGACTGCGTCATAGGGCCAAGATGCGAAGAAGTCGGGTGTGGTCTTGTAGGTGGCGAGATATTTTTGGGAGAACGACTTGGCTTCCGCGTTTGCCTCCGGATGGAAATCAGCGACGGCAAAAGTGCCGTATAGCGTGGCGCCCGCGAGCTTACGGGCCGTCGTGGTGGTGATGGACGGCGAACCCAGCCATACGATGTTGACCCCGAGCTGCCGAAGCTGGCGGGCGAAAATCGCGACATCCGGTTCAAAGGTGATGAAAGTGGCCAATATGTCGGCGCCGGATTGTTTCACCGCCAGGGCCACGGCGGTGTAGTCCGGGGAATTATTAGGCTGGCCTTCAACCATGACCGGCTCGACGCCCTGGCGCTTCAGTGCGTCCGTGAACAGTGTCTTCGCGTTGGTGCCGAACGCGTCGGTCGCGTGCACGATCGCCCATTTTTTCTTGCCAAGTTTGTTGAGCCCGTAGTCACTCATCACCCGCGCCGTATAGGTGTCGTTGGGCCTGAACCGGAAAAACCAGCGATTGCCTGCCAAGGTCAGCGACGGATCGGTGCCGCCGATCATCACCGGCCTGCCGGCCTGCTTGACGCTCGGTGCGATCGATTGGATCTGGGTGCTGCGGGTGGGGCCGAGAAAGGCGACGATGTCCTTGTCGTCCGTGAGCTTGCTGAAGGCCAGCACCGTCGACGGATTCAACGATTGGTCATCTTCGATCACCAATTCGAGCTGCCGCCCTAACACTCCGCCGGCCTTGTTGACTTCTTCGAGGGCGAGTTTGGCGCCCTGAACCCCGTAGCGGCCGGCATCGGCAATCGGGCCGGTGAGCGGCGCAACCATCCCGATCTTGATCGGGTCGGCGGCATTGATCGCCGTCGGCAAGCTGATGGCAAGC
Organism: uncultured Alphaproteobacteria bacterium; assembly: GCA_963753875.1. GTDB lineage: Bacteria > Pseudomonadota > Alphaproteobacteria > Rhizobiales > Xanthobacteraceae > Bradyrhizobium. The sequence continues at coordinate 643,425 of CAVWDY010000018.1, read as the reverse complement.
GTGATGCCAAATAAGGCGCATAAGCGTGACAAGACCATGTTAGCTCCTTCGTCGTTTCACAGCCAAAGAATCTGTTTGCGGTAATCCAGATCGGTCAACAGCGGCGCTGCGGGCCCCTGGTGGAATACGGCGCCGCGTTCCAGCGCGAAGACGCGGTCCGCCAGCGCCAGCACCAGATCGAGATTGTGTTCCACGATCACGATGGAGGTCTGTCGGCGTAACAGGTCGAATACTTTGAACAGCTCTATGATGACCGGCGGCGCCAATCCTTCGAATGGTTCGTCCAGCAGGAGCAGTTTCACATTGCCCGACATGGCACGCGCAACCGCTACCATCTGCTGCTCGCCACCGGACAGATAATCCGCCGCAATGTTCAAACGCTCTTTCAGGCGCGGAAAATATTCGAGAATTTTCTCCTCGCTCCAGACCACGCCGTCGCTGCCATCCGTCTTGCGCGCTAAGCGTCCAAGCGAGAGATTCTCCCGCACCGTCATGCCTGCGAACAGCCCGCGCCCCTGCGGGACGTAGCCGATACCTAGTCGTGCGATATCAGGAGCGGCCAACCCTGTGATGTTACGCCCCCTATATTCGATTGTACCGGATGCGGCCGGAACCAGGCCGGCCAGGGTTTTCAGCAGCGTCGACTTTCCGGCACCGTTACGGCCCAGCAGAGCTATGATCTCGCCATCGCGCACGTCCAGCGTCGCATCGTGCAGGATATGGCTCTTGCCGTAGAAGGTGTTGACGGAATCGAACCGCAAAACCTGCGTCGCAGCCTCCGGCCCCGTTTCAGTGCGGCTGTGCTCGACCTGGGGGACGCCGGTGCCGGTATAGATTTCCTGTACGCGCCGGTCGGCGCGTACCGTGTCGGGCGAGCCTGTCATCAGCACGTCGCCCTGGCTCATTACCGTGACTTGTTGCGAAAAGCCGAGCACGCGATCGATGTCGTGTTCGACGATCAGGACTGGAATATTTCGAGCCACGTTCTTGATTAGGTTCGAGACACGCTCGCGTTCGGCGGCGGCAAGCCCAGCCAGCGGTTCATCCAGCAGCAGCATTCTGGGTTTGGAGCCGAGCGCAATGCCGAGATCGACCAGCCGCTGCCCACCGTAAGAGAGCTCTCCGCCCTCGATCTGTTCGATACCCTCAACGCCGAGGAATTTGACCAGCTCGGCGGCTTCCGCATGAATATCGGGATAGCTGTCGATGTCGCGCCAGATGTTGAAGCGTCCGTGACTTTGCGCCTGCAGGGAGAGGCGCAGGTTTTCGTAGACCGAAAGGCCGCGGAACAGGTTGGTGATCTGAAACGAGCGCGTCAGACCGTAATGGCAGATCAGGTCGGACGGTATGTTCTGGATCTCCTGGCCGTTGAGCCGGATGCTGCCGCTATCTACCGGGTAGAGCCCCGATATCAAATTAAACAGCGTGGTCTTGCCGGCGCCGTTCGGGCCGATCAGCGCGTGAATTTCGCCGACGCCTATATTAAGGCTGGCATTCGACACGGCGCGGATACCGCCGAAATGTTTTGAGACACCCTTGACCTCGAGCCCGGTAGCCTTGAGGCTTTCAGGTATCAGGAAGCCCGGCAGCGGCAAGCCGTCGTAAATCTTTCGGCGGCTCATGGCCGCGGCCTCTTCGGGCACGGGCCAGAAGCGCCGACTCAGGATCCCCCAGATGCCGACGAGGCCTCCGGGCGAATACATCACGAAGGCGACGAAGATCAGACCGAACCAGAACAGCCAGTTCGGCGTCCAGATCGAAAACAATTCGCGAAACAGGATGAAGAACAGCGCGCCGAGCGCCGGCCCCAGCATGCTGCGCATCCCGCCGATCACGACGATCGCCAGCAGCTCGCCGGAGAACGGCACCGAGACCGCTTCGGCCGAAACCAGATAATTCTGGAATCCGATCAGGCCGCCGGCAAGTCCGGTGACCACCGCCGAAATCACGAACACCGCGAGCTTGTAACGCTCGACCGGATAACCCTGGAACGTCGCCCTCAGTTGGTTTTCGCGGATCGCCACCAAGACATGGCCGAACGGTGATCGCACCAGCCGGAGCAGCATAAAGAGGATAGCGAGGGCGATCAGCGAGACCACGACGTAGTAGTTCAGCGCATCGTCCAGATTGATCGCCCCTAAGCTGCCGCGTTTGAGGCCGCCCAGCCCATCCTCGCCGCCGGTCAGGTTGCTCCAGCGAAACGCCGTGGTGTAGGTCAGCGCGGCCAGCGCCAGCGTCAGCAGCGAAAAATAGACGCCGCGACGTCGCAGAATGATCAAGCCGATAAAGGCGGACGCGATCGCAACCACGATCGTCGACATTATCAACGGCAGCCAAATCTCGCCGGGGAACAGATGTAGCTGAATGAGGCCTGCGGCGTAGGCGCCGATGCCGAACCAGGTGCCGTGGCCGAACGACACCAATCCCGTATAGCCGATGCAGAGGTTTAGTCCCATGGCCGCGACCGCGAGCGCCACCACCATCGTCCCGGTGTTCAAGGAAAGACCGAGTAACCGCAGCGCAAACGGCAGCGCTATGACCGCGAGGCTGGCCAGCAGCAGCGGACGATATTTTTGAGCGCGCGATAAAATCATTCGAACTTCTCGATCCGCTCGCCCAAAAGTCCGCGTGGTCGCAACAGCAACACCAGAAACATCAGGATGTAGATCGACGCTTCGCCGGCGGCGGGTGCGAAATGAATGGTGATGCCGCGCACCACGCCAACTAGCAGCGCTGAAAGCACGACGCCCCAGAAACTGCCGAGGCCGCCGATGACGACCACAACAAAGGCGACCGTGATGATCTCGGCGCCCATGGCCGGATGCACGATGGTGATGGGGGCAAAGAACGCGCCGCCCAGCGCGGCCATGCCGACGCCGAGCATGACGATGACCGTCATGTAGGGTTGAAGCCGGATGCCGAGGGTCGCCACCATGTCCGGACGCTGGATGCCCGCCCGCACAACACGGCCGAACGAAGTCTTGTGCAGCAACAGCCAGATCCCCAGCAGCACTGCGGCGACCACGGCAAGGATCAGCAGGCGATATCGCGAGAACAGAAAATCGCCAACGATCACCGAGCCGCGAAACACCGGCGGGATCGAGGCCGACAACGGCGCGGCGCCCCAGACGATGCGGATCGTCTGCTCGGTGACCATGGCAAGCCCGAACGTCACCAGCAGACTGAGAATAGGATCGGCAGTGTAGAAGCGGCAGAGGATCAAACGCTCGAACAAAATGCCGAGCAGGGCGACCGCCAGCGGTGAGATCACGACCGCCGCCCCAAAGCCGAGATATCGTGTGACTTCGACCGACACGTAGGCGCCAAGCGCGTAGAAAGCCCCATGCGCGAGGTTGACGACGCCGCCCACGCTGAAAATCAGCGACAGCCCGAGCGCGATCAGCAGATAATAGCCTCCAAGCACGAGGCCGTTCACCACCTGTTCAAGCAAGAATCCGAACTGCATTCTCGATCCCGGAACACACGATGTCGGCGACGGCGGCGACCGGGCCGTTAAGCGACGTCACCGGACGTCCGCATTTCGCGGGCGGCCTCCGGCGCCGGCGCAGCGATTACATTGAGCAGGGGTTTTGTTCTTTGGTGAGCGCAATGGATTCGAGCGATTCGCTTGGCGCGGGGACCGCCGCCCCGAGTTGCAGCGTGTCCCACTGGTCCTTGGCCTGGCCTTTCGGCTTGACCGTGAATGGATAGGCTTCCTGCATCAGCTGATGATCCCAGGACCGGAAATATCCTCTGCGACCCTTGAGAATATCGAACTGCGTTTCCTTCTCGAAGTAACCAATCAACTTGTCCGTCTCGGTCGACTTGGTCTCGTTCATGGCCTTCGCCATCATCTTCAACGACACATATTCGATCCAGGCATGATTCTCGGGCGGCTTGCCGTACTTCTTGATGAAGCTCGTGACGAAGGCTTTCGAGTCCGGAACGTCTGAGGTGTGATACCAGACCGTCGGCCAGGTCCCGCTCAGATTGCCGTCGCCGGCGGCCCATGCGTCGGCGGTGTTGAGGTTGAAGCCGACGATCGGATAGGGCAGGCCGAATTCGGCATACTGCTTGACCAGATTGGTGACCTGGTTGCCGGCGAGGTTGGAGCAGACCACGTCCGGCTTGGCCTGGCGGATCTTCAGGAGGTACGGACTGAAATCGGTGACGTCGGTTGCCACCAGTTCGTCGCCGATCAGCTTGCCCCCATTGCCGTCGAAGAACGCCTTTGCTGCGCGCGCCAGATCATGGCCAAAGATGTAGTCGGCAGTCAGCGTATAGAATTTCTTGTCCTTCATCATGTTGTCGCGCACCAGCGCCTTCCCGACCGCGTTGACCATCACCGTGCTCGGGATATCGACGTGGAAGGTATATCTGTTGCAATTCTTGCCGCGGAGCGCGTCCGAACGGGCGCCGATCTGCATGAACAGCCGCTTGTTGCGTTCGGCGACCTGCATGATGGTCAGCGCGGAGGCTGAATTGATTTCGCCCATCAGCACTGCGACGCCATCCTGATCCAGCATGCGCTGTGCCTTGGTGGCGGCGGTCGCCGGATTGACGGAATCTTCCGATGTGATGTCGAGCTGCCGGCCCATGACGCCGCCAGCCGCGTTGATTTCCGCCTCCGCCATCCGGATGCCAAGCTGGGCATAGGCGCCGAGTGCGCCGAGAAAGCCGGTCAGCGGTGTCAGATGGCCGATCTTTATCTTTTCGCCCTGGCCGCTGACGATGGAAGGAAATCCGATCGCCGATGCGCCGGCAAAGGCGGCGCCGGCTTTCAACAATGTACGTCGGCTGTAACGGCTCATCGTTGGTCTCCTCCCAGGGGCGCGCTTGGCGATGTCCCCCGTCAACTCCGCTCTATGCGAGATTGTGAGAGACGCTCTTTTATTGTTGGATGATATTTCCGGAGGCGGTGTTCGCTGTCAACGCCAAAAGCGCTCGCCTGCGTTGGCTTAGGGAGCTTTCGTCGCGTCTCTGGCGCCAAATTCGGTGGAAAGCCGAGACGCGGCGCTCCGAACGATCTGGGCGCTGTTGTGCAGCGCCTGGTTGGACAGGCGCCAGATCGGGCCGGAGATACCGAGCGCGCCGATCACCTGGCCGGTGAAATCCGTGACCGGCACGGCGACGCAGCGCACTTCCGGATTGAACTCGCCATCGTCGAACGCAATGCCGGTCCTCCTGATCTCGACGATCTCGCGCAACAGCACGGAACTGTTGGTGATCGATTTCGCGGTCGACGGCTTCATGTCGGTGCGTTCGAGGAAACGGTCCAGTTGATCCGGGCGCAACGAGGCGAGGATGATTTTTCCGAGCGCCGTGCAATGCGCCGGCCGCACCACGCCGACGCGGTCGGTCAGCTGGAATGCGCCGGGCCCGCTGGTGCGCGCAATGACTACGACCGCATCGCCCATGCGCACGGCAAAATGGCTGCTTTCGCTGGTTTCGCGCGACAAATCTTCGAGAACCGGGGTTGCGACGTTCACCATCTCGATCTCGTCCAGCGCGCTGGCGGCGAGCGCGAATAGCGGGCGGCCGACCCGGTAGCGTTTGGAATCTTTTTCCTGGCGCAGATAGCCCAGCGCAACCATCGTCTTGGCGAGGTGGAAGGTGGTCGAATTGTGCAGGCCGACCAGCTTGCTCAACTCCGCAAGGCCGATGCCTTCGCGGCGCCGGGCGACCGCCTCCAGGATCGCAAAGGCACGGCCCAGGGATTGCACACCTACACGCTGGCGGTCATCGGCGTCGTCGTCGATATCGCGCTTTGGCGGCTGCACCAGTTTGGCGACGGCGGTCTTTCGCGGAGCTGCCGGCTTTTCAGCGGCCTTTTGCTTTGTACGCGGTCTCACAGGACTAAGCCTCCATGCACCGAATTGGTTGGGTTCCAACACTGGCCGCTGCGCTAGTTACATGCAACCCCGATCCGCGGCACCGTCAATAATTGAACAGCACCATGCGCTCCTCTGTCATGTCGCGGATCGAATAACGGGGGCCCTCGCGGCCGATGCCGGAATCCTTGACACCGCCATAGGCGAGCTGATCGGTGCGCCAGGTCGAACTGCCATTGATGATCACACCGCCCGTGCGCAAATTGCGAACGGCCCGAATGGCGAGTTCGATCGACGCCGTGAAAATGCCGGTCTGCAACCCGAACCGGCTTTCGCTGACCGTGCGGAACACCGCATCGATGTCGTCGTAGGGAGCCAGGCTGATAACGGGCCCAAACACCTCGTCGCAGACCACTTTCATTTCCGGCCTGACGCCGCCGATCACGGTCGGCTCGATCTGCGCGCCATGGCGCTTGCCGCCGGTCAGGATGCTGGCGCCCCCTGCCGCTGCCTCGTTGATCCAGGATTCCACGCGCTGCGCGGCGCCTACGTCGATCAGCGTGCCCACGTCGGTCGCAGGATCGAGCGGATCGCCGAGCTTCAATTTTCTGACCTCGGAAACAACGGCGTCGACGAACCTATCATGGAGGCTGCGGTGCACGTACACCGTCTGGACCGAGATACAGCTCTGTCCGGCAAGCCGCATCGCGTTGCGGGCGCAGACGGGCGCCGCTTCGGCGATATTGGCGTCGGCGTGGACGATGGTTACGCCGTTGCCGCCCAATTCAAGCGCCACCCTGCGCAACCCGGACGCCGCCTTGATCTGTGCTCCGGCGCGCGGCGAACCGGTAAAGGTAATGAAATCGACGCGGGGATCACGGACCAGGGCCGGTCCCACGGTGTCGCCGTAGAGCACGTTGAGCAGGCCGGCAGGCGTGCCGGCGTCGACAAAAATCTCCGCCAGCGCGTGAATCACGCCTGGCGACTGCGGCGGCGCTTTCAGCACCAGCGTATTGCCGGCGGCGATCGAAGGCGCAATCTTGTGGCAGGCGAGGTTCACCGGTGCATTGAACGGCGTTATCCCGGCGACCACGCCGACCGGGAAGCGCAGCATGAAGCAGATTTTTCCGGCGCCCATGGCGCTGGCGTCGAGCGGAATATGTTCACCTTCGATGCGGACCGCCTCCTCGGCCGACAAAGCCAGGGTGTCCTGGGAACGGATGATTTCCGCCCTGGCGTCCTTGATCGCCTTGCCGGTTTCGCGCGCCATGATTTCGGCAATCCGATCCGCCCGCTCGACCAACAAGGCTGCGGCTCGACGTAGCAAGGCGGCGCGCTCATAGGCGGGCGTGGCGGCGGCTTTCGCTTTGGCGTTGACCGCCGCATCAAGCGCATCGTCAAGGTCTGTCAGGGTCGAGCGTGGAGCGTTTGCGACGACCGTGTTACGGTAGGGGTCGCGCACCGCATAAGTCTCGACGGCTGCTCGCCATTGGCCGCCGATCAGCATCGGAATGTTGATGGGACTGCTTTCGGCCGCGAGTGTTGCAGCGGAAACCGCGCTCATCTTCGCCTCCCTGACTCGCCAAACTACATCCCTGCTTTTTTCTCAAGAACGCAGGCGCCCGCGAAGGTCTATACCACAATATAAATTGACGTACAGCATTATGGCAAATAGGGTGCCGCCCGCCTGGGACAGTGTCGGCAAAACGCTAAGACGCAAAGAAGCCGACCTTCTGAAAAGAACGTCGAATGGTTAGGGAGAGATTGGATGTCGCAGCGCAATGCGCTCAATGGTGCCCAGGTTATTGTCGACTATCTGATCCAGGAGAAAGTGCCGCAGGTGTTCGGCCTGTGCGGTCACGGCAATATCCAGTTCATTGACGCGCTGTATGAGCGCGCCGACGAACTCAAGACCATCTCGGTGCATCATGAAAGCGTCGCCGGCTTTATGGCCGACGTTTACTACCGCGTCTCGGGGCGGCCGACCGCGACCTTCACGTCTTGCGGGCCAGGCTCGGCGAACCTGCCGATCTCGCTCGGCAATGCCTTTCTCGACTCCGTGCCGTTCCTGGCGGTGACGGGCAACGTGCCGACCAGCCAGTTCAACCGCGGTGCGTTTCAGGAACTTTATCGGCATTACCAGGCGGACTTTCCCTCCACCGTCCGCTCCTATTGCAAGAAGGTATTTCAGCCGACCCGTGGCGAGATGGTGCCGCTGGCGGTAAGGCAGGCCTGGAAGACCATGACGACCGGCCGTCCCGGTCCGGTCGTGCTCGACGTTCCCTTCGATGTATTCATGGAGTCGGCTGCCGAGGAAGCGCCGAATGCGAAGGCCTGGAACGGCAATATCTCGAGCCGCTGCGGCGCCGATCCCGAAGGCGTCGTCAAGGCGGTTGATATGCTTCTCGGCGCCGAGCGCCCGGTGATGATTGTGGGGCAGGGCGTGCGCTATGGCGGCGCCGCCGAGGAGCTGCTGAAACTCGCGGAGCGGCTGCAGATTCCGGTCGCGGCGTCGGCCAGTGGCCTTGGCGCCATTGACTGCAATCATCCGCTTGCACTCGGTCTGGTCGCGCGCGCCGGGCACTACCAGGCCAATCACGCGACGCGTCAGGCCGACGTGCTGCTGGCCTTGGGCGTACGCTTTGACGATCGCACCTCGAGCTCGTGGATTCCCGGCTATTCCTTCACCATTCCGCCGACCCGGCTCATTCACGTCGATATCGACCCCGAGGAAATCGGTCGCAATTATCCTGTCGCGCTCGGCCTGATGGCCGACGTGCGCACATTCCTGCGCCAGGTTCATGCCGAACTCGATCGCCGCGCCGACCTCACCAGGCGCGCCGATGCCCGCAAAAAATGGCTGGCGCAGATCGACACCTATCGCAAGGAATGGGACAAGTTCGTCGCCCCCGGCTTTTCCGACGACACCACGCCGATCAATCCGCAGCGCGCGGCAGCCGAGATCGACAAGGCGCTGCCCGAGAATGCCATTCTGGTCAGCGATATCGGCGTGCATCACAATTGGCTGTTGGGTTTCTGCAAGCCAAAGCGGCCGGACTCCCTGATCGGTTCGATGGGTTTTGGTCCGATGGGTTTCGGGGTTGCCGGCGTGATGGGGGCGAAGTTCGCCGCACCGGACCGGCCATGCGTGTCGGTATGCGGCGACGGCGCGTTCTTCATGCATGCCAACGTGCTGGGAACGGCGGTCGAATATAACCTGCCCGTGGTCTGGGTGGTCTGGAACAACTACGCCTACGCCTCAATCCGCGGCCTGCAGCGCGGCTATCTCGGTGGCCGCGAACTCGCCACCGACTTCCACGATCCCCTGAGTGGCCAGCGCTACAATCCGGATTTCGCCGCGATGGCCCGCTCCTGCGGCGTCGCAGGCGTGCGCGTCGATCGCGCCGGCGATATCGGCGAGGCTATCCGCAAGGGCATCGCCGCCAACAAGCCCTATCTGATCGATGTCGATATCGCAGCCGACATCAATCCCGCCGGCGCCGGCGTTTGGGAGCTTCCGGGCCTTGGACGAAGCAAGCCCGGAATTGGCACGCAGTTCGAGCCGACCTGATCGTCGTTGCTGTCGAAGGCGGCGCGGGTATCATCGCCACAAAGCGACCGAAACAAGAATTAGGGAGACGTCATGATGCTTGCAGGCCAAAAGGTCGTCGTCGTCGGGGGCTCTTCGGGCATCGGTCTTGCGACCGCTGAACTGATGAAGCGCGAGGGCGCCGAAGTCGTCATTGCTTCCCGCAACGCCGACCGCCTGAATGCGGTTGCCGCCAATCTGGGCGCCAGGGCGATAGCGGCCGATGTCACCAGCGACGAAAGCGTCGAAAATCTCTTTCGCGCCTGCGGCCCGGTCGACCATGTCGTGGTCACCGCCGCCCAGCTCCGCTCCGGTCCGTTCAAGACCGTGGCGATGGAAGACGTGCGCGCCACCATGGAAGGCAAGTTCTGGGGCGCCTGGCGCGTCGCGCGATCGGCTGAAATCCGTCCCGGCGGATCGCTCACGCTTGTCTCGGGTTTCCTGAGCATTCGTCCCCGGCCCAACTCCGCGATCGTCGGCGCCGCCAACGGCGCGATCGAGTCACTGGCGCGGTCGCTCGCGCTCGAACTCGCTCCCGTCCGCGTCAACGCCGTCTCGCCGGGGATCATCGACACGCCGATCCGCGCGGCGATGCCGGAAGCCGCGCGCCGCGACATGCTCGCCAAGACCGCCGCCAGCCTGCCCGTCGGCCGGGTCGGCGTCGGCGAAGACGTTGCGCGGCAGATCCTCGCCTTCATGACGATCGGCTTTGCGACGGGATCGATCGTCTATATCGATGGTGGCGCGCTGATCAGCTGAACCTCAAGCCTTGGGCCGTGATTTTTGCCGGATGACACAAGACCCTCAAAAGCTGGTTGTTGTCGGACACGGGGCAGCCGGGCTTTCAGCAGCGCTCTCGGCGGCGGAGCAGGCCAGAAGCCGAAACTTGCCGATCGACATTACGGTCGTGGAAAAATCGCGCGAAGATGAAGCCGGCGGCAACACAAGCTGGTCTCCATCGAACATGCGGCTCGACGCCGCCGATCGGATCGATCCCGGTTTCGCCGACGACATGCTGCGGGCATGCAGCGGGCGAGGCGATCCCGGCTATTTCCGTACGCTCGCGGACAACGCGACTGCTACGGTCGGATGGCTGCAAGCCCACGGCGTCGAATTCGTCACGCCATTCTATTATCTCAGCGCCGGCCCGGCCCGCATCCAACCGGTCGGCGGTGGCGGCGTCATCGTCGCAAAACTTCTCGAGGCCGCGAAGAGGGCGGGGGTGAAATTTTTCTACGACTCGCCGGTAAGCCGCCTGCTGATGGCGGCAGGCGATCGGGTGAGCGGCGTCGAGGTTCGCCGCAGTGACGGTGTCACAATGCTCGATGCAAATGCCGTCGTTCTCGCCTGTGGCGGATTTCAGGGTAACTCCGCGATGATGCGGGCGCATTTCGGGCCGGGCGCCGAGATCATCAAGCTGATTTCGCCGGGAACACGCTTTGACACCGGCGACGGAATACGCGTGGCGACCGAGCACGGCGCGAGCATCTCCGGCGACTGGAACGGCATGCACATCGAACCGGTCGACCCACGCAGCAGGAATTCCGCGGCCGTCGTGCTGGTGTACCCTTACGGCATCGTGGTCGATGCGAACGGGCGCCGCTTCTTCGATGAAGGCGGCGGTCTCATGCACGAGACCTGGGAGGCGCTCGCCCGCGACATTCATTTTGCCAGACCGAAGAATATTGCCTACGCGATCCTCAACTCCCGACTGTTCGATATCGACGGTTTCGAGCGTGCGATCCGGTCGGAAGTGCCGCCGTATTGCGCGGAGACGCTCGAAGGCCTTGCGGCGCAGATCCGAATTCCCGCTGCCAATCTGCGGCAGACGGTCGAGGCCTTCAATGCGGCGGCGACGGGTGATCCCGCGCGCTTCGATGTCTCGCGCTGCGACGGACTGGCGGCGGCGAGCGAACTGAAGCCGCCGAAATCAAACTGGGCGCGCGCCATCACGAAACCGCCTTTTCTCGCCTATCCCCTGGTCGGCGCGATCGCCTATACCTTCGGTGGCCTTGCGACCAACGCAAGGGCGGAAGTGTTGTGCGAGCAGGGGCCGATGCCCGGTCTCTATGCCGCGGGAGAAACCACCGGGCATTTTTACGGCACCGCGCCGAATGCGGTGGCGGTGCTTCGCGCGCTGGTTTTCGGGAAGATTGCGGGACGAGGGGCTGTGGATTTCCTGCACAGGCGATAACATCGCGCCTTTAGATCCGATCTCGGAGAGGACACAACGACAATGGCTTCAGAAAAGAGCGGCGCCTTCATCCGCAATATCGCCGAAGTTCCATGGCGCGAATTTCCAAACCATTTTGGCGGCGCGCTGTCGAAGCCGCTGGTGATGCCGGAGACCGCGGGCTCGCGTCACCTCGATTACCGGATTTCGATGTACCAGCCGATGGCGCACGTCGCCCGGCATAAGCATCAGGTTCAGGAGCAGATTTACCACGTCCTCGAAGGCGAAGGGCTGATGGAGATCGATGGCCAAAACCATGTGGTGCGCAAGCACGATTTCATCTTTTTGCCTCCTGGGGTGGAACACGCCATCTCGAATTCCGGTCTGGTCGATCTGGTATTCCTGGTGGTGACCTCGCCGGTCACCGACGACGGGAAAAACATCATCTGACCTGCTGCAGTTCCAACCGCACGGTCCCAGGTATGATGCCAACTTCCGACGCTTACGATGTCGTCGTCATCGGCGCTGGCGCCGGCGGCATGACCGCTGCCGCGGTCGCCGCGGCAGAGGGACTGAGTGTTCTCGTCGTCGAAAAGACGGAATTTGTCGGAGGAACGACTTCATGGTCGGGCGGGATGGTTTGGATCCCGGCAAACGCCAAGATGAAGCAGGCGGGCCTCGATGACAGTCGGTCCGCTGCCGAGAACTATCTCGCCGCCACCGTTCCGGAAAACGACAATGCTGAGCTCCGAGATGCATTTCTGTCGCGGGGGCCAGGGGCCGTGGAATATCTCGAAGCCAACACCGAGGTGCGGCTTCAGCCCGTAAAGACGTATCCTGATTATTATCCGGAAAAGCCTGGAGCCACGGCCGGTGGCCGCGTGCTCGAGCCTGTCACTTTCGATGGCGCCAAACTCGGAGTGAATTTCAGGCGATTACGTCCGCCGCTCCCGGAGTTTACTATTTTCGGCGGGATGATGGTCAACCGCCTCGACATCCCGCACCTTCGAAAGTTCGGGCGCTCGTTTCGCTCGACCCTGCGCGCGATGCATCTTGTTTTGCAATATGCGCTGCAACGTCTTCGCTCACCCAGGGGAACGACGCTGCATTTGGGCAATGCGCTGGCGGCGCGCCTCTATGCCTCACTGCTTGCTCGAAACGTTAAGATCCTGTTCGGCACGCGCGTTGAAGGTCTGTTGATCGAGGGAAGCGCGGTGAAGGGGGTAAGCATAGCGAACTCTTCTGGCACACGGTCGGTGGTTGCGCGCAATGGCGTCGTGCTGGCGACCGGGGGATTTTCTCACGATGCAAGTTTTCGCAAACGCTTCTTTCCGAGCGGGGCGGGCTTTGTATCCGCCACGGCGCCTGCGGGAACCGGCGACGGCCTGAGATTGGCGACAGCCGTTGGTGCCAGCATAGCAACGCATGTTGCGAAATCCGGCCTATTGGGTGCCGGCATCGCTGTTTCGGCGCTCGGATGGCAGCCGCGGAGTCTTCCCGCATACCGTGACCGACAGGGCCAAGCCTGGTGTCATTGCGGTCAATTCGTTGGGCAAACGCTTCGTCAACGAGGCGCTATCATACCACGAGTTCGTGCTTGCCATGCTGCGCGATGGCAACGATGCTCCGAACCGTTCATTCTACCTCATCTGCGATCGCCGTTTTCTCTGGACCTATGGGCTTGGCCGCATTCAGCCTTTCACCGTGTATCTCAAGCCGTTCGTCAAGAGTGGCGAATTGATCGAGGCGCTCAGCATTGACGAGCTTGCCGCGAGGCTGGGAATCGAAAAATCGGCGCTGTCGGCGACGCTGGACGACTACAATGCCCATGCCTGGATGGGGCGCGATCCTGAGTTTGGACGCGGGACAACGATGTATCAGCGCCATCTCGGTGATGCCGATCACGCGCCGAATCCCTGTGTGGCGCCGATCGAGCAGGCGCCGTTTTACGCACTTCGAATCTACCCCGCTGACCTGGGTACGGCGATCGGCCTCAGAACCGATCGTGACGCCAGGGTTCTTCGTGAGGATGGCACCGCGATATCGGGGCTCTATGCCTGCGGCAACGACATGGGATCGATCATGAACGGAAATTATCCGGGGCCTGGCATAACCCTCGGGCCAGCCCTGACTTTCGGCTATATCGCCGGCCGGCATCTAGCAAAGCCATGAAATTAGACTAATCGATCGAAATATTTGCCTCGTGCGCAACCTTGATCCAGCGCTCCGTTTCCAAACGCATCAAGTCTCCGAATTTCTGCGGAGTCATGGTTTCGGCTTCGGCGCCCTCATTTGACAGAAACTTGCTGAGTTCGGGTGAGTTCAGCATCTTGCCAATCTCCGAGTTGAGCGCATTGACGACATTCGCAGGCATCCCGGCCGGGCCGACAATGCCCCACCAGGACCACAGATCAAAGCCGGCGACGCCTGACTCGTCGAGAGTCGGTACGTCCGGCAGAAGCGCCGTTCGCTTGGCGCTTGTCACCGCAAGGGCCTTGGCCTGGCCACTTTGGGCGAGCTGCAGCACCTGCGGCAGACTCGATACGTAGATGTCGACATGGCCGCCGAGGAGATCGTTGAGCGCCGGCGCACCACCCCTGTAGGGAACGTGCATGAGCTTAACTCCCGCCGAAAGCGCGATGAGCTCTGCCGAAATCTGATTGACGCTGCCGGGACCGGACGAGGCGTAGGTGATCTGGCCTGGTTTGCTGCTGGCGAGAGCGAGCAATTCTTTCGCGGAATTCACCGGGAGGTTGTTCGACGCGGTGACCAGGAGCGGCGAGCGAGCAATAAAGGCGACCGGCGTGAAGTCCTTGATCGTGTCGAACGGCATGCTCTTCTTGATCGCCGGGTTGATCGTGAAGGTCGACGACACCAGGAGGAGCGTGTAACCGTCTGGCGGCGCGGCGGCGACGGCAGAGGTGCCGATCATGCCGCCCGCGCCGGAACGGTTTTCGACGACCACCGGCTGACCCCAGGCCTCGGTAAGCTTCTTGCCGATCGCGCGGCCGACCATGTCGTTCGAACCCCCGACCGCGAACGGAATAATCAGCGTGATTGGCCTGGACGGATATGTGGCCGGCTCTTGCGCGCGAGTGGCGGGCAAAGCCCCGCCGATTGCCATAGCCAAAACACCGATCGTGAGGAAGCTGCGCATTTTCGTCTCGTCGGCCTGCCGCATCTTTCGTGCGGCTGAGCTATTTCAACGTCTGGTCCGAACTCTGTTGCAGTCGGCAAACCCGAATCCGACGGCTGCGGCGTTCAGACCGGGAATGTCGCGCCAAGCGCCGGGTTCAACAAACGATCTTTCTTCTGTCCGCGCGTGATTATTCCTCATGCCGTTCGCTCCGCTTTGGCGGGCATTTGGCAAGCCGGTGTCCATTCTGTAGAGCACGCGCCGGCGGTGGGATCCTATTCGGCGGCGCGCGGGGTTTGCTCTGCGGGTGTGGGCGCACTGACGCACGACAGTAGCCATTCACGGAAAATCTTGATCTTTGGCGCGTCGGCCCGTTCCGTCGGGCAAACGAGGTAGTAGCCGAGATCGCGATGCAATACGGTGTCGAACGGCTGGACCAGCCGGCCCGAGGCGAGATCGTCTTCGATGTAGGATCGTTGACCGATAGCGATGCCAAGGTTGGCGCGGGCACATTCGTAAACGATGCTGAGATCCTCGAAGTAGAGGTTGTCATGCAACGCTTGCGCGATGCCCGCTGCGGCGAGCCATTCGGTCCAGTCATTCGGCCGCCGATTGTGGTGCAGCAGCGTCGATTCCGTGATCAGCGTTGCAGGCGAGGTGGTGTCGCGTTGAGCGAGGTAACCGGGACCGCACACCGGAGACAATTCGTCCATGAACAACAGATCGCTGCGCCAGCCTCGCCAATGGCCGCGCCCGTAGCGGATCCCGATGTCGACGGCGTCGCGGTCGAAATCGACCGGGTCCGTTGCCGCGACGAGTCTCACCTCGATGTCAGTGTGGGTGCGCTGGAACTCCGGCAATCGCGGGATCAGCCAACGTATGAAGAAGGTGGTGTACCCGCGTATCGTCAGAACGGAATGTGTCTGCGTTGCGATCAGATTGTCAGTCGCGCGTGCGATCCGGGTGAAGGCGTCGTGCAGTACCTGGGCATACACGCGGCCTCCCTGCTCGAGACGCAGACCTTGGGCTGTGCGCACGAACAACGGGAAGCCGAGTCTGTCCTCAAGCGCGCGGATATGACGACTGACGGCGCCTTGGGTGACGCCGAGCTCATCAGCGGCCTGGGTGAAGCTCAGATGGCGAGCCGCGGCCTCGAACGCGCGGAGTGGATTGAGGGGGAGTAGCCGACGCGGTGACCGCTCCATGAGAAATCCTCATAAACGAGAGCGCGGAAAAGTCGTTTGCCTGCTCCCCACATATCACTAAGTTATTTCTATATCATAGGAAAATGCGAACGCACAGGCGTCGATCTCCCCATGGCAAACGCAGCATCGGTATTACTTTCGCGCATTTGGCCGCCGGCGGAACGGGCAGGCTCGTCGGCGCCGGTGAGCCAGAGCGTTTCTAAGTGGACGGATTCTGCTTCAGTCGGGCTGTTGCGAGGTCGGCGGCAGCCGTCTTCACCTCAAGGATAAGCAATGGACTTCCAACTCACCGAACAGCAGCGGCGGATGGTAGCCGCGGTGCGCGACCTTGCTCAGGGGGAGTTCAAGGGAAATGCGCAAAAGTATATGGACGGCACGTTCCCTTGGGAAAACATGAAGAAGCTTGCCGATATCGGCGTCCTCGGCATGTCGGTCCCCGAAGAATATGGCGGCCTTGGCTTGCCGGTATTCGATACGGCGCTGGTGCTCGAGGAGATTGCAAAGACTTGTTATGTTACCGCGATGGCTACCCTCGGTGAGGCCGGTGTTCAGACCCGCGTGATCTCGACCTACGCTCCCAACGCCATTCGCGAGCGAATTCTTCCGAAGGTCGTCTCCGGTGATTGCATTCTGGCCGTCTGCATGACCGAGCCGCACGCCGGCACCGACGTGGCAAACTACCGGACGAACGCCGTCATCAAGGGCGACCGCGTCATTCTCAATGGAACAAAGACGCTGATCAGCCGGGCCAGGGAAGCCGGCATGTTCGTCATCTTTACGCGGATCGACGGCAAGCCCGGCCGCGAGGGTATCGGCTGTGTTCTGCTGGAGCCCGACATGCCGGGTTTCGAGGTGACCGGAACCTACCACACAATGGGCGGCGAGAACCTCCACGAGATCCAGTTCAACAATTGCGAATTGCCGCTGGAGAATCTCGTCATCCGCGAGGACGGCTTTCGAAAACTGCTGAACGCCTTCAATACGCAGCGCTGCCTCAATCCGAGTATTTCGCTCGGGTTGGCCGAGGGTGCTTTCGACGAAGCCCGCAATTATGTCAGGGACCGAACTGTGTTCGGGAAGGCGATCGGCGACTTTCAAGGAGTGCGCTGGAAGCTTGCGGAAATGTATCGCGAAATAGAGGCGGCACGCAGCATCCTCTATCGCGCCTGTATCACGGCCAATCCGTTCCCCGATCCCTTCATGGCGGCGGTGGCCAAGATCACGTGCAACGAGATGTCCAACCGGGTCACCAGCGAGGCGATCCAGTTGCATGGCGGATTCGGTTTCACCGACGAATTCGCGGTATCGCGTCTGTATCGCGGAGCGCGCTACGGCACGCTGGGTGGCGGTACCTCCGAGACGCTGCGTGATCTGATCGGCAAGCGGATCATGGATGCGGGGGAGACGGGAGCGGAACTGCTGGCGTACGACATGATGAACGGCATTGATCTCGCTGCATGACAATCCCCCTATGGAGGAAGGACAGCGGAGGTGGGCGTGAGTGCCCTCGTTATGCGATCTACGGCATGACCGGTAAGCGGTTCATGCTCGTCATCCGTTGAACGGACCTTGCGATGCTACTGATCGAGGCAGACGGCAAGTCTTTATTCCGCCAGGTCGGAATTCCGATTCCTGACGGCGTGGTGGTGGAAATCGACACACCGCTGCCGGCGCTCCCCGGCGACGGCCCGTGGGTCATCAAGGCACAGGTGCCGGTCGGCGGGCGCGGCAAGGCCGGCGGCGTGGCAATTTGCCGAACGCGTCAGGAGGTCGCTGACGCAGTGCGGCGCATGATCGGCCAATCGATCCGCGGCCATGTTGTCCGGGCCTGTTTGATCGAGCGCGCGGTCGAGGGCGTCGAAGCTTACGTCTCCCTCGTGGTGGACGCCGCGGAAGGCGCGGTTCGGGTGATGTATTCGAGCGACGGCGGCGTCGACATCGAGCAAGCGGCGCGTCAGGGCGAACTGATGAGTATCTCGTGTGAGGCGAATATCGACAGTGTTCGCGGCGGGATCGCCGGCTTGGCCGAATCCCTGTCCCCCTCAGCCGCGGCGGCGTTTCGCCCGATCGCCGAAAGGTTGGCGGTATTGCTGTTCGAGAAGGAGCTGCTGCTGGCGGAGGTCAACCCGCTCTTTTGCACATCGGATGGTGCGGTCGCCGGCGACGCGAAGATCGCAGTCGACACCAACGCCCTCGATCGCCAGCCGGAGCTGCGGGCCTTCATCGACCGGCGGCCGCAGATCTATCGGGATGTGTGGCGCAAGGTGCATGAAGGCTTCGACTTTATCGACCTCGACGACGATGGAACGATCGGGCTGGTGACGACGGGCGCCGGCCTGTCGATGATGCTGATCGACGAACTCGTCACGCGCGGCGGAAGACCCATCAATTTTTGCGATATTCGCACCGGGCAGCTGCGCGGGAGTCCAGAGCGCCTGATCCGCGTGCTGGAATGGCTCGCGGAGAAGAAAAATCTCCGGGTAATCTTCGTCAACATCTTCGCCGGCATCACGGATCTAGGTGAATTCGCGCGCTTGTTGGTTCAGGCACTGGAGCGGTCTCCTGCGCAGCGAGTCCCGGTGATTGCACGGCTCGTCGGCACTGGCGAGCAGGCGGCAATCGAATATCTGAAGTCCGTAAGGCCGGGGCTCTCCGTGTATAGCGACATGGAGCCGGCGCTTGCGAAGGTGATCTCTGTGGCTGCCGCATGACCGACGCAATTTTCGAAATCGGCTCCGACTCTCCCGTCATGATCCAGGGCATCACCGGGCGCATGGGCCGACGTCACGCATCCCTGATGCGTGCCTATGGGACCAATGTCGTCGGCGGAACTTCGGCGCGTCCTGAAGATGCGGTGTTAGAAGGCATGCAGGTCTTTCGCAGCTGTCGCGAAGTGGTGGCGGCGACGGGCGCGTGGGCATCGGTCGTGATGGTGCCGCCGCTGGAGGTGCTCTCTGCGGCCAGCGAGGCGATCGATGCGGGAGTCCGCCTTGTGGTCACCATCGCCGAAGGCGTGCCGGTGCACGATGCGCTTCGGCTGAAGGCAAAGGCCCGCGCCGAAGGCGCCATTTGGCTCGGCGCATCGACGCCGGGTATGGCGCTGCCGGGTCGTGCCAAGCTCGGCTTTCTGCCCGATGTGGCGCTGCGGCCGGGCTCATGGGCGCTGCTGACGAAGAGCGGGACCCTGTCATACGAGGTTGGCTACAGGATGAAGACGCGCGACCTCGGGCAGAGCATCTGGATCGGGGTTGGCGGTGATGTGGTCAAGGGTGTCCGCTTCGCCGATCTGGTCGCGCCGCTGGCGCGTCATGAGCCGACGCGCGGCGTCATCGTGATCGGCGAGGTCGGTGGTACCGAAGAGGAGCAATTTGCCGAGGCCATTCGCGCAGCAGCATTGGCGAAGCCGGTGCTGGCACTGCTCGCAGGACGCGAGAGCAAGGAGGGTGTGTCGATGGGGCACGCCGGGGCAATGACAGATGGGACGATGGGCACGCTGCGCTCGAAGATCAACAGTCTGCGGGCTGCCGGCGCCGAAGTTTTCGAGTCGATAGAGGCGCTGATTAATCGCGCCGCGGAATTATCGGATCTATCCGGCCAATACGCCGGAACGCGTTCAGTTCATGGCGCATAGTTCGAAGTGGGAGGGATTTATCAATGCCTGACAAGAAGGGCGCGGAAATCATTGTCGATCATCTGATCGAGGAAAATGTGCCGTATCTGTTTGGGCTCTGCGGCCACGGCATCGTCGGCTTGATGGATGCGGCCCGCGATCGCAGCAACCGCATCAAGACCGTCTCGGTGCATAACGAGCAGATCGCCGGGTTCGCAGCCGACGCCTATTATCGCGTCAGCCGCCAGCCGACAGCGACATTCACCTCGTGCGGTCCTGGCTCGGTCAACATCCAGATGGCGATCGCGAACGCCTTGTTCGATTCCTCGGCTGTTTTCGCCATCACTGGAAACATCCCGACCCAGCAGTTCAATATGGGTCCGTTCCAGGAATTTGTTCATCACCACCAGGCCGACTACGTGTCGGCGATGCGCCCCTACGTAAAGCGCAGCTACCAAGCGACGCGCGCGGACATGCTGCCGAGCATGATGCGGCATGCCTATACGATGATGCTGGCCGGCCGGCCGGGACCGGTGCACCTGGATGTGCCGTTCAACGTGTTCGTCGAGACCACGGAAGCGTCGACGGCCCAGCCAAGCGCCTGGCGCGGTGGTCTCGACTTTCGGATGGCGCCGCCCTCAGAGGTCGTTGATTCGGCGCTCGACCTGCTGCTGCAGGCGCAGCGACCGGTCATTCTGGCCGGCCATGGATGCCTGATGGGCCGTGCCGGCGATGAATTGCAGCGTCTGGCGAACTTGCTGCAGATCCCGGTGGTGACGACGCCGCAAGGCAAGGGAACGCTCACGGACGACAACGAATTGCACCTCGGTCCGGTTGGACGCGATGGTGTCTATCCGGCGAACCGCGCCACGCGGGGCGCCGACGTCATTCTGGCGCTGGGTACCCGGTTCGGCGATCGCGGCACCAGCAGCTGGCATCCCGGAGTGACGCATTCGCCGGAGACGCGACTGATCCACGTTGACACAGACCCGGCCATGCTCGGCAAGAATTTTCCGACGACGCTGGGTCTGGTGGCGGATGCCGGACACTTCTGCAGGCTCTTGCACGATCGTGCGGCGATTCGATCCGATCTCGCGCTCGACAAACGACGCCCCTGGCTGCAACGGGTGGCCGAATGGAAGCGTCGCTGGCGCGAGGACACGGGAGCACAGGCAGCGTGCGACGACCGCAATCCGATGCATCCGGCCCGTGTCGTAGCGGAGATTGCGCGCGCGACACCGGACACCTCGATAATCCTGTCGGATATCGGTGCGCATCATTCCTGGTGCGTCCAGCAATTCCCTATGCGGCGCGGCGGCACGTTCCTGCAGTCCGGGGGCGGCGCAACGATGGGATTCGGGGTCGGCGGGGCGATCGGCGCGCAATTTGCCGCGCCGAACCGGCCGGTTATTGCCGTGGTCGGCGACGGCGGTATGTTGATGCATGCGAGCGCGATCGCGACGGCGGTCGAATACGATTTGCCGATCATCTGGGTCGTTTGGAACAACTGCGGGTACGTCTCGATTCGTGACCTGCAGCGCGGTTTCTTCGGCGCCGACCGCGAGTTCATGACCCGATTCCGCAACGACCGAAGCGGAGATCTTCGCAGCACCGATTTTGCGGCCCTCGGCCGCGCGATGGGAGCACATGGCATTCGCGCCGAGACGCCCTCCGATCTCGCCGAGGCGATCGCCGCATCGCTGAAGAGCGGTGGGCCGACCGTGATCGACGCGTTGGTGTCGGCGGACGCGCCACGTCTGACCGCCGGGGCCTGGGACATGCCGCCAATACCGGGAGCGGCGCCGAACTACGATCCGGACCCGATGTCAGCTTGAGCGCTGAAGGCGTCTCCAATCTGGCAAATATGGGGGCGCAAGAATGGCAACAGGGAGCAAGATGCAAGGTGCGCATCGCGGGCAGGGGACTATGACACAAAATGCCCTCGTCGTGGGAGGCTCGGGACTGCTCGGGGGCAATCTGATCCGTCGGCTTGGCGAAACGCCAAACTGGCGGGTTAAATCACTGTCGCGCCGGCCGATCGATACGGCTGTGCCCGTCCACCATGTTGCCGCTGACCTGGTGGACCGGACCCGGTTGCATGCGTGCGCCGACGAGTTCTCGGATGTAACCCATGTATTCTTCTGCTCCCGGGCGGTGACGCAGGGCTATGCCATCAGCGTCGATGCCAACACGGTGATGCTCGAGAACCTGCTCGATGTCCTGCTGCCTGCGGCGCCCGCGCTCCAGCATCTCCAACTCGTGCATGGTCTGAAGTGGTACGGGAGCCATGTCGGCCCTATCAAGCTGCCGGCGAAGGAGTCTGACCCTCCACACGCGGATTCGAGTTTCTATCAAAACCAGCAGGACATATTGATAAGGCGTCAAGCCGGTCGGGGCTGGAACTGGTCGACGGTGCGCCCGCACTTTATCTGTGCGGTTACGACCGACAGTCCAAGCAATCTTGTCGCGGTGCTCGGGACGTTTGCGGCGATCTTGCGCGAACTCGGCCAGGAGCTCTGGTTTCCAGGCTCGGAACAGGCGTTTGATGCCATCACCAATGTCGCCGACATCGATCTCCTGACGAAATGCATGGTCTGGGCGGCAACCGACCCGGGTTGCGCCAACAACGCATTTAACGTGGCGAACGGCGATTGCTTCCGTTGGCGGGATGTCTGGCCTCGAATCGCCCGGGAGTTCGGTATGACGCCCGGCGGGGCGCAGCCAACTGATCTGGTGCGGTTCATGGCGGATAAGAGCGTGGTATGGGACGCTATCGTCAGCAAGCACGGGCTGCGGCCGACGCCGTTCGGCATGATGGCCGATTGGAGCTTCGCGAAGAACAACGTGTTCGGATTGACCTGGGATATCTTTGCCTCGACGGTGAAGGCCCATCGGTTCGGCTTTCCCGACATGGTCGATAGCGAAGAGATGTTCGATCGATTGTTCGCGCGCTATCGAGCGCTGCAAATCCTGCCATGATGGGTGAGGGTGGAAAGGGCTGGGACAACATGAAGCAAATCAGCATCGGATCAACCACGTCGACTTTCGGTGGTCCGCTTGCGACGAAGCTAAAGGCCATGTCCACGGCTGGCTTTGTCGCCACGGAATTCTGGCCCAAGGACCTGTTCGAGCACCCCGATGGCCCGACCACGGCCGTCGAGCTGCTGCGGGAGAACGGCTTGACGGTCTCGGTGTATCAAGCGCTGCGGAACTACGAAGGCACGCCGCCCGCCGATCGCGATCAGAAGCTCGGGATCGCCGAGCAGATGATGGACCAGATGGGTTTGATCGGTTGTGATCTCCTGTCGCTCCCGTCGAACTCCGGTCCCGACAGCTCGGGCGACCTGGAGAAGATCGCTGCCGACTTGGTGCGTCTCGGAGATCTCGCGCGATCGCGCAGGATGCGGATCGCGTTCGAGCCAATCTGCTGGGGTCGATGGATCGAGGACTACCGCGACGGATGGGCTGTGGTACGAGAGGTTAACCACCCCAACATTGGCCTGATGCTCGATTCATTCCATGTTTTTTTGCCGGGCAGTCCGTTGGCGGCGATCGCCGATATTCCGGGCGACAAGATATTTCTGGTGGAAGTGGCGGATTTTGCCCCCTCGGCGCTGGAGCCGATCGAGATCAGCCGGCACTACCGCCTGTTCCCGGGTGAGGGAAACTCTCCGATGGAAGCGTTTCTAAGGCAGGTCGCAAAGACCGGATACACGGGTTGCCTGTCGGTCGAAGTTTTCAATGCTTTCTATCGGCAGAATGATCCTTTCGACACAGCGCGGCGCGGTGCGGCGTGCATGTCACGGGTGCTTCAATCGCTGGAATAGACCGGGCTGCGAGCGGTCGATCTGTCGTGACCCTAAGGGGGGCGTATGACGATCGCCGCGGAGGACCCGGCGCAGGCGTCTTCGCAGTTGCAATGAGGTCTTGGTCGCAAAGGGCGCGTGCCGGCGGTCCGTGCCCATGAGGGAATGTTCGGTCGGCGAATACATTAAATCGTTTGCGGGTTCTGCAAAACCAACCCTAAATTTCAATGCATTGCCGGGAAGACCCACAGCACGAAGACAACTCCGGCGGTTTCGGACATGCGTCGTCGAACATCGAGACTACCCAACGACGATGGTCCAGGCGCTGCAAGGAATTGAAAAGGCGCTTCGCCGGGCAGCGGGCGTGAAACAATACCGGGAGGACGAGAAATGCGACGCATTCTGGCCGTTCTATTTGCATTTGCGTGGGTTGCTTCGGCGCCCGAGGCCTTTGCCCAGGGCAAGGTGTCGGATGGCGTCGTCAAGCTCGGCGTCATCACCGACATGTCGGGGCCATATGCGGACAATAACGGCCCCGGGTCCGTCTATGCGGCTCGTATGGCTGTCGAAGACTTCGGAGGCAAGGTTCTCGGTGTGCCGGTCGAGTTGGTCTTTGCGGACCACCAGAACAAGCCGGATATCGCGCTCAACATTGCGCGGCAATGGATCGACGGAGGGAAAGTCGATGCTTTCGTCGATCTCGCAGCGAGCTCGGTCGGTCTTGCCCTTGGCCATCTGGCAGCGGAGCGCAACCGGATCATTCTCAACAGCGGTTCGTCGACCACCCGAATCACCAATGAGGAATGCAACACCGTTACGGCCCATTGGACCTACGATACCTATGCGCTCAGCAACGGCACGGCGGCGACTCTGACGAGACGTGGCGCGAAGAAGTGGTTCTTTATCACGGCCGACTATGTGTTCGGTCAATCTCTCGAACAGGACGCGACCAAGTTCATCATCGCGAACGGCGGCACGGTGGTCGGCTCCGTACGACATCCGTTTCCCTCGAGCGACTTCTCCTCATTCCTGCTGCAAGCTCAGAATTCCGGAGCGGATGTCGTGGCGTTGGCGAATTCCGGCGCGGATTTTGTCAACAGTGTCAAGCAGGCGGCGGAGTTCGGCCTGACACCGAAGCAGCAGGTCACCGGCTTGCTGGTATACATCAACGATATCCACGCCATCGGCCTTAAGGCAGCGCAGGGGATGCTGATAACGGACGGCTTCTACTGGGACCGAAACGACGAGACGCGCGCTTGGTCGAAGCGGTTTTTTGAGCAGATCAAGCATATGCCGACCATGAATCACGCTGGCATCTACTCGGCTGTGATGCATTACCTGAAGGCAGTTCAGGCCGCCGGCACTGACGAGGCGCAGGCTGTCATGGCTCAGATGCGTGCGATGCCGGTCAACGACATGTTCGCGACGAACGGGCATTTGCGGATTGACGGGCGGATGGTGCACGACATGTACCTGTTCCAGGTCAAGTCGCCGGAAGAGTCCAAGGGGCCGTGGGACTACTACAAGCTTGTCGAGACCATCCCGGGCGACAAGGCTTTCCAGCCGCTTGAGCTGAGCCGCTGTCCGCTTTTGAAGAAGGAACAGAAATAGCCTCAGATGGGGCGCTGCTGCTCGCGGCTGGCCCACTCGACGAGAGCGGGAGGAGGCGGGATGTGATCACGAGCCTTGATGCGATCGCCGAAGGTGCGGCCTACGATATCGTCGTCATCGGGTCCGGCGCCGCAGGCATGTCGGCGGCGTTGTTCGCGGCGATCGGCGGCGTCAAGGTGCTGCTGGTCGAGCGCACCGGGTTGCTCGGTGGCACATCGGCACTGTCCGCGGCGACAACCTGGGTCCCGAACACGCATCACGCCGCCGCTGTCGGGGCCGACGACAGCCTGGAGAAGACGGAACATTTCCTCGATCAGGTGGTCGGAAACCATTCGGACGCGGCGCTGCGCCGTGCCTTTGTGAAGAGTACCCCCCCGGCGATCGCCGCGCTTGAAGCGCATTCCGACGTCGTGTTTCGCCCGTATGCCCTGCATCCGGACTACGTGCAGGAGGCGGAGGGCGCGACGCTGCGCGGGCGCGCGTTGGAGCCACTGCCGTTCGATGGCCGCCAGCTTGGGGCGGCGTTCGCCCTGCTGCGTCCGCCGATTCCGGAGTTCACCATCCTGGGCGGCATGATGGTGGATCGGACGGATATCGGCCATCTGCTGAACGTCACAAGGTCGTGGGCGTCGCTGCGCCATGCGGCGGGACTTGTCGGCCGCTACGTCAGGGATCGCCTGACGCATCCGCGCGGGACGCGGCTCGTCCTGGGCAACGCGCTGATTGGCCGCATGCTGGCGTCGCTCCTGAAGCGCGACATCGACATCGTACTCGGCACCTCGACCACTGAGCTGCTGCATGAGGGGGGGCAGATCAACGGTTTGGTGCTCGAGTGCGGAAACGACCGGCGGCGGATCGTCGTCAGGCGCGGCCTCATCCTGGCGAGTGGCGGCTTCAATCAACACAGGACCCGGCGTGCCGAGTTACTGCACCGGCCGACGCCGGTTCATTCGCCGGGCGCTCCGGGAAATACCGGCGAAATGCAGGATCTGGCCTTGGCGCTCGGCGCCCGCTTCGGCTCCGGCAATCTCGACCATGCGTTCTGGGCACCGGTGTCGATCCGTCAGCGGCCGGATGGCTCGACCGCCGTATTCCCGCATTTTGTACTCGACCGAGGCAAGCCGGGCATGGTGTCGGTCAACAAGCTCGGTCGCCGCTTCGTCAACGAGGCGACGTCCTACCACCTGTTCTCCCGGGCGATGTTCGAGGCCAACGAGACGACGCCGACAATTCCGGCCTATTTGATCACCGACAGCGAGGGGCTGCGCAAATACGGTCTCGGCATGGTGCGGCCGGGCGGCCGCGGGCTGAAATCATACCTCGACGACGGCTACCTGACGAAGGCGCCGACGATCGCCGAACTGGCCTCGAAGCTCGAGATCGATTCTGCCGGCCTTGCCCGCACCATCGCGGACATGAACCGATATGCCGAGACCGGCGTCGATCCCGAGTTTGGCCGCGGCACCACGGCCTATCACAACGTAAATGGCGACGCTGCAAGCAAGCCAAATCCCAATCTCGGCCCGATCCGAACGGCACCGTACTATGCCGTTCGCCTCTATCCTGGCGATATCGGTGCTGCCACCGGGCTTGTCACCGACGTCGACGCGCAGGTTCTCGGCCCCGACAATCGTCCGCTCGGCAAGCTTTACGCCTGCGGCAACGACATGAACTCGATTATGGGTGGCACCTATCCGGGACCCGGCATCACCATAGGCCCTGCCATCACTTTCGCGTATCTGGCCGTGCGCCATGCCATCGGCGCAGAGCGTCTGAGTCTTTGAGATACAAGCGTAAGCGCCAAACTCTCAATCATCGGGTTCCAGATTCGAGCCATGGTGCGCCCACCATCGCAGTCCGGAAGTCCATGTATACTAACAACTTCCAGCACCGCTGAACGCCGACCAATCCGCGCGTCCTGATGATTCTGTCGGGTACCGCGCTGGCAAGGCGGGCAGGGACGGGCGCTGCGGTCCCGCATTGAAATTTTTTGGACAGTTGGCGTATATGAAACGACAGATGACGGAGCGTCTGCATGATGAACCGAACCCCTAATGAAACTCAGCCAATCGAAAGAGCTCGATTGGCGGCGGTAGCCAGCCTGCTCGGCGCTCCATCCACGTTTCGAAAGGTGTGCTACCTTGGCGCGCGTCGGTAATGATTTCTGAAGCGTCACCCCTCATATCAGTTTCATCCCCTTCAGGCTCGCATGCCCGTTCCTGCCGACGATGATGTGGTCGTGTACGGATATCCCGAGCGGCGCGGCGATATCGACGATGGCCTTGGTCATCTGGATATCGGCCTGCGATGGCGTCGGATCGCCGGAGGGGTGGTTGTGCACCAGGATGATCGCGGTCGCCGATAATTCCAGCGCCCGCTTGATCACCTCGCGCGGATAGACCGGCGTGTGGTCCACGGTGCCGGTCTGCTGCACCTCGTCGGAGATCAACTGGTTGCGCTTGTCGAGGAACAGGATGCGAAACTGCTCCTTGTCGGCAAACGCCATGCTGGTACGGCAATAGTCGATCACATTATTCCATGACGACAGCAGGGTGCGCTGCTGTAATTGGCCTTTCGCGATGCGGTGTGCTGCCGCGGCGATCAGTTTGAATTCGGTGATCGTCGCCTCGCCGACGCCGTCGATCTCGCGCAGCCGCGTTGCGGGCGCGTGAACGACTTCCGCGAATGAGCCGAATTTCTTGAGAAGGGATTTGGCCAGGGGCTTGACGTCGCCCCGCGAAAGCGCGCGGAACAGCACCATCTCCAGCAGCTCGTAGTCGCTCAAGGCGTCCGCTCCGGCGCTGCGAAAGCGCTCGCGCAGCCGCGTCCGATGGCCATGATAATGTGGCGCCTCGGTCGGTTGATCCTGTGTATCGCCGGTCTTCTCGGACATCGGCCCCCAACATGCCGCGCCGGCCAGGTTTTGCAACTGGGAAGTGTCAGGTGAGGGGCAGGTCCCGGCAATATTACACTGCCGCCGGCGGCTTCTCTTTGTGGCGTTCCGAGAGGGTAAAAATCTCGACGCCGGTCGCGGTGACGCCGACCGAATGCTCGAACTGCGCGGACAGCGAGCGGTCGCGCGTCACGGCGGTCCAGCCATCGGACAGAATTTTCACGTGCGGCTTGCCGAGATTGATCATCGGCTCGATGGTGAAGAACATGCCGGGCCTCAGCACCACGCCTTCGCCGGGCCGGCCGACATGAATGATGTTCGGCTCGTCGTGGAACATGCGGCCGAGCCCATGGCCGCAGAAATCCCGCACCACGCTCATGCCCTGCGGCTCGACGAAACTCTGGATGGCGTGGCCGATGTCGCCGGTGGTGGCGCCGGGCTTCACCGCGGCGATGCCGCGCATCATGGCCTCGTAGGTCACCTCGATCAGCCGCTCGGCCTTGCGCGCGATCGGGGCGATCGCATACATCCGGCTGGAATTGCCATACCAGCCCTCGACGATGAAGGTCACATCGATATTGACGATGTCGCCTTCCTTCAGGACGCGGTCGCCAGGCATGCCGTGGCAGACCACGTGGTTGATCGAGGTGCAGGTCGAGTAGCGATAACCGCGATACATCAGCGTGGCAGGGTAGGCGCCGTGGCTGAAGGCGAATTCGCGGACGAAATCGTCGATCCGCGTGGTCGGCACGCCGGGCCTGACGATGTCGGTCAGCTCATCGAGGCACTTGGCCACCAGTGCGCCTGCCTTGCGCATGCCGGCAAATCCGCTGGGACCGTGCAGCTTGATCTGCCCGGTCTTGCGCAAGGAGGTATCTGAGGCTTCGACGTAGCTCATGGGGGATCGTATCTTTACGGAAAGGGATGATTTGAAGGCCTAATCTAATGATTGGCGCTGTCAGTGCAAGCCAAGCTTGGTATGCACCCGCGCGGCCGGAACCTCAATCTCCCATGGCGGAAGGTTGACCGACAGGCGGATGGGTATCAGCTTGGGACCTCCACCGTGGTTTCGACCGGCAGTGCGCCGCCGCGGACGCGGATTTCGCGCACCGGATAGGGCACCCGGATGCCCTCGCGCTTGAAAGTCTCCCACAAGGACAGCATCACGTCGCTCTTCACATTGTCCATGCCGTCGGGGTCGGCAATCCAGAAGGTCAGGGCAAACTTCATCCCGGCCTCGGCAAATTCGACCAGAATGCAGTTCGGTGTTTTGGATTTGAGGGCGCGCGGCGCGGCGGCTGCGATCTCGATCGCCAGTTTGCAGACCAGACGCGGATCGGCGTCGTAATTGGCGCCGAAATTGACCTTCACCAGCGTATTCTTGTCGGTGTAGGTCCAGTTGGTGACCTTTTGCGTCACCAGATCCTCGTTGGGGATCAGGAATTCGCGGCCGTCGCCGGCGGCAACCGAAATATAGCGCGTCTTCATCGCGCTGATGCGTCCCGAACTGTCGCCGATGGTGACGAGATCGCCGGGCTTTACCGATTTGTCCGCCAAAAGGATGATGCCGCTGATGAAATTGGCGACGATCTTTTGCAAGCCGATACCGATACCGACGCCGACCGCGCCGGAAAAGACCGCCAGCGCCGACAGATTGATGCCGACCGCGCTGAGCGCGATGGCGATCGCCATGACCAGCAGTCCCATCCGGATCATCTTCACCAGCAGCACCTGGATCGATGGCGTCAGATCGGCGGAGCGGTTGATCCGGCTTTCGACGAAATTGCTGGCGATGTTGGTCAGCCACAGGGCGGCAATCAACAGCAGTCCCAGCTTGATCAGGACGAGCGGCGTCAGCCGCAATCCGCCGAGCACCACCGAGACCGAGTCGAGCGCATCGACCGCCGGGTCAAGCTGGCCGATGATGCTCAGCGCCGCCACGCACCACGCCGACAGCGACACCAGTTTGACGATGAAGGCGTTGCGGATCACCGAAGTCACCAGCCGGATCACCAGCCAGGCGAGCGCGAGCTTGGCGGCCACCATCAGCAGGTAACTTCGGCTCGGCCAGGTCGAATGATACATCGCCACGCGCGCTGCGATCACCAATATCGCAAACACGGCCGTGGAAGCACTGCCGACCAGTACGCGGGCGAAGTGCCGCAATGGCAGCGGCCAGCCCATCGCGAACGAGGTCATGTCGACCCGCGCGCGAATGCCGGCGTCGGCGGCAAAGGCAATCCCGGCAGCGGCCATGATCAGGCCGAATTGCAGGTAGAACCAGGGCGAGGTGACCTCCGCGCCGGCCGAGCGCGCGGTGGCTTGCAGGAAATCGATGACGTCGTTCATATCCATCGTCAAAATCTCATTCAGGTCAGATCGCCGATCGAACAGGTTTGATTCGAAACTCCGGCAAATTCACACAACCGCGGCACTGACGCCATCGCCGCGACACGCCGCTCGAGCGGGATAAGGCCGTCAAACCGGGCACTGGCAGAAATTTGGCAGAAATGGGTTGGCGTCGAACTGTGGCGACGATAAGGATGCAATTGCAAGGATTTGCGAAAGCCCATGGCCTCTCTCAACTCGGTCAGCATAGCCATCCTGCTCGGTGCAGCGCTTGTCATGGCCGGCATTCTGTCGAGCCTGCTGGCGCTGCGCTTCGGCGCGCCGTTGCTCTTGGTGTTTCTGCTGGTTGGCGTGCTGGCCGGCGATTCCGGCCCCGGGCAGGTGCAGTTCGACGACATCCGCACCACCTATCTGGTGGGCTCGGTGGCGCTGGCGCTGATTCTGTTCGACGGCGGCTTGAGAACGCGGTTTCAGAATATCAGCGCGGTGCTGGCGCCGTCGATGATGCTGGCGACGATCGGCGTGCTGCTGACGGCGCTGATCACGGCACCGGTCGCCCGCTATGCGCTCGATCTGAACTGGACCGAGGCGCTGCTGGTCGGCGCCGTGGTGGCCTCGACAGATGCGGCTGCCGTGTTTCTGCTGGTCCACGCGCAGGGCTTGCGGTTACGTCCACGCGTCGGCGCGACGCTGGAGGCGGAATCCGGCACCAACGATCCGTTCGCGGTATTTCTCACGCTGATGCTGGTCGAACTCATTTCGGTCGGCGATAGCTCGCTCATGCATGTTACGCTGCAGCTCGGCCGCGAAGCCGTGCTCGGTACTGTGGCCGGCGTCATCGGCGGCCGTCTGGTGGTGCTGGCGCTCAATCGCGTGGGGCTGCCGCAGGGCCTGCACGCGCCATTCGTCGCGACCGCGGCGTTGGTGATTTTCGGCGCGGCGCAGATCGCGCACGGCTCGGGATTTCTGGCCGTCTATCTCGCCGGCATCATCATCGGCAACCGGCCGACCCGCGCGCATAATTCGGTGGTGACGTTTCTCGACGCCGCGACCTGGCTGGCGCAGATCGTGATGTTCGTGCTGCTCGGGCTTCTGGTGTCGCCGCAGCGGCTGGTCGGCAGCATTTTCCCGGCGGTGATCGTGGCGCTGGTCTTGATGCTGGTGGCGCGCCCGCTTGCGGTATTTCTCTGTCTGGCGCCATTTCGCTTCAACTGGCGGGAGAAGATATTCATCGCCTGGACCGGCCTGCGCGGCGCGGTCGCGATCTTCCTGGCGTCGATCCCGATGCTGGTCGGGCTCTCCAAGGCCTATCTCTACTTCGACGTCGCTTTTGTCGTCGTCATCATTTCGCTGCTGCTGCAGGGCTGGACGCTGGCGGCGGCGGCGCGGCGGCTCCATGTCGCCCTGCCGCGCGCGGATCGCGGTCCGCGGCGTGTCGAACTTGATCTGCCGGGCCAGCTCGAGCAGCAATTGGTCGGCTATTCCGTGCGCCCCAAAAGCCTGTATTTCAGGCGTGGCCTTATCCCTTCCTGGTCGAAGCCGACGCTGGTGATCCGCGACGAGCGCATCCTCTCGCCCACTGAGGCCGATCCGGTTCGTCCGGGGGACTACGTCTACCTGCTGGCGCCGCCGGAAAAGGCCGAGGCGCTCGATCGCTTCTTCGTCGACATGCTGCCGAGTGCGGCGCCCGATCCGCATCTGCTTGGGGATTTCACCGTATCCGGCGAGCACACGCTCGGCGAACTGGCCGATGTCTACGGCGTGGCGGTCGGTGAAGAGCAGTCAAGACAGACGCTAGCCGATTACTTCGACATTCATCTCGACCATGCGCCGAAGGAAGGCGCCACGCTGGAACTCGACCCCATTGTTCTGGTGGCGCGCAGCATCAGCGGCGGAAGGGTCAATGTCGTCGGCCTTCGTCTGCCGGAAGAGGTGGAGGAAATCGCGGCGGAGACGCGGCTGGGTAAGCTCAAACGCAAGCTCGCAGAGCTTTGGTCGTCGGTCGGGGGAATTTAGATCGGCGCGGGCGCGCCGGCGTCACCATCTCAAGGCGCTCGCGGACCATCAAGCGGGCACGAGCGCCAAATACGCCTGCGTCAACCAATGGGTATCGCGACAGAGGTCGCAGGCCTTGATCTTCCATGAGAACGACGCACCCGGTTGCGCAACGGTTCCAGGAATTTCCGGTTGAGCATCGCAAAGGCGGCGCTTGCGGCCAGCACCACCGGCGTGACCGCGAGCAGCAGGGTCCAGCCTCGCGTTTCGCCGTTAAGCAAGATGCCCGCTACCAAAAGGCCGGCAAGCCAATGCACCAGGAATGCGAAGTAGGACCACTCTCCGAACGCTCGATCGATGCGCTCGACGAGCGGACCAAATTGCCGGCTCGGGAGGGCAGAGAGGTAGGAGACGACGACCCCGAAGCAGATCGTATCGAACAGGTAGCCCCATCCGAAAATGTACGAGGCGGGGAACACGGTGCCACCCGCGAGCATGTTGGCAATCCATGCGGCAAAGGCAAATCCCGCGGCGAGCGGCGTAGCAACCCACCGGCCGTGCTGGCGAAGAAAGTAAAGCACCGCGCCAACGGCGAAAGGAAAAACGGCCGACGGTGCTGTGAAATAGGTGAGAGTCCAGTTCATGGCGTCATAGACGCAGGCCAGCTGGAACGACAATCCAGCGACCAGCGCAATCAAGGCCCAGCCCATTTGCCGGGACACGACAAGGTACAGCAACAAATACATGTCGATCTCGATCGCGACCGACCAGAACGGCGGCACCAACCGGATTGAGCCATATGGAAATTGCAGCGGGAGTACCGCAAGGTTGATCAGGAGTTCGCCCGCGTCGGGCAGGCCGTGCCAGAATTTCAGATATTCGGCGGCCTCGCTTGGTGCGATCGCGATGGCGATCAGCGTCAGGACGCAAACGAAATAGTAGGGCGGCAGCAGCCGCAGCGCGCGGTTGGTCCAGAAGCGCACCCCGTCAAAGCCGTACACTTCGTTCAACGCCGCGGTCATCATCAGGCCGGAGATGACGAAGAACCCGCGCACCGCGTAGAAGCCGAAGTGGGCGACGTATTCGGTGCCGACCAGATGGCTCAGAATGACCAGATAGGCCAGCAGGAATCGGAGCGAGCCGAACATGCCTTCATGTCCTTTAGCCGACGAGCCGCGGCAGCGCGATCACGACCACGGCAAGCAAGCCGAATACCGAGCTCATGACCACGGCCGAACGGCGGCGTGCCGTCGGGTCTTCGCGCAGCAGTGCGAAAAAGCTGCGCGCATTAAGCGGAATCAGGAACGGGACTTGTTGGCGGTAGGCCGCAAACTCCGGTATCGCCCGATCGAGGACGGCTTCTTCCCAGCGTGCGCGCGCAATCTGCAGCACGACGATGAGCGCCAGCAACAGGAGCCCCGGTAGCGAGCGCACCTGCAACAATATGCCGACGACGCCGAGAAGCTCGAACAGATACAGGGGGTGACGCACGATACGGTATGGCCCCGTGGTGACCAGACGCCTCGCCTCGGGCATCACGCTGAATGAGCGGCCGAGGAAGCTTAGCGTCAAGACGCCGAGGATGCTGGCGGAGACCCCGGCCACCACCGCCATCAGATTGAAAAAAAGATTTGGCGGCGCGCGATCGAGCAGCACGCAAAACGGAGGAATGCAAACCGTAACCAGCGCGGCGAACCGCGGCAGCAAGGCGGTGGATTTCGCGATCGGGCGGTGCCGGAATAGCGGGAGCACTGCCAGAAGCGCCACGAACATCCACTGCGAGACCCGTGCCAGCGTGGCGATGATCACGCCGGCGTCGGCATGCGCCCACATCGCGGGGTCCTGGGCGACCTGCCCGGAAAAACCGATGACGTCGTGGACAAGCGCATAAAGCGAATAAAGAAAGATCGGTAGCCGCATCGTCCAATCGTAAAAACGGCTTTGTTCAATTCTGAGAAGGAAATTGCCTGACATTGGGATGCCCGCCTCGACAGCGAGGACGCGTGACCGTTCACGGTGGTCCCTTCGCACCCTTTGATAGGCAGCCAGCATTAAGGGGCAGTTGCACCGCTATCTAAAAAACGAAGCAGTCTTAAGCGTTGGTAGCTCTGATTTGCGTTTGCGTTTGATTCGCAAGACGCAGCTGGGCACAACGCGTTTGATCTAGATCAAATCGGTTGGGAATTTTCTGCCGATCGGGGAGCGCCTGTGGAATCAGGCGCGCGTGAGCGCCGCGGGCAACACCTCGGCGCCGCCGAACGCGGTCACGCGTCCGCGCTGGAACATCACAATTTGGGTCGCCAACTGGCGCATTTCGGAGGCATCGTGGCTGACATAGACCATGGGGATGCCGGCCTCGTCACGCAGGCGCACGAGATAGGGCAGGATCTCCTCCTTGCGCTCTTCATCCAGCGATCCCAGCGGTTCATCCAGCAGCAGCAACCTCGGCTGCGACAGCAGCGCGCGTCCCAGCGCCACGCGCTGGCGCTCGCCGCCGGACAGCCGGCCGGGGCGGCGGTCGAGGAGGCTGCCGATATCGAGCAGATCGGTGACACGCCTGCGCTGTGCGTCATCCTCGGCAAGGCGGTTCATGCGTCGCCCGTAATCGAGATTCTGGCGCACGTCGAGATGCGGAAACAGCCGCGCATCCTGGAACACGTAGCCGATCCGGCGGCGATGGACCGGGACGTGCGCCTGCGCGGCCGTATCGTCCAGCGTCTCGCCGTCGATGGCGATGATGCCGCGATCGGGCCGCAGCAACCCCGCGATCATGTTGATCAGCGAGGTCTTGCCGGCGCCCGAGGCGCCGAACAATCCGGTAACCCGGCCTTCGCTCGCGAAGGAAGCTTCGATCGAGAATTCGCCAAGCTGCTTGGAGACGTCGACGCGAAGCATGGTCAATTCCCGTGCATGCGTTGCAGGGCGCGCCGGGCGAACCATTCGGAGGCGACCAGTGCGGCCATCGCGATGAGAACCGAAACCACCACCAGCCGCAGCGCCGCGGTATCGCCGTCGGGCGTCTGGATCAGCGAATAGATCGCCGACGAAATGGTCTGGGTTTCACCCGGGATGTTCGACACGAAGGTAATAGTCGCGCCGAATTCGCCGATCGCCTTGGCGAAGCCGAGCACCATCCCGGCCAACACGCCCGGCAGCGCCAGCGGCAGTGTGACCGTCAGGAACACTTGCCACGGCGCCGCGCCCAGCGTTCCGGCCGCCTGCTCCAGCCTTCGGTCCACGGCCTCGATCGACAATCGGATCGGCCGCACCAAGAGCGGAAACGCCATGATGCCACAGGCCAGCGCGGCACCCGTCCAGCGAAATGCGAATACGATACCGAGATGGTCCGCCAGCCAGCTACCTACGAGACCGCGCCTGCCAAGCGTCAGCAACAGCAGATAGCCGGTGACGACAGGTGGCAGCACCAGCGGCAGGTGGATCGCCGCGTCCGCAATCGATTTGCCCCAGAAGTCGCGCCGCGCCAACAGCCATGCCACGGCGATCCCGAGCGGCGTCGCCACCAGCGTCGCAACCGTGGCGACCCGCAGCGAAAGCTGGATCGCGGTCCATTCCGTTGGCGAGAGTTCAAACACGCGATTCAAGTTGTCGGGCTGACGAGAAACGAGAATCCGTATTTCTCGAAGATAGCCTTTGCAGCCGACGACCGCAAAAAGGCAAGGTAGGAAGCGGCTTCCGTTTTTGCGGCCGTCATCGCCGCCACCGGATAGACGATCGGGGGGTGGGAATCCGCAGGGAAAGTGCCGACGATTTTCACGCCGGGCTCGACCTTGGCATCGGTGGCATAGACGATGCCGAGCACAGCTTCGCCGCGCGCCACGAGCGTCAGCGCGGCCCGCACGCTTTCGGCCATCGCGAATTTCGGCTCGGCGGCCTGCCAGGCGCCGAATTTTTCAAGCGCCGCCTTGGCGTATTTGCCGACCGGTACGGCGCTGACGTCGCCGGTGGCGATCTTGCCGTTGCCGGCGAGTTTGGCGAGGTCGAAGCCCCCACCAATCGTGACCTTGTCGATCCCGGAGTCCTTCGGCGCGATCAGGACGATGCTGTTGCCGAGCAGGTTGACCCGCGACGGCTCGTTGATGACCTTCTTGGCGATCGCATAGTCCATCCAGTCGGTATCGGCGGACATGAAAATATCCGCGGGCGCCCCCTGTTCGATCTGTTTGGCCAGCGCCGAACTCGCGGCATAGCTGGCGACGATCTTGATGCCTGTCTTCGCGGTGAAGGCTAAATCGATGTCGTCGAGCGCGTTCTTCATCGACGCCGCCGCAAACACCGTGAGGCTCTTGTCCTGGGCGGACACAGGCGAAGGGGTCGATCCGCACAGGATCGCGAGGGCGGCGAAAAGTCCGGCAAGCCGATGCATGGGCGCTCCGTGCCTTCTCGCGCCGCTGTTCGCGTGCGAAGTCAGGCATTGGTCAAATGCGGAATGCGACAGGCGGAAGCGCCGTTCCACCGATCCCGGCGACTTACGGCCGATCGGGAGTTCGCAAGCAAAACCATAACAGGCTGGGGGTTCGGGTAAAGTCTCTAAATGCCGGAGGGCGCACCGGCTTTTCTGGCCAAAACGCCTTGCGCCCTCGGGTCATCTGGCGCGAGCACTAAGCTTCTGCCCAAGGGCACGCCTTTGGATGGATCATGCGCGGGGTCATTCGGACGGCAGGATCGCGATCGAGACCGATTTCTCCTTGATTCCGCTGACCTGCAGGACAAACGGGCTTGCCGAAATCTCGTACTTCATGGTCTTGCGGATGCCGTCGCAATCGGTGGCGCCACTGAACGCTTTTGGCTTCAGGGCATGTCCGTCCTGAACCAAATCCACCCAGCCGCCCGCGGACAGGCTGACGGTATAGATGCCGGCCTTGGGCGGGGCCTTGAAGCTCGTGAAGCCGGCAAAGGTGCCTTCCTTTGGCGCGCGTTCCGGCGGCGAGGGTAGCTTGGCGTCAGCCGGCGCGCGCAAGTCCAGCGTCATCCCGATGGACGGCAAGGCGGCGGCTTCGTCGCCGAAGGCGAGCTTGACGCGATCCGGCGCGGTCAGCGCCGCACGTTCGCGATCGATGTTCCATTTGAACTTGTCGCAGCCGCTCGGTTCTTCCGCCGCCCTTGCGGGCACGGTTGCGAGCAGCACCAACGCGATGAAGGGTGATGCGCGCATGATCAATCCACCGCGATCATGACGTCGGAGGCCTTGACGACGACGGTCACGTGGCCCTTGGCCTTGATGCCGAGTTCATCCACCGCCTCATTGGTGATCGCAGAGGTGACAATCTGGCCGTTGCCGATATCGACGCGGACATGCGAGGCGGTCGCGCCTTTCTTCACCTCGACGACGGTGCCCTTGATCTGGTTGCGTGCACTGATGCGCATGATGGTTCTCACACTGTCGAGCCGCGCGCGGTCACGGCCCACGAACGTGCTGGCTCTCTGATCGAAATGAAAGGGTGGGACCATCGTCCCTGCTGGGCCGCGCGCTTGCGGCGCAACGGTGCCAAACCTTAGCGCATTTCGGACCTGCGGGGAAAGCCGCTCAGACGAGATATTATTGCTTCGCATCCGGTGCTGCCAGAACCTGGCGGCAGGCCGCCGGCAATTGTGCCAGCGTCATCGGCGGTTTCGGCTTCGGCGGCGTCGGCGACGGTTTCGGATGGATCACGGAATCCTGAAACCAATAGGCCAGATCCGCGGTGCTGCAACCCTCACCGTCCGCCGGTTCCGGCTGGCTCTCGCATTCGGTGCTGCCAGAGGGGCATTTGATGCGGATATGGAAGTGGTAGTCGTGGCCGTACATCGGCCGTATCTTGGAAAGCCAGCCGCGGTCGCCTTTGGCTTCCCGGCACAGCGCTTTCTTGATCGCGGCGTTGACGAAGATGCGCTGCACGCTCGGCTCCAGTGCGGCGTCGCGGATCACGCTGAGATGGTTCGGCGTCCAGACGCTCGGATCGATATCGAGCCGGTCGGGACGCACCATCATCACCGCGGACATTTCCTCGCGCTCGTTGCGCGACAATTGCCGGTCCGGCATCGGCGTCAGCCAGATGTCGGCGTCAAGACCAACCTGATGGCTGGCGTGGCCCGTGAACATCGGACCGCCGCGTGGCTGCGACATGTCGCCGACCAATATGCCCGGCCAGCCGGCGTCCTTATGCACCTTGGCCGACAACCGCTCCAGCAGCGCGACCATGTCGGGATACGCCCAATTGCGATTGCGCGACAACCGCATCACCTGCCAGGTCTTGCCATTGATGGGCAGCGCTTGCGCGCCGGCGATGCAGCCCTTGGCGTAGAAGCCGACGACCCGCGTCGGCATCGCTGCGGGGAGGATCTTGCGGCCGAACAGCTCCTTGGCGCCGAGTTTGGGATCGTGCGGGTTGGCGAGCGGCGGCAGCGGCTTCGGATCGACGCTTCCCTTGTCCTGCGCCAGCGCGGCGGTGGCGCTGACATCGGCGGCGAAGATGAAGAGGAGCAGGATGAAGATCGGGTGGGGGTTCATGGGAACACTCTACATCACGCACGCCCGGCATGGAATCCGGCAGTCGGGGATATCCAATCGCGATCGCTTGATTGCCGGCGACCACCTCTTGGTGCGGCCAGCCCCTCCGGATCACCACGGCGAAGCTGTTTGCACCGGTCGGACGGCAGGGGCCGCGCAACACGCGGATCGAAATTAAAGCCAGCCATGCGGTCCGGACGTTCCCGATCGGTACCGAATTTTCGCGGTGCGAATGATGGAATTGGAAATGGCGTAGTTCTCCGCCGCCATCTTTGCCGTTCGATAGCCCTTTGATCATTGATCAATTTTCGCGCGTCGATGATGCGATCGATGCGCGGGCAAAGGTCTTGACGGGAACTCGGGATATTATCGGATGCATTCGCAGGCGATCGTGCGTTCGATCATCAGCCTCGGCTTTGGACTGGGCGTCACCATCACGGCCGAAGGCGTCGAGACTGAAGCCGAACCAAGCTGCCTGCGCGCCGAGGGCTGTTACGAGGGACAGGGTTTCCTGTTCAGTCGTCCGCGGCCCAAGGCCGAGATTGCCGGGCTATTGAGCGCGCAGTGCGGTACGGATGTCAGTGCGGGGGTCCGGGCGTGGTCGGGAAGCCCTCGCTGGTCGCTTGAGGAGGTCGACGCCGGCACCAAGCATCGATTCGGCTTCGAGGCAGCGCTTAAGTGGTCGGTCCGCGCGCCACGGGGCTGGCGGTCAGGATCGACCTGC
Source organism: uncultured Alphaproteobacteria bacterium (assembly GCA_963753875.1). Taxonomy (GTDB): domain Bacteria; phylum Pseudomonadota; class Alphaproteobacteria; order Rhizobiales; family Xanthobacteraceae; genus Bradyrhizobium. Next base: position 603,995 of record CAVWDY010000018.1, on the reverse strand, counting down.
CGACGTCCTCATAATGGGTGTCGCGGGCCTGGATCTGCTGCGCGATGGCATGCATGTCGCGGAAGCGGCGCTCGAACTTGTTCGCCTTGAACACGGCGGTGGCGCCGGCCATGTGATAGGCGGCATCGACCACCGCGGCTGACTGATGGATCGTCCAGGTCGAGGCGAGGCGAAGCGCCGCCCGACGCTCCTCCGTGATCTTTCCTGCGTTGGTCAAATCGTGCCAGGCCTCGGCGGCGCTCGCGTAAAGATAGGCGCGCGCCGCGCGCAGATTGCCTTCGGTGCGGCCGATCAGGCCCTGAACCGCATTGTTCTCCCGCATCGCCTTGAGGCCGACCGAGGCCTTGCCGCGCGCCAGATCGATCGCAGCATCGAGCGTGGCGCGGGCGACGCCGAGCGAGATCGCGGCGAAGCCCAGTCCGAACATGGTGTAGGTGGTGACACCGTAGAGCGGCCCTTTTTCGCGCAGCGTCGTGAAATCGTCGCGCAGCGCGGCGAATTTTTCCGGGATGAACAGATTGTCGACCGAGTAGGAGTTGGTGCCGGTTCCGCTGAGGCCGATGACGTCCCAGACGTCGTACATGGTGGCGCTCGTCGCCGGGAACACGATGGTGCGGATTTCCGGCGTGCCGTTCGGCTTCAACCGTTTGGTGCCATCGGCTTCGACGACCTGGACATGGGCCCCAAGCCAGTTCGCCTCACGCGAGCCGCTGGCGAAGTCCCAGCGCGCGGTGATGCGATAGCCGCCGGGAACGACATGCGCCTCGTTGGCGATCGCGCCCCAGGCGAGGATGTCATTCGGCTTGCCGAAAATCTCGCGCGCCACGTCCGCGTCGAGATAGGCCGCCGTCATGGCACAGACCGAGCATTGGCCGAGGCACCACGCCGTGGAGGCATCGGCCTTCGCGATCTCCTCCAGCACCTGCATGAAAATTTCCGGCGGCGCCTCGGCGCCACCGAGACTTTGCGGCAGCAGGGAGCGATAGAGCCCGTTTTCGATCAGGGCGGAAACCACCGGCTGGGTGAGACGCCGCGTCCGCTCGATCGCGTCGGCCTCGCCCGCGATCAAGGGTGCCAGCGCCTTGGCGCGTTCAATGAGGCCCAACGCTGCGGGCTTATTCATGACGTTTCCTTGCCCTTATCGAGTGATCAATTAAGGGGCATGTTGGTCTATCCGGCGACGCGGATCAAGATGGGACGACGGGATAAGTGATGCGCAGGCTGCATGTCCTTCATCGCGCCAGTCCGAGCACGACGAGGAGCGCCCGATCGAGAACTTCTGACGTCTCTCTGTCGATGCGGCCGATGACGCGACGAACCCGGTCTCGGCGGAGAGCGATCATCTTGTCCGTCATGATCTGCGAACGAAGGCGAAGGCCGTTTGACGGTTTGGCTTCGATCATTGGTCTCAGCGCCAAGCCTTCCTGAAGGTCCGACGAGATGGGACAGATGAAGACCGTCGATAGCCCTTCATTGAACTCATCGGCTTGGACGACCACGCCGGGTCTTGGTCGTCCTAGCTCGCTTGGAACCACCACCAGCACGACATCGCCGCGCTTCACTTCCAGTCGCTCCAATCGTAGGACGCCTCATTCCAAGCATCGATCGCATCGTTTTCCGGATGCTGCGCCATCAGTTTTATCTCACGGCGGATTTCCGCGAGCACCTTGGGGTCGCGCAAATCCGGAACCCAATGCTGCACCGGCCGCAGCCCCTGCGCGCGCAGCCGTTCGCGGCGCGAAGCCATGCGCTGCTGCGGCGTGCGGGGTTTTGACTTTTTCGGGGTCGTGGCCATGAATAAAACGTAACATGTTACGGCCAGAAATTCAATGGTGTGTCAGCTGTCCACCTTCAGCGCGGCGATAAAGGCCTCCTGCGGGATGTCGACCTTGCCGAACTGCCGCATCTTTTTCTTGCCTTCCTTCTGCTTCTCCAGGAGTTTGCGCTTGCGCGTGATGTCGCCGCCGTAGCATTTCGCGGTGACGTCCTTGCGCAGCGCGCGCACGGTCTCGCGCGCGATCACCTTGCCGCCGATCGCGGCCTGGATCGGAATCTGGAACATGTGCGGCGGGATCAGCTCCTTCATCTTCTCGACCATGGCGCGGCCGCGGCCCTCCGCGCGGGTGCGGTGAACCAGCATCGACAGCGCATCCACCGGTTCGTTGTTGACGAGGATCTGCATCTTGACGAGGTCGGCGGGCTTATAGTCGGTGAGATGATAGTCGAACGAGGCGTAACCCTTCGAGACGGATTTCAGGCGGTCGTAGAAATCGAACACCACTTCGTTGAGCGGCAGTTCATATTTCACCATCGCGCGGTTGCCGACGTAAGTGAGCTCCTTCTGCGCGCCGCGCCGGTCCTGGCACAGCTTCAGCACGCTGCCGAGATATTCGTCCGGCGTCAGGATCGTGGCCTCGATCCACGGTTCCTCGATCTCGGCGATCTTCACCACGTCGGGCATGTCGATCGGGTTGTGGATCTCGATCACCTGCCCATCGGTGAGGTGCATCTTGTAGATCACCGAGGGCGCGGTCGCGATCAGGTTGAGATCGAATTCGCGGCTGAGCCGCTCCTGGATGATTTCGAGATGCAACAGCCCGAGGAAGCCGCAGCGGAAGCCGAAGCCGAGCGCGGCCGAGGTCTCCATCTCGAACGAGAAGCTGGCGTCGTTGAGCCGCAATTTCCCCATCGCCGCGCGCAAGGTTTCGAAATCGTCGGCGTCGACCGGGAACAGGCCGCAGAACACCACGGGGATCGCCGGCTTGAACCCCGGCAGCATGTCGGTCACCGGCTTGCGGTCGTCGGTGATGGTGTCGCCCACTCTCGTATCGGCGACCTCCTTGATCGCGGCGGTGATGAAACCGATTTCGCCGGGGCCGAGTTCCTCGATCTGCTGCATCTTCGGGGTGAAGAAGCCGACCCGCTCGACGTCGTACGCGGCGTTGGTGCCCATCATCCGGATGCGCTGGCCCTTTTTGAGGACGCCGTCGACGACCCGCACCAGCACCACGACGCCGAGATAGGCGTCGTACCAGCTATCGACCAGCAGCGCCTTCAGCGAGGCGTCGCGGTCGCCCTTCGGCGGCGGCAGCCGGTGCACGATGGCTTCCAGCACCTCGTCGATGCCGAGTCCGGTTTTCGCCGAGATCATCACGGCGTCGGAGGCGTCGATGCCGATCACGTCCTCGATCTGCTGCTTGACCTGGTCGGGTTCCGCGGCCGGCAGGTCGATCTTGTTGAGCACCGGCACGACCTCGTGCCCCGCATCGAGCGCGTGGTAGACGTTGGCGAGCGTCTGCGCCTCGACGCCCTGGCTGGCGTCGACCACGAGCAGCGAGCCTTCGCAGGCCGCCAGCGAGCGCGAAACCTCATAGGCGAAGTCGACATGGCCGGGGGTGTCGATCAGGTTGAGGATATAGGTCTTGCCGTCTCGGGCCGTATAGGTCAGCCGCACGGTTTGCGCCTTGATGGTGATGCCGCGCTCGCGCTCGATATCCATGGAATTGAGCACCTGTTCCTTCATCTCGCGCGCCTGCAGGCCCCCGGTGGTCTGGATCAGGCGGTCGGCCAGCGTCGATTTGCCATGGTCGATATGCGCAACAATGGCGAAGTTGCGGATGTTCGAAATAGGGATGGATGTCATGGGCGCGGGATAGCATTCGCATCCCCCTGCGGCAACCATAATGCGCTGTTTTTGCGGCACATCTTCACGCGAAGCTGATTCCATCCATGGCCAAAACGCGCTACGCACGGACTATGACAACCGCGTCATTTTTGCCCGCTTCCTCGCGCGCGCGCCGCCGACCGGGCCTGCGCCGGCTGGCGGCGTGGCTGGTGGCCTCCGCAACGGACCGCAACGCCGCCCCGTGGCTGGTGATCGGTTTCGTCACGGCCCATGCGGTGCTCTGGACCTTCATCCTGATCAATCTCAAGGCGGCGCAGGACGTCCACATGGATGTCGCCGAAGCCTTCGCCTGGGGTCAGAAATTCCAGCTCGGCTATGGCAAGCACCCGCCGCTGGCGGGCTGGGTTGCCGGTCTCTGGTTCAAAATGTTTCCGGTCGCCGATTGGGCTACTTACGCGCTGGCGATGACGACGCTCGCCTGCGGGCTGGTGATCTGCTGGCTGATCGCATTGCGCGTGGTGGACTACCGCCGCGCGTTCTTCGTCGTGGTGATGCTCGCGCTTTATCCGATCTTCAATTTCAAGGGCTTCAAGTACAATCCGGATCTGCTGCAGCTCGTCACCCTGCCGCTCGTGGTGCTGGCCTATCTGCATGCGTTCGAGAAGCGCACCGCGCGCTCGGGCCTGTGGCTCGGGCTTGCCGGCGCGCTGGCGCTGATGACGAAATACTGGGTGCTGACCATGATCGGCGCCGTCGGCCTCGCTGCCCTCATTCATCCTGACCGGCTCAGGTTCCTGCGCTCGCCGGCGCCGTGGGTCGCGATTGCGGTGGCAATCGCAGCGATGATTCCGCACCTGATGTGGCTGAAAGAAGTGGACTTCGTGCCGCTGACCTATGCCGGCGACGTCTACGGGCTTTCGAGCCGCGCGCAGAGCGCCGAACTCGTCCTCGGTTACGTCGGCCACAATCTGGCGCTGCTCGCCGTGCCGGTGGCGCTGGCGGGGCTCGCGCTTGCCTGGACGGCCTTGGTGCGTCCGTCGGCGGCATGGGCGCGCATCTGGTCGCGCGGCGCGAATGCGGGCGTGAACCTATCCCAGGCGCTCAACATCTGGATCATCCAGATCGTGGTGGCGGTCGGGCCGCCGCTCGGCGGCTTGATCTTCACGGTCTATATGAAGACCGATTGGGGTATCTCGCTGTTCTTTCTGACCCCGCTGGCGCTGGTCGCCATCCCCGCGCTGCGCCTTCACGGGATCGCGCTGTTTCGCATTACCGCGATCTGGCTTCTGCTCACGCTGGCCGCGCTTGTCGCCTCGCCCACCATCGCCGCGCGCGAGATGGCGGAAAATCCCAACGGCGCCTCGAGCTACGGCGCACGCTCCCAGCTTGCCCGCGAGCTGACCGAGGTGTGGCACACGCGTTTCCACACGCGATGGGCGGTGGTCGCCGGCACGACGGAGGTTGGCGAGCCGATGACGTTTTACAGTTCAGACCATCCGGCGCCGTTCACGCCCGGCGAAGTCTGGTCGTCGGGGTTGACCTCGCTCGAGGAAGCCAGCCGGCTTGGCTTTATCGGCATCTGCGATACGTCGGACGGACGGCTGCCGGTCTGCGAGGCCTGGATGGCGGCCAACGGCAAAGACGCCGAGCAGGTTGCGATCACCACGCAGCGCTTTTTCCACGGGCGCCCCGGTCCGGCGATTACCTGGAAGGTCTATATCGTGCCGCCGGCGAAATGATTTCTCCTAACCTCTCCCCGCGAAGAGCGGGGCGAGGGAGTATTGCTCACGCGCCTTCTTCGTTGAACTTGCCGGCGACCAGTGCGGTGATCGCATCGATGGCGACTTGCGCCTCGGGGCCGATCGCGGAGACGACAATCGATGTGCCCGGGCCCGCGGACAGCATCATCAGTCCCATGATCGAGGTGCCGCCGACGGTCTCGCCGCCCTTCGTCACCCACACTTCAGCGTTGAAGCGCTCGACCATCTGCACGAATTTTGCGGAAGCGCGCGCATGGAGACCGCGTTTGTTGATAATCGGAAGTTCGCGGGAAACGGCGCCGGCCGGGACGCTCGGTCCGGGAATGTTGTCGGGCGACGCGTCGTCGTCGCTCATTTGCCGGCGAGTACCCGGCTCGCGATGGTCACGTATTTACGGCCGGCTTCCTGGGCCATGGCAATGGCGTCGGGAAGCGACCGCTCCTCGCGGACCTTGGCGAGCTTGACCAGCATCGGAAGATTGATCCCCGCGAGCACTTCCACTTTCGGGCGGCTCATGCAGGAGATCGCGAGATTGGAAGGAGTGCCACCGAACATGTCGGTGAGGATGGCGACGCCGTCGCCGCTGTCCACGCGATTGACCGCTTCGATAATATCGCTTCGACACAAATCGGAATCATCTTCTGCCCCGATCGTGACGGCTTCGATTTGCTTTTGCGGACCCATGACATGTTCCAGCGCCGCCTTGAACTCGTCGGCCAGGCGCCCATGGGTCACAAGTACTAGACCAATCATCGAAAACTCCTCGCGGGTGCTTTTTGGTGCACCGCACGAACGCGCCACTTTGACCATCCAGAGCCCCCGCGCAAGAGGGGATCTTCGCGATTCTCCCGGAAATCAGGGGTAGGGAGGGGAGTCTGCGCCGGTCTATTCGGTCGCGATAGTGGGGGTTATATGGTTACCAATTCCCTTCGAACAATCCGCCGAAACCTGGCTAGAAGATGAACTCGCGGCCATGATCAGGGCAGCCATGACCAGGGCACGGGCTTCGTAGCCGACTCCTACGGGAATCCGCGGTATTTTTATACCAGAGAGCTGCGCCGTAAGGGCTTGCGGTGGTGGCAGCCGCGCCGCATCCGCAGCGTCGAGATCGACCAGAAGGCCCACAATGGCCTCATTGGCGAAGTCGCAGCGGCGAATACCGAGCCCGCGAATTTCGATCAGGCCGGCCAATGCGGGCACCGGCCGGACAATCAACTGGCCCGCGCTCACCCCGAGATGGACGCGGTCATCGCCGATCAGCTTGGCCGGCGCTATTTGCCCGGAGCGGCCGGCCAGGATGAGATCGAACGCGAGGCGCGATTTGCCGGATCCCGATGGCCCGCGGATCAGCACCGCGCGATTTCCCACCAGCACGGCGGAGGCGTGGACGCTGGCGTCAGCAGCCTTCGTCATGGCGCGGGCAGCCTGACCACAAAGCGCGCGCCCGCGATCGTCGCTTCGCCATCCACGCCGGGCGGGCCGGCGCGGTTCTCGGCCCATATCCGTCCGCCATGGGCCTCCACGATCTGTTTTGAGATCGATAGGCCCAGACCCGAATTCTGCCCAAATCCCTGGTGCGGCCGGTCGGTGTAGAAGCGCTCGAAGATCCGCTCCAGCGCATCGTCGCGAATTCCGGGCCCATCATCATCGACCAAGATTTCGATGTCCGATCGCACGCGCCGGCATGTAATCCGCACCTTGCCGCCGGCCTCGGAAAACGACTGGGCGTTGGACAGGAGGTTGGAGATCACCTGTCCGAGCCGCGAATCGTGACCCGGAACCGAGAATGTATCGTTGGGACCTCGTCCTTCGAAGCGGAGCTCGACGGCGATGTTGTTGCCGCGCCGGGTTTCGTTCGCGACGGAAGCCAGCGCGGTCAGGAGTTGGCGAAGATCGACCGATGTCATATCCTGCCGCTGCAGTTCGGCATCGAGCCGGCTCGCGTCCGAAATGTCGGAGATCAGCCGGTCGAGCCGTTTGACGTCATGCTCGATCACCGCCAGCAGCCGCGCGCGGCTGTTGTCGTTGCGCGCCAGCGGCAGCGTCTCGACCGCGGAACGCAGCGATGTCAGCGGGTTCTTCAGTTCATGGGCGACGTCGGCGGCGAACATCTCGATCGCCTCGATGCGGTTATAGAGCGCGTCCGTCATGTCGCGCAGCGCGCCGGAGAGGTGACCGATCTCGTCGCGGCGGCGGGTGAAGTCGGGAATCTCGACACGGGTCCGGATGCGGCGCCGGACGCGTTCGGCGCTGTCGGCCAGCCGGCGCACCGGGCCTGCGATCGTGCTCGCCAGCAGCAATGACAAAACGATCATGACCGCGGAAGCGACGCCGAAGACTTTCAAGATCGCAAGGCGCTCGGCGGTCACCATCTGGTCGATATCGTCGCCCTGGGTCGAGAGCATCAGCGCGCCATGGATCGCGCGGAAGCGCTGCACCGGCACCGCGACCGAAACGATCACCTCGCCGCGGTCGTTGACGCGCACCATGCTGGCCTTCTGGCCGCTCAGCGACCGCGCGACCTCCTGGTAACCGTTGCCGTTTTCCGGCCCGAGTTCTCGATAGAGCGGCAGGTCGCCACGATTGAGCCAGGTCCGGACCGCGATCATCGTCCGCTCGGCGATGCCGGGTTTCTCCACGGAGGGTGGCGGCAGTTCAAAGCGCAGCACATCGCCGCGGCCGTAGAGACTGCGGCTGTCGAGAATGAGGCCGCCGTCGCGGTCGTAAATACGGGCGCGGGTCTTGGTCGGCGAAATCAGCCGGCGCAGGACAGGCGCGACGCGCTCCGGATTGATCGGAAAATCGAGCCCCGAATATTCGTCCGGCGCGCCGTAGGTTTCACCGGGTTTCAGATCCTGCAGCCGGTCGGGGTCGATGGTGATGGTATTGGTCTCGACCGTTGCCGACGCCGCGATCGCGCCGGCGATAATCTCGGCCTGCACCAGCAGGCTTTGCGCCCGCGCGTCGATCAGGCCGGCACGGAATTGCGAAAGATACAGAATGCTCGCCACCAGTGCGACGAGGCCCGCGATGTTGAGCGAAACGATGCGGCGGGTGAGGCTGGAGAAGCTGAGGGTGAAAAAGAACTGACCGACCCGGCGCAGCCAGTCGAGCGGCCGCCGCCAGCCCGGTACGGGCGGGTTTTCCGCGGCAACGGTATCCAGAACGACGGACGGCGAGGCGTCCTCGGCATTCAGACCTGGATCAGGCAGCGTTCGATCAAGCAATGGCCAAAACCGCCGGTTGTTTCAAGAGGTCCCGCGATGCGTATTGCTTTCGCATCCTACCCGAGATGCGCGGCGGCGTCAGTTAACAAACCGCCCGTGAAGTGCCAAGCAATCAGGTTTCCCTGCAATCAGGTTTCCTTGAAGCGGTATCCAACGCCGTACAGGGTTTCGATCATCTCGAAATCGTCGTCCACGACCTTGAACTTCTTGCGCAGCCGCTTGATGTGGCTGTCGATGGTGCGATCGTCGACATAGACCTGGTCGTCATAGGCCGCGTCCATCAGGGCATTGCGGCTTTTCACCACGCCGGGGCGCGTGGCCAGCGCCTGCAGGATGAGGAATTCGGTGACCGTCAGGGTCACCGGCTCGTTCTTCCAGGTGCAGGTGTGGCGCTCCGGATCCATGCGCAGCAGCCCGCGGTCCAGCGCCTTGGCGTCGGTTTCCTTCGGCACGGCGGCGGGATCCTTCGGCGCCGCGCGGCGCAGCACGGCCTTCACGCGTTCGACCAGCAGGCGTTGCGAGAACGGCTTGCGGATGAAATCGTCGGCACCCATCTTGAGGCCGAACAATTCGTCGATTTCCTCGTCCTTGGAGGTGAGAAAAATCACCGGCAGATCGGATTTCTGCCGCAGCCGCCGCAGCGTCTCCATGCCGTCCATGCGCGGCATCTTGATGTCGAGGATGGCAAGGTCCGGCGGACTGGTGCGGAAGCCGTCCAGTGCGGACGCGCCATCCGTGTAGGTCATGATGCGATAACCTTCGGCCTCAAGCGCAATCGAGACGGATGTGAGAATGTTGCGGTCGTCATCGACCAAGGCGATTGTGGGCATGAGCCTGCTTTCAGGTACTGGCACTAGGTTGCTGAAACGACGGCTGAACCGGTGATGCGCCGCCAAAGTGGGCTTCGAACGTGGTCAACGAGCAATGCAAGCTGGGCTGAAGTGTGACCGAGTTCCGCAAACGGCCGAGTAAAAGCTCGGGTTCCAATCTATATAGATACCGTTTTTGCCGAAAAAAGGCCCTTACTGTAATGAGATGTACTGGGAGGACCGATGCAACCCACCGCTGATTTCGACCCCGGACGGCTGGCCCGGTCGCTGCTGCGCCGCAGCCGGCAGGGGGCGCTGGCGACCCTGACGGTCGGCAGCGGCGATCCCTATTGCTCGCTGGTGAATGTCGCAAGCCACCCCGATGGCTCGCCGATCCTGCTCATTTCACGCCTGGCCGTGCATACCCGAAACCTGCTCGGCGATGCCAGGGTCTCCTTGATGCTGGACGAGCGCGCCGAGGGCGATCCCCTGGAGGGGGCCCGGATCATGTTGGGCGGGCGCGCCGAGGAGGCCGCAGGCTCCGAACTGGAGATCGTGCGCCGGCGCTACCTCAACGCCCATCCGTCCGCGGAAGCTTTTGTGGGTTTTAAGGATTTTTCCTTCTTCCTGTTACGGCCGAGCGGCACGCATCTGGTGGCCGGTTTCGGGCGGATCGTGGATCTGAAGCCGGAACAGTTTCTGACCGATATTGCCAATGCGAGCGCGCTCGTGGAAGCCGAGCAGGGCGCCATCGACCACATGAACGCCGATCATCGTGACGCGGCTAACCTCTATGCGACGAAGCTGCTTGGCGCAGAGCAAGCCGACTGGCGCTGCACCGGGTGTGATCCCGACGGGATCGACCTGCAGGCCGGGGCTAAGACCTTGCGGCTGGATTTTCCGGAGCGGGTCACCGGGCCGGGAGAGTTACGCAGGATGCTGGTGAAGCTGGCGGAGGAGGCGCGGGCGAAGAAATAGCCGGCGCTCGCTCGCCGCCTGCAACACGATCGCCGGCGACAAGCCCGGTGCGGAGGCGCTGTCGGGCCTGGCGCGCTCGTTCTTCTATGCCGGCGCCAGGGCGCTCCTGGTTTCGCACTGGGCGGTCGACTCCGAAGCGGCGATTGTGCGCCGCAACAAAGGATTCGGAGCGGATGCGGCCGAACTCGCGGCCGATTGTCGCGCTGGACATACCGGCGGAACGGCCCTCAAGTCCGCGCTGCAGCAATGATTTCAATGGACCACCCTGGAATAAACCAAATACCAAGGGATCGGCTTGGCAAGCGCTGCGTTCCTCAATATTAGGTCGCCGGGCTTGGGCCGGAAGGCTATATTATTGAAATTGACGGTCACCGCGACAGAGGCGCGTCTTGCGGCATTCGCGCGATCGAGTAACGCGGGTTCTAGGAGGAGTTTTCAGTGCAAGAGACGGGAATACGCAACGGTGCCTTTGGCGCCGACAAATTCGGTTTAAAAAATCTCAAACGGGTGCACTGGAACCTCCAAGCGCCGCAGCTTTATCAATATTCGCTTTCCGCGGGCGAGGCGGTTTTGTCCGCCGATGGCGCGTTGTGCGCCGACACCGGTGACTTCACCGGCCGCAGCCCCAAGGACAAGTTCACGGTTCGCGATGCGACCACCGACAAGAACATGTGGTGGGCCGGCAACCAGTCGATCACGTCGGATCAGTTCGAAGCACTCTATGCCGATTTCCTCAAGCACGCCGAAGGCATGACGCTGTTCGCGCAGGACCTTTACGGCGGCGCCGATCCCAACTTCCAGATCAAGACCCGGGTCTTCACCGAACTCGCCTGGCACTCGCTGTTCATCCGCACGCTCCTGATCCGTCCCGAAACCGCGGTACTCAGGCATTTCGTGCCCGAACTGACCATTATCGACATGCCGACCTTCCGGGCCGATCCCAAACGTCACGGCGTGCGCTCCGAGAACGTGGTCGCGATCGATTTCGCCCGCAAGATCGTCCTGATCGGCGGGTCTTATTATGCCGGCGAGATCAAGAAGTCGGTGTTCACCACGCTGAACTATTATCTGCCGGAAAAGGGCGTGATGCCGATGCATTGTTCGGCCAATGTGGGCCCCAAGGGCGATAGCGCGATCTTCTTCGGCCTCTCTGGAACAGGAAAGACCACGCTCTCGGCCGATCCGAAGCGCACGCTGATCGGCGATGATGAGCACGGCTGGGGTGCGGACGGCGTCTTCAACTTCGAGGGCGGCTGCTACGCCAAATGCATCAAGCTCTCGAAGGAGGCCGAGCCCGAAATCTACGCCGCCAGCAAGCGCTTCGGCGCGGTGCTGGAAAACGTGGTGCTCGACGAGGACACCAGGGTGCCGGATTTCGACGACGGCTCGAAAACCGAGAACACCCGTTCGGCCTATCCGCTCGATTTCATCCCCAATGCCTCGCGCACCGGCCGCGCCGGCCATCCGAAGAACGTGGTGATGCTGGCGGCGGATGCGTTCGGCGTGCTGCCGCCGATCGCGAAACTGTCGCCGGCGCAGGCGATGTACCACTTCCTGTCCGGCTACACGGCCAAAGTGGCGGGCACCGAACGCGGCCTGGGCACCGAGCCGCAGCCGGAATTCTCCACCTGCTTCGGCTCGCCGTTCCTGCCGCTCGACCCTTCGGTCTACGGCAATATGCTGCGCGAGCTGATCGCCCGCCACAATGTCGATTGCTGGCTGGTCAATACCGGCTGGACCGGCGGCAAGTTTGGCACCGGCAGCCGGATGCCGATCAAGGTGACGCGCGCGCTGTTGACCGCGGCGCTCGACGGTAGCTTACGCAATGTCGAATTCCGCACCGATAAGTATTTCGGCTTCGCGGTGCCGACCGCGTTGCCGGGCGTGCCGAGCGAGATCCTCAATCCGGTCAACACCTGGAAGGACAAGGCCGAGTTCGACAAGACCGCGCGTGCGCTGGTCGGCATGTTCCAGAAGAACTTCGCCAAGTTCGAAGCCCAGGTCGACGCCGACGTCCGCGCCGCCGCCCCCGATGTGAAGCTCGCGGCCGAGTGAGAATCCACAGTCATTCCGGGGCGCGTTGAAAACGCGAACCCGGAATCTCGATCCAACAACCTCTGGATTCCGGATCGCTCCGAGGACGGAGCGTCCGGAATAACGGAATGAAGCGGCGGCCGCGAGGCCGCCCTTTTTCATGCCTTGAAATAGGCGATCTGCGTCGTGGTCGCGAGCAGGCGGCCGTTCGGCGACCAGAGCGCGCCGGTCTGGTCGCCATAACTCTTGTGAAAGATGTTGGCGTCGGCAACCGCGAGGACCCTGCCGATATCCTCCGCGTCGAGATCCGCGGCATCGGCGTGGAAATAGGTCGTCAGCGATACCGTGCCGAACGGCACCAGTTCGCCCCGTGCGTGAAAGATACGGCCGAAAAACGCGTCCGACATCGCGGTCAGCGACAGCGCATCGATGTTGCGCGGAACGCGGTCGCCGATCCAGCATTTGGAGAACGCGCTTGCCGGCGCATCCTTTTTCGCAGCCCCGAAATCCGGATTGCCCTCGACGAAGCGAAAATCATACTGGTTGGCCCAGGACGCCTTGATCCTGGGAAAGGGCCGGATCTGGTCGAAGGGTCTTGCTTTCGGAAATGTGGCCTCCTGGTGCGACCATGACGGACGGCGCTCGGCGAACACGGCGGTCGCTAGCGCGCCTACCTCCGCGCCGCCTTGCGTCAGCTCGACACACCAATGCTGGGTCGAGCGGTTGGCCTTGACCAGGCGCACATCGAGATCGAACGCGCCTTGTGCGATCGGCGCGCAGAAATTGACGGTCAGCGACAGCGGATCGCCGGATCGTTCGGGATGATCGATCAGCGCCCGCAGGATCGTGGCCGCGGTTGCTCCACCGAACGGGCCGACAAAGGCCCAGTAATCGTCGCTGGTCCGTCCCTGCCAGCGGCTGTCGCCGGCGGTCACCCGCGTGGCGTCGTCGAAGAGGTGTGGAGGCTTTGTCAGCATGATGCGCAGTATCGCGACAATTCCGCCGGATTCAATGACGTGAGAGGTAAGAGGCTGGCGATGACGGGGACCGGATCAGCGGATCGCCCCGCGTTGCACGCCCGGCTCCCGCAGCGCCGGCGGCAAGGTCCCGTGTACCGGCACGTTCCATATTTCCTCTGCATATTCGCGGATGGTTCGGTCGGATGAGAACCACGGCATCCGCGCGACGTTGAGGATGGAGGCCCGTGTCCATGCCGGCACCACCTGCCAGCGTGCGTCGATGCCGCGCTGGGCCTCGTAATAGGAATTGAAATCCGCGCTCACCATGTAATGATCGAGATGACGTAACGCGTGCGCGACCGATTCGAAGCGGCTCGGATCGTCCGGCGAGAATTCGCCGCTTCCGATCGCGTTGATCGCGCGCGACAGGCCCGGCGAGCGCCGGATCACGTCGGTGGCATCCAGCCCCTGCTTGCGCCGCACCACCACGTCCATCGCCTCCATGCCGAAGATCGCGATGTTTTCCGCACCCACATGATCACGGATTTCGATATTGGCGCCGTCGAGCGTGCCGATGGTCAGCGCGCCGTTCAGCGCGAGCTTCATGTTGCCGGTGCCGGAGGCCTCCATGCCCGCGGTCGAGATCTGCTCGGAGAGATCGGCGGCGGGAATGATCACTTCCGCAAGGCTGACATTGTAGTCGGCGAGGAACGCGATCTTCAGGCGCCCGGCGATCACGGGATCGTTGTTGACGACCTCGGCGACGTCGTTGATCAGCTTGATGATCAGCTTGGCGTAGCGATAGCTCGCCGCCGCCTTGCCGGCGAATATCTTGACGCGCGGCACCCAGTTGGCTTGCGGATCGTCCTTGATCGCGTGATAAAGCGCGATCGCTTCCAGGATGTTGAGCAGCTGCCGCTTGTATTCGTGGATGCGCTTGATCTGGACGTCGAACAATGCGGCCGGGTCGACCTTGATGCCGAGGCGCTCGCCGATCAGCCGCGCCAGCGCGACCTTGTTGTGCAGCTTGACGTTGCGGAACGCTTCCTGGAACGCATTTTCGCTGGCGCGGGCCTCGAGATGCGAAAGCTGGGTGGGATCGTCGAGCACGGCCTCGCCGCAGGCCTCGCGCAACAAATCGGTCAGCTTCGGATTGGCCAGCATCAGCCAGCGGCGGAAGGTGATGCCGTTGGTCTTGTTGGTGATGCGGCCGGGATAGAGATGGTTGAGATCGTGGAAGACGGTCTCCTTCATCAGGTCGGAATGCATCGCCGAGACGCCGTTGATGCGGTGGGAGCCTACGAACGCCAGTTGTCCCATCCGCACCCGGCGGCCGGATTTCTCGTCGATCAGCGAGACCGAGGCGCGGAAGTCGACGTCGCCCGGACAGCGCGCTTCCGCGAGCGCCAGATGCCCGACATTGATGCGGTAGATGATTTCGAGATGACGCGGCAAGAGCCGCTGGAACAGCTCGACCGGCCAGGTTTCGAGCGCTTCCGGCAGCAGCGTGTGGTTGGTGTAGGACAGCGTGTCGACCGTGATCTTCCACGCATCGTCCCAGCGGATGTTGTGAAGATCGACCAGAATGCGCATCAGCTCGGTGACGGCGAGACTGGGATGGGTATCGTTGAGCTGCACCGCGACCTTCGACGCCAGGCCGCGTATTTGCCCGTCCGCTGCCAGGTGACGCTTGACCAGATCCTGCAGCGAGGCCGAGACAAAGAAATATTCCTGGCGCAGCCGCAGCTCGCGCCCGGCCGGGCTCTCGTCATTCGGATAAAGGAACTTGCAGATCGATTCGGCGCGCGCCTCCTCGGCGCTGGCGCCGAGATAGTCGCCGGTGTTGAAGACGTCGAGCTTTAGGGGGTCGGGCGAGCGCGCCGACCATAGCCGCAGCGCGTTGACGTGCTGGCCACGCCATCCCACGATCGGGGTGTCGTAGGCGACCGCCTGCACGGTCTCCGCCGGATGCCAGATCGCGCGGTCGCGTCCCTTCGCCTCAACGTGTTCGACGCCGCCGCCGAAGTGCACGTGGTAGACCACTTCCGGCCGCTGGAATTCCCAGGGGTTGCCGAAACTCAGCCATTCGTCGGGATATTCGTGCTGCCAGCCATTGTTGATGATCTGGCGGAACAGGCCGAAGTCGTAGCGGATGCCGTAGCCGATCGCGGGAATCGCGAGCGTCGCCATGCTTTCCATGAAGCACGCCGCGAGCCGTCCGAGACCGCCATTGCCGAGCGCCGCGTCCGGCTCGCACTTACGCAAGTCCGGAAGTCCGACGCCGAGATCGCCGAGCGCGGTCTCGAATACCGGCAGCAGCCCCATATTGTTCAGCGCGTCGGTGAAGAGGCGGCCGATCAGAAATTCCAGGCTGAGGTAATAGACCCGCTTGCGGCCGGCGTCGTAGCTCGCCTTTTCCGCCGTCAGCCAGCGGTGCACGATGCGGTCGCGCAAAGCCAGCGCGGCTGCCTTGTACCAGTCGTGCTTGGTCGCCATGCCGGCGTCTTTGCCGATGGCCAACCGCAGCTTGGCGAGAATGGCGCTCTTGATCTCCTCCAGCGCCAGCTCATCGACGGGCTGACCCGGCGCCGGAAAATTCACGGGGAATGATGGGTCTGGCAATTTGGGCACCCCCTGCCTGAACTCGAAGAAATGATACGCGCCTGGCGCCGGGATCGAAACCCGCGGAGGGGCCTCGATTGTGCAACGCATGCATGGTTTTTATGCAAGGACCGGGCCGATTTTGCGGGGGTGCGCTCGTTCGGTGTGCTGGTTGGCTTGATCCGATCCGCCTGCAGGGCTGCGGAGAATTTCTGCGTCCATCATCGTCCGGGCAAGCTATTGTCCGCGGCGTCAGGCTGAATAACCGGGCCGCGGGGAGAGACGAAGCATGAGTAGCGCAATGCGTCTTTTGCTGGCCGTAGCTTTTGCGCTGTTGCTGACGGCTGAAGCCCACGCCTCATGCATCTGTCGCTGCGTCGATGGCGAAATGCAGCCGCTCTGCGATAGCTCGATTGACCTGCCGCCGATTTGCCCGCTGACGGCCTGCGCGGTCGTTCCGCCTTCGGTGAAGCCAATCCAGCCGCTGGGGATTCCGCCGCCCGGCACCTCCCAGTGCTCGCAGCGCCAAGTTCTCAACCCGAGCCACCCGCCAATATGAGTGGCGTAGCGTTTGGACGACTAGCCTTGCGACACTTGCGGGCGGGGATTTATGTTTCCCGGCCCGCGAACAAATTAAGAACACTTTAGCAAGTCTTTGATATATCATAGTGATTCGGCGCGCTGCCGACACAATATCTAGGGCCTATTCGAGACTTCGAGGACTACATGTCCACCATCGCCTTCGATCAATTCGCGCTCACCCGCATTGCCGACTTCGCCCGCTCGCTGTCGCGGCTGCATCGGGCCTCGCGCCGGCAAGCCGTCGACGACGACGCGATCGACCGGGAATTCAATGCCGTCTGCATGTCGGTGTGGGGCTACACGACAGACGATTTCAGCGACGAGCTGTTTTCCGACGCCGACCACGCCTTTCTGGATTCGCTCGATGAGGCGCATGCGCGCATCTTCGCCGCCGAACAGGGCTACGACCTCGTCGACGACGAGGGCATGCTGACGGACTGGTGGGGCTATTGCTGGATGATCCTCGCCGAGAAACGCGGCCTGCTGACGCCGGAGAACCGCGCCGCGGCGCGCGCGCAAATCGAGGAAAAATATCTGTCGGCGCCGAACGTCATCGGCGTCATCGTCGGGCGGTGAGGTCGTCCGTCATTGCGAGCGAAGCGAAGCAATCTCGCTCCGTCGTTCCAGGATGGTCCGAAGGACCAGACCTCAGATGCGCAATTGCGCATCGGGGAATCTCGAGATTCTCCGATGTGCAATTGCACATCGTAGTTCGATGCTTTCGCATCGCCCCTGAATGACGTTTGGAGGGATGCAGCTAATTCACTTCCGCGCGCTTGGCGCGCGTCGAAACCGTCTTCGGCACCGACGTCGCGGGCAACACGACGTCGCGGGTCATCTCAGGCAGCGGAGGTTCATTGACGACCGTTTCCGCAGCCACCGGCGCCACCTTCATCTCGCCGAGCCGGGCGCGCACTTCGGCGGTCAGGCCCGGATAGGAAGCAACAGGGGTGAAATCCGCGGTCTGGTTGTTGCCGACCTTGATGCCGGAATAGGCCACCAGCCCGTCGGTAGTGGCGATCACGTCGCCCGCACGCAGCGAGGTATCGAGCGTCAGGTCGACCGGGGCGAGGCCTGCGGCGTCGCGGCCGTTGCAGGTGCAGTCGGCGCGCAGCGCCTTGCGATAGGCGAAGGCGTTCTCACTGTCGGCATAGCGCTCGCCCGTGGCGGACGTCGCACCGTCGATCGTGCTGCCGAAGAAAACCTTGGTGGGGCTTGCCGGACAAAACGCCTGGCACATCTGGATCGGTGTCGCGTTGCCGCGCGGCAGCGGAAAATACCTGCCGTCGCAGCTGCGTACGCAGAATGCGGGTCCGCCGCCTGAGGCGATCGCCCGTAGTGGCGGCGCGGACGGCTGGTTCTGGCCGAACGGATCGGCGAAAAAGTTCGCCTGCGGCGGGGCCTGGCGGTGCTGCTGTTTCTGGAGACCGCTGAAAAACAGGTCGAACAGGCCTTCGGCGGACGCCCCGCGCGGCGCCAGCACAACGGAGCTGGCGATTGCCGCGGTCGCAACGAGCATCATGCGGCGCCGCATGCGCTGGAAGGACAACTCTGTACGCAACGCCTACTCCACCTGACGCCACAAACCCTGCCGCGGCAGACTGTGCCCGGCCCGATTCACCATAGTGCGGGATGGTAAACGAGCTATGAGCAAGGGCCGGAAGGAGGAGAAAGAAAGCGCTTCCTTTCCCACCTCGCCCAGCTCGCGGGGAGAGGTCGGATTCTCGCGAGAGCAAGAATCTGGGTGAGGGGGAGCCGCCGCACTCATGCCAACGGCACCAGACAATGACCGTCATCCTGAGGTGCTCGCGCTCTTGCGCGGGCCGCGAAGGATGGCAGCGAGTCCGTGCGTATGGCCATCCTTCGAGGCTCGCTTCGCTCGCACCTCAGGATGACGCAGCGAGTCAATGGCGGCCGCCGTTGGTATCACTCTTCTCGAATTCGCGGAGAGAAGCGCTCACCCCAACCCGTAAGAGCGAGCTTCGCTCGTCTCGACCCGACAAGAGCGGGGCGAGGGAGAGAGAGAGCCGTGCTCGCCCAAAGAAGAAAATCAATCCTTCAAGAACTCGCTGGCCCTGTAGAGCGAGCGGAACGGCAGTCCGGCCTTGGCAAAAGTTTCGCCGGCGCCTTCTTCGCGGTCCACCATGGTGAAGACCAGCGCGACCTCGCCGCCGGCATCGCGCGCCGCTTCCACCGCCTTCAGCGCGGATTCGCCCGTCGTGGTGACGTCCTCGACGATCACCACGCGCTTGCCTTGCAGGCTCTCGCCTTTTGCGAGGCCCTCGACGGCAAGGCGCGCGCCGTGCTCCTTCGGCTTCTTGCGCACGAAGAACGCCGCGATCGGGTGCCCCTTGATCCAGGAGAGCTGCGCGACCGCGCCCGCGAGCGGCACCGCGCCCATCTCGAGCCCGCCGACATAATCGAGGCCGTCGTCTTTCAGCGCCTCGTAGGTCAGTTCCGCGAGCAGAGCTGCGCCTTCCGGATCCAGCATCGTCGGCTTGAGGTTGAAATAGAAATTGCTGGTGCGGCCCGAGGCCAGCTTGATTTCGCCGCGCCCGAAGGAGCGCTTGCGGATGATCTCGGCGAGGCGGGCGCGGGAGGCTGATTTGGACAAGGCGATCTCTCGTGTAGGGAGGCGCAATCTATTCGCGTACGGGCGCACATTCCAGAGCGGAACCCGCGCCGTCAACAGTGCAGGCCAAGCAGAGGGTGTGCTCCCTCTCCCGCTTGCGGGAGAGGTAAGAAGCAAACGAGCAGCTACTTTGCCGCCGGAACGCCACGATGCTACAGACGCTTCCGCCCGCAACGCTCGAAAGACAAAAAATGACCATCGAACTCCACACCTGGAACACGCCGAACGGCCGCAAGATCAGCGTCGCGCTGGAAGAGATGGGCCTGCCTTACAAGGTCTTCCCGGTCAACATCGCCAAGGGCGAGCAGATGGCGCCAGATTTTCTGGCAATCAGCCCCAACAACAAGATTCCCGCGATCGTCGATCCCGATGGACCCGGCGGCAAGCGCGTCAGCGTGTTCGAATCCGGTGCGATCCTGCTTTATCTCGGCGAGAAGACCGGAAAATTCCTTCCCGTGCCCCTGATCGAGCGCATTCCCGTCTATGAATGGCTGATGTGGCAGATGGGCGGCTTCGGGCCGATGCCGGGGCAGGTACATCATTTCATTGCGCTGGAGAACGAGCAGGACCGCGCCTATGGCCTGAAGCGCTTCATGGCCGAGACGCGCCGGCTCTATGGCGTGCTGGACCGCCGTCTGGCTACCTGCGAATTCGTCGCGGGCGCGCTGTCGGTGGCCGATTTCGCGATCCTCGGCTGGGCCTGGCGGCATCCACGCCACAAGGTGGAGCTCTCGGATTTTCCCCATGTCGAGCGCTGGTACAACGCGCTGATGGCGCGGCCCGGCGTCAAGCGCGGCATGGAAGCGAAACTGGATTGAGCTGGCGCTCTCGCCCAACTCACTACGGTCGTCGCCCGGCTTGACCGGGCGATCCAGTACTCCGTGACTTCACCGATTGAGTAAAGTGGCCGAATGCGGCGCGTGCAGCGGTTCACGGCAACTGCCCTGGAATACTGGGTCGCCCGGTCAAGCCGGGCGGTGACGGCGAGATTTCGCGGCGGTCTTGCCCTACGCCCGCCGTGTCTCCAGCGCCATCCGCACCGCAAGTCCGGCGAGCACGGTGCCCATCAGCCAGCGCTGCACCAACAGCCAGGTCGGCCGTGTGCCGAGGAAGAACGCGATCGATCCGGCCGCGAGCGCGATCATCGCATTGACGCTGACGCTGATCGCGATCTGGATCGACCCGAGCGCGAGCGACTGCGTCAGCACGCTGCCCTCTGCCGGATCGATGAATTGCGGCAGCAGCGCCAGATACAGCATGGCGATCTTGGGATTGAGCAGGTTGGTGACAAAGCCCATCGCGAACAATTTGCGCGGCCCGTCGACCTCGAGCTTCCTCACCTGAAACGGTGAGCGGCCATTGGGCTTCAACGCCTGCCACGCCAGCCACAGCAAATACGCCGCGCCCGCGAGCCGCAGCGCGTCATAGGCGAAAGGCACCGCGAACAGCAGCGCGGTGATGCCGAACGCCGCGCACAGCATATAGAACACAAAGCCGAGCGCGACGCCGCCGAGCGAAACGATGCCGGCCGCCGGTCCCTGCGTGATCGAGCGCGAGATCAGGTAGATCATGTTAGGTCCCGGCGTCAGCACCATGCCGAAGGAGACGAGGGCGAAACCGAGTAGCGAGGTGAGGTGGGGCATTCCGGGACTCGCGGGAAGAGCAGGTGCCCATTTTCTATCGCGTGTCGCACCACGAGGCCATTTCGAAGATAGCATGGTTGATGGTCGAATATTTCAAGGGATGGTGTTCAGCGACCAACGGTCCGCTCCCTCGCCCCGCTCTTGCGGGGAGAGGGTTGGGGTGAGGGGCTGCAATCCGCGAATTCCGAAGACGCGTTGGGGGCGGTACCCCCTCACCCGGCGCTTGCGCGCCGACCTCTCCCCGCACGCGGGGCGAGGTTAAGAGCTTCAATGCGCCTCGTCCCAATTGTCGGCGGCGCGGGCGTCGACATGCAGCGGCACCGAGAGCAGCACCGCCGGGAACGGCGCGTCCTGCATGACGTGCTGCACCACCGGTAACGTCGCGGCGACCTCATCCTCGGGCACCTCGAAGATCAGTTCGTCGTGAACCTGCAACAGCATCTGCGCCGAAAGCTTCCTCTCGGCCAGCGCGTCTTCCATCCGGATCATGGCGCGGCGGATAATGTCGGCGGCGGTGCCCTGCAGCCGCGCATTGATCGCGGCGCGCTCGTTGAAGGAGCGGATCGAGGCGTTACTGGCCTTGATGTCCGGGTAATGGCATTTCCGGCCGAACAGCGTCTCGACATAGCCGTGGCTACGGCAGAAATCCCGCGTCGCGTCCATATAGGCGCGAATGCCCGGAAAGCGTTCGAAGTATTTCTTGATGTAGGCCGAGGCTTCCTCGCGGGCGATACCGAGCTGGTTGGCGAGCCCGAACGCCGAGATGCCGTAGATGATGCCGAAGTTGATCGCTTTCGCCCGGCGGCGCACCTCGCCCGGCATGTCCTTCACGGGAACGCCGAACATTTCCGACGCGGTCATGGCGTGAATGTCGAGCCCGTCGCGGAAGGCTTGCTTGAGCACGGGAATGTCGGCGATCTCGGCCAACAGCCGCAATTCGATCTGCGAGTAATCCGCCGATACCAGTTTGTGGCCCGGCGAGGCGATGAAGGCGCGGCGGATTTTCCGGCCGTCCTCGGTGCGCACCGGAATGTTTTGCAGGTTCGGCTCGTTCGACGACAGCCGCCCGGTGGTGGTCGCCGCCAGTGCGTAGGTCGTGTGCACGCGATGGGTCCGCGGATGCACGTAAGTCGGTAGCGCGTCGGTATAGGTCGATTTCAGTTTCGAGACCTGCCGCCATTCCAGGATTTTCTTCGGAAACTCATGTCCCTGCTCTGCCAGTTCATCGAGGATTTGCGCCGAGGTCGACCACGCCCCGGTTTTTGTCTTGGTCCCTCCGGGTATGCCCATCTTGCCGAACAGGATGTCGCCGATTTGCTTCGGGCTGCCGACATTGACCGGCTCGCCCGCGATCTCCTGGATCTCGGCTTCGACGCGCGCGGCGGTCTGGGCGAACTCGCCCGACAGGCGCGACAGCACCTGGCGGTCGATCGAGATGCCGCGCCGTTCCATCCGCGCCAGCACGGAGATCAGCGGCCGCTCCAGCGTCTCATAGACCGATGTCATGCGCTCGGCGATCAGGCGGGGTTTGAGCACGCGCCAGAGCCCAAGATCACGTCGGCATCCTCGGCCGAATACGCCGTCGCCTTGTCGATTTCGACCTGGTCGAAGCCGAGCTTTGCCTTGCCGCTGCCGGTTAATTCGCCATGCGTCATGTTGGCGTGGCCGAGCCATGTTTCGGCCAGCGCATCGAGCCCATGCGAATTGCGGCCGGCGTCGAGCGCGTAACTCATCAGCTGGGCGTCGTCGTGGTTGCGAAGGTGATGCCGTGTTGCGCGAACATCACGGCGTTGAACTTGATGTTGAAGCCGATCTTCAGAATCCCCGCCGATTCCAGGAGCGCGCGCAGCACCTCTAACGCCTCAGCCGTCTTGATCTGGTTCGGTGCGAGGCCGGCGGCGAACAGGCCAGCGCCATCGCCGGACTGCTTGTGGCTGAGCGGGATGTAGCAGGCGTCGTTGGGCCTAAGCGCCAGCGCGATGCCGCAGATCTCGGCCTGCATCGGATCGATCGAGTTCGCCTTGGCCTCGATGGCGAAATGGCCGACATCGTGCACCCGCGCGACCCAGTCGCGGAGCTGGTCGAGCCCGCGGATGGTCTGGTACTTGCGGCGGTCGACCGGCGTCTTCCGCGCCTCTTCGGCGCGCGCGGCGGCGAGGCCTTGCGGAGTGAGAACGACATTCGATTTATCCGGTTTGCCCTGGCCCCTCCCGACGCTGGACGCGCTCCCTTTCCCGGTCGGCGGGGAGGTGGAGGTATCTTGGTTGCCGAACAGGTCGCCTCCCGCCGCGCGCGGAGGAGGAGGCGATGAACCGGCCGACTTGCCGGTCGCGCCACTACTGTTCTTCTCATCGGCTGCCACATCCGACGGATCGATCTGCGAATATTCCGCGACGCGGCGGGTGAGGGTGGCAAACTCCATCGCTTTCAGAAACGCGATCAGCTTGCGCGCGTCGGGCTCGTGCACCGCGAGCTCGTCGAGCGGCACGTCGAGTTTGACCTTGTCGTCGAGCAGCACCAGTTGCCGGGAGATGCGCGCCTTCTCGGCATTTTCGATCAGCGCCTCGCGCCGCTTCGGCTGCTTGATCTCGCCGGCGCGCTTGAGCAGCGTTTCGAGATCGCCGTATTCGACGATCAGTTGCGCGGCGGTCTTGACGCCGATGCCGGGCACGCCCGGCACGTTGTCGGTGGAATCGCCGGCCAGCGCCTGGACCTCGACCACCTTTTCCGGCGGCACGCCGAACTTCTCGATCACCTCGGGAACGCCGATGCGGCGGTCCTTCATGGTGTCGAACATCGTCACCTTGTCGGTGACGAGCTGCATCAGGTCCTTGTCGGATGAAACGATGGTCGTGGTGGCGCCGCGCTCGCCCGCCTCGCGGGCGTAAGTGGCGATCAGGTCGTCGGCCTCGAAGCCGCCCTGCTCCAGGCAGGGCAGATCGAAGGCGCGGACCGCTTCGCGGATGAAAGCGAATTGCGGAATCAGGTCGTCCGGCGCCGGCGGCCGGTGCGCCTTGTAGTCGGGATAGAGCTTGTTGCGGAAGGTGACTTCCGACTTGTCGAACACGATGGCGAGATGGGTCGGCCGGTTGTCGGGCGGCATGTCGCGCAACAGCTTCCACAGCATGTTGCAGAAGCCGAGCACGGCATTGACCTGCAATCCGTCGGATTTGCGGTTCAGCGGCGGCAGCGCGTGGTAGGCGCGGAAAATATAGGAGGAACCGTCAACCAGAAAGACGTGGTCGCCCTTCTTGAGGGCTTTGACGGCAACGGCTTTTGGGGATGTCTTTTCGGATGTCTTGGGCATGGCCGAAATTTAGGGATTTTTGCGGCGATTGACAGCCTTCGGGACATGTTGTGCCGGGATTTTTGCTCTGGCCAGAAGGGTTCGGGGATAGCGGGAATAAGTTGCATCGACGGCCGTTCCGTGACCCCCTGCGGCCACGGGGTAGCCTGGAGAAGGACCGGACATGGCTGCGGCAATCGACGAGTTGATGGAGAAGCTGCGATCGGTCGAGGCCGAGATCGAGGCCGAACTGGCGAAACGGCGCGAGGAACTGCGTTTCCGCATCGAAAACCGCAGGATCGTGTTCGAGAAGGAGGTGCTGCGGATCCACCGCGAGCTCAAGACGCAGGCGATGCGATATCTGATCGACGCCAATCCCTTGATGATACTGACCGCGCCGGTGATCTATTCGCTGATCGTCCCGATCGCGCTGCTCGACGTCGCGGCCATGGCCTATCAGGCGATCTGCTTTCCGGTCTACAAGATTCCCAAAGTGCGCCGCCGCGACTACCTCGTGTTCGATCGCCATCATCTCGCCTATCTCAATATCATCGAGAAGATCAATTGCGCCTATTGCTCCTACGCCAACGGCGCGGTCGCGTTCATGCGCGAGGTGGCGTCGCGTACCGAGGTCTATTGGTGCCCGATCAAGCACGCCCGCCGGGTGCTCGGGCCGCATCCGTACTATCAGGGCTTTGCGGATTTCGGCGATGCCGAGGGGTTTCGCGAGAAGCTCAAGCAAATGAAGGATGGCGTGAAGATCGAAGGGGTGGGGTGAGTCCCACCCGCCGTTGGGACGAAGTCAGGCAAGCTATTCCGCCGGTTGCAGCGCGGGCTGCGGTTTTTTCGGCGCGATCCAGAACGCATCGGGGCGTTCGAACAGGAAATTGGCGCCGGCCTTCAGCGCGATCCGCCAGATCGCCAGCGCTCCGACCACGCCGGCAATGGTGACCACGAGCGAGATCGTCCCGATATCGTGGATGATGCCGGCCCGCAGCAGCAGCGTCCGGGTCGCTGCCATCGGCAGGAAGAACGCGAGATAGATGACAATGGAATGCTCGCCGCAGAAGCGTAAGGATCCGAGCCAATGCGCCCGTGCCAATAGCGTGGCCACAGTGACGACAGCGCAAGCCCCCGCAAGCCCGAGCGCGAGCGAGACCAGCGGCCATTCGCTGAGGCCGGATTTCACCAGGCCGCCGTCGAGCAGCGCCCAGAGCGCTAACGCAGCGAGCGCCAGCCGGGGCTGGGCGCGAGCGCGGTCGGACAGCCCGAACACATATCCGGCGAACAGATAGCCGGAATAGAAATAGACGAAGCGTGCGCAGAATTCGTCGATCACCGTCCAGCCGGTGACGATGTGGGCCATCTCCAGTAGCGCCGCGATGCCCCAGATCAGGAGCGGCGGCGCCCGCCGCGTCGCCTTGGTGACCACGAAGAACACCGGCAGCAGATAGATGAACCACAACGTGCCGAACGGCTCGATGAAGGATTCAAGATACAGGAAGCCGGCATGGGCCCAGCCGGTTTCGGCGGCAAAGGACGGCGCCTTGAATCCGAACTGGATCGTCACCCACAGCACGTAGAAATAGGCGAAGTGGACCACCTTGCGGTCGAGAAAAGTGCGCCAGTCGCGGTCGATCACGACCGACAGGAACAGGCCCGAGATCAGGAAGAAATCCGGCATCCGGAACGGCTTTGCGAAGGCGACCAGCGGGTGCATGAAGCCGGTCTCGCCGGCGGCCAGTTCCACGCCCAGCACCGAATGCATCATCACCACCATGACGATGCAGATGCCCTTGGCGTAGTCCACCCAGTCGATGCGGCCAGGCGCCGCTTGCGCCGACGGCGCTGATGGCGCGGCACGCCCGGCGACGGCGGATGTGCCGTTTGGTGTCATCGGTGTTCCTTTTCGGCGCGCCTCTGGCGCAACAAGCGTCATCATCGGCCGTATCCGTTTCATTCTCCTTTATTCATACAAATGACATGCCGGCTTGCGCATTTTTCAGGTTTCCTCTTCGCGCCAAAATGCTTTAAGACCCGTCCCAGAAATCGTTCCCGTTAACCATTATCGACAGGTCGCCAGATGCGTATCGCCATGATCGGCACGGGCTATGTGGGGCTGGTGTCGGGCGCCTGCTTCGCGGATTTCGGCCACCACGTCACCTGCGTGGACAAGGACGAGGGCAAGATCGCCGGCTTGCGCCGCGGCGAAATTCCCATTTTCGAGCCGGGCCTCGATGCGCTCGTCGCCGCCAATGTGAGGGCCGGCCGGCTGGATTTCGCCACCGATCTGGCCGCGCCCGTCACTGAGGCCGATGCCGTGTTCATCGCGGTCGGCACGCCGTCGCGGCGCGGCGATGGTCACGCCGATCTCAGCTACGTTCATACCGCGGCACGCGAGATCGCCTCGGCGCTGAAGGGGTTTACCGTCGTCGTCACCAAGTCGACCGTGCCGGTCGGCACCGGCGACGACGTCGAGCGCCTGATTCGCGAAGCCAATCCCGCCGCCGATGTGGTGGTGGCCTCCAATCCGGAATTCCTCCGCGAGGGTGCTGCGATCCGCGACTTCAAGTTTCCGGACCGGATCGTGGTCGGCACGTTGGACGAACGTGGACGCAAGGTGCTCGGCGATATCTACCGGCCGTTATCGCTCAATCAGGCGCCGTTGATGTTCACGGCACGGCGAACCGCCGAGCTGATCAAATACGCCGCCAACGCGTTTCTCGCGACCAAGATCACCTTCATCAACGAGATCGCCGATCTCTCTGAAAAAGTCGGTGCCGACGTACAGGAAGTCGCGCGCGGCATCGGGCTCGACAACCGCATCGGTTCGAAATTCCTTCATGCCGGGCCGGGCTTCGGCGGCTCGTGTTTCCCGAAGGATACCCGCGCACTGGTCAAGATCGCGCTCGATCACGACGTGAACTTGCGGATCGTCGAGGCGGTGCTCGCCGTCAATGACAACCGCAAGCGCGCGATGGCGCGCAAGGTCTCTACTGCCGTCGGCGGCAGCCTGCGCGGCAAGACCGTCGCCGTGCTCGGCCTCACCTTCAAGCCCGACACCGACGACATGCGCGAGGCGCCGTCGATTCCGCTGGTGACCGGGCTGCTCGACATGGGGGCGAAAGTGCGTGCGCACGATCCGGCCGGCATGGAAGCGGCGCGCCGCGAACTGCCCGATATCGAGTATTGCGACGATCCCTACGTCTGCGCGCGCGGCGCCGACGCACTGGTGATCGTGACGGAATGGGTGCAGTACCGCGCGCTCGATCTCGATCGCCTCAAAAGCGAGATGGCGCAGCCCGTGATGGTCGACCTGCGCAATGTCTATCGCCCCGAGGACATGGCAGCGCACGGTTTTATCTACGAAAGCGTCGGCCGATCCCCCGAGCCTCGGAGCTGATACTTTTCCTAACTCGCCCCGCTTGCGGGGAGAGGTCGGATCGCCTCGGCGACGCGCAGCGTCGTCCGGTGCGATCCGGGTGAGGGGGACGCGCCGCGTATGAGACGTCAAAATTCGTGGATAGTGGCCCCTCACCCCAACCCTCTCCCCGCAAGCGCGGGGAGAGGGAGTTAGAGCGACACCGGATAAACTAGTGCGCAGCTTCGAGACGCCTCTTCCCATCGACGTCGTGCTGGACGAGCTGGCGCGCACACTCGAGGGCCATAACGCCGCCGTGCTGGTGGCCCCGCCGGGGGCCGGCAAAACCACGCGGGTGCCGCTGGCGCTGCTCGATGCGCCGTGGGCGAAGAACAGGAAAATCATCGTGCTGGAGCCGCGGCGGATCGCGGCCCGCGCCAGCGCCGAGCGCATGGCGCATACGCTTCGAGAGCGCGTCGGCGAAACCGTGGGCTATCGCGTCCGGTTCGGCTCGAAAGTGTCGCGCGCCACGCGGATCGAGGTCGTGACCGAGGGAATTTTCTCGCGGCAAATTCTCGACGATCCGGAACTAAACGGCGTCGCCGCGGTGTTGTTCGACGAGTTTCACGAGCGCTCGCTCGATGCCGATCTGGGGCTGGCGCTGGCGCGTGACGCGCAGACCGGCTTGCGCGAGGATCTGCGCATCCTCGTGATGTCGGCGACGCTCGACGGCGCGCGGGTCGCCAAACTCCTCGGCGAAGCGCCCGTGATTGCCAGCGAAGGCCGCGCCTTCCCGGTCGAGACGCGCTATCTCGGCAGAAAAGCCGATGCGCCGCTGGAGCGGCAGATGGCGGACGCGATCGCGCTTGCCGTGCGCGCCGATCCGGGTTCAGTGCTGGCGTTTCTGCCGGGGGCGGCGGAAATTCGCCGCACCCAGACCTTTCTTGCCGAACGCATCCACGACGCTTCGGTTGAAATCGTGCCGCTGTTCGGCGCGCTGGATGCGTCCGTGCAGGACCGCGCCATCGCGCCGGCACCGAGGGGTCATCGCAAGGTCGTGCTGGCGACCTCGATCGCGGAGACGTCGCTGACCATCGAAGGCGTGCGCATCGTCGTCGATTCCGGCCTGGCGCGGGTGCCGCGCTATGAGCCTGACATCGGCCTGACGCGGCTGGAAACGGTGCGCGCCTCGCGCGCCGCGGTCGATCAGCGCCGCGGCCGCGCCGGACGCACCGAGCCTGGCGTGTGCTACCGGCTGTGGGACGAGCCGCAAACCGCCTCCTTTGCGGCCTATACCCAACCGGAAATTCTCAGCGCCGATCTTTCTTCGCTGGTGCTCGATCTCGGGCAATGGGGTGTCAGCGATCCGGCCAGCCTGGCATTTCTCGACCCGCCGCCCGCGCCGGCGCTGAAGGAGGCGCGTGGCCTGTTGCGCGAGCTCGGCGCGCTCGACGGCGATGGCCGGATCACGGCGGAAGGCAAAAGCCTGCGGGCCCTGGCGCTGCCGCCGCGGCTGGCGCGGATGATCGTGGATTCGCATGCGCTGGGCGCGGGCACTGCCGCCGCCGAGATCGCCGCGGTTCTCACCGAGCGCGGGCTCGGCGGCGACAATGTCGATCTCGATGTCAGGCTCGATGCCTTTCGCCGCGACCGCTCGCAACGCGCCGACAGCGCGCGCGCTCTCGCCCGGCGCTGGGCGTCGCAGGTGGCGGCATCTGACTCCCAGCAAGGGGGAGACGAGCGGAAGGACTTGCGCTCGCCCGACGAAGAACCCTCGACCGGCGTCATGCTGGCCCTTGCGTTTCCCGACCGCGTCGCGCGCAACCGCGGCAACGGCAGCTTTGTTCTGGCCAACGGGCGCGGCGCCGCGCTCGACCAGACCTCCGCGCTGTCGCGCGCGCCCTACATCGCGGTCGCCGAACTCACCGGCACCGCCGCCCAGGGGCGCATTCTCTTGGCGGCGCCGATCACGCAAGCCGAGATCGAGCGGCACTTCGCCGATCGGATCGAAACTGCGGATGAGATTTCATTCGATCGTGGCGCGATGGCGCTTAGGGCGCGGCGCAAGAAAACGCTGCACGCGATCACGCTGTCGGAGGCGCCCTTGGCGCTGCGGCCCTCGGCGGAAACCGCCCGCGTGCTGGCCGATGGCCTGATCTCGGCCGGTCTTGATAAATTGCCCTGGTCGAAACCTGCCAAGCAGTGGCGCGACCGCGTGATGTTCCTGCGCAAAGCCGAAGGCGATACTTCACAAAATCTCTGGCCTGACCTGTCCGATGACGCGCTCGCCGCGCAACCCGAGGCGTGGCTGGTGCCCGCGCTCTACGACAAGACTTCACTGAAAGAGCTTTCGGCTAGCGATCTGTCGGATGCGTTGATGACGCTCTTGCCGTGGGAATTGCGCGCGCGGCTGGAGCGGGAGGCGCCGACGCATTTCGAGGCGCCGACCGGCACGCAGCTTGCGATCGACTACGAGGCCGAGCAGGGGCCGACGATTGCGGTCCGCCTGCAGGAATTGTTCGGGCTCAACACCCATCCGTCGATCGCCAAGGGGGCGATCCCCCTGGTCTTGGAATTGCTGTCGCCGGCGCATCGGCCGGTGCAGGTGACGCGCGATCTGCCCGGTTTTTGGCGCGGCAGTTATGCCGCGGTACGTTCCGATCTGCGCGGGCGCTACCCGCGTCATCCCTGGCCGGAGGACCCGGCGAATGCGATGCCGACCCGGCGGGTGAAACCCAAAGGGACGTGAGGCGCGGGGTGACCTCTGACTCCCTCGCCCCGCTCTTCGCGGGGAGAGGGTTGGGGTGAGGGGCCGCCTCCGCAAATTCCGAAGATAACGAGTGCGGTGACTCCCCCTCACCCGGATTGCTTCGCAATCCGACCTCTCCCCGCAAGCGGGGCGAGGTAAACAGCCCCGTTAACACTTCGCTCATCCTTTTCGTCAAAATGGCAGCCAGCGCCCGGCATCGTCGGTCGAAGTTTTTTCGCCCACGTGGTGATATCCGCGAGGGGCCTCTGATCGAGTGTGGCGTGATGCGTAACATAATGATCTTTGCCGCGGTCATGATCTGCCTTGGCACCGTCATGGCGCAGGTCGCCGACAAGATGACGCCGGCGCCGGCCGCCGCCACCACGGCCGCGCGAAAAGCGCTTCCCGCCGAGACGGTGGCGCAAGCAGGTAACCGCAGCCTCAGCATCCCGCGCGACGCCCGCGGGCATTTCGAGACCGAAGGCCGGATCGATGGCCAGCGGATCGCATTCATGGTCGACACCGGCGCTTCCGTCATCGCCCTGAACGAAAGCTCCGCGGCGCGGTTCGGATTGCGCCCGGCGCCCGGCGACTACAAGGCGACCGTCACGACCGCCAACGGCATCATCAAGGCGGCGCCGACACGGCTGGCCATGGTCGATATCGGCGGCCTCGTGGTGCGCGACGTCGACGCGATGGTGCTGCCGGACGAAGCGCTGTCGGAAAACCTGCTCGGCCTGTCGTTCCTGTCGAAGCTGAAGCGGTTCGAATACGCCAACGGCAGGATGGTGCTGGAGCAGTAACATTGGCGTCATGCCCCGCCACCGGGTCTCGCCTTCGGCGAGCCCGATGACAAACTCCGACGGGGCATCCAGTACGCCGCGGCCTTCGTCAAATACCAAGACGGTTCTTAGAATACTGGATCGTCCGCCTTCGCGGACGATGACAGTGGTATCTGCCAATCCGCCGCAATTAATCGCAACAGGCCTGCTATCTGGCCTTTCGCTGGGCTTGCGCATTCGCTAAGGCTGCGGTGTCTTCTACTTCACAACGAGGCCGTTTGAATGTTTCCGAAGCCGAAATCCGTGCTGGTTCCGAATACCTACGCTTTTGAATCCGAACCGATGGTGAAGGCGACCGGCTTTCGCGAATACGATGCCCGCTGGCTATTCGGCCAGGAAATCAACCTGATGGGGATCCAGGCGCTCGGCATGGGGCTGGGCGCGCTGATCGCGGAACTTGGCGTCAAGCAGGAAGTCGTGACCGGGCATGATTTCCGCAGCTATTCGGCCTCGATCAAATACGCGCTGATCTCGGGGCTGCAGGCCGCGGGCTGCAAGGTGCATGACATCGGCCTGTGCATGACGCCGATGGCGTATTTCGCGCAATTCGAGCTCGACGTGCCCTGCGTCGCGATGGTGACGGCATCGCATAACGACAATGGCTGGACCGGCGTCAAAATGGGCGCCAACCGGCCGTTGACCTTCGGCCCCGACGAGATGAACCGCTTGAAGGAGATCGTGCTCAATGCCGACTTCAAGAACAAGGTGGGCGGCTCATATCAGTTTCATGAGAATTTCCCGGCGCGCTACATTGCCGATCTGACCAAACGCCCAAAACTCAAACGCAAGCTGAAGGTCGTGGTCGCCTGCGGCAACGGCACCGCGGGCGCGTTCGCACCGCAGGTGATGGAGGCGATCGGCTGCGAGGTGGTGCGGCTCGACACCGAGCTCGATCATACCTTTCCGAAATACAATCCAAATCCCGAGGACATGGAGATGCTGCATGCCATCCGCGACGCGGTGCTCGAGCACAAGGCCGATGTCGGCCTGGGCTTCGACGGCGACGGCGACCGTTGCGGCGTGGTCGACAACACCGGGGAAGAGATTTTCGCCGACAAGGTCGGCGTCATGCTGGCGCGCGACATGTCGGCGATCCACAGCAACGCGCAGTTCGTGGTCGACGTGAAATCGACGGGACTTTTTGTGACCGACCCGGTGCTGCAAAAGCAGGGCGCGAAAACCGTCTACTGGAAGACCGGCCACTCCTACATGAAGCGCCGCACCAACGAACTCGGCGCGCTGGCGGGCTTCGAGAAGTCCGGCCACTTCTTCTTCAACAAGCCGTTCGGCCGCGGCTATGACGACGGCCTGATCTCGGCGATCGCGGTTTGCGAGATGCTCGATCGGGCGCCGGGCAAGTCGATGGCGGACCTGAAAAACGCGCTGCCGAAAACCTGGTCGTCGCCGACGATGTCGCCGCACTGCGCCGATGAAGCCAAATACGGCGTCGTCGAAAGTGTGGTGAAGCACTTCGAGGCGATGCAGAAGAGGAGCGAGAAGGTCGCGGGACAGAAGATCCGCGATCTCGTCACCGTCAACGGCGTGCGCGTCACGGTCGAGGATGGCAGCTGGGGCCTGGTGCGGGCGTCCTCCAACAAGCCGGAACTGGTGGTCGTGGTCGAAAGCCCGGTCGCGGAGCAGCGGATGCGCGACATGTTCGAGGCGATGGATGAGGTTTTGCGCACCCATCCCGAGGTCGGCGAATATAATCAGAAGATTTGAGCGGCGAGCGCCAACTCGTCATTGCCGGGCTTGACCCGGCAATCCATCACTTATGAAAAACGCTTTTTTTGAAGATTGATGGATACGCGGGTCAAGCCCGCGTATGACGGCTGTGTTCACAAAGCGCCGTGCTTAAGCCGCCGCCGGTACCGGTAGCGCCGTCACCGACTTGATCTTCTCCATCGCGAAGCGGGACGTGACATTCTTCAGCGGCACCGCGCCGATCAGCTTCTTGTAAAACACATCGTAGCTCTGCATGTCCGCGGCCACGACGCGCAGCATGTAATCGACATCGCCCGCCATCCGGTAAAACTCCATCACCTCCGGCATCGCGCTGACGGCGTCGGCGAACTTTCGCAGCCAGGCCTCGGAGTGATCGGCGCTTTCCACCGACACGAAGACCGTGATGCCGAGCCCGATCTTGTTCTGGTCGACCAGCGCGACCCGGCGCAGGATGACGCCATCGGCCTCCAGCCGCTGGATGCGTTTCCAGCACGGTGTCGAGGACAGCCCGACGCGGTCGCCGATCTCGGCGACGGACAGGGAGGCATCCTGCTGCAGCACGGTCAGGATCTTGCGGTCGATGGCGTCGAGCCTGCGGTTGGGCTCAAGGGCGTGAACGGCAAGGTCGGTCATGAAAAGAACTTTCTTCCAATTATGTGGTTTGCGAACCCTCAATATAGAGAAAAATCTTCTAATTCAAGTCCATTATTGCCGCGTCTGCGCCTGGATGGCGGCCAGGCCTTGGCTTAAAAGCGCTTCAACTTCAGCACGTTGCGGGGCAGCGAAGGCGCCGCCGAAACGGGTGCATTTCAGGGCGGCGGCGGCGGACGCGAACCGCAGCGCCCTGCGCAAATCCTGTTTTTCGGTGATGGCAAGCGCAAAGGCGCCATGGAACACGTCGCCTGCGCCCAGCGTATCCACGGTGTGGACCGGGAAGGCCGGGGTCTGCTGCGGGTTGTGGTGCTCGTCGAGCCAGATCGTGCCTTGCGCGCCGCGGGTCCCTGCGAGGAACGAAGGGGTCAGCTTCGCAATCTTCTTGAGCGCCTCGCCGTCGTCGGCGACACCGGCGGTCTCCTGCAACGGTTCGCTCGAAAACACCAGATGCGATGACGCGGTGAGCAGCCCCTCCCGCAGCGACATCGCGCGGTCGACATCGACGATCACGGGAATGCCGCGCCGCCGCGCCTCGGCGCAGAGATCGGTGCAGAACGCCGCGCAACGGCTCTCGGTCAGGATGGCGTCGCAATCCCTGAGCAGCGTGTCCGCATCGGGCAGGTGCACCTTCCACAATTCCGGATCGCGGAACGTCACAATGGTGCGCTCGCCTGAGGGGTCGATCATGATGTTGGAGATCGGCGTCACCAGGCCCGGCATGTGCACGATGTGTTTGGTCTCGATGCCTTCTTTCGCCATTTTCTCGAAAATATATTTGGAAGTCGTTTCGCGCGCATCGCCCATCGGCCCGCAGATCGAGGCACGGCCGCCGAGGCGCACGATCCCGATCGCGCCGTTGAGCGCGTTGCCGCCGCAAATTTCCTCGAAATGGCTGGCGTTCTCCTTGGAGCCGCGCGCGGGCAGTCCCTCCACGCGAAACGTCAGGTCGCGCACCGGCATGCCGATGCAGAGAATGCGCGGGGGGATTTTCGGCGCAGCGGCTTGAAAGTTCATCGGCTCGCTCATCGCGTCCGTCCTGCCCTCTGACGGAACCGGATATTGCCTGTTAATCGACGAGCCATGGTGAGGTTCCAGCTATGCGCGCTTGCTCAAGTCGATCTGTAGCCAGCGGCCGACCAAATGATGGGCGATGGCGAACGGATGCGGTCCCGCAAGGCCATCAGGGTGTTCCCGCTTCAACATCAGGGTCGCCTCGGCGCGGTCGAACCACCGCGCATCTTCCAGTTCCGCGCGGTCGACGACGATGTCCTCGCTGGTGGCGCGCGCGGTGCAGCCGATCATCAGCGATGAGGGGTAGGGCCACGGCTGCGTCATGTAATATGTGACATCGGTGCAGTGAACCCCGGATTCCTCGAAGATCTCGCGCCGTACCGCGTCCTCGATGGTTTCCGCGGCTTCGACGAATCCAGCCAGGCACGAATACATGCCGGGAGGGAAATGTTTCTGCCGGCCCAAGAGGAGCTTGTCGCCGGAGGTCACCAGCATGATCACCACGGGGTCGGTGCGCGGAAAATGCTCGGCCTTGCAGTTCGGGCAGTCGCGCTTCCAGCCGCCTTCCTTCATCGCGGTGCGGGTGCCGCAATTGGCGCAGTAGCCGTGGCGCTGATGCCAGTTCACCATGGATTTCGCCATCGCGATCGCCGAAAGCTGGTTCGGCGGCACCACGCCCTGCATCGCCATGCCGCGCAGTTCGGTCACGGCGGCGTCCTCACGGGTCACCAGCTTTTCCACCGCCGCGGGCGAGATGCCCATGCCGAACACCGGCGCGCCGTCACGCAGGCCTAAGAAGATCGTGCCGGGATTGGCGCCGAATTTCAGCGCCTCATCGATGCCGAGCAGCGCGCGCGGCCCGGTGGCCTCGCGCTTCACCACCAGCGAGTCGCGATAGACCACATAGGCGCGGGCGTCAGGCTGCCCCTCCAGCGCCAGCAGCCTGGCGTCGTCACCGCGCAGATGCGCGGCGCGATCGAGGATATTGGTGACGAAACCCGGCTGTCCCAACGGAAACGAATCGAATGCTGTCATGTGTTCAACCAGGTTGTTCAACCAAGCCAGATCTTGCGGCGAAGCGCGCTGATAAATCTCTGGACTTCCTCGGCATCATGCGCGAGCGGCGGCATCACCCCCCAGACCGGGCGCGGCCAGGCGGCATCGCTCGAGCGGCGCGCGATGATATGAACGTGCAGTTGCGGCACCAGATTGCCCAGTGCGGCGATATTCAGCTTGTCACATTTGGCGATCTCCTTCAGGGCGCGGGCGACGCGGGAGATCTCCGTCATCAATTGCGCCTGCTCGACCTCGTCGAGGTCGATGATCTCGACCGTTTCTGCCCGGCGCGGCACCAGCAGCAGCCAGGGATAATGCGCGTCCTTGATCACCAGCACCCGGCAGAGCGGCAGGTCGCCGATGTCGATGGTGTCTTGCTTGAGCCGTGAATGCAGCGACCAGGCGGAATCGGACATAAGGGCTCCCACATGCCCTTTTCAGGCACTGACGAGGTTTCATATCAAGGCGTCATCATCCGCGAAAGCGGATGATCCAGTACCCCGCGGCCCCTCGACTATTGATGGTCCGGCGTTTACTGGATACCCCGCTTTCGCGGGGTATGACAGCCGATACCCCGCTTGCTTTCCGTCGGTTTTGGCCCCAAATAAGGGCCGGGAGATTGGCGGTGGACGAGCCACTCGCCAACCGGGTCAGGTCCGGAAGGAAGCAGCCCTAACGAGGTCCGGATCGGGTCGCTCGTCAGTCTCCTACCTGTTTTTCGAGCGAATCGCGCAAAAAGCGGTGTTCTGGCCTGCATTTGATTCAGCTCGTATTATTCCGCAAAGCCGGCTTCGAGAGATAATCAATTGCGGATCGATCGATGACCGACGCTGGCGCTCCCTTGACCCCTCACAATTCCGACGGCGCCCCGAAGGGCGGCTTCGATCTCGGTGGCCCGGCTGAGGCCGGCAAGCCCTATCGGGTGCTGGCGCGGAAATACCGCCCCTCGAGTTTCGACGATCTGATCGGGCAGGACGCCGTGGTGCGCACCGTTTCGAATGCGTTCGAAACCGGACGCATTCCGCAAGCCTGGATCCTGACCGGCGTCCGCGGCGTCGGCAAGACCACCACGGCGCGGATCCTCGCCCGCGCCCTGAACTACGAATTGCCGGACGGTTCGGTGAAGGGGCCGACCATCCACATGCCGGTACCGGGCGTGCATTGCCAGGCCATCATGGAAAGCCGGCATATGGACGTCCTGGAAATGGACGCCGCTTCCCATACCGGCGTCGACGATGTGCGCCAGATCAACGACAGCGTGCGCTACGCGCCGGCCAGCGCGCGCTACAAGGTCTACATCATCGACGAAGTCCATATGCTCTCGACGGCGGCGTTCAACGCGTTCCTGAAGACGCTGGAAGAGCCGCCGGAGCACGCCAAATTCGTATTCGCCACCACCGAAATCCGCAAAGTGCCGGTCACGGTGCTGTCGCGCTGCCAGCGCTTTGATTTGCGCCGGGTCGAGGCCGATGTGCTGATGAGCCATCTTGCCAACATCGCGGCCAAGGAAGGCGTGGAAGTCGAGCCGGAAGCGCTCGGCATCATCGCGCGAGCGGCTGAAGGCTCGGTGCGCGATTCGCTGTCGCTGTTGGATCAGGCGATCGCCCACGCCGCCGGCCCGGTGCGCGCCGACGCGGTGCGGCAGATGCTAGGGCTTGCCGACCGCACGCGCGTGATCGATCTTTTCGAGCATCTCGTTCGCGGCGACATTGCCGGCGCGTTCAAGGAATTTCGCGAACAGTATGACACCGGCGCCGATCCGGTCGTGGTGCTCTCGGATCTCGCCGAATTCGTCAACTTCGTCACCCGTGTCAAGATCGTGCCGGCGACCGCCGACAATGTCGCTTTCGGCGAAACCGAGCGACTGCGCGCGCGCGACTTCGCCGCGAAGATATCGATGCGCGTGCTGTCGCGGATGTGGCAGATGCTGCTCAAGGGCATCACCGAGGCGCAAGGCGCGACGCGGCCCGCGGCGGCGGTGGAAATGGTGTTGGTGCGCATCGCCTATGTTGCCGACATGCCGACGCCGGACGAGGCGATCCGGATGATCGAGCAGAATGGCGGGGCTTCGCCTGCGATCGCAGGCAATGCGGCGCCGCGCAGCGCGCCGGCCGCGCCGGTATCGTCGATGCCATCGTCGCCAGCGCGGACGAGCCCCGCGCCACGCTCCAGTGCCGAGCCGTCGGCACGTCCGCAGATGATCGCGCCATCAGCCGAGGCGCAGGCCGCGCCGGCGCGCCGGATTGCAAGCTTTCCGGAATTGGTGGCGCTCGCCGGCGAGAAGCGCGATTTGCTGACCAAGGCCGCGCTCGAGGCCGATGTCCGGCTGGTCCGCATCGAGGACGGAAGGCTCGAAGTCGCGCTGGAGCGCAGCGCGGCGCGGACGCTGATCAACGACCTCTCGCGCAAACTGGAGCAGTGGACCGGACGGCGCTGGACCGTGGTCGTCTCCAACGAAGCCGGGCAGCCGACGCTGCGTTCGCAAAACGAAGTGGCGAGGAATCAGCGCGAGCGCGCCGCCGAATCCGATCCGCGGGTGCAGGAGGTGCTGGCGCGGTTTCCGGGGACCAAGGTGGTCGAGGTGCGCAAGCTTGCCCACGAGCCGCCGGAATCCCATGCTAGCTCTGAAGACCCCGCCGAAAGCTCCGACGGCGACGACTAGAGCATGATCCGGAAAAGTGGATACCGGTTTTCCGAAAAGATCATGCTCAAACAAAAAGATAGAGCGAGAGGACGATTCAACGAAGGGTCATCTCGCTCTGATCACAATTTCGGAAGGAACGGTTGATGGCTGATTTTCTCGGCATGATGAAGCAGGCGGCGCAGCTGCAATCGAAGATGCAGGCGATGCAGGAAGAGCTTGGCCACGTCGAAGTGGAGGGCATTTCCGGCGGCGGTCTGGTCAGCGTGCGCATGACTGCGAAGATGGAAGTCAAGGCCGTCAAGATCGATCCATCCCTGATGAAGGCGGACGAGCGCGAGATCCTCGAGGACCTGCTGGTGACCGCGCATAACGACGCGCGGCGCAAGGCGGAACTCGCGATGGCCGAAAAGATGCAGGCGCTGACCGGCGGGTTAGGCCTGCCGCCTGGACTGGGTCTCGGCTGACACATGTCAATTGCGGTTGCCGGTCCCGAAATCGAACGCCTGATCCAGCTGCTGGCGCGGCTGCCGGGGCTCGGCCCGCGCTCGGCGCGGCGGGCGGCGTTGCATCTGATCAAGAAACGCGAAGCGCTGATGACGCCGCTTGCCGCGGCGCTGCGGGTGGCGATCGACAAGATCCAGGTCTGCAAGACCTGCGGCAATATCGACACCCAAAATCCCTGCACGGTGTGCACCGATCCGCGGCGTGATCCCTCGATCATCGTGGTGGTCGCCGACGTCGCCGACCTCTGGGCGCTGGAGCGGGCGCACGCGACCAATGGTCTCTACCACGTGCTGGGCGCGACGCTGTCGCCGCTCGATGGCGTCGGCCCGCAGGATCTGACCATCGATGCGCTGGTCGCGCGCGCCCATGAGGAGCGGGTAACGGAAATCATCCTGGCGCTGAATGCCACCGTCGATGGCCAGACCACCGCGCACTACATCACGGATCTGTTGCAGGAGGCGGGCGTCAAGGTGACGCGGCTTGCCCACGGCGTGCCGGTCGGCGGCGAACTCGATTATCTCGATGAAGGCACGCTGTCCGCGGCGATGCGGCAGCGAACCCTGTTTTAGCAACCACACACGGAAACGATCGAAATGACGAAACCACGATTCGCCAAACGGCTCGCTTTGGGCGCCATGATCGCGACGACGTTCGCCGCGTCCGCCGCTCTTGCGCAGCCGGCCGAGCCCGCGCCGAAGGCGGGCAAGCTGATCCGCGCCGGCGACGTGCTTTCAGGCGAGCTCAATGCCCTGCGCCTGCGCGGCGGCAAAAAGGGCAAGCGCGTTGCCACTTACCAGCTCAGCAGCGAGCCGCACCGGCTGCCGCCGCCGAACGACCTTTGCGGTCTGGAGACCGGGCCGGAGACGTTCCAGATCGTCACCAATAGCGAGGCCCAGGCGGCGCAGTTGAAGGGCTTTATCGGCAAGGAAGTCTCGCTCAGGGTCGAGGAGGTCGCCTGCGCGCAGGGCGCCGGGCAGATGAGCGAGGCTATCGTCACCAAATGGAGCGTGGTGACGAAGCATTGAGAAGACTGTCATCGCCCGGCTTGACCGGGCGATCCAGTACGCCGGGACGCCTGTCAAATCAATGGACGGCTCTGGAATACTGGATCATCCGCTTTCGCGGATGATGACGGGTGAGTTTGTGGCGCTAATCCTTCGCCGCCTCCAGCGCCGCGAAATGTCCGCGCCGCTGCAGCCCGGCCAGCAGGATCAGGCTCGGCACAGCCACTACGACGCAGATCGCAAAGAACAGCGGCCATCCCGTAGCCTTCGCCACATAGCCTGCGCCTGAGGACAGATAGGTACGCCCGACCGCCGCCAGCGCGGTGAGCAGCGCGTATTGGGTCGCGGTGTGCAGCGGGTTCTGGCACAGCGCCGACAGGTACGCGACGAAGATCACGGTGCCGATGGCGCTGGTGAAATTCTCCGCCGTGATCGCAAAGGCCAGCGCCCATTGATTGACGCCTGATAGCGCGAGCCAGGAGAACGATAGATTGGCGACCGCCTGCAATACGCCGCCGATCCACAGGCTCGCCGCCAGCGAATAGCGCCGTGCGACAAATCCGCCGGCGAAACCGCCGATCAGGGTCGCAGCGAGGCCGACGCCCTTGACGATGGCGGCATAGTCGTTGCGGGAAAAGCCGAGGTCGATCACGAACGGCGCGGTCATGGTGCCGGAGAAGGCATCGGTGAACTTGAACAGCACCACGAAGGCGAGCGCCGCGAGCGCATCTTTTCGGACCAGGAATTCCGAGAACGCGCCGACCGCGGCGTGGATCACGCGCGCGAACGCGGTCTCGGTGCTGGTCGCGGCCTCGGCACGCGCCGATTGCTCGGGCTCGGTGGCGGCGAGCGCGGTGATGGTGCCGATCAGCACCATGGCCGCCATCGTCACATAGCCCCACATCCAGGCGGAGGAGCGCGCGATGCCAGCGCCTTCGTAAGCGCTCACCAGAAACAGCGCGCCGGCGGTCGAGACCAGCATGCCCACACGGTAGGCCGCGACATAGGACGCCATGCCGGCGGCCTGCTCGCTCTCGGGCAGGCTCTCGACGCGAAAGGCGTCGACCACGATGTCCTGCGTCGAGGACATCGCCGCCACCAGGAGCGCGCCGAGCGCGACGAACAGAGGCGAGCGCGCCGGGTCGGTCAGCGCCAATAGCAGGATCGCGGCGATCAGCGCCAATTGCGAACACACCAGCCAGCCACGCCTGCGGCCGAAAGCGCGCGTGAAGAACGGCAGATGCAGCGCGTCGACCAACGGCGCCCAGAGGAATTTCAGCGTGTAAGGGGTTCCCACCAGCGCAAAAAGCCCGATGGTGCCGAGATCGACGCCGGATTCGCGCATCCAGACCAACAGCGTCGATCCCGACAGCGCCAACGGCAGGCCGGAGGAAAAGCCGAGCATTAGAACGATCAGCACCCGGCGTTGCAGATAGACCGCGAGACTATCGCGCAAGGAGGCGCGCGGGACGGCGACGATGGATGTTTCAGGCAGGCTGCGTTCAGGCGCATTAGTCATGGCGTAGTGCTAACAGATTCGGGCGCTACAAATTATACTGTCATCGCCCGGCCAAGCCGGGCGATGACAGTTCAGTGCGCCATCCTACCCTGCTCTATTTAGAGAGCCCTACTCCCCCGCCTGCAGCTTGCGCGGCAGCGGGAACAGCTCGGGCGTGCCCGGCTTGACGAGGCGCGGCGTTTCCACAGGCGTCTCGGCCTTGCTGAAGTCCAGCTCCTCGATCCTTCCAGCGCGCTTTTCGATCTTGTCGGCGGAAATCAGGATCTGGCGGACGTCCTCGTTGGCGTCGGAAAAATGCTTCTGCAGCTTGAGCACGCGGTCGCGCAGCCGGGTGAGATCGTCGCCGAGGTTGAGCACTTCGGTGCGGATCTGGTCGGCGGCGTCGCGCATCCGCGCGTCCTTGAGGATCTGCTGCATCACCTGGATCGCCAGCATCAACAGCGACGGCGACACCAGCACGACGCGGGCGCGATAGGCCTTCTGGACCACATCGTCAAAGCCGTCGTGAATTTCGGCGTAAACCGATTCCGACGGCACGAACATCAGCGCGGTGTCCTGGGTCTCGCCGGCGATCAAATATTTTTCCGCGATGTCGCTGACATGCTTCATGACATCGGCGCGCAGCCGCTGGGTGGCGATTTTCTTGTCCTCGTCGGTGCGCGCGTCATGCAGCGCGGTGATCGCCTCAAGAGGAAATTTCGCGTCGATGCAGAGCGGCCGCTGGTCGGGCAGGAACACCACGCAATCCGGCCGCTTGCCGGTCGAGAGCGTGTGCTGGAATTCGTAAGCGCCCTTCGGCATGCCGTCCTGGACGATCGCCTCCATCCGCGCCTGGCCGAACGCGCCGCGCGATTGCTTGTTGGCCAGCACGTCGCGCAGCGTCGTCACCTGCGAGGTCAGGTCGGTGAGATTCTTGTGCGCATTGTCGATGATGCCGAGCCGTTCATGCAGCACGCGCAAACTGTCCATGGTATGGCGCGTGGTCTGCTCCATCGACTGGCCGACGCGGTGGGTCACCGTATCGAGCCGTTCATTGACGGCGCGCGCCATTTCGGCCTGGCGGCCGGCGAGTGCCTGCCCCATCGCGTCGACGCGGCCGGTGGCTTCGCTCTGCGCGCGCAGCATTTCGCTCAGGCGTTCTTCAAGTTCATCGGCGCGCATCGCCTGCGCCATCGCCATTTCCAGCCCGCGCCGTCCGGACCGCGCGATCACGATGGCGATGACCAACAGCAGGATGAGCGCGAGCGCGCCAAAGCCGATCAGCGCCTCGCCGGCGCGGACCGGCAGCTCGCCGATCCTGAAAAGAATCTCGTTCATGCCGCCCTTGTAGCCGATTCGGCCTTGAACACGAACGAAGAGGGAACATTTATGGTGAATATACGGTAAATTTTTTTGGTTAACGCTTTCCTAGGATTCGTGGTTAAGCCCAGGTAAACAGGCGGTTCCCCCGCATTGACCCCGGCAAATCGGCAGCTTAAATCGCCCGCCAAGGCACTTAGAGAAATCATGGCACTCAGAGAAATCATTATCCTGCCCGACAAGCAGTTGCGGCTCGTCTCCAAGTCCGTCGAAAAGGTCACGGCGGAGATCCGCAAGCTCGCCGACGACATGTTCGAGACCATGTATGACGCGCCCGGGATCGGGCTCGCCGCGATCCAGGTCGCCCAGCCGCTGCGGCTGATCACGATGGATCTGGCCAAGAAGAACGAGGAGGGCGAGGTCAAGCCGCAGCCGCGGGTCTTCATTAATCCGGAGATCCTGTCGTCGTCGGAAGAGACGTCGGTTTACGAGGAGGGCTGCCTGTCGATCCCCGAATATTATGAGGAGGTCGAGCGGCCGGCGAAGGTGAGGGTGCGCTTCACCGATCTCGACGGTGAGGTGCACGAAGAAAACGCCGAGGGCCTG
This sequence comes from uncultured Alphaproteobacteria bacterium, assembly GCA_963753875.1. GTDB lineage: Bacteria > Pseudomonadota > Alphaproteobacteria > Rhizobiales > Xanthobacteraceae > Bradyrhizobium. The sequence goes on along the minus strand of CAVWDY010000018.1, from coordinate 560,885 downwards.
TTCGCGACCTGCATCCAGCACGAGATCGATCATCTCAACGGCGTGCTGTTTGTCGATTATCTGTCGAAACTCAAGCGCGACCGCGTGTTGAAGAAATTTGCCAAGGCCGCCAAGCGCGCGGCGGAGTAGCCGCCGCCTTCACACTAGATCGGCTTTATGACATGGCGCTTCGTCTGATCTTCATGGGCACGCCGGAATTCGCGGTGCCGACGCTGCTTGAGCTCGTTGCCCACGGCCATGAGATCGCGGCCGTCTATACCCGCGCGGCAAAGCCCGCGGGGCGCGGCATGAAGCTGCAACTGAGCCCGGTGGAAGTCGAAGCAAGGCGGCTCAACATCCCGGTGTTCACGCCGACGACACTCAAGACACCGGAAGCGCTGGAGGCATTCCGCGCGCATGACGCGGAGGCCGCGGTGGTCGTCGCCTATGGCATGATCCTGCCGCGGGCCATTCTCGATGCGCCCAAGCTCGGCTGCTTCAACCTGCACGCCTCGCTGCTGCCGCGCTGGCGGGGTGCCGCGCCGATCAACCGCGCCATCATGGAAGATGACCCTAGGAGCGGCGTTAGAGTGATGAAGATGGATGCCGGCCTCGATACGGGTGACGTTGCCAAGATTAAGGCCAAGCAGACGCTGAAAATTACAAACGCGACAACGGCCGCCGATCTGCATGACGAACTGGCACAGCTCGGCGCCGACCTGATGGTACGCGCGATGAACGCGCTAGAACGCAAGCGATTGCATTTCAAAAAGCAAAGCGATGTCGGACTCCGCTATGCAAACAAAATCGATAAAGCGGAAGCGCGAATTGACTGGAACAAGCCTGCACGTGCTGTTCTGCACCATATCCATGGTCTGTCACCATTTCCCGGCGCATGGTGTGAAGTCCCTATAGAAGATGAGCTTGTAAGAGTGAAAATTCTACGTTGCCGGACCACTTCCGGATCGGAAGCGCCGGGAACGCTGCTAGATGATGGATTGAGGATTGCTTGTAAGGACCGAGCCGTTCGGATTCTCGAACTGCAGCGCGCCGGCAAGCAACCGATGAAGGCGGAGGAATTTTTGCGCGGCACACCGCTGAGGCCGCCGATGCGATTAAGCTGATGCCCCGCTACAAGCTCATCATCGAATATGACGGCGCGCCGTTCAGCGGCTGGCAGATTCAGGACAATGGCCCCTCGGTGCAGGGTGCGCTGGAGACCGCGGTCAAGGCGATCTGCGGCGAGCAGGTTCGCGTTCACGGCGCAGGCCGCACCGATGCCGGCGTGCATGCGCTCGGGCAGGTAGCGCATTGCGACATTGCCAAGCACTTCGTGCCCGGCCGGTTTCGCGACGGACTGAACGCGCATCTTCGGCCGCATCCGATCGGCGTGCTCAGTGCGGAAATCGTGCCTGACAGTTTCGAGGCGCGGTTCTCCGCGAAAAAGCGGCATTATCTCTACAGGATCGCCAATCGCCGCGCCAATCTCGCGCTCGACATCGGCCGCGCCTGGCGCCTGCCGCGACCGCTCGATAGCGAGGCCATGCACGCCGCCGCGCAAAGATTGGTCGGCAAGCACGACTTCACCACGTTCCGCGACACCGAGTGCCAGGCGAAATCGCCGGAGCGAACCTTGGATCAGCTCGATGTCGTGAGAGATGGCGATGCCGTCAACATCGCGACCTCGGCGCGCTCGTTCCTGCACAGCCAGGTGCGTTCGATGGTGGGCTCACTGGTTTGGGTAGGCGAGGGCCGCTGGAGCGCTGACGATCTCGCCGCGGCACTTGCCGCCAAGAGCCGCGCCGCCTGCGGTCCGGTCGCGCCGCCCGAGGGGCTCTACCTGGTGCGGGTGGATTATTGAGGTCTGTTCGCTCGAGGCTGCTTTCTTAACCTCGCCCCGCTTGCGGGGAGAGGTCGAAATTCGCGGGTAGCGAATTTCGGGTGAGGGGGGCTCTCCGCGAGTCAGGCGCCCGTTGAGGCAGCCCCTCACCCCAACCCTCTCCCCGCAAGAGCGGGGCGAGGGAGAAGTAATCACCCAAAATACCGGTCCAGTATCCCGCGATAGACCTTGGTCAGTTTCTCCAGATCTGAAACCGGCGTGCGCTCGTCGATCTGGTGCATGGTCTGGCCGACCAGGCCGAATTCGATGACCGGGCAATAGCTCGCGATAAAGCGCGCATCCGAGGTGCCGCCGCTCGTGCTCAATTCCGGCTGGCGGCCGGTCACCTCCTCGATCGCCGCGACCGCGAGGTCGGTGAAGGCACCGGGCTTTGTCACAAACACATTGGCATTCGACGGCTCCCACACGATCCGCGCGCGGATACGGTTGCCAGTCGCTTTCGCGAGGCGCTGCTCGACCAGTTCCCGCAGCGTTTGTTGCGTATGGAGATCGTTGAAGCGGATGTTGAATTTGGCCCGCGCCTGTCCGGGGATCACGTTGCTGGCGGGATTGCCGACGTCGACCGAGGTGAATTCGAGGTTCGATGCCTGGAATTGCGCGCTGCCATGGTCGAGCGGCTCGTCGCTCAGCGCCACGATCAACCGCGAAATATCCGGCACCGGATTGGCCGCGCGATGCGGATAGGCGACGTGTCCCTGGACGCCGTCGACATAGAGCGTGCCCGATTGCGAGCCGCGGCGGCCGACCTTGATGCAATCGCCGAGGGTCTCGACGTTCGAGGGCTCGCCGAGCACGCAATGGTCGAACGTCTCGCCGCGCGCGGCGGCCCATTGCAACAGCTTGACCGTGCCGTTGACGGAGATGTCTTCTTCGTCGCCGGTGATCAGGAACGAGATCGAACCTTTGGGTTTGCCGCCATGGTCGGCGAGATATTGCAACACCGCAGCTATGCCGCAGGCGATGCCGCCCTTCATGTCGACGGCGCCGCGGCCATAGAGAAAGCCATCCTTGACGTCGCCGGAGAACGCGCCATGGCTCCATGCGCTCTCGTCGCCCGGCGGCACCACGTCGGTATGGCCGGCGAAGGTGATGTGCGGCGGCGCACTTCCGATACGCGCATAGAGGTTGTCGACATCGGCGGTGCCGGGTTCGCCGAAGGTGACGCGATCCACCTCGAAGCCGCCGGCTTTAAGGAGATTTTCGAGAACGCCGAGCGCGCCGGCGTCGGCCGGGGTTACCGAGGGGCAGCGGAGGAGATCGCGGGCAATCGAGAGGGCGTCAGTCATGCCCCCGCATAACATGCGCGCCCGCCGATGGGCCAGCGCTGTGCGGAACAAATTCCAGTTCGCTTTGCTGGTCCCAGCCCGGCCATGGACCGGCTTTGGGTTCGATCTAGTGCTCCGATTCCGAAGTTCGCAAACATTCGCGGCGACCACTGATGCGAACTTCGGAATCATAAGGAGCACTAGTAACCTAATGTTTTCTAGTGCGGTTTTTGAATTTGAAGTTCCTATGACGAGGTTGCATCAAAACTGATAGGAACTTCAAATTCACCGCACTAGTCCCGCAGGAGCTCGTTGATGCTGGTTTTGGCGCGGGTGCGCTCGTCGACGCGCTTGACGATCACGGCGCAGGCGGTGGAGGGGCCGGGCTGGCCGTTCTTCAGCGGCCGCGCCGGCAAGGTGCCGGGCACCACGACGGCATATTCGGGCACCTCGCCGACGAAAGTTTCGCCGGTGTCGCGATCGACGATCTTGGTGGAGGCCCCAAGAAATACGCCCATCGCCAGCACCGCGCCCCTGCGCACGATCACGCCCTCGGCGACTTCCGAACGGGCGCCGATGAAGCAATCGTCCTCGACGATCACGGGCTCGGCCTGCAATGGCTCGAGCACGCCGCCGATGCCGACGCCGCCGGAGATGTGCACGCGCTTGCCGATCTGGGCGCAGGAGCCGACCGTGGACCAGGTGTCGATCATGGTCGCTTCATCGACATAGGCGCCGAGGTTGACGAAGGACGGCATCAGCACGACGTTTTTCGCGATGAAGGCCGAGCGGCGGACGATGGCGCCCGGGACGGCGCGAAAACCCGCGTCGCGAAAGCGGTTTTCGCCCCAGCCTTCGAATTTCGAAGGCACCTTGTCCCACCACGAGGCCTTGCCGGGGCCGCCTGAAATCGCGCTCATGTCGTTGAGGCGAAACGACAGCAGGACGGCCTTCTTGAGCCATTGATGGACCTTCCACTTGCCGTTTGTCTCACGCTCGGCAACGCGCGCCTCACCCTTGTCGAGCAGGTCAAGCGCATGATCCACCGCGTCACGGACTTCGCCCATGGTCGCGGCCGAGATGCCGTCGCGCGCATCGAACGCGGAATTGATGGTGGATTCCAGGGCGGGAAGAGACATCGGGATTTCCTCGGGGCGATCTTATTTGGGCAGGCGAGGGGGCTTTTTCGGGATTCGGGTAAGGAGAGTCAACCCTCGTCGTCCCCGCGAAAGCGGGGACCCATAACCACAACTGTCGGTATTGTGCGAAGCAACGGCCCCAGCGGGGCGGCTATGCGCAGTAGTGGTTATGGATCCCGGCTCGCGCTCGCCAGCCTCGCTTGGCCGGGACGACGATACTATCCCTTGGTACTCAACGCTTGCAAAAATCCCGTCAGATCGTCGGTGACATGGTCGACATAGGCGGCGTCGCGGCCCTCCAGCTCCCAGTCCTCGCGCACGACTTCCCTGGTGCCATCGGGCGCCACCAGCACCGTGGTCATGCCGAGCTGATGCGGAATGACGAGGTTGCGCGCCAGATCCTCGAACATCGCCGACCTCTCGGGATTGACCCCGTGCGCCCTGAGGAACTTGTGATAGGTCTGCGGCGCAGGCTTCGGCTCCAGCTCGGCGGCGATGATGTCGAACACCGCCTCGAAATGCGCGGCCAGGCCGAGCCGCTGCAAGACCTTGTCGGCGTGATCGGTCGAGCCATTGGTCAGGATCAGCTTGCGTCCGGGGAGTTTTGCGATCGCAGCGCCCATCGCCGGATTCGGTTGCAGCGGCGAATGATCGATCTGGTGCACATAGGCGAGATAGTCATCGGCATGCACGCCATGTTCGGTCATCATGCCGCGCATGCTGGTGCCGTAGCGGCGGTAGTAGTCCTTCTGGATCCGGTGCGCTTCATCGGCGGGTACTTTGAGATAAGCGCCAATGAACTCGCCGATCCGCGCATCAACCTGTTGCCACAGGTTGACGTGATGCGGATACAGCGTGTTGTCGAGATCGAACACCCAGGTGTCGATGTGGGTGAAGGGACGGGGGTTCTTTATCATATTCCTAGCGTCGTCCCTGCGAACGCAGGGACCCATACTCCGCGGCGGGCGCAATGGGCACTGTGCGAGTTGTTCTTATCGTGGCTGACATCAGCAATCTAAACTATGGCCGGTGGTTATGGGTCCCCGCGTGCGCGGGGACGACGGAAACGTTCATCACGGCATCGCAAAGCGCAGCGTTTTGCCGCCGCTCGACATGTCGACGGCGGTAAAGCCGGTCGAGGCGAGGCCACGGGCGCCGCAGTCGCCTTGGTCGCTGATTTCGAACTTGTTCTCGCGCGTGCAGAGCGCCGTCGCGCCGCCCCAGTTCAGCGGCCTGTCCTTGAATTTGACGGTGCGGTTTTCGGCATCGACGGCCTCGGCGAAGCTGAAAATCCGCTTGGGCTGACCGGTGACGTCGGGATGCAGGCATTTGCCGGGATCGATGCGATACCAGCCGCGGCTGACCACGGTCTTGCCGTCGTCGGTGCCGACCGCGGCCATCACCTTGTGCGGCGTGTCGTTGCACCAGGTCAGCCCGGTGGACGACGGCGACTGCACCGCGTCGATCATGGTCGCGAAAAAATTCGGCGACTGCACCACATCCGCCGTCAGCCCGCGGCTTTTCAGGAACGCCGACAACGCGGCTTGCGTCTTCGGACCGTCGACGCCGTCGATCGGCGCCGCGTCATAGCCTGCGATCACCAACAGCCGCTGAATGCCGGCGAGCCTCGCCTGCTCGTCATCATATTCGCTGTCCTCGGCGAGATAGGCGACCAGATTGCCGTCATCGGCCAGGGTCGGGGTGATCTGGGTAAAGGGCGCGGGCGTCTGCCCGGCTCGACACTGGCGGGCGGCGGCGATCACGAAATTGTCGGGCGCGATGCAGAGCGTGTCGCCGCCGTTTTGCGGAATCGGCGACGAGCCGTAGACGCCGAGCGCGCGTGCGTTGAGCAGGATGCGATCGGCGGTCAGCGTGCCCTGCGCGACCACGCGGCACGCCGCCGGATCGATCCGGAACCATCCGCGCGTGGCGGTGGCGGCCTTGTCATCGATGCCGATCGCCGCCTCGATCACATAGCTCATGCGATTGCAGAGCTTGAGGTCGGCGTAGGCAGGCGCGGCGCTCGCGAGCAGGGCGATGGCCGGAAAAAATCCGGCCATGACGGCTCTCAGTGGCGTAACCGCGTGAGTCATCACTTGTGGATCAGTGTGCCCGTGCCCTGGTTGGTGAAGAGTTCGAGCAGGACCGCGTGCGGCGTCTTGCCGTCGATGATGACGACGCCCTGGACGCCCTGCTCGAGCGCGTAGATGCAGGTTTCAACCTTCGGAATCATGCCGCCGGAAATGGTGCCATCGGCGATCAGCCTGTGCGCGTCCTTCACCGACAACTCCGATATCAGCTTCTGCGACTTGTCGAGCACGCCGGGCACGTCGGTCAAGAGCAACAGCCGCTTGGCCTTCAACGCGCCCGCCACCGCGCCGGCGAACGTATCGGCGTTGACGTTGAAGGTCTGCCCCGTCTTCGAAGTCGCCAGCGGCGCCAGCACCGGGATCAGTTCATGGCCGATCAGCTGGTTGAGCAGCGTCAGATCGACCTTCTCGGGCTCGCCGACGAAACCGAGATCGACCACCTTTTCGATGTGCGAGCCCGGATCGACCATGGTGCGGGTCGCCTTCGACGCCGTCACCATGTTGCCGTCCTTGCCGCACAGGCCGACCGCCTTGCCGCCGGCCTCGTTGATGTAGCCGACCAGCTGCTTGTTGATCGAGCCCGCGAGCACCATTTCGACGATCTCGATGGTCGCGGCGTCGGTGATGCGCAGGCCAGCGGCGAATTCGGATTGAATGCCGAGCCGCTTCAGCATGGTCGCGATCTGCGGTCCGCCGCCATGCACCACCACCGGATTGATCGCGGTCTGCTCCAGCAGCACGATGTCGCGCGCGAAAGCCTTGGCGAGGTCTTCCGCGCCCATGGCATGGCCGCCATATTTGATGACGATGGTTTCATCGTCATATTGCTGCATGTGGGGCAGCGCCTCGGACAGGATGCGGGCCTGATCGAGCGGACTGATATGGGACGCGTCGGTCATGAAGCGGGTCTCACGGTCGCATTTCCTTGATTGAGCATGATCTTTTCGGAAAACCGGTTGCCACTTTTCCGGATCATGCTCTCGGGTGGGGCGGTTTCTATCCGATTGGCGGGCACGGCGCAAAGTGCGCTTTTCCCTCTCCCCTTGTGGGAGAGGGTGGCTTCGCCAACGGGTCGGCGCGGAGCGCCGCCCGATGATAAACTCCGCGAAGGCGGGTGAGGGGTTCTCTCCGCGGATCGAGACCCCTCATCCGGCGCGCTTCGCGCGCCACCTTCTCCCACAAGGGGAGAAGGAAGATAGAAACTCCCGTTTCAATTTCGCCGCGGCCACGCGGCGGCTACCGCGAGCGTGATCCAGCTTGCGATCAGAAGCGTGCCGCCGGTGGGCGCGGCAAGCGGAAACAGGCCGTGGCTGGCAAAATGCCGCAAGGTCAGATCGCCTGCGAACAGGGCTGCCGCGACGACAAAGCCGAAAGCGGCGGCGAGCCCGATTCTGGCATGAACGACCCCGCGCTCGATCAATGCCACGACCGCGAGCACGCCGGTGGCGTGAAACAGCAGCATCGACGACGCCGGCACGAGCCGCGTGGCGTCGCCCTGATGGGCGGACGCCGCCGCCAGGATGACGCCGTCGGCGCCCATTACGCCGGCCAGGATGATCAGGATGCGGGAAAAGCGGGATTCCCTCATCGGCGGCGCTCCCCAAGCAGGCGCACCATCGCGGCGCGCAGTTCCGGCATCCCGGCGCCGGTTTGCGAGGAAGTCACGATTACTTCCGGAAAGGCGGCGGGATGGGTCGAAAGCGCGGCCTTGACCTCGGCTGTGCGTTGTTCGAGTTCGGCCGGCTTAACCTGATCGGCCTTGGTGAGGACGATCTGATAGCTCACGGCCGATCGGTCGAGGGTCTTCAGCACGTCGAGGTCGCCCTCCTTGAGGCCGTGCCGGGAATCGATCAGCACATAGACCCTCGCCAGATTGCTGCGGCCCTGCAGGAATTTGTGGATCAGCGCGGTCCAGGACGCGACCTTGGCTTTCGGCGCGGAGGCGTAACCGTAGCCGGGCATATCGACCAGCCGGAAGCCGGCATTGTCGGGCCCTTCGAAGAAGATCAATTCCTGGGTGCGGCCCGGCGTATGCGAGGTCCGCGCCAGCGCGTTGCGGCCGGTCAGGGCGTTGATCAGGCTGGATTTGCCGACATTGGAGCGGCCGGCAAACGCGACTTCCATGCCCGCCATCGGCGGCAGCGACTCGATCGAGGGCGAGGCCCAGAAAAACCGCCAGTCGCCCGCGAACAATTTGCGGCCCTGCTCGATCAGGTCAGCATCTGGTTCGGCGGTCATGCGAAGGACTTCCGTTTGCGGTTCCTCATGGTGAGGAGGCGCTTCTTCAGCGCCGTCTCGAACCATGGAGGCCCAAATAGAATCAAAGGCGGCCCATCCTTCGAGACGCGCGCAAGAGCGCGCTCCTCAGGATGAGGGCTTCCGTCAGGTCTTCAACTCGGCCTTCTTCGAAGCGAATGCCGCCTTCACATTGTCGAACAGTTCAACCTTCACGCCATTGCGGTGCATGATGAAGCTCTGCTGCACCACCGAAAGCAGGTTGTTCCACGCCCAGTAGATCACCAGACCGGCGGGGAAGCCTGCGAGCATGAAGGTGAAGATCAGCGGCATCCAGCTGAAGATCATCTGCTGGGTCGGATCCGGCGGCGTCGGATTGAGCTTGAACTGGAACCACATGGTGATGCCCATAATGATCGGCCATACGCCAAGGGCAAGATATGACCCGAACACCGGCAGCTGCGTCGGATCGAAGTGCAACAGGCCGAACAGGTTGAACAGGTTGGTCGGATCGGGCGCCGACAGATCCTTGATCCAGCCATAGAACGGCGCGTGCCGCATCTCGATGGTGACGAACAGCACCTTGTAGAGCGAGAAGAACACCGGGATCTGCAAGGCGACGGGAAGACAACCGGCGATCGGGTTGATCTTCTCCTTCTTGTAGATCTCCATCATCTCCTGCTGCTGCTTCACCTTGTCGTCGGGATAGCGCTCCTTCAGCGCGGCCAGTTGCGGCTGCACCGACTTCATCTTCGCCATCGACGCATAGGATTTGTTGGCCAGCGGGAAGAACAAGAGCTTCACCAGCACCGTCACCAGCAGGATGGAGATGCCGAAATTGCCGAACAGGTGATAGAAGAAGTCCAGCGCCAGGAACATCGGCTTGGTGATGAAATAGAACCAGCCCCAGTCGATCAGAAGATCGAAGTGGTTGAGTTCGAGCTGCCTGTTGTAGCCGCCGAGCCCGCCGATCGGAAAATTGATGCCGACGACGCTGGCTTCCTTGGCGCCGGCGAACAGCCGCGCATTGGCGCTGCCGGTGCCGCCGATCGCGATGGTTTGCGCATCCTGCAAATAGTCGGTCTGATAGGTTCTGACCGCGCCCACGAGGTTGGAGGAGAACCGGGCCTGCAGCTGGGCGCGGGTGTCCGGCAGAAGCGCCGACGCCCAATATTTGTCGGTGATGCCGAGCCAGCCGTTGGTGGCCGTGAGTTTGACTTCCTTGGCGTCGTCGATTTTCTTGTAGCCGAGCTCCTGCAGGCCATGGTCGCCGAGATAGCCGATCAGACCTTCGTGCAGGATATAGTAGCCTGCGACCTTCGGGGTGCCGTGCCGCGAGATCAGCGCGAACGGATAGAGCGTGACCGGCGCATTGCCGACATTGCTGACCTCATCCTTGATGGTGAACAGATAGCGATCGTCGATCGCAATGGTGCGGTGGAAGGTAAGACCGTCGCCATTGTCATATTTCAGCGTCACCGGGCTCGACGGCGTCAGGCTGCCGATGCTTTCCTGCTGCCAGACCGTGTTCTGGTCCGGAATCTTCACCGCCGAACCGCTGGCCGCGACCCAACCGAATTCCGCATAATAAGGACTCTCGGTGCCCGAGGGCGAATACAGCACGATCGCCGGCGAGGTGGGATCGACGGTGTCGCGGAATTGCACCAGCGACAGATCGTCGATGCGCGCGCCCTTCAGCGAGATGCTGCCGATGAGGCGCGGGGTCTCGATCCTGACCCGCGGCGCCGACGCAATGGCGGTGTCGCGGCTGACCGGGGCCGCCGAGCTCGGCTGATTGGCCCCCGGTGCATTGGCCGCCGGCGAAGGCGCGGCGCCGGTCTGCGGGGCGGCCGTGTTGGCGGCGTCCTGCGCGGGCTTGGTCATCTGGCCCTGCGCAAGCTGCGCGGCGCGCTGCTTTTCCATCTGCGGAAGGTTGAAGAAATACTGCCAGCCGAGCAGCACGAGCCCGGACAGAATGACGGCGAGGATGGTGTTGCGATTGTCGGTCATCGTTCAAATCTCGTCATTCATTTCGGTTCGCGTTTGACGCTGGAGTCTTGATGTCTTGACGCGTTTTCTTGACGCGAACCGGTTCCCGCTTCGCTCGAAAACGCTTTTGACGGTCGCAAAGGTTGCCGGTCTAGTCGATGCAGCGCCGAGCGCAGATCCTCGAGCATGCCGGAAAAGTCGCGGGTCAGGGCGGCACGACGGCCGACTAGCACATAATCGCTGTGCGGCCGCATGGATACGGCGTCCAGCCGCTTCACCAATTCGCGAAGCCTGCGCCGGATACGGTTCCGCTCGGTCGCGGTGCCGTGCTTTTTGGTAACGGTGAAGCCCACCCGGATCGGGCCGCCGTCGTCCCTGCGGCGGCTTTGCACCACAAAGGCGGCCGCGCTGGTCCGCGCGCCATTGGCAACAGCGAGGAAGTCCGCCCGCTGCCTTAGCCGATCCATGATGAGATCTCTCCGGGAAGCCCGGCTCAGGCGCTCAGACGCTTGCGGCCACGCGCGCGGCGCGCGGCGAGGACCTTGCGGCCGCCGGTCGTGGCCAATCGGGCGCGGAAGCCATGACGGCGCTTGCGCACCAGTTTGCTGGGTTGGTAAGTCCGCTTCACGGGTCGTTCTCCGCTGACAATTTGCCGGTCAAACTGACAATTTGCCTGATAAATGAGATATGTCCGATGATGCTGGCAGGCCAAAGCGGGCCATTTTCCGGCCCAAATCGAGCCGCCCCGGTCGAACCGGGTCATCGCGGACAGTTGGCGCGGCTTATACGGGAGCGACCTGTTTTCGTCAATGTTGCATGGTCGTCCAATTGTCGTCCAATGAGGGTTCTTCGAAACGGCGAGACTGGCGCGAATAAATCAATGTTCACGGTGTTTTACGTTCGAGAATGAGGGCTCGCTTCCAGGCCGGCCGCGGCCGGCCTTGGACAATGTTATTGCCGAACCCCAAATAGACGGGTTCGGGCGCGCACGGGTTCGGCGAACGGCGGTTGTTATCAAACCTTAATTTGACCGCTTCCAGGGCCGGGCGCATCCTCAAAAAGGCGAGGCTCCGAAAGCAATTATGGCATCAGCGACCGACGAACTGCCGACCACAGAAAAGCCGCGGCCAAAGCCTGCGCGCCGGCTCGGCCTGTCCGGCAAGCTGCTGCTGCTGACCATTCCGCTGGTCATGATCGCGGAAGTTCTGATCTATGTGCCGTCGATGGCGAATTTCTGGATGAACCGGCTGAACGGCCGGCTGGCGGCGGCAAATACCGCGGCGCTGGTGCTGGATGCCGCCCCCTCCGGATTGGTTCCAGAGTCGCTGGCGCGGCAAATCCTCCACAGCATCGACGCGCGGGCGGTGGCCATCAAGATGGGGCAGCAGCGACGGCTTCTGGCCAGCGCCGCCAGTCTGCCACCGGCGATCGACCACGACGTCGACATGCGGTCGCTGACGGTGTGGTCGTCGATCGTCGATTCCTTCGAGATGTTGCTTGAGACCGGCAACCAGGCGATCCGGGTCATCGGACCGGCGCCGGGCGGCGGCGGGCAGTTCATCGAGGTCGTGATCGACGAGGCGCCGCTGCGTCAGGCGATGTATGTGTTTTCCCGCAACCTGCTCCTGGTCTCGCTGGCGATCGCGACCCTGACCGCGGCGCTGGTCTATCTCGCGCTGCATTTTCTGTTCGTGCGGCCGATGCGGCGCCTGACCGCGAGCCTGGTCGGTTTTCACGAGAATCCCGAAAGCTCGGCGCGGATCATCGTGCCGTCGCATCGCGGCGACGAGATCGGCGTTGCGGAGCGCGAATTGTCCGACATGCAGCGCGATCTGGTGTCGATGTTGCATCAGAAGAGCAGGCTCGCGGCCCTTGGGCTTGCGGTGTCGAAGATCAACCACGATCTGCGCAACCTCCTGGCGTCCTCGCAACTGCTTTCGGACCAGCTCTCAACCGTGCCCGATCCGCGGGTGCAACGTTTTGCGCCGAAACTGATGCGCTCGCTGGAGCGCGCCATCGCGTTCTGCCAGTCGACGCTGTCCTATGGCCGCGCGCAGGAAGCCGCTCCCGATCGCCGGATGATCCCGATCGAGCCTGTCGTGACCGAGGTCCGCGAATCCGCGGGGCTTGCCTCGGATGCCCCGATCACCTGGATCAACGCGATCGAGCGCGGGCTGACGATCGATGCCGATCCCGATCAGCTGTTTCGTGTGCTGCTCAACCTGGTGCGCAATGCGGAACAGGCGCTCGAAGGCCGGCCGCGCAGCGACGCCGCGGCGATGCAGATTCGCATCACCGGGCGGCGCGAAGGCTCGGTCGCGATCATTGAAGTGTCCGACACCGGTCCCGGCATTCCGGCCAAGACCCGCGAACATCTGTTCGAGGCATTCCAGACCTCAGGGCGGCCGGGCGGCAGCGGGCTCGGGCTTGCGATCGCCGCCGAACTGGTCCGCGCCCATGGCGGGGAGATTCATCTGGTGGAAGGAACCATCGGCGCGACCTTCCGGATCACCATACCGGACCGGCCGGTGGAACTCCTGAGCGTGCGCAACGAGCGGGCGCGGGCGTAAAGCGCTGCCCGGCACACCCGCTGTTCTCGTCATTCCGGCCCTGTTTTCGTCATTCCTTCCGGGGCATCGCGAAGCGATGAGCCTGCAATCCATGCTCCCGATCGTGGTTATGGATTCCGGGCCCGCGCCAGGCGGCGCGGGCCGGAATGACAAGACGATTTGTCGCTCGTGAGGGGGTGCGGAGCGCCTTTTGGCCCGTTCCCCATACGTCTTTCCCGCGTAAATCGAGGGCCAGACGCCGCTTTCCGGACCTTGCCAAGCCGGGCCGGAGCCGGTAGCTATGGCGCGCTTTCGCGACCCGCGGAAAATCTGTTCCGATTGCATGCGGTACCGGCGGGCCCTTGGGCCCAAAATGCCAGCGAAAAACGCGCCCGTAGCTCAGCTGGATAGAGCACCAGACTACGAATCTGGGGGTCAGGAGTTCGAATCTCTTCGGGCGCGCCATCTAACACCCTGTACGATCAGCCCTTTTTCATTTTGTGCTAAGTACGGGTTTCCTGCGGTTTGCAGTTAGTTTGCAAATTTGTTCAGTTTCGGTTCGCGATTTGCCCTCACAGTTGGCCAGGGGTTGCCGTGAGTTACGCGGTGGCGAACCCGTCGTTTCGTCGCAAGGTCTCCGGCCTGTACGTTCCCCACGGCGGTGCATTCTGTTGGCCGAGTTTCGAGGATGGGATCGAGCGTGGGCGTCGCGAAAGATGTTCTTCCGGCGATTTGGCGCCAAGGCCAGAGCCTGTTGGGCAGCTCGTCCCAGCTCCGGCTCACACGAAAGAAAGCCCGCGGTCAGTTGCGACCGGATCGTCCATTTTGCGGCCTCTGGGGTTTAGTGCTTGAATGGGTTTGCTTCGGCTGCTTGTTGTGACATGTGGTGGCGCTGATGGTCGAACATCTGTTAGGTCGGGTTTGCACATGGGTTTTCGGTGGAGTAAGTCCACTGACTAGGTTTCAGGCTGAGGCTTGGGCAAATGCGCCGCCTGACGACAAATTCGGCGCCGACCACCGGCTCGCCTCGCTCGTTCCCCACCTCGACGGCGAAGCATGACGGTGGGTGTGGTTTCTTAGATTGAAATGGTCCATCGTCTAGTTTGCACGGAAGAAAGTCCATGATCGGCGCCAAATCGCGAATGAATCGGTCTCGATTTTCACCTGGGGCCCCGCAATTTTCGTATAGCGCGCCCGCGATAGGACATGTGCCGGGACGACCCTAATCGAGGAGCTCGATGGTTGGCTGCCGGGTATCTACAAGCTCAGGCCGAAACCCTAGGCACGCCAGATGTTTTGGGTCGGACAGTTGAGCGATGCCGGGATTCAGCCCATACTTCTGAACGAGCATAGGCGGCAGGCAACAGGAGCCGAAGTTCAGTGACAGCATCGCGGATAGAAAGTCTGATGAAGGAGCGCAAGGACGAACGACTGGCGCTGGCTTCCGCGCGTGCGCTTGCTGCCTTGGCGTCCTTGGAAAAGGCCGGGTTTTCCGCTCGGGTCGTGGGTTCGCTGGCTCGAGGCACTTTCTCGGTGCATTCGGATGTCGATTTCCTGGTGGACTGGCAGTCCCGAAGATGAAAGCGACGCTTTCCGGATTCTGGAACGGGAAATGCGCGAATTCCCGTTCCATTTCATTCCCACCGTCGATCTGGATGAAACGAAAAGGACTACCATGATGAAGGAGGCTGTCGGTGCATCCAGCATTCGCGCTCACGCGCACTAGGCTTACCGAGACGCGTTCTGAACTGGAGACATTTTTGCAGGCGGACAAAGAACGTCTGGCGCCTTCCGAGGCAGACCAGGCCGCATCTGCGGTATGGGTTCGAACGGTCGCGCGCGCCAGCGGAATCGAAGGCGTTTACACCGGCATGGAAAACGTCCTGAAGGAACTTCTGAACGTGGTCGACAAGGGAGTGTATGCGACCTCTGACAGTTTTCACGCTCAGTTGCTGGCACAGGCTTCCGAAAAGACCGACAAAAGAAACGCGATCATTGACAAACAACTCTATGACGAACTCGACGAGCTTCGACGGTTTCGGCACCGCGAGCGTGTAAACTACCGGCATGTTCTCAGGGAAAGTTTCGTCAACGAGAATATGGAGCTTCTCAAGACGGCATTCCCGTCCTTCGAGACGCAGATTGCCGCGTTCATTGAATCGTGGGAGCACAAGCCGAAGGAAGAAGACGAGCCGACGTCATCTCCCAAGATCTGAATTTGGATTAGTACCGCTTTTGCTCACTGAGACGGCGGCTAAGCGGCCACTTGTCCACTCATTCTGCCTGAAATGCGCAAGCCCCGCCGGCGCCGGTGTCGACCAGGACCGACATGTAGCCGCGCTCGGACATGAGCCGCCCCTTGCGGGCGAGCCTGCCACCCAGGATCAGGCGGACGACTTCCTCGCTTAGGCAGAAAGCGAGCCTGGCAGCCTCGGCAACGCTGACCTGGCCGACGCCAGCGGCCTGCACCGGTGCCGCGCCCCGTAATAGGGCATCGAGCCCTCGGAGGCCTTCATCAAGGCAAACCCCGCCGTCGCCGGCGGGGTTTGGATAAAATCACGGGCCTAGTGTCAAAAATCGCGGACTTTCTTTCGTGTGAGCCAGACCAGCGTCGATCGTGCATCCCGGCGAACTCGCAGTGCTGCACGCCGTCATCATTTTTTTTGCTCTACGCCACAGCCAAGGTTCTCAGTGAAACGCATCTTCGCCGAACATGTTCGAAAACGTCGTCCCTAACTCCGACGGGCCTTCTTCGAAGTGGACGAATTCGCCGGTCGACACCTTTTCGCCATCGCGCTTGATAGGATATTGACCGGTCTTGGAAAGGCCGCCCTTTTCCTCTGCATGAATGAATATGCACTCTTGGCGGTTCGGTGCTTGTGAAGGCGGAAGCATATCGGTCGATTCATCGCCTGTCCGGTTCGCGGTCCATGATTCAGCAACAAAGACGTATCGATCTACTCCCAATTCCAGGAATTTCTCTTTCACAAGGCAAACGACCAGGTGCTTTTGCCAGCTGTCCTCCCAATGGCAGGGGATCACGCCATAACCATCGACGTTCGGGACGTGACAGAAGAACGTCGGAATGATTGCGCCATCTTCGTTGAAGATGGCTCGCGAACGTTCCTTAGTGAATTCAAAGAGTTTTTCGAGTTCGGTCATTGCTCTCACGCTGTGCATTTGATTTTAAAATTCTGTGCGCCACATGGCAGCTGTTGCTTCTGAAAAAGATGCGGAGGCAGCCGATCAGTTGCGCGTTACTGGCTTTTCAGAGAGACTGAAGTCATGACGCCTCCTTCACTTTGAGGGAGTGAGCGAATTCAGCGCGCGGGGATGCTTCGAATTTTGCGATCGCTTCTTCGGCGAGGCCGCGAGTTCGGGCCAGATATCTTGTCAAAATTGCCTCGATATATTTGAGACTATGTCCCGTGATGGTCGCGATTTGCTGCGTGGTGCACCCGGCCTCTGAAAGCAGAGTGATCGCGGTGCCGCGGAGATCATGAAAATGCAGGTCGACTGGATCATCCAACCCCTCAAGAAAAATCTGGGTAATGCCGGCCGCTGCCATCACTTCGTGCCACACCCTGCAGAAGTAGCGTTTCTTGAATTTTTGCCCGGTCTTAGTCGTGAGAATGTAAGGGGAGATTCTCGGCATCGCATCGAGCATGCGTTTGAGAGCGCGTGTGCAAGGAATTTCGATGAGGGGGCCAGGGACACCCTTGCGCTTACTTTTGTGTTGACGGAGTCGAATGCGCGTCCCGTCGTAAGCGGTCCAGCGAAGATCGATGAGATCTCCTTCGCGTTGCCCGGTGTGAAGAGCAAGGATCAACGCGGGCTGAAGTTCCGCCGGAGATTTGTCCATAAAGCGGTGTACGTGCCCGGGAAGCCAGATAATCTCCGAGCGATCGTTCGAGTATAGACGCCGGAAACCGCGTAAATGGTTCACCGAAATTTTTGAACGACGTTTCGCCCACGTAAGAGCGGACGACAGGACCGATAGCCGATTGTCAGCCTCGCGTTCGCCGGAAACTTTGGCAACTTTGTCCTGCCAGTCTAACAGTTCGGTGAGAACTGCGACGTCATTCAAAGCTGCGATCGGGAGCGTTCCAAACTCCTTGTCGACGGCTCCAAGCATTCGCTTGTATTCGACCTGCGTCTGTTTGCCGAGTTGGCCGAATTCGGTTGATACCTTGAAGTCTTCGATGAGACTCGAAAGCGACTTTGCCTTGGGTAGCGCTAAAGGCTTTGCTTTAGCTGCGGCGGCAAAACTCGCGACAAACTCTGCAGAGCCCGGCGCACCCGTCAGCCGCTTCCCTGTTGCACGATGATAGTAGTAGCGTTCGATTGTGCCGTCGCTTGCCCGCTTGGTGACGACGTTCACACCTTTAAGCCGGACCCGCACGGGATCGCCTCCATTGCTCGAGCGGCGAAACCAAAGCTTCATCGAGGAGGCCGGAATGGCAATTCATCGCCATATGCATAAGGTTTAGGTCGAATCTTCCGCCCGGCAGCGTCGGGTCGGGATATTTCCCCGCCTTCCTGGCCTTATCAAAGGCGGCGGGAGACAGCGCGGCCATCTCGGCAGCTTCCGCTCTGGTAAGAGCGCGTCTTTCAACATTATCGGGTCGCTTCCGCATCTCATCCGAACCTGACGCCACCTTTTTCTCGGTGATCCCAGCAGGATCATCGTTAGGATATATATCTATAGAATAAATACGCAATTGTCAATACCAAAGGGACAAACTCCTCAACGGCTCCGCCTATGGCTATATGGCTCAGGAGAATCATTTGATGGCGTCCTCAGGAAAACTTTCCCGCGATTTTGCGGAAGCACTAGGCGTTCCCCCGGCGAGCGGAACATCAGTTATGAAGTTTTTGCGGGAGGCGGGTATGGTGACCATGCGGGGCAGGGGCACCAGCGCGGCCAACATGACACGCAAGGATGCAGCCACATTTTTGGTCGCCATCGCGAGTGGGGCTGTGTCATCCCAACTGCCCGACGTAACGAAGTTTTTGTTAACAATGCCCGTAGTCTCGAGATCTCCGCGTCCCTCCGGGTTCGACTCGCTCCGTGCGAGCGCGATGAGCACCTATTATGTGCTTCCGGAGAAACACACATTTGGCGACGCTCTTATGGCTCTGTTTGAATCGACTTGGGGCGAGCACGTCTGGGATGAACAGGGGATGGAGCGGAGCCCGGCCTTCGATCCTCTCGACAGCCCTCATAGCCTCGCCCTTACGATCGGGATGAACGGCATGAAGACAGGTGCATTCGCAATTGTTCAGGCCCAGGTAACGTCGAAGCACGTGATGCAGACGTATTACAGTACCTGGAAGCTGGCGCGTGATCCTGGGCCCGCGTTAGAGACCGATGTATTGAATCTGTTCGAAAGCGGGGCGGAATTCCTATCGATCGCGCATTTGAGCGGTCAGGTAATTGCAGCGGCGATTCGGACGCTAACCGAACCCGTCAAGACCACCCGCAACCGGTCGCCTCGAGTGTCGCGCGCGGGACGCCGCTAAGTACCGGGCTGTACGCAGCCGCCGTGCGGTGGAGAGTCCCACTCTCTCCGCCAGCGATTTTCGGAGGCGGAAAAGTCCTTCAGAATCAAGCGATTAAAAAAAGCCGATCGCGCATAGTGTAGCACATTAGTGTAGCACTTTTAACATCGTGTTTACTACGTTTGGGCGGTCATTTCGAGCAAAGGTCTCCGTCCGTAGTTTGCTTGGCGAAGCGATGTGGTTAGTCGCTCGGTCCCAACTTGTCAGTACGCCCGCTTCCTTCTGTTGCCGCCGGTGTAAATCCGCGCTTTTTTGGCGGCAGATAGGAACGGCGCCGCCGCCGACGAGAGGCCGTCGGGAGAGATTCCCGTGCATGTGTTCCGGTGAATTGGGCTTGTTGCTGCGACCGACCTTGTGGCGCGTCGTCAAGGTCGACGTCTAAGTCGAGGTGCCCTGGAACCGATCTGGCGCTTGCTTTCGCCATGGCATCGGGTCCGAAGGGGTGACCGACGCAGAAAGGCAGACGCCGAGCGCCCGCAGTTATGACAGAACCGGAGTCCTGGCGATTTTCTGCTGGGCGCCGGCTGACTCAACGCCGCGCCGCCGTCCAAATTGGGCGACGGCCGCCCTTCAGGCTCGTTGGCCGGACCATGATCCGTCACGCATCGCATTCGGGCGCGGTAACGGCGATTTCGTTCTGCATGCATGGCGCGGCCACGGGGAGTTGCCTGATAGCGACGCCGAGCCTCCCTTTGCCGATCGTAGCGAACCTTTTGTGCGCAGGTTTTGATGCAATAGATCTGTCCTCGATCGCACCTTCGACAGACAAGAACCTGAGAGCGGCAGCAACCGCACAGGAACATCCTACTGGATGAAACGCCATCGGCGCATGCGGCGACGCAGATTCGACGTGCCGAATCTGCGTCGGTCAAATCTGGCAAAGATTCAACGCTCTGCATGCGGTTGCCTACTCGTCGAACACCATCTCACGCTAGACAGTCCCTGCCGCCAGCCCATCGACCCTCGATGCGATTTTGGCTGGGCGGGCAGCCCACTGTAAAGGCTGGCCTGCGGCCACCGCCTTCGGCGGCTATCGGCCTTGACAGTGGCTCCCCACCCAGCCCGTCGTTGGTCACCATCGGTTCGACGGATTGAAGCGGTCGCATCCCCTCCTTGGTCGCAAGATCTTCCCGTCACCTTGGTAATGCCGCCAAAAAAGTGCGGATTTCGACCGGCGTTCACACCTTCCCTAGCGCTCGTCTTGCGCGCCGTTTCTTAGGGCGCTTCCATCACGCACGCGGCGATGACGGCGCGGAATTGCCGTCATCCCATGATGACTTCCTGCCGGGCGTTGCCGCCTTCGAGATCGTCGGCCAGGTGCCCGAAGTCGACGAGAGTGCAGACCGCGAGCAGCAATCTGAATTCTCCGCTCGAACACGTTCCCGCGTAACGACGCACCGCCGTGACGAACAATCCGGTGTCCTTGGCCTTGCGGATGACGACCGCGCGGCGGAGATCTTCGAAGCAACCGGTGCCTTGCAGCAGGTCGGCCCATTCCTTGCCCAAGCCGGCGAACACGCTGGCGGCGGGGCCATTCTTGAATTCAGTGAAGTTCATTCTCTTCTCTCTTGTTGGGTTTGTCATAGCCGATGTCCGGCTTGCGATCGCCGCGCGAATCCGCGGAAAGCGCCGGGGGGCGCTACAGGTCCGCGGCGGTGTCCTCGACGCCCTCGCGGAGGAGTTCGCTGAATCCCAGCAGCGGCAGCGGCGAAACTGACGTGCCGCCTACCGTCGGCAACTGGATGTAGTCCCACTCGCCGCCAGGCGCGGATGGAAAGCGAAGCGTCTCCGAAGAGTAGATCTTCTTCGGCCGCCGCTTGCCCCGGTGCCATTCGTCGATCGTGCCGAACAGCACGCGACCCTGCGGGTCGCTCCACAACACGCTCACGCCGACCGTGGGGATCGCGGCGACGGTGCGCCCCACTTCCCAGAAATCCTGCAGCAACCTGGCTACGTCGGCCGCGAAAAAGCCCGCCGTGGACCACTTCTTCCTCGGCGTCCCGAGTTCGGTCTGCAGCGTCATGGCCCCGATGCGCTCCGCGACCATCGACATTGCGGACGCCTTGCGCACCTGACTGCAGATCGAGAGCAGGATCTTCGTCCCTTCCACGGCAAGCGCTTCCGTATTGTCGTCAAGGTCACTCGGAATGACGTTGGCCTGGAGCAACGCGTCGAGAGGCAACGTGACCCGGTCGGTTCCGAAATTCAGCCGTTCCACCATCTCGGTGCGAAACTCCGCCGTCCGGTACATCTGACGCCTCACTTCCCTCGCTTCGGTAGGCATTTTTCCTGTTCCTTTTCACTGGAAGGGGCTTGATCGCTTTCTTCCTGTGTTCTACTGAACTATATTAAATTCAGTTGAGTCAATCGGCCTAGCGATGAATGGTTAATTCCCGTCAACTTTCGGAGATTGTCGCCAGCTCACTGGGCCGTCCCTTTACGGCCACCCTGCAGCACGCCCGCAATCTGCGGGAAACGAAGGGCTCGAAGGACGGACCGCTATTGAGCGCCGGGGGGAGGGGGCGGAACGCTCCGACCATGACGCACGAAGACGCCGCCGCATTGCTCTGCGCGATCCTCGGCTCGGAGAACGTGCAGGACAGCGTCAAAACGGTCGAAGCGATGCGAAAGCTCGACGCGAATTTCCAGGGGCAGCGTGGCAGCATGCTCCGCTACGGGGTCGCTCCCTTCGAGACCGGCATTCGACGAGAGCACAACGTGATCGAAGCGCTCGCCGCAGTGTTGCGATTCTTCGACGACGAGCAGGAGATCCTCAGGAGATTTCAGCTGTACGATTCGGAACTCCATGTTCTGTTCGAAGTGGAGTACCCGCTGCACTACGCGTTCATCACGGTCGGCGTGCGCAACAAGTTCTGGGAGACGTGGACCTATGGACGCAAGAATGAGGTTCGTAACGAACAGCTTCGCCGCTGCCGGCAAGACGCTATGCGCGAAATCTCGCAGGCGCTGCGATCGACGGGGCCGGGCGGCGGCAAGTAGTCCGTAAGGTGACTCAGTCGTCTCTGCGAGATATCTACAACAGGCGTGGAAATCTTTCACGGGTTGTGGCGGCCCTTTGCGCAAGTTTGTGCAATGAGCAGACCGTCGAGAAGCATCGGAGAAATCCTGGACAGGCCGGCGATTGGGAATCCTCGATTGCTCGGGATCGGACGCTCAGACAGCTTCGGTCCTTTCCGTTGACGCCCGCCCAGCACCGCAAGTTTCTGTTCGGAAAGCAGGTCGAGGCATTTCTCGAGAGCAAGGGACTCACGCTTGCGACGAGGACGTTCGACGCTTTCTTGAAGGGGTATCTGGAGGCGAAGACCCAGGCTTAAGCAGTGTTGGCGCGCAACGCGCGGGGCGACTTCACGCCGAGTATTGCTGCACAATGGCTTTGCTGCGCGCGGAGATTCCGTCCAGCATCGTGTCAAGCACCGGTTCTTTCAGGCCCTCGACCCTAGCCTCCTTCACGACGTCGCTCAGCGCGTCGGGAATCTTCTCGCCGAGCGCCACCAATCGCGCGATCATCTCGTCGGGATTCATTTTCATCAGTTCCGCCTGGCGTCTCCAATGCCGCGGCAGGACTTCTGAGAACTTGTAGTAGCCGCCGATCTTCATCGCCATGCGCAGCCGCCGACGATCATGTTCGTCGTCGTCGTAAGGCACGAAGCTCAGGACATCGTAGAGCGGCGCAAGAAACATCCGCCGGCCCGGGAGGTGGATGACGGAGAAGTTCTTCGCGTGCGCGTCGGTACCGAGCACCAGGAAGTTGAAGGCGATCATGTCGGCGAACGCCGCCTTTTCCGCCTCCGGATCCGTGGCGTACCGCAGCACGTCGTTGGAGATCTGCTCGATCGAGGGGCCGCCCTCGCTCTGGTACTTGACGGCGGGATGCACGCCGAGCGCCTGGCACATGTCTTCCTGGTGGAAGCGCCGGACGACGCCGTCCTTGTCGATCTCGCGGTCGTACCGGGTGACGACGATCGCGACCTCTTCGCCAAATTTTCCGACCTTAACTTCGGCCGCCGTGATCCCGACGTGGTCCGCGAGACGCAGGCACGCGTACTCGTTCTCGGTCGTGCCTCGGAGGTGAGGCATCGGCGGCTTGAGGATGTGCGTGGTCGCCAGGCGGCCGCTCGGTACGCCCCACCGCTTTCCGTCGAACAGTAAGGCCATCTTCGGCTGCGCGCCGGCGAGACTGAAATGCCCCCGGTCGCCGTCGCGACGTCCCGTCCAGGTCCTTTCCTCGCGCAGGCGCTTGAGGCGGTTCGCGACCTCCGCCTCGTCGATCCACTGGACCTCCCCGGGCGAATCCGCGTTGGTGGCCATCCACTCGTCGGTGACGATCTGGATCGCGCCCGCGCAGTCCTCTCCGACCTTCGACAGCAGAGCGAACGCGCGGGAGAACGGCCCGGCGCAGAAATCGTCATATCGTCAAGGCGGCCGGTAAGCGTTTGTTTTAACAAGTGATTTGGCTTTCGGCTGCAGAGATGAACTCAGGAGCTTGACAGATATAGGAATAAATAGGACAAATTAGGACCTATTTTCATGGAGGATCCATACCATGTCTGCGCGTGCACCGCTTTTCGAGGCGAAGGCAGTTCAATCGACACCAAGGCTTTCGCTGTTTGCGGATGCCTGTCCGACCTGCGACCAACCGATTCCCCATGATCGCTACGATGAGATCAAGGCGCGAATCCAGTCGCGTGAGCGCGAACGGTCGGATGAGATCGCCGCGCAACTCAAGGAGCAACACGCGCGCGAAAAGGAGCTGGCGTTGGAGGAGGCGCGCAAGCTCTCCGACGCAAAGATCGCGGAAGCCTGCGAGGCCGCCCGGCGCGCGGCCGAGGCCCAGGGCGCCGAGCGGATCGCCGCCATCGACCGCGCCAACATGGAAGTTCAGGCGTCGATCCGCGCCGAACTCGGTGCCGCACATGCGGCAGCGGCTGGCGCAACAGCCGCGATCGAACGGATGAAGGAGGCCGCCGCCGAACGTGAGCAAGCGATCCGCGCCGAAGCGATCGGTTTGGCGGAAGCTGAAGTACGTGAAAAGCTCGAAGAGAGCGAACGCCGCCTGAAGGAAATCGAGACCGCGCTCAACCATCGCATCGAGAACGCGGACGCCGCCAAGGCCGCAGCAGAGACCGCCGCGGCCGCGCTTGAGGCCGCTTTGGCAAGCCAGCGCGACGACCATGCCGTCGCTGTTGCAAACATGAAGTCGGCGGCCGCTGACCGTGAAGCCGAGATCCGCAAGGCGATCGAAGTCGCCGCTGCGGATGCCGCGCGCGAGCGAATCGACGGCCTCGAAAAGGCCAAGGCGGAAGCGGAAGCCGGCGCCGCCTCGGCGATCCGGCAGGTCGAGGCGTTGCAGCAGGCGCACCAGGCACAGGTTCAGGAACAACGCGACGTTTGGCAGAAGGCCGTCGACGACGCCGTCAACGCCGAGAGGGCAGCCTCGTTCGAGGAACGCCTCAAGATCCAGACCAAGTTCGAGGAACTGAAGCGCGCATACGAACAGAAGACGGCCGAAGAGCTGGGCGAAGGCGCCGAGATCGATCTCTACGAAGCCCTCAAGGCTGAATTCGAGGGTGACCGGATCGAGCGGATCAACAAGGGGCAACCGGGCGCCGACATCCTGCACACCGTTATTCACAACGGCCGGGAATGCGGGAAGATCATCTACGATTCCAAGAACCATAACGCTTGGCGCAACGAATTCGTGACGAAGCTCGCCTCCGACCAGATGGCGGCGAAGGCCGAGCACGCCGTGCTCTCGACCAGCAAATTCCCGAAAGGCGCGCGACATCTTCATGTCCAGGACGGCGTCGTCCTGGCCGGACCCGCGCGTGTGGTGGCGCTGGTACAGGTCATCCGCCGGCATCTCCTCCAGACCTACACCCTGCGTCTCAGCAACGAGGAGCGCGCGCGAAAGACGGCGGCGCTGTACGATTTCATCACCTCGGAACGTTGCACCGGCTTCCTCGCCAGGATCGACACCCATACCGACGATCTTCTCGAACTGCAGGTGAAGGAGAAGAAGGCGCACGATGCCACCTGGAAGCGCCAGGGCGAGCTTGTCCGGTCGGTGCAGCGGGTCCGCGCCGAACTGACGACCGAGATCGACGCCATCGTCGGCACCGCCGATTTCGGCGGACGCGCCGATGAATAGCGCGGCCGAAGACCGTAACGTCGTCGTCAACCTTCAGGAGCGCAGGCTCGATCGGACTGTGCTGCGGACATACCGCACCAGGGCGGACATCGACGACATCGTCCCGAATGAAAAGCAACCGCGCCTCGGTCCGAAGATAGACGAAGAGCTCCAGCGACAGATCGAAGCAAACGGGGGACTGTTCGAGCCGTTGCTTGTCGAACCGCACCCGCACCTCCCTAGAAAATTCCGCATCATCGACGGCGACCGTCGATGGTCGAACTCGAAGGTGCTCGTCGAGCAAGGCAAGGATGAATATCGGCAGATTCCGGTGGAAGTGACGGACCGGACGCTAAGCGACGAAGATCGGTTGCGCGTATGGATCTACATTCACCGGCAGCGCAAGGAGTGGGACGCCAAGGAAAAGGAGATGGTCGCCTACAGTCTGGTGGATCTTGTGGGTCGGGCCAGTGCGGCCAACATCCTTGGCATCACGGTCCGCGAGCTCGACAAGCTGGTCGAGGTGTTCGATCTCTCCGAAAAATTCACCAGTCTCCGCGACCCCGGCGCGGCCATCACGTGGGCGCGGGAGCTGATGGGCGTCAGCAAGAAGCTTCTGACGCCGAGCGTGGTCGAGGCGGTCGTCAAGAAGGTCAACCAGAAACGCATCACCAATTCGAAGGATCTGCGCAAGCTGCGCGCCATCCTGCCGGATCCCATAGCCAAGGCTCACTTTCTCGCCGACGCCGGAGATCTCGAGTCGGCGGCTCTGCGTCTCGGAACGGCAAAGAAAAAGGGCAACGACGGCCTGTCCGGAGAGCTCGACGCCGTCGTCGAGGCAGTCAAGGCGGTGCCTTGGACCGCGCTGCAGGAGTTGAAGGGAGACGCCGAATTTCTGAAGAAGATCGACGACGCCGAGTCCATGCTTCGCTCGCTGCGGAAGGCGCTTTCCTGACCATCGTTTCGGCGAGGCGGATGCCGCGCAGCCTTACTCGTTGAGGAGCCAACGGGAGCGATGTCCTCGCGGCGAAGGTTCAACGTCCCGCGAGCTGCCGGGTCCGCCACCATGAGGATCTTCCTCCTCATGAAGTCCCCGTCGGCGACGCGGCGGCGATATTTCGCCACCTGAATTCGGAGCTAGGTGTTCGATACCGCGCTCGGTTACCGCCTTTCCCACTTGCCGATGGCGCTCCGTTCATCTCTGATAGGATCAGGTCTGGGGGTCTCTAATGGGGGTTTGCACGATCTGCGGCGAGGCCGCGGGCTTTTTGCGGTCGAAGCATGCTGAATGCGGGAGCGCTGGACCGCCATTCATCGCCGTCGTCCAGGAACGGCCGGCCGATGATTTTGGGCAATCGATCTACAACAGCCTAAGCAAGAAGATCGGGCGACCTTATGAATTAGTGGTCGGGCGCATCGAAGCTGTCGTCAACGACGTCCAGCGGCTCAAGCGAGAGGGAAAGCTTGAGGAAGCGATTCAGGTTCTTCTGCCTCAGCTTGACCTTTGGGAGCGGGATGCTGCAGCGGGCGCTGGCGGGGTCGCCCCTTGGTACTACGAACAAGCGGCGATCGTGTACCGAAAACTTAAGCAGTTTGACGATGAAATTGCTGTATTGGAGCGGTTCGCGGCCCAACAGCACGCTCCGGGCGTGTCCCCACCGCAACTATTGAAGCGTCTGAAGATGGCGAAGTGGTACGCGCTCAAACGGAGCGGCGTGGATGCACCGAGGCCAATTTTTGAAGACGATTTCGATCGCAGCGCCCCTAGCCCCGCTGCGCCTGTCTCCTATCCAAAGCCGCCGCCAATCAAGCTGGCGGCTGACCAACAACCAATTTTCGACTTCATTGCGCTAGACGTCGAGACGGCGAACGCTGACTTCGCGAGCATCTGTTCGATCGGGCTCGCTCATTTCAAGTCAGGTGAGTTGTTCAAGACTTTGACCATTTTGGTTGACCCTGAAGACGATTTCGATCCGATTAATATCTCCATTCATGGCATCACGCCTGATGCCGTTGCGGGCAAGCCGAACATGGGTCGAGTATTCCCAGTGATTGCCGCTGCGCTCTCGGATGTATTGGTCGTCCATCACAGTCACTTCGACAAGACGGCCCTTAACCGCGCGGCGAGCAAGCACGGCGCCGGCTTCCTTCCATGTGTGTGGCTCGACACATTGCGCGTGGCTCGACGAGCCTGGCCACGCCTGGCCGACGACGGCCGTGGATACGGGCTTGCAAGGCTGGCGCAAGAGTTCTCAATCAACTTTCTGCACCACGACGCGGCGGAAGATGCGAGGGCTGCGGGACTGCTAATGCTGCGAGCCATAAACGATAGCGGGTTGGACCTAGTTCAATGGATCCGACGCGTTGAAGAGCCGATAGATGGCAGCGAGCCAGGAAAACACGCCCGGGAGGGGTCTGGATCAGGGCCTTTACTCGGCGAGGTGATCGTCTTCACGGGTAAACTTGATATTTCTAGAGAGGTGGCCGCCCAACTTGCCTCTGGCGCTGGGTGTCAGGTCGCCGACACGGTCAACCAACGCACCACAATATTAGTGGTGGGAGATCAAGACTTACGGGCAACCAAAGGTCAGGAAAAAAGTTCGAAACATAGAAAGGCAGAAACGTTAATCGCAAAAGGCAACGCGATCAAAATCGTGGGCGAGAGTGATTTCAAGCGGCTGATAAACGCGAATGGCTAGGGGTCGTCATGCCGACGTTCATTTGTCTCAGTGTCGTAAAGACTTTGGTTTGTCGGTGCCAGAAAAATCCCCTCCTCAGCCCCCATCACCGGCTGCACCAAGACACCTGGCTGATCAACGGCGTGGTGCCAGACCAGCTCACAAGGCAGGTTGGCGCTTTCGCATCCGTGACCCTAAGTTCGAAGGGGCAAAATTCCGGCGGCCCGGCGGGTTGCTACCTTTCTAAACAGGGATGGCTCCGGGGCCGCCGTGTTTCGATTACCAATATGAATACCATTTCGCCTACCACGACCGCGGCGTCCCGCTAAGCTATTGTGTAGCCTTGGTTTTTGCCAACAGGACTTTCGTATTCGGATCAATTGACGAAGACCCCCGCAACCGCGCTGGCGATGCTACTCGTTGAACTTATCGAGAATAAGCTCGTGGCGGCATAATGTTATTGTGCTGGCACCTTCATGCATTTGTCCGTGACGATCGTGTGCACCTTGTCGAACAGGTCTTGGATCGCGTCCGTTGCGATCTCCTGGTTAGGAAACCCATACGGCCTGATCGGCCTGTATCGGAACGTGTAGTCCTCATGCAGCGGCGAGAGCGTGGCAATCACGCTCTTGGTTTGGTCGCTGACGACGAGACCGAATTTCTCGGCTTCCACGAAAGTATCGCTGAGCCGGTGTCCAAGCTTCTTCTTGCACTCATCGGCGGTCCAGCCGTTCGCGAGCAAGACCGCCTTCAGCAGCAGCTCTATTGCGTGCGACCGTAGGAAGTAGGTCGGCCCCACGAGCCAGATACTGTGTTCATCCGTCTTAAGGTTTTCCGCCGCGATCATGTAGTCGCCCGCGTCCTTCTTGAAGATCATGGCCATGTCTTTGTCAGACAACATCAGAACGTTCCTTTCTCGGCCCGGCGTAGGCCTGGATTTTGAAAAAATATAGGCCGCTCACCCGAAATCCGAGACGGATAGCCCAGAAATGCGGGAACAAACGGGCCGGACAGCCATTAACCCGGCATCGAGAAGGCCAACGCGCAAGCCGAAGCTGACTCGGAGTGAGGGGCTCGCTGCTAACAGGCGGGTCTTTTGCTTTTTTACATGCTGTCCTTGTCCACCGTGATCAGCGTGGTGCTCTCCAGGAGAGAGATCCGGCCGGACTTGTATTCCAGCCGGGGAGCATCGGCCGACAGTCCGAGGGCTGTCAGCTTCTTGTCTGCCCTGCCACGGCAGAACTTGTTGAGCACGGTGGCCAGCGCCGGCATCGGCCGTTCCAGTAGCCCGTACACAAGCCGAGCAAAACTGGCGACCCCGCCTAACAGCAGCACCAGGTTCCAGACCCAATGCCCCTCGAAGTAGCTGGTGAAGAAGTTGAGCCCGCCAGCAATGCCGAGCACCAGCAGCAGGCCGAGGAAAGCGAACTCGATTCCACGGGCCATGCGATTCACGCCGGTGACGATGCCTTGAAGCTGTCCCTCTTTGAGCGCCATAGTCTGCGCTTGTTGTAACTGCAGCGCTGCCACTTGCTCATTCAACCGGTCCACTTCCGAGGACGCCCGGTCCAGTTCGTCGGCTGCAGCAAGGCGCTCCTGGGCGGCGGCCTGACGCTCGGTCGCGAGTGCCGCCTCGTGCTTTTCTCGCAGTTCGTCTGCAGTCGCCTGACGCATCACTTCAAGCAGATGTTCGGCATTTTCGGAGGTCACCGCGTCTTCGTTGTTCAATGTTTGATCGGCGAGCTTCTGCACACTACGCGCGTCTTGCAGCAGGAGATTTAACTGCTCAATCCGCTCCGGCGTAACCATCGCGAGCTGGTGCGCCAGGGCGTTGCGCACCTCCGGTCTGACCTGTAGCACCCGGTCACACGTAGCGATCAGATGGCCGCGCGGGATCGTTTCGTCCGCGCCCAGCCCGGTACGCAGCCATGCGGTTGTCGCGAGGTCGCGGGCATGAATGATCGCACCCTCCTGCATCGGATTGATGATGCGGCTTTGTAGCGCATAATTGCGGGCGTGACTGACGAACCTGGTATTGCGCGTGACCATCGCGAAACGTGTCTTGAATACGTCGCTGTTCTGCTTCCCTTCGCGCAGTCGCACTGTCAGTGCGAAGCACATAGCGTCATGGTCGCGAGCGTTGATGTTATTGCCCCAAATGATTGAGTTCAGGAAGTCCTCGTATTGAGCCTCCGTGAAGTAGCGATGTGTGTGGGGATAGGTGTCCATCGCAATCTGGCGGACCGTGATCCCGATGTTGTCGAGAGCGCGTTCGGGGCTATTTGCGACCGCCATGACGAAATCGAGCGGAATCTCCTTCTTTATGAGGGCATTGTGCGTGTAGCCGCGACGCTGCTCCGGGGGCAGGGCCAGCATACTGCGAAGGTTATGCTGCATCTCCGTGCAACTGATCGGAAACACGATGAACGTCGCACCGACCTTCTTCAACGCGGACACCACGGTCGCGATGTCGTCTTTCAGCGCTTTGCCGGAGCAGCCAAGCAAGTCCAACGCTATCGGGGCATCCAGGATCACGGTCAAATCGGTCTTGGTCTCGGTAGTCGTGGGCTTGAGGAAATCTTCGACAACCTCAGCCAGCAAGCCGATCGACGACAGGCGGATGAGGTGCGGCACGAACTCGCGCTTTTTCTTCATCAGATACTGGACGAACCGCGCGCACATATAGCGATCGTTCGGGTCGAGCGGTGTGCCGCCTTCATCGAGCTTCGCAATGAGCGCGCGAGCTTCGGCGCCGGGCTCCAGATCACCGAGCTGCGGAGCGAACGCGCCCTCGCCAGCGGTATCCATCATCACGAGGAACCGGATCAGGATGTCTTTCAGTTCGTCGCGAGACTTCTTGTACGAGAGCAGATCAGTGACCTTCGGCGGAAACTGCTCGAACTCGTCGATGATCCGTTCGAACGCGGTCAGAATTGCCGGAGGCGTACCGTCGCCTTGCGGATCCGTGAAATGCACCACCCAGATCGTCTCGTTGCCGGACGATGCCCGCCGCTTCAAAATTCCTTTGCGTTCGAGGCGCGGGATGAAGGTGGACGCGATGTCTCCGGTAAATCGCCACCGGTACAGCCTGCGAACACCGGCGGAGAAAACATACGGGTCGAAGACCGTCCCGTTCATCACAGCCAAGATCGGCTCGAAAAAAGGGATGAGCGCGTCCAGAACGTCGTTCTCGTTGCCTCTCAGCTCGTTGAGAGCTGCATAAACCCGCAGCGCCCGCCGCGTCACATTGCTCATACTCACTTCCTTCGAATCACCCCGACTTAGGACAACCGGAAGGAGTGTAATGGAACTCAATACGGCCGTTGCACGAAATGCACTCGCAAGAGCGTGGTGCATCCGGGGGCCGGAATTCTTACTGAATGGTACGCAGCAGAAAACCGCCGCGGGCGGGGATCAGCAACCTCGACGCAGCAGCCCGGGCCTCGTCAAAAAAAGCCGGGAACAAACATAGAACAATATCGTCGGGGCTGCCATCGGCAATCCGGTGTCCTGCCCGCGAACTCCTTGCGTTTGATCCAAATACAGAAGGCCCGAGGGCGCTGCGGATGAAACGGCTTCCTAGGCCCTTCGTTGAAGCTAGTGATTAAAGTTTGCAGTATGCGATACGGCTAACGGCGCTAACCTCCGATCGAGGTATTTCGGTCTTCCCGTTGCGACCTGAATTGACGCCGACCGTCTCGCGGCCCGCGTAAAGCAGTTTTCCGAGCACCGCCATGGTCATGCCCGATTGCGGACTGGATAGAAAGATCGCGACGTATTCACCCCGTCGCGGTTCCGATCGTTGGTCGACATAAATGGTCTGCCCCTGCTCGAAGCGGGGCGCGTTCGAGTTGTCGGGTATGAGGTACGGCACACAGGATGCCAATTCGTCGAGATCTGGTTCGGCAAGTTGCAGAAGGACCGAGTGGATTCGATCCTCGATCGGACGTGGACGGGGCGCATTCCATGGCCTGTGGAATTGATAGGGGACGGAGCCTGGTTGAGCCCATCGCCGTGCTGCTGCCTCCAGCTCCGTAAAGATGGGAACTGGGCAATCGTCAT
This sequence comes from uncultured Alphaproteobacteria bacterium, assembly GCA_963753875.1. Taxonomy (GTDB): domain Bacteria; phylum Pseudomonadota; class Alphaproteobacteria; order Rhizobiales; family Xanthobacteraceae; genus Bradyrhizobium. The sequence goes on along the minus strand of CAVWDY010000018.1, from coordinate 529,289 downwards.
TGTACTTGTTTCGGGCATGCACGCCGTTGCCTCGCAGCAGCTCTCCGAGGCTGATCCCGAGTAGACGACATAGCGCGACGATCTGGTCAGCCCTCAGCGATGAGTTTTGCGCTGCTACATCCGAAATCAAGGTCAGAAATGTCTCTTCCTTCGGGTCAGGCATATTCCCAGGTCGTTGCTGATTGGCTTTTGCGATTAGCCACTTTGCCAACGCCAAGCTCACTACGTCCCTGATTTTCGTCGAGCGAAGTCGATGAATCGCGTCTCTCTCATTTGCGTCGGCTGCCGGTGCGACCGTGGAGAAGAAACCGCGTGTTAGGCCTTCTTCCTCGGTCGATATGGCTCGCTCTCCGTTCATGATTCTGGAGACCGCGGCGTTGTCGAGGCCGAGATACGCAGCTAGTGCCGCCTTGGGCAGGCCGGTCCGATTGAACTCCATCTCGATCCAGCGCTGCGCCATGATTTGCTCCACAAATAAACGGTCGCAAATGCTTTTATGCCGTCTATTCAATGAACTAAGCGTTAACCACCATTTCCGTTTGAGCTGTTAAGCCAGCAAATAAGGACGTATGCCGACCCAGCAATCGCAAATGAAATCACAAATGATTGTTGAAAGGTCGAAATGACTGCCGGCGTTGCTGCGTTAATCGAAAGCGAGGGTCTGAGCCCGGCGAACGGATTGCAACTGGTAGAGGGGCCGTTGCTGTCGCCCGCCGATCTGGTCGAACCCGCCCTTTCGGACAAAGACCCTACCGAATGTGGCCGTACCGCAAGCCTGCGGGATTTTGGACGGCGCTGGACTGAGGCTGAACTCGTCGCGGCGGAGCGCAAGTTGACCAGTTACCTCAAGGAGCAGGTGGCGCTGCTTGGCCGCGTGCCGACATCGCCTGCACGGCCGGACAAGCCATTCACCTCCAAGATCGCTGCGACCTTGGCCATTCCGCTGTGGCAACTCTCCTCTGCCGAAGGTTCATTGAGGAGCATCCTCGACGACTTCGTGAAGACGCATGGCCTCCAAAAGTGGGTGCCGTGCGCGCCGCCCTCCAAGGCGTTGGTCGGCTACCTCGACGATCTCGCCGGAGCGAAACTTCCGATCCCGTCGAAGAACGGCAGCCCGAATATGGCGGCGATCGCGCGCGGTGCTGGTATGGGCAAGTCCACCTTAACCAAGGAGGGCCATCCGAACAACGTCCTGGTCTGGGTCAAGTTCGAAGAATTGGGAGGTGGCACAGAAGCGCCGAAACGAGCCGGTTCTATCGTGTTGGATGAACTCCTGACGGAACTGGAAGGGCGCACGCTCAGACCGCAGTTGGCGATCTATCGAAGGAGTCTTCCGCAGCTCCGCCATGCGGTGAAATTCGCGAAGGGCTTGCATGCGCTGGCAGGCGAAGCTGAAGCGATCGAGGCGCTCCAGGCTGCGTCCGCGGCGGCCGACAAGGCCGATATCCGGAGCCGTCTGACGACCTGTATCAAGATCGTCGAACGCATCAATGAAGACGGTCTGCTTCCGGTTCCGTTGGCGGACCGAATTCGTTTTCTGTGCCGGCGTGCGAACATCGCGCCGGACACCCTGTTCATGGAATCCGGGGCGGGATGGGCGGGCCATGACTGGCTCGGTGGTCGCTCGGCACCGGACCGCTTCATGTCCTATGGGCCGGTGCGGATGATGGAGAAGATCCTCGCTAAGAAGACGCCGTGCAGTCAGGGCACGCTGTGGAATAGCGTCCGGTACCGGGCAAGCGCTACCGGAAAAATCCCGAAGCAGTTCTGGCCACTCGAGATTCCGAACAACGTAAGCATCAGGAAGGAAGTTAAGCTCCTTTTGCCCGACGATATTCTTGTCTTGCCAGACGAGGAGCGTCACCACTTCTTCCTTTTGGCATATGGCGTGGTTCTTGCGAAGCGCGAAAAGAACGTGGACAAAAACCATGCCGCCAACTGCGCAGATCCCTACCGCTACAAATCTCACCAGTGGCATGAAGCGCTCATCTGCGAATGGGAGAGGCTGCTCCAATTCCACACGGCTAAGCGCGTAGTCAACGACAGCGGCGACAATGACACTCAGTGGGTCAAAGGAACGCGCGAACGCAATATGACGTTCGTGGAGAAGACGATGGGAGCTATACTCAAGACACGACCACATTTTCCGGAGAACGATTTGGGCCTGGCACTGCTCGTCGTGCCGACGATTCTTTCGGATACGGTCGAATTCGCTCGTGGCCGACGAAATTCGGTGACGACCAAGACGTTCCCGGATGGGATCAAGCCTTACGGAGCGGAGGACACCCTGCTCTACGTATTCGCGAAAGCGATGGTGGCGAAAGGCGGATTTCTCCGTCAGCGGCCGGAATTCTACGACTGCCTGAATCCGGAAGCGCGCGCGATGCTTGCAGCTGAATTTCCGGAGGCGATCGGCGATTGGGTTGCGATCTGCGAGGCGAGCGAAGAGAGATATGCAGCCCGTATCAGCAATATCGACCGCTGGATCGTTGAACTCGGGCCCCAGACTAGCCGTCAAAAGGCCCGGGTCGTTCAGATTTTGGACAACGACCTGGACGACTTCCGGAACGCATTCGGAAATATTCTTGTCGCGAGGCTCGCGAAGTGCGAACCCGGCTACCGCGCTTGGTCTTACGCGGTCCAGAACCTCGTATACCATGAGATGGTCGCGCAGTTTCCACACCGGTCTCGCGCAATTACGGAGACGACCTACCTGCCGGACAATTCCGGCGGCCTGAGATACCTCAAGGGTGAATGGTGGTGGTACGTGCACTGGTCGTCGATCAAGAACGGCAGGAAAAGCGGAGACTACACGAACAGCGACTGGTTCAAAGGGAAGCTCGACGATACGAACGGGCTTTACAATGCGCTTCACGACTACACCCGCAACGGTGGCGCTCGCGACTGGATTCTGAACGGGAAATCGAGCGACAGCCTGTTCGTGACACGGAGCAAGAACCCAAACCTCGACGCGCAAAAGCTGTATAAGAAGGTGCAGGCGTCGACCCTTTGGGTTCTCTACCAGATCGCCGACGAACGTTGGGCTGACGTGCGTGACTTTGGCGTGCACCGAGAGCGGCAGATGGTGTTCAACAAGGGCCTCGCGGGACTCGATGGGCTTAGCTTCGAAAAGGCGTTCCTGGAAAGGTGTAGCCTGTTGGGCATCACCGCGAGGGTGGCCGGCAAGAGCTATCTACACGCAACGCCGGGAGTCCGCGCGACCGGCGTCGTCGCGAAGTTGGCCAAAGAGCGCGCCGACAAGAACGGGGGACGGCGTGGAGGCTGACAAGTGTTGAAACTTAAAGGCCGGGCATCGCGCGCCTCAGACTACTGACAAGGTCTCGCCATTGGCGGGGACTCTTGATGGTATGCGTGATGCTGAAGAAACCCTCGTCGCAACAGACCGCCTTGAAATGGGTAGTCTCGACGGTCTGGTTCGGAAGGGCCACTTGTTGCGCAAGATCGACGCGGTGGTCGACTTTTCCTTCATCTCTGATTGGTGGTCGGGCCTTACTGCCCGGCCAACGAGCAGCCCCGCTCGACCCCACCTTGATGTTCAAGGCGCTGCTCGTGGGCTACCTGTTCGGGGTGCACTCCGAACGGCAGCTGTGTTCGCGAGATCGAGGTCAACGTCGCCTATCGGTGGTTTCTGGGACTGCTCGCCGTCGCTGGCCAGTGCCTGCTCTTCGCCGCCGCTCAGAACATCGAGAAATAACCTTGTCCCAGGCCCCAAGGCCGATCCCCGCCGGGGCTGGCGTGCCAGATGACGCCGTCGTCAAAACAAACCCCGCCGATTATCGGCGGGGTTTTCAGCACTCTAAGGCCGGACACCGCTCCTCCTTTTTGTTCCGCAAAGGACTGCGCTTCGCAATTGGGGGAGCAACGTGAACGTAAGAGGCGGCCGTAGTTGTTGCTGCCCCAGCACGCTCATGGAAATTCAATGACTTAGAGTGGGTGTTCAAGAAAAACGCCGTACAATCGATCGGCTTGGAAGCCGTTGGATCAGCCTCTTTATGGCTCATCGTACTCAGCTTTGCCATTCTCCTTCGCTCGCATTGCTGCTTCAAGCTATGCCCTTGATCATCCATACGCCTACCCTTGTCGTACGGTGGAAGGGATGGAGGACTATGTGTAGTCGGCGCGCCCGCGTCGACCTCGACCGTCGGCCAAGCCTTCCTCGCCGTCTCGACCGAGCCGGCGCGACCGAGCCATCGGATCTTCTTCAACTCGGGATCCTGCCGCCGGAGTTTCCCAGTACCTAGTCCGGCGCCATCGCCCGGGAGTCCGATAGTCCGGCGATATCGAAGTGCGGGATTTAGGTCACGGGCAATTGCGCGGGTATCGTGGTTACCGCTGCCGACGCAGCGGCGCCACAGGCGATTCGGACGACGGGGCCCGCCGGCGAAATCTTCGAGGCTCTCGACCGGAGCGAGAAGCGTCCCATCTGGCCGGCGGATCCCACGTACAGCAAGGTCGATCCGTGGGATCCGGCGACCTCAGCACAATCGTGGAGGTCAACCGGAACGTGAACGTCGGTACCCTGAGCACCGGCATCGGCATGACCGCCGAAGATCACATGTCCACCCGGTCGCTACCGGTCTTTGCGCGGTTCGAATTGGCGGCAGCCGTCGAATTGCGCCGGACGTTCGCCCGGGAGGCGGTCGGTCGGACCGATCCTCTACCCCGACGGCAAGCCGTCATGGCGCTGCTCAAGGACAGCGCGATCCTGGAGTCGGTATCATCGATGGGCTGGTTCCATCGGGATAGTTTTGAAGGGCTTGGGTGTGAGTTATTTTGCTCGCCAACTTTGCATCACGCTGTCCGGTCGGCTTGTGCAACGTTGACCTGCTTGGAGCAATGTCTTCGACCAGCGTCATCATGCGCCGGACCGGATACGCAGAAGATCTCCCGTAGGCGGCGGCCTCGCTTGCCGTAACGCCGCGATGTCGAGCCGCCGGCCAGTTCCTCGTCGTCGGGCTGCATCAGGCCTACCATTTCAGTTTATCGGCCCGGATGTCGATGAAAACCTTCTGCCCTCAGGGAACTACGAAAACGGGTGATCTTCAAATGGTCTGTCAGTTCCTCAATTTCTGGAAGTGCGATACCGACAACGCTGAGTTTCAAAGGCTTCTGATGCTGGTTCGTGGCGTCGAGCAATAGGATATCGCCGTTGAGGTAGCAAAGTGTATCTTGAACTGCTGAAATGTCCGACGATTTCGGCCTATATGGCGGGGCCAATTCGAAGCTATTTGAATGGTATTCGTTTCATGGAGATGAAGACGTAAAGCGACTTGTCGCAGTCGACCCAACCTAGGTAGTTCTGAAATGCCACATCAATGTATTTTCTGCGTCGTTTGTCCCCACCAATATCGAGCCGCTCAGCGTGCTTGAAGCCGCAGCTAAATATTCGGTTCGGTTGTGCCGGACTTAACATCAGCGAAAAAATCGAGCGGAGATCTAATCGCTCGACGAAGCAGATCTTCCATAGCTTCCATTGATTGCGCGTGATCCAACAAGGGGAACGGGCGATCTCCCCGAGAGCGAATTTCTTCTGAGATTGTCCTCAATGGAAAGAGGATTCCAAAGAACAGGCAATCTGAAATATCCTGCAAGGTTACGTCGACAGCATGTGTGCCATCTATCGTGATCCAGGCATGTTGGAACAGATGTCCGGGACGAAGTGCATAGCCCTCCACGTAAAAGCCACGGTCGGCGTCAGCCAGGTAAAATGAATTTAAATAGCAGTTCTTTGCTGCCCGCTGCCGGTAGCCCTTTGGCCGTCCACCTCCGATGAAGGGACGGCCATATTTCAGCACCAGTTGTTCAACGCTCGTATTACCGACATTGCTCTCGCGCGAGAAATCAATCCGGCGTTTTAATGCCACCCAGAGCGCGTCTTGATCATTCGCATCGTTTCTCATGTCGCAGCCTTTTATCCATTCTGGCTATGCTCATTTTGCTGGCCGACGATATACGCCGAGGCTGTAAGTCCAAAGCGTTAAAGCGGCACGGCCATCGAATCTCAATATCGCCGTTGAGGTGGTTCGAAATGAATCTTGAATTGCTGAAAAAATATCTCCACGATTTTTGGTTCGCTCATCGATAACCCGGGCGCAGAGATTGAACCAGCCTTTGTCGGACGCAAGCTGGATGTACGAACGCCCTTCGGCGTGGAATTAGCACGTAGCAGCAATAAGCGCCGCTCTGATGTTGGCAGGCGTCGTTGGCGATCTTTTTGAAGCGGTTGGTCTAGTCGTCGCCGCGCCGGGTGAACACCTTGACGTTGGCATCCTTCAGATGAACCTGCACGCGGTAGCCATCGAACTTGATCGCGTGCACCCAGCGGTCACCGGACGGCAACCGCTCGATCGATGTCGCCAGCACGGGCTCGATGAAGTCCGGGATTGGCTCCTCCTTGGTGCCGATCGCCGCAGGCTTCTTGCGCTGGAATGCCATCTCAGACCAGGCGCATGGGCAGCGGCAACCGGATGTCGCGATAGCGACCCTCGCAGCGGTCGGTGAAGTCCTGAAGGAAGAACGGCACGTCGCGCATTTGCAGATCGCAGCGCCGGCGAACAGCCGAGGCCGTCGCATCAGCAGTGAACCTGGGCGGTGGATCCCAGGCATCAACAAGCATGACTTGCTCGCGCGTAGGCGGATCAGCGCATACTTAGCCAAGCTATTGAAAAGCCGCCCCGTCGGCGCGACCCAGCCCCATTCGAACGCGCCGGGGACCGTCCGAAGTGATGGAGGTCAGGTCGAACGAACAGGCTGTTCCTAGTCGGCCGCATCGGAGACGCGCGGCCTCAGTCCGGTCGCGCTGCGGGATGCGGTAGACGTTTCGCCGGTGACTCGCGCCAGTGCGCTGGTTAACGCTTCCATCATCAACGCAGCCGCAGGCGCCGCGAACTGCGGCGGGCTTTCCCGCCTAGGATTTCCCTTAGAGGACCGCTTGTAAGCCGCAATCTTCCTAGAAGCCGAGCCGATAGAGACGACTGGCTCAGGCACACGAATCGTTAGATTCGCGGCGGGATCCGAGGATATTCCTGTTCATGGTGCGCCGATGGTGCGCGTCGCTCCACTGCGTCCCGCGGAGGTTGCGCTAAACTCGGCGGGCAAAGGAAAGTGCGAGGCCCCCCGCCGTGTCTCAGCCTTAGAGCTTTCCTCCGCTCAAGTGGACGTCGCCTTGGATCGCGGGGCGAAAAGGTCGGCGAGCGACACTCCAAGCGCCTCGGCCAACCGTTCCGCGAAGAGCACCGACGGGTTGCCGCGGGCGTTTTCGATCTTGCTGATCTCAGTTTGGTCGACCGCGATCAACACGGCCAACGCGGCTTGGGACAGGCCGAGCGCCTTGCGCCGGTCGCGGACGTTCGCCGCAAGCATCTCGAGCGCCGTCGAGGTGCGTACCGGAAACCTGGCCGAAAAGGGCTTCGGCTGCTTCTTCCTCTTCTTCGCCACAGAAACGGACCATCCTGTCGATTCGCAAGGCAAACATACCCCTCGACCGGTTCCGACGTCGAGCGCTGGTCGACGACGCGGCTCCGGGCGTCCCGGAAATGGCAAGCGACGTACTGGCATAAGATTAGCAGCTTGCACGATGGCAGGGGCGCACAGCAGCGAGGCCGCTGCACCAATGAAGATGCTTCTACGTGTTATGAGGTCCTGATCGGAGACAAGAATTGCGGTTCTCATACAGCCCTCCTCTCGTGATGAGGGCTGGCACCGCTCTGCTAAATTGTCGCTCAAGCGACCACATCCCACTTTTGTGGAGACCACCTTGCCGCAGTGTGGCAGGTTGGTGAAGGTGCCAGCCTTCGTCGAGATGCAGTTTCAATATGAGGTCAAAGCTGGGCAATTACAAGCGGCCACCCGTAGAATTTGGATCTGAGAGCACTAGCGATGCCAAAGAAACCTGAGCTTGCTGTCATTCAGAACTATCCCTGGATCAAGACCTACTCTGCTCCGGGTGAGGGATGCGAACGAATGCCGGATGGCACATATTCCGATTATGGATTTCACTCGGAAATACTGGAGGAGGACTTATCGCCGGACGAACGTTGGACCGACGCGAGCGGCAATTTCAGCCTTGAGTTGCTAAGGACACGACCGATTTGGATTCCTTTTGATCCTGCATGGAAAGAATAGGACGATAGCGACACGATGATGCGGCAGCAGTTCCGATTGATGATCGTCGTTCACCCCTGAAGAAACGAGTAGTTCATCAATATACTAGTCGCCCGAGTCATTCAAACTGAGGGTACAGTCTCTTCAGCTTGACGCGGGCGTCGGCGGTTTTGAATTGCCAGTTGGCCTTGGCGTGGTGCTTGTTTCGGTGGTCCTGCCATGCGTTGACTTCGCGGGCGAGGATTTTCTTGTCGGCGATGCGGCGGTTCAGACATTGGGATGCGAGAACGCCGAGCTCGGATTCTGCCATGTCGAGCCAGCTGCCGTGCTTGGGCGTGTAATGCCATTCGAAGCGCTCGACTAGCCGGCGGGCCTCAGAAGCGGGGAAGGCTTCGTAGAGCGAGGCTGGCTTGTGGGTGTTGAGATTGTCCTGCACCAGCACGATCTCCGCCGCCTCAGGAAAATGCACGTCAGACAAATCCCTGAGCGTATGAGCGTAATCGATGGCGGTGTGCCGGTCGCTCACTTTCACATGCCGCCAGCCTTCCAGCGGCGCGAACACCATGAATAGATTGGCGACGCCATTGCGTTCGTATTCGTAATCGTGACGCGCCTTGCGTCCCTGCTTCGCAGGGATCGGCGCGCGCGTCTCAACGATCAGCTGCTTGGAGGTCTCGTCGAGACACACGAGCGGACGCCGCGGATCGTGCGGCCTCTGATAGACCTCCAGCACGTCTTCCATGTTGGCGACAAAGGCCGCGCTGGCGTCCGGCGGAATCACCCATTGCTGCTTGAGGTGCGGTTTGAGAATGTTTTTTTTAGCGTTCGCCCGATCGTGTTGTCGCTGGCGCGCTCGACAATGTCCAGTTCGACGACCTTCTCCTCGAGCAGACGCAGGCTCCAACGGGCAAAACCCTCCGGGGCCGGAGAGAGTGTCAGTGCGATCAGCTTTGCTTCCGCCGCGCCGTCGAAAATCCGTGGACGGGCAGAATTGGGATTGTATTTACGGGTCAACACCGCCTCGAACCCTTCCTCGACCAACTGGCGCCTGGTCCGCTCGATATTGGCGATGCTGGTGTCCAGCGCCGCGGCAATCCGGCTGTCGCTCCAGCCTTCGCCCGCATCCGATACGTCCGCCTTCAAGAGAAGGCGCGCCTTCGTCAGCAGCTGCGCGGAACGCTTACCTTTCCTGATCAACTCATCGAGTTGGGCACGTTCCTCCGCGGTCAAACGCACCACGTACTTCTTGACGGCGATCTCTCTCCCGGCCACGAATCACCTCCATCGCTGGCTTGCGGCGACAGAGATTCAGAAGTTGCCGTCATTTTCAATGACGCTGACGACTAGATGAAGAGAGGACCCGAGATGCGATCGAGGTTTTCGCTCGCGTGATCGGGTTCTGGACCTAGCCGGTGATCCTGTAGCAGCGACTATGCAGCCCGTCGATGCTCAGGTCGTGTCAATCAGCCCAATCAGGTCATCCCCAAAGCCTTCATCGCCGCCATCATCGGATCTGAAAAGAATACAGGATCAACCCGTTCCACGATATCGCCGGAGACTTCGAGGAAATTCCGCTTGTTTTCGAGCGGGATCAGCGCCTTGCGCGCGCCGTTGTCCATAGCAACCTGCAATGGCTCGGCTAAGGACCGAATCGACTTGATGTTTCCCTGGATGCTGAGATCGCCGAGGATGACAAAGCCGGCTTGAACTGGAACCCTCTTCAGTGCCGAGTAAATCGCTACTACCAGCGCAATTCCAGCCTCGCAAGGGACGTGATTGCTAAGTAAGTCGATGGCCTCAACGTGAAAGTCGGTTGTATCAACCTGTTGGGCAATACCCATCTTGACCTTCTGACCCATCAAATAGGCAAAGGCTCGGTTGATGGACTCCCGCATTTGTCCCTCGACCCCACCCGCGATCTTAAGCTTGCCAGTACCAGGCGAACAGCCGACTTCGAGCCGATAGAGTCCGACCTTGCCGTGATCGTCCACAGAAGACGTGTATAACGATCCTGGGGCCAAGGGGTCGAGCGAGATCATGTCCCGCCCACCCTGTTCGGGCACGCCGACAAATTTCTCTTCTCGTGTTTCGTTATCGATCACCGAAAACGACGTTTGATGGAACTCGAATGATCCCATTTTCTTCAGTTGCTCTTTCACCCGCCGACGTCCTTCGAGGGACAACTCTACTAGTTCGGCCAATTCCTCCTTTGAAAGCTCACCGTTCGGATAGATCAGTTTGACCAACCCCGAAACTGTCTTTCTCACGGCTTTGACGTCACGTGATTTTAGGTGAGACCCCAGCGCAAAGTGCCGGTCGAGTACTTCGGTGAAGGTGTGCTTACGTAGGTCTCGCAGAGCCTCCGCCAGATAGTCGACCACGAAGCCGTAGTGATTAGTGAAGAACTCCACCTTCATCTTCGGCATTTCCCAACCGGGGATGTAAAAATGGATGCGGTCGAGGAACGCCATGTCCTCTCGGATCACCTCCGGCAGTGGCATGAATAGGTGCGACGACCGCACCATCGCTTCGACGGGCTGATTGGTGTTTCCGAACATGGCAATGGAAGCCATGCCAGATAATGAATCCTTCCCGCGCGCGAAGGTACCTGACTCGCAGTAGGTCTTGAGGGTCGTCACGACTTCCTTTGGCATTTTTTGGAGGTCCGCAACCTCATCGAAGCCAATGGCGTCCCAGATCCCGACAAGTCCCATCTTTCCAGTGGCCATGTTGAAAAACAGATTGGCGACAGTCGTGGGTCCCGTGAGCAGAATAGTGTACGGCGATAGTTCCTGATAGCCGTAACTTTTCCCCGTTTCACGCGGGCCGAGTTCGACGAGATTATAATTAGCCTCGGCCAGCGGTATCAGCCGTGCCAAGTAATGCAGCTTCTGACGGCGATTGAAGTGTGATGGTTCAAGTCCGATCGTGCGAAGCAGCAAGTCGATCCATTCGTCCGTTGTGAATTGGGCGCGGCAGGCCCGATATTCTTCGAGGTCGAACGTTGCAAGTTGAATCGGTTTGATACTGTCGATCCAGAATGGACTTTTCTTCCCCTTTTGCTCCTCATCGTACTGATGCCGAATATCTAGTTGCGCCCAAATCCCACCCATAAGCAGACGATCGTAGTCCCTCAAGAAATGTTCAGGAACGTGTACGAACTTGTGGCCAAAATTTTTCAGCTCAGCCCAGTACTTGTCCTCCTCGGAAACGTACCGCACCTGCACTTTGTCGATGAGCGTATGCTTCCCTTTGTCCTTCACCATCGACTGGGCTTTGTTGGCCTCGTCAGAGCGCACAAAATTCGAGGACAGGGTGTTGTTTACCACTCTCAGCCCAGCATCGATGGCCGCCGGATCGTCGGTGGCACAATATTTCCCCAGCAGGTATTCAAGCACGAAGACTGGGACGTTTGCCCCCACCTTCACCTTGCGGACCAAATCCTTGCGAACGACCTTGCCCGCAAATACGGATGCCGCTTTTCGATCTAGCTCAGTCAAGCTTGACTCCTCACATCGAAATGGCGACATCAACCGTCAAGGGAGGCGCCAGTTCTGCTCCCGTTGTGGCATCGAGCAGATAGACTCCCACTGTTTTCTGGGAAATCTCCTCGGACAACATCACTGTGACCGTGTTGGGCTCGATTCGCTTGTTGTCAGTATCAGAAACCTTCAGCTTTACTTCGCCGGTTGCATCCTCGAAACCGTAGGAGGCACTTACCGACAACGAAACGCACTTTTTGTTGGCCCGAAGTTCGATCCGCACCTTGGGCGGCTCAAACCCAAATAGGCTTGACTCGTTCTCGATACCGGCAATCTGAACGGAAAAGAACCTGGTCGTTAGTTTGGGCGTCCCGGGGTTCAATGTCCATTGTATGCTGGTCTTGGGAGCCAACGGCTTCGTTGTCGGATGCATCACGACCACGGGCACAATCAGTTCCTGAGGGGATAGCCCACCATGGAAATAAGCTCGGCCGCCCCCCTTTGATTTGAAGACGGCAAACGTCCAAGGCGTGGCAATGTCTAGTTCACTGTCCACGCCCAACGAGGACAGTGACGCCCGAAGGTACGATGGCTCCGAGGTTCCGCCAATGCCCACCCATACCCGCCGATGCAAATCTTCTACCTTGCCACCGGGGGTCTCGATCTTCATGTCCTCCCCGATCTCGTCAGCGAACAAGTGCCCGTGATCGGCAACGAGGACGATCGTATCTATCCCATGATCGGCCAAAACACGCACGCCACGTCGCAAATGGCTCAGCACGCCGTCGATTTGGAGCCGGGATTGGGCCATGTTGTCGGCCTCACCCAGTTCATCTATCTCCTGCGAAGTAATCAAGATCAACTGGTTGTTCTGAATTCCGTCCTTCACCTTTTTGGTTGGCTTAGGCAGCAGATCGTCCAGCTTGGCATCAAAGACCGACACGCCCGCATTTTCTTTGAGAAACGCCACCCGGTCTTTCCGATCCCTGATCGTCTTGCCGTCGATCTCCAACGCTAATTTGCCGCCTCCGACGGCCACAACCTTGGCCGACGCATGAGCTCTAGGTAACAACGCCGCCATGCCAATTTCGGTGATCGTAGGCATCGTGCCGATGGCGGGCTGAATTTCGAGTTTGAAATTGTCCTTGAGCAATAAGCACAGTTCACGCGCCATCTCGAATCGCAGTGCATCCACCCAAACGTAGGCAACCTTGCCTTCGCTCAAATGCGGCTTCACCTGCTTCTCAAAAATATCTCGCTGTCTTAGTAATCCATTGATCGGATGCTTGGCCTTTTGAAACTGTATAATGAAATGCTTCGCGAGTTCGGATCCGACCTCGGTATAGCGTTGCTCGGCCCTGGTGATGAGCTTTTCCAACGCGCCGTGATCGATATTGGCTGCGAACTCAAAATTGTATTTACGGCTTTCCATGTGCCGGTGATGGGTGTCGAGCAAGCACCACGGCTCATCGTCGTCGGCATATGCTTTAACAAGAGCGGGCACCATGCTGGGAGCCTTCTTGAGTGCCTTGCTCACACGGTCGGCAACAATCAAGACCTCGGCGGCGGAGGAGATCAGCGCCCACTGAGCCTGTGTCGCCGGAATGACATCGGCCCAAAAGCGGGAGAGACGATATTCGGCCAGTTGCAGCAATTCGGTGGTCGCGGACCTCAGTAGCTCACGCTCTACATGTGCCAGCAACGCACGCTCGACGCAGAGGAAAGTTTCGTTTTCCCTCAGCGCCTCCACGGGAATGTCCAATTGACCGAGGGAAAGGTCCTGTTCGACCTTATTGGCCAGGATAACGTAGCTGTTTCGCACGTCCCGGCTGTTACGCCAGGTTCGAGCCAACCGCACGCAAGCATCGATCCCGCCAGTGCTCTTGGCTACCGGGACTGCCGCAAGCGAGGATGGCACCTGCTTTTTAAGAGCTGCGAACAAATCGGTCAGTAGAACGTGCCGGCCCAATTGAGCTCGCCACTTGGAGAGGCTTTCTGATGCAGAGAGTTCAATATCAAAGCTAACTTGGAGAAGGTGCCGCAGTTCTTTCTGGGCCTCCTTCTTACCGATCTCTTCATCGTGCCGCTCGCCGTGCAGCAATGCCAACGCAACTTCCTGCGGGTTAGCCGAGCCGAAGATGAGTTTCAACACGCCGGTCGAGATATCGATTCCCTGCTCGGCCAGTGAATTCAGATCGGCAAGCGATAACTTGCCTGATTCCACCTGCCGTTCGATTTCGGAAACTTGATCGTCACTCAAAATGTGCTTGAGAGCATTGCGGCCCACAACCGACAACCGGGTATTGCAAGCTGGCGGTTGCTGCCGAGGCTGCATGATGACCCCGGCACAATCGAGTTCGATTAACGCACTGTCGGTTTGGGTTCGTTCCATCGGCACATATACGACTAGTCGAGGCGGTTGAATGTCGTTGAGCAAATGGTCGATTTCTTTTCGCAGCTTGAGGAAGCTTCCGTTGTATCGGGCCACGGTTGTACTCGGCAGAAGCAGTTCCGCAGCCACCGTAAGGTATGCTCGCTCCGGGTCGTACCAAACCACCAGCCCTTTCTCATCGACTTGTTTGGCGATCATTTGAACGAGAGATGCGGTGACGATCGCCATTACTTCACCAATTGCCTTTGACGAAGTTGCTTGCCGATAGAGGACCACTCGTATTCACCCTTGAGGAGTTCATCCCAGTAGTTTTTAGCCTCTTTCCACGGGACAAGTTCCCAAAGTGGAGCAATGTTGAGGACAACTCCATCGTTGAGATCGGGTTCGAGATGTAGATCCGCCGCACGACGCAGCTTATCCTCGAAGTCCTTCAATTCAGAAAGAAACTCTTCCTGCCGTTCAATCTTCTTTGCAAGTCCCTTCGCTTCCTTTCCTGACTCCCCAGATTGGGATCCTTGGTCACGCAGAGTTTCGAGGTGACTCGTCTCCAACCGAATCTTTGGTTCTACGTGTTTCACTAGCACCTTGAAAAGGAGATCTTTATCTATGCGGTGGTAATACAGCCAAACGGCGTAGTTTTTCTTCGATGACTGGAGCATCCAGTAGATCGGCGCTTTACGACGGCTCTTGGAATAGCGGAAAACGTGTTCTGTCCAGAATCCACCCTTTCCCGATCTCCGCAAAAATTCTCGAAGGCCACCTTTTGCCCCAAGCTTGAAACATATCTCCGCCTCTGCCGAGTTGGCACTATCTGGCCAGATGATCTCGAACGCTTCCTGAATGCGCCGAACAATATCATCGGCGTGCCCTTCGTCGTCGACAACGATGCCATCCCAATTGACACGTAGGGGGTATGCCGACTCCAGGGCATCAGAATCGAGCAAAGTCGGCGACTTGTCGCCAATGTGGTGTCTAGCACGAAGCCATTCGCGACCCGCCACATATCCATTATCCGCAGGAAGTCCGTTTGGACCAACAAGCATACCCGGGGGAGAAGGCTGAATCGGCAGGAACGGATCACCTGGGACCGGGACAAGTGACGGATCATTTGCCATGCGAATGTCCCATCGCCCAAACACGCATCCTACTGCGTAGGATACTGTGTCAACCGCGTGGCCTCTTGGCGTTGAGTCGCAAGCGGTGTCACCGGTATCTTCGTCGCCATCCACATCGTCTACGCCATCACCGCCCGACGCTGTCTGCCGACGAGCGTCAATCGCCTCGTCCAGGTCTCGCATTGCTCGCTCTAATGCGGCCTGGTTTAATCCGATTGCGGACGCTATTGCCGCCTCGCCCGATTCTCCTAGGAAGGTTCTTGAATCCCATTCCGAGTCCCCAGCATTGCTGAACTTCGTAATAGAAGCAGGAAGCACAAAATCAGAATACGGCTCGTAGTTTGCATAATACCGCTTTCGCTTACTCACCTCGCTCTCGGCGGTCGAACGAATTGATGCCTGCGTATTGGCTTCCAATGAAACGAAGGGTAGCTTTTTGAAAGTATCGACCAAATGATTAGGATGCTCGAACTTTTCTCCGTAGAACCGCATAAATAACGTGGCTACAGCCGAAGCGCTCAGACCTAAGAGGTTGATCCGGTGCGCATCCTCAGGGAAAGCCATATAACGACTTGCAGAAGGGATGCACCCTGTTGGCACAATGTACGGAATCAGGCGGAATGCCCTTCGTGTCCAACTAATTCCAGGACGAAAATATAAGTCTTCGCTGGGAATATACCGAGAGGGCGACTCACCCTTTGATCGCCAATGGTCTTTCAGTCGTTCGCCTTGTCTTTCCCAATCAATTACGACTGTAAGTGGAGAATACCAGGGCTGCGAAGCTCCCGACCTTACGTGAACGGCCCATGTCTTTGCCCCAGAGAGCTGATTTCGGACCTCGTTCGGAGTGACACATTGGTGACCAGCGATCGATTGGACTGGCACCTCCCAGATGGCCCGAACAAAGCGAAAATTGTCACCGGTGCCCAAGCCCTGACGGACAACTCCCGCTGATGGTTCAACCGTCGGATGGGAAGTGAACTTTCGTAGTGTTTCAGATTCGACCCAATAAACGAATGGATGAAGCGGTAGAATTTTAAAGCGGTCTGTCGTGAGAATAAAGCAATTCCGATCCGCAAGGTTCTGGCACGCATGCAGTAGTCTAACTGCCTTCTGCGTTTCGACTAGCAGCCGAAATACGTACGTAGCGGCCGCACGCTCAGAAGGTCGCTGTATTACGTAGCATGCCACCTCGACCGCCGCTGTGTCGAGAACATGCGACCCAAGATCAGCCATTAGCGTAATTTGCCATGAGTTGAGCAAATCGTTTCGCCATTCTTCAAATGAGCGGATGAAAAAGCCGACCCTACTTGAAATTTCTCCTATCATCCCCGATTCATTCAAAAGTCCCATTGCTCGATCACAAAACGCAGCAAAAAGATCATGCTTCGTGTGCGGATAGTTCGCTTCCAAGTACCCTTGCGTGGACTTTATCGGCTCGCCGAACGGTGGATTCATCAGCACAACATCGAACCGCTTGTGGCACAAATCCACGAAACCAAATCCGCGCACGGCATCTTCCGTGAAAAGCCGTCGCTGAAGTTGCTGTCCGTTATGGGCCTTCTCTGCGTAGAAACGAAGAGCCTCAATTACCTTTACTTCGGCTCGCTCGAAAAACTGATCGTCGGTGACATCAGACAAATCGAAGAGCGAGGGTTGCGTAGGCTTGCCATCCAACCGATCCATTGCCGCTTGTGTGAACAAGAGCTGCTGGCCCTTGCGATCCGTGGCAAGGGTCGTTTCTCGGACCCATTGTTCTTTGGCTTCTGAGACTGCAACTCGAATCTCCTCTTCAATCTTGAGGAGCGTGCCAATCTCCCCAGCTAACTTCATCTTGTCGAAGACAACTTCGACCACTTGGCCAAGAACCTTCGGTTCAAGTTGTGAGACAAACTCCTGAAGTATTTGTTCTTCACCAGGCATTGGTTCGGCACAAACAAAGTTCGAACGGGTGATCTTGGGACGATCTTTCTTCAGCCCCATGTCTTGATAGGCCCGTTGGCAGCGGAGCCAGAGCGCAAGGGCGGCAATTTGACTAGCCCGCACGTCTATGTCGATACCGTGCAAGTTATGGGCGAGGATCAGGCCCGGAATATCGCGCCGAAACTCTTCGACGGGCTTGATCTGGAACGCCGGGCCGAGGTCGGGGTCGTAATATGCTTCCTCATAAATCGTCAGCAGTAAGTCAAAGCAGTACAGCAAGAAGTGACCGCTCCCACATGCCGGGTCGAGAATCTTCAGCTCCCTTGGATCTTTCTTCGGGCGGTGCGGAATGTTAACCGGGCGTTCGAACAATTTTTCCTGCGGAAGGTCGGCGGGCCCCTCGACAGCGTCAATGGGCCGCTGCTCTCCTTCCCTTAGGAAATACTCGCTGGGGTGACAGACTAAGTAGCGACACTGGTCCTTGAGCTTTGTGTCACCTTTGCGCATCTCAAACCAGATGCGACCCAGTGTATTGTCCGTAAGGAACTCGACCACGTAGCGCGGCGTAAAGAACTGATTGCGGAAGGCCAATTCGTACGAGTTTCGAGGGGCTGGGCTTGCCTTGCGGGCTTTATCTCGTAGTTCCTTGGGCGTGAAATACTGGTAGACCCAGCCGATGGTTTCGTCTTGTGACCAAATCTTCGGCCATTGCTCCCGTAACTCGATCTCGTCGACTTTGATGCCACCGCCGTTCAACAGGTCCAGCACTTCATCGAGCGTCTGTTGCCGAGGATAGAGCCGATTGGCCGGGTCGTTGGGATTGAACAGGACGCCGATTTCGTCGGAGAGCGCCCCGCCTAGCCAATCCAGAAAATGCCGGTATGCAGTATCTTGATGACCTGTATTGAATAGGCGCTCTTCTTCGGGGTTGTCCGCCAGATAGAATTTTACGCCATTGGAGTTAATACCGCGACTTACAGCCTCACGGAACTTTTGACCGCCCACATAGACCTCGCGGGCCTCCATCATCTTGTAGGCGCAGAGCCGGTTTAGATGTGTAAAAGCAATTTCACGCACCAACTGGTCTAGAGCTTCATTCGGCTTGAAACCACGGGCTATGATGTGGCCGAAGTGATCGAGGATATCCTTACGAGCCGACTGCTCCTCTTCTTTTAGATGGGCCATCGAGGCGTTCGGATTTGCGATCACCTGATCATTCTTGACGAAGATACCGTACTTCCCCTCAAGCTCCTGTGAAATGGAGTCTTCCAGCAGCTTGCGACACCGCGTCACGACATTGCGGAGCTTGTTTCGAATCTCCGTGTCCATGTCACGCCGCGCCTTGCGGTTGTGACGCCGCCGCTAGTTGTTTCAATCCATTTAGCCGGCTCACCACAAGATCATCCAGTGCAAGGCAAACGACCCGAATCGTTTCGACCGCCTGCTTTGCCCACGGGAAGCCTATCTCTTGAGCGGCGCCGGCGGGATCATCCTGCGAACGGTCGGCCCGATGCACGATATCGTTGCGACGTTTCACTGTAATATCGAGTGTTTTTTTGATTTCTTCTTCTGCTCGTCCCAGTTGCTGAGCGACGAGGCTCCACGGATTGTCCAGACCGAGCAGCACGCCTGTGACATGGACGCCCCGTCTGCCGTTGAGGTAGCTGAAGTTCAGGCTACTAATCATTTTGTTGGCAAGGAACAGTGGATCGGGATCAACCAAAATGCGGACTGCTTCATCAAGGTCAAATTTCAGTTCCTTGAATTGATTCTTGAACGCTTCATCGTTCCTTGGAACAAAATCTCGTCCACGGAGCCGAATAATTTCTGGCAGATTGTCCCTCAGCAAGATGGGCAGGTACGTCTCCAAAGCAGTGCTGGCGGTGACAACGGCCTGACGCAGCAAATTGCACAAGGCACTGCGTTTGATCGATGACGGCGGCACTTCGGCCAATTCCCGGATCAATCCCAGAAAGATGCCGTTGGAAATGACCAGCAGGCTTTCGTCTTTCTCTGCTTTCACAAGTTCACGAAGCGAACGAAGTAATGCTTCTTCGGTATTGAGTGAATCATGCTCCAACAGCCGGAAGACCTTTAGAAGCAGGTCTGCTGGCCGAATGTTGTCTTCAAATATCTGTCGTGGACTCAGCATCGTTCACTCCAGAATGATGATTGCGCCTTCATCGATGTACTTCTGAAGTGAATCCCTTATGAGATCGAGAGCTTTGTCGAGTTCTGGTTGCGTCTGGATCGGACGATTGAAGAATTCCGAGATTCGCACCTTTCGGATCGGCGACTTTTTCTCGCCACCGATCGACAGTTCTTGCAACTTGACCAAAATTGACGATTTCAGTCCATCGACGGCGGCAAGGTCTGATTCCATCTCGGTGAGGCTGGACCTCCCTAGCGATGTGCCAACTTTTACCGATTCCTTATCTTCGTCTGTGCCAACCCGACCTTGTAGCGGCGACAAGAGCATCGCGGCCATACTAGAGTTGTTAGCCTCCAGCGGCCCCCATTCGGGGCGATTTTTGATCTCACCAATCGCCGACTCGTAGGACTTCTTACGACGATCAAACAATTCGCAGTAGGCGATGCGGTAGGCTTCCAGAACCGTCTTGGTGCTGCCGGCGATCTCGTCCCACGAGTTGATGAACGATTCAGAGGCCAAGTTGTTTCTCAATTTCTCGACCGTCGTTTCGAGTTCCGGCGAGGGATTGTGAGCGGCAAGCCGTTGCCACACTTGATCCGTTGCTTGTCGGGCCTCCCGCAGAACGCTAATGGCCTCAGCATTCAGCAATTCACGGAGCCTCCGTACCTTTTCTCTGGTTCCCCCGAAGTCCTTGCCATTCTCAGTGAGAATACGCACACAGTCGTCGGAAGCGGACGATTGAATTCCCGCCAGCGTCTGCTGATACTCGGACAGCATGGACAGGATCGGGAGCCGGTGGGCCTCTGCGGTAGCCTTTAGCGGATAGAGTTTTTCAAGTTCCTCCGCGGCGACTTTCTTGAACGCCGTAGCGATGGCGCCTTCTTCGACGTCGACGTCTTCTCCCGTTAGCTCTTCGAGCTGCTGAACGGCCTGCGTGAGCGTCTTGAGGCCGACTGATTGCCGGGGCGAAAACAGAGACGACCGGAATGCGGGATTGCTGGTGAAGGGCGTACGGCAGGCCGGGTCTTGGTAGTTGTGGAAGCGGTTACCTTGGTAGGTGACCTCGATTTCACCCGCTCGGAATAACGTGGCAAGGATCAGTCGCAGCATGTCACGTTCCCAGCCATAGGGCGTGCCGCCGAATCGCTTTTCGAGTGCCTTGCCCATGCGACTGTCTTTGTTGCCGTAGCTGTGCTCGCTCTTTAAGTAATCGAGGACTTCCTTGGCGACATCGGCATTCTTGTTGACAATGGTCTTGGGGCCATCCTTGACGACCAGCCCCAGCCCGTGATCGCCCGCGTAGAAGACGTTAGGCAATGCTTTGAGGTCAGCCGCTTTGAGGACTTGTTCGGCTTCATCGCCCTTCAGCGGCCGAGATCCCATTTGCAACTTTGGGTACAAGTCGGGTACGACCTGACCAAAGAGCTTCTTCAGGATTTCTCCTAACCCTTTGCCTAAGGCGGACGCGTCTTTCTGTACGCCGCGGAACATACCGGTGCCACGCTCCATCGCCTCGGTCAGCTTGTCCCGCAACCGGATTTCGTAGCTGTTCTTGGAGTTTTTCTCGTCCTGGAGGCACGTTGCTTCGTCGGGACTGATTTTTTGCTGGGCGCTGAGCTGGTTGTATTTGTCCACCATCTTGCGTGAGGCGTGAAGCTGGCCAACCAATTCATCGATCTCAGGCGTCATGCAAAAGAGCCAGTAAAGATCATTCTCGTGAGATTTCTGCTGACTCTCGGTGCGCGTCTCTTCGATGCGTTTGGTAAGTTCGTCGGTATCCTCAGCCACGCACAGGGTCAGAAGGAGTTCGCCTTCATCGCCAATGTTTGATCCATCAACGCTTATGCCGATCCGGAACGAGCGATTCTGGTAGCGGAAGGTCTTGAATTCCGGCTCATCAAAGATTTGCTGGAGAGCGGTGCGTGAAAGCTCATTGCGCTCACGAGGCTTCGGTTCGAGATATCCCCGCCGTTCCGTCTCCCAGTTCTTCTCCTGCGCTGTCTGGAGCTTCCAGCCCTCTTCAGTATTGCGAATGAACTGGGCAGTATTCAACCGCTTTACAGCAGCTTGAACTTCACTCAGCGGGGTTGCCTTGCCCACCTCGTCGACCAGCACAGCGGCGAGATTGGCGTCTGTGCGGGGCAGATCACGAATGAATTCCAGAAGGCAGGTGGCCTTGGCAACCCGCAACGCCCACCCGCGATCTTCGGGATCGCTTTTGAATCGCTCGGCAATTTGGTGAATGTCCGTGCGCTTCTCGTTAGAGAGGTTTCCTTCTACCAACTCAAACACCTTGTCGAGCGTCACAAGCGCTCCAACGGGCATTTTGGCGAATGCAGTACGATCCGACACCAGCATCTCGTACGCCTGCTTGATGATCGTACGGTTGCTGCCTCCGTAGTGCCGTGGAGCCCCTGGCTGCAGTCGAATGCCCGACATGATCCCAATGCAAAGATCGATGTAGTGTGGCGGATAGGGATAAAAGTGAACGAAATCACTTTCGCTGATGTCGGTGCGGCGGGTCGTACGTTCGAGTCGCAGCGCGGCGTTCAACACGCCTTGGTTTTTAGAAAAGAGATTCTTGAGCGTTATCACAGCCTGGGCCGTCTTCGCTAAGACTCGTTTGGTGGCTACCTCCCTGATGTCCGAGGGAGCCAAGTCGACGCGATGGTGGAAGCGATCTTGCAACTTAGCAAGTTCGACTCTCTTGGAATCTATCGCGGCGACCACTTCATCCAGCTTTTCCTGGGATGTGACAACGATCCAGCAAGGAGCGGTAATCTTGCCTTCCTTGAGCAAGTTTTTACTGACCTTGCCGAATTCTTCGATGGTCGCCCGTAGGTCTTCAATCTTGTCGCCGCTGCGAGCGACGTGCTGGCCGACTTCGTCAATGATGAATACAAGGGCTTTACCCTTTCGGCGACGTCCCCATAGCTCGAACGTGCGCTTAACTACTTTGCTGACGGAAATCGACGCGTCTCGATTACGCTGAGAATGGGACCACGAATCCGCAGAAGGATAGAGCTTCCTATCAAGCTGATTTAGAATGGCACTCGCGCGCGACAATTTTTGCGCCCCGGACCGGACTGCTTCCCAGTCTC
Source organism: uncultured Alphaproteobacteria bacterium (assembly GCA_963753875.1). Classification (GTDB taxonomy): domain Bacteria; phylum Pseudomonadota; class Alphaproteobacteria; order Rhizobiales; family Xanthobacteraceae; genus Bradyrhizobium. The sequence goes on along the minus strand of CAVWDY010000018.1, from coordinate 507,000 downwards.
TGTTCAGCAGCGTTTTGCAAGTTGCAACAAACTCCGGCAGTTTGCCCTCGGCTTCAAGTTCTATTTCCAGTTCAGCAATGTCGAAGTCTTCCGAGTAACCAAGCTCACGCAGAAGAACAGTGTACATCAACTCGGCAATTCGTTGCGTGACCTTCCGTGTGTCGGCCTCCTTCGCGACCTCAAAAAGGATAACCTGAGTTGGCGTCTTGGCATTAATGAGGTCGAGTAAATCGCTTGTGCGGTTATCGCCAAGTTGCTGCTTGAAGAGATCAGCAAATCTGCTGCCGAGAACCGTGCGGTTCTCCAGTGCGTAGCCGAGGTTCTTGGCAAATGAGCTTTTGCCAGACCCGAAGAAGCCCGACACCCAGACGCCGACGCTTTCATTAGGATCGCTGGGAGCCTCAGCAATGGCTTTGAGGAGACCATAGTACTGTTCGCGGATACTATCGGTAGCAACGTATTCCGATATCTCAGAATGAACCGAATGCTCATCGGCCTGATCGACTTGGATGATCTCTTCGATCTTGCGGCTAAGATCACGTGTCAGCAGATCGCCGATTGTCGTCATTTGGTTACTCGTTTCCTCAGCCGTAAATCTTGACCCGATAGTTGCCCAGCGCATCACGATCTTTTAGATCCATGAATCGCAGTCCGGTCGTGCCTTCGATCGTTCCTGGGTAAAACAAAATCGTTGTCACATTGGTTTTGCCATTCATTTTGTCGAGCAGCATGGACATGTGGAAAATACCTGGCGACATCGCAGCCGCACGGATCAGAAAGACTACCGTATTCTCAGGGCTAATTGAAACGAGGCGTTCCGCGAGCAAATCCCACAGCTGAATCCAGACTTTGCTCGACAAGTACGTGGTCATTTGCTGCTGAGCTTCGACGTAGCCGCGTTCCTTTTCCAGTTTGATGACGGCCTCTAATCCTTCGTCATCGTCTTTTTCGTGGACCTTCTCCATCGCCGACCAAAGCAGTTCTGACATCGGGATGATGTGAACCTTCTTGCCGACGGCTTCTAGGCGAGTAGCCAGCAATTTAATCTCTCGTCGAAGCTCCCATTCGTCGGTCGGGTCGTACCGCATGATCGCAAAAGGCAGATCATGGTAAACGCTGATTCTCGGCGGTATGGCCTTTAGATCGCTTTCCAGAGGTGCGATACTATCTTTGAGCGAGGACATTCGCATACTCGTCAAGAGTTTCAGCTGGAAAGGTCAATCGAGTGACGCTGCCAGCGACGTGGTATTCCAACAAGCCCCGCTGGTGGGCTTCGAACAAAAGCCGCTCCACGCCGTCCCGCGACAAAAAGAACAACTTCCAGTCGGGAAGCTCGATCAGTTTTACTCCTGACGGTTGGCGCTGCTTCAAATAAAACATGACGTAGGCGAATGCCTCGGTGGGAAGGTACGCGGGTGCAATCCTTTTATTAACCGCCCCTTGGAGCACGCCGAAGTCCCGTAGAGTCGAAAGCAATCCTTGCGCAATCCGGGTAATCGTGGGTTCGGACCAGTGGCCGGTCGTCTTTCCTTCATTGACCCACTTCGCCAGGGAACGTTGGAAAGCATGCACGTTGATGTCGACTAGACCTCGCGCGTGCAAGGGAACAAGAATCTCGGTCACGGCATCATATAGCAATCGGTCTGCACGAGCGGAGTGGAAGTAAAATAGCCATTCCAAGCCGGCGGCAGGAAACCTCTTTTGAACCAGCGTGACAAGTGCTTTGGTGACTGAATGCTCGGTAAGGTAGCGCTGCCGGAATATCGCTGAGATGTCCTCGACGCGCGAGCGGGACGCCTTCCCGAAGACATTATCCCGCCTTGCCCGATCGAGGTTTTCGTCGACCGAGGTGCGAATGTCCCAGTGGGCAAGCAGCGTCTTCGTGTCCCCGATTAAGGCACCGGCTTTGATGATTTTGGATGAATACGGGTCCGGAGAGCGCAGCTGTTCCCTCTTGTTCGCTATGTTGGCTTGCATTCTTTTCCACGCATTTTCTGACTTAATAACAACAGCTTACGGCTCACTTCCAGCTTGCGCCAATAGTCCTCCTAATTTCGTTCTTACATGCTCGACGGGTATTGTCATGCCCCGGCAGCCGCACAAACTGACCTTGGGCCTGTATCGAGCTGTGCAAGCGTGGACGGGCGGGCGATCGGACGGCGCTGTCACCCTTTAGCCAGTCGGAGGGCTGTTGGCGCCTACGTTTTCCACATTCTAACGCTCGGCTGCCATTTATCCCCGCATTCAACCTGCACCGAAATTCCCGGACCGTAGGGTAGATGGTCAACCCGTCAGCAAGGGGTGCGAAGATCAATCGGTCGCATCAGGTAGTCTCGGCCTGGTCCGGTTCCAAGCGGTCCAGTTATCTTACCCCGCCTCGCCGCAGTATATGAGCAGTTGCGAGACACTGGCCGGCTGCGGCTTACCTTCGCGCCCATGGTGGCGCGGGAAGAACAAGAGAGCATTCTCGCTCTCCAGTATTGTGGATATCATGGCGCTACCTCGCGGTCCCTTGTCATCCGCGCAACAAGAGACAGGCAAGCGACCGTGAAATCGAATCTGTTCGTTAATGACTTGCCTGCACCCATCACCGCGTCCAAAGCTGACTGGCTCGCAGGGACAACTTGGCTGGGCTTCACGCCAACAGGCGGCGACCAGACCGCCAGGAACATGTGCCAGAGTACCATACAACGCCAATTCGGGACGGGTTACGTTGTCGAGTACATTACCGAGCAGTTCAGTCAACCCAACACGGGCTTTGAAGATGATCCTGAATATCTGAAAGAGAAAGAGGCTCACAAGGAACTAGCCGGGCGGTTCATCGCAGTCCATAAGCTGAGGGCAACCGCACGTGCCCTCGAAACCATCATCGGCGAAGAAGGCTTCAATCGAATTCAAGATATGTGGGCGCAGGGCGAAAACCGTTTTCGCTGGTCAGTCGCCTTTCCCATCGTCGAGTCCTATCGTGTGGTGGGATTTCCAAAAGCGAAATCCGTGCTTGGAGAGGCTGGTTATCGCCGCCTGTACCAACGCTCCTCAGCGACGTTGCGAGTTCTCAATGAGGAAGAACGGGTTGCGCTCGCGTCCCTCCGATTGGAGAGCGTGCACGCGTCAAATGCATGGATAGGAATTGAAGACGAAATCCGCCTCGCCGAGGAAAGCGAAATAGATCCGCGTACCCAAAAATCAATAAATTCAGATTTGACTGACGGTGCATTGGAGGGAATGACCGAAGAGCGAAAATCCAAGGTCCGCCGTCGTGCGGCGTGGATTGCCGACAAATTTATTCGGGAGCGACGACGGTCGAGAACTCTACATTGTGACGACTGCCGGTTTGACCCGGCAACGGTGTTGGATCCGACGAAGGTAAGCCCGCGAAGCCTGCTCGACGTTCACCACAAGAACCCACTTGATGAAGGTGAGCGATACACAACAGTAAAGGACTTTGCGCTCCTATGTCCAACTTGCCATCGCGTTGAGCACCAAAGAATAAAGCATAACATTCTCAAAATTGCTGGGTAGCGATCAAAAATCGGAGCTGCACTATGATGAAAACGATTGCAACCATCAATTTTAAGGGCGGTGTCGGGAAGACAACAAGTACTTGGGCATTGGGCCACGTCGCCGCTGAGTCACCTCAGCATTCATCGCTTGTGTTCGATCTTGATGCGCAGATGTCTCTAACTCAGTCTATTGCCCTGAACGAGGACGGCAACCCATTCAAGAATTTTACTGACTGGTACGAACGGGCAGTCGCCAAGAAAAAAACCATCTTTGATGCCCTAGATGAGTTTACCAAAACAAACAGCAATTTCAATTTTGGGATCAATCACGACTTCATTTATCGGATCAACACGCGCTATCATTTCATTCCCTCCGTAGAGGATCTGTATTGGACCGAACTCGAATTGTGGGATCGTGAAAAAGTAAAATTCTTCATTCACCGGCTATTAGAAAAGATACGCAACTCGAACAACGTTCCGGACTACGATTTCGTTCTTTTTGACTGCCCGCCATCCTTCAGCCTCTTGAGTTATTCGGTTCTTTCTTGCTGCAATTTGATACTGATCCCGATTAATCCAGACTTCTTCGCAGCCAAGGGCCTCAATCTTCTTCTCAGCACTCTACGCGCGCGAATCGAACCCTTTCCCGTTCCAAAAATTGGCGTGTTCATGAATAGGGCAAAACCACCTGGCGGCAGCAGCACCAAGCGATTTAGTAATGAAACTCAGCGCTACCTGGATGATGCAAGACTCGTAGTCAAAAATGTTGGCATTGCGAACGGACTCGATGCCAAAGTATTCGACACTGCCATTTTCGACAGGGTAGGGGTAAAAAGGGCGATTCAAGAAGGCATGCCTGTCCAGTTCAATCGGCAATTTTCGGCATTGTGGCAAGAAGTCCAGAACTACCTCTAGGAGAAGTGAATGTCACAGTCAGTGGAAGAACAGCTCCGCCAACTTGCGGAAAAAGTAGATCGAATTCTTTCATTGCTGGAGGCGCGGAAGGCCCAGACGCGGGGAGGCTCCTCTGCCAAATCGAAACTGCTTCCATTAAGCGAGGAAGAAATTGCCGTTCACAAAAGCAAATTTGAAATGTTCTATCAAAGTTGGGATACCGGCGAGGAGCTTGAAGTCGAGAATGCGCTGGATCAAATGCCGATCGAAGAGTTGCGCCGATTTGCTGATGCCAACAATCTCAATGTGACCTCAAAAACTCCCAAGCAAAAGGTGATGAAGCTAATTGCTGGACGATTTAGGGAACGTCGGCAGTTGATGAAACCACACTTTAATCGAAAGTCTCCGATGGATGACTGACTGATTTCCCCCAAGGGAGCCTGGAGTAAGGCTTAGGTAAATCTGCCGGTCCGCGCCAAGCAAACGATACATCTTCGACATTCGTTGCCGCCATTTGATTTGAACCGTCAGGCTGGGACAGAAACCAGAGATCTTTCGGCCAATTCACTTTCGCCCGACCATCGGTAGGCCGTTAGATACCCTTCTTTGGCCACACTGAAATCGAGGCACGCCGCGTTCGGCGCAGTAATTTCCGGTCGATCCTTCAGCCAATAATGGCCAAAGAATACTGGCTTACGTTCGTGATATCGATAGTCGGTCGGAAGCTCGGTGTCCGGTATTTCATTCTCGCGCCCGTCCATCCCGAGGGCGGCCTTTCGGAAGGTCGTTGCGTTATGATCCCACCAACGCAATCGAACTTCTTCCCGTTTTTCCCCGTCCTTGTCGATAAAATAGATCCCCGCCGGCAAACGCTCTTCTGGGCCCTTGAGTAGTATTTCGACAGCGGCATGGGCGGCCGTTCCGTGCCGATAACTCTCGAATACTCCCTCGTCGGTGAAGCGCCCGGCTTCGTCCAGGAAGGGCTTCAGCGCCTCACAGGAGGCATCGTGCCAGCAAGCGTGGACAACGCGAAAGCCGGGTAGATCGAGCCAGACGGGAAGGGTCCTGAACCAGTCGATGGCATCCTTATGGCCCGCAGAGTTCTCACCAGTCTGGCGAAGGAATTTGCTGTGCTGATTCGCATTCTTCGCCGAATGACTCCTCAGATATGCCGTCCTTATCCTGGGTCGCCCATCCGATCGCGTTGAATTCGTGATTTCCAATCACGGCCTTTGCTGCGCCGGTTTCACACATCGAGCGCGCAATCTTCAGAACCTCCCGCTGTTGTGGGCCGCGATCTATGAAATCACCGACGAAGATCATCTGCCTTTCCGGATGCCGGAAAACACCTTCGATTTCGGCATAGTCGAGCGCGCGTAAAAGGCGATGCAGAGCGTCAGCGTGACCATGAATGTCGCCGACGAGATCGTATCCTTGGACTGTCATTGAGCTTCTTCCATGCTAGGAGTCGCGGCTTGCCGGCCGCGAGCGCTGAAACCGCTACGGCTGCTTAACCGGTGCTTACCCGAGCTAAAACCGGCTTTTGCCGAAATTCGAGATATGCCTGATTTTATTCTAGGGCGACAGAATAGCTCGGACTCACGCAATTGCAATTGCAGGGATTTTTCCCTCGCCGCGAATAATAATTTCGGACTACGTGCCAACTAAGGTCGGACTGGACGCAGAGAAAGGCCAGATAAGCATGGACTCGCCCAAGCGAGTCCATGAGATGCGCCTTAGCCGCGTCAGCCGCCCTGGCACGCGGACAACCCGTTCTGGCGCGAAGCGGACATTGGATAAGCCGGTGATGTCGGCTAAGTGCCAACACGGGAAGTGGAAGCACAGATGGGTAGCGGTCCAGTTTGAAAGGACGCTTTCCAAGCAAACTTGGAATGTTCGCTCAAAGCAGTTCCGCTACCGTGCTGCTGAACCGAAACCGCAAAAAGCCGGGACCGAACTCGAGATTTTCAATCTCATACAAGGCGAGATAGCCTGTGCGCTGGAAAGCAGCACCTTTCCCCGTTACTTTGTCTTGGCTGAGAACCGCACGTTTGGTGGTTTGTAGCATAGCGATGAACTTACACCACTTGGGGCGATCCGGGTCGCATCCCGGGTCGTCGTACATCATCGGTTCGTGCCTATTGACGGGATACTTGACCCAAAAGTCATGGACACAGGGGTACATCACGCCCTCCACCCGAGCGGACCATTGCCCGCGTTGCCCAGTTGCTTTGTATTTGGGTAGAATCATAGAGCCCTCCTAGGATCGGCCTTCATCGTTGACTTATTGTGGTTACCCTCAATAAGTTGGTCGGTACGCCTTCCCTGTGCATCGAACTTTTCAGAATCTCGTCCATCCGGCGAACCGCCGGAAGAGGACGGTGACTGCACTGGCGCCCGGCGGGGGCCTTCGCTCTATGCTGGTGGCAGCGGCGTCATCGGATCCCAAACGGCACCATGGCGTTTCATAACCGCTTCGACGATGGCATTCTCATCCTTGAAAGCCCGGCGCTCCTTCTCCACAAACTCGGTTGCAGCGACGCGATCGAATACCGCGTAGCAGATCTGGCCGTTATTGTGTCGTGCCCGATAAGCGATACCATCGACATCTGGAAAACCGGCAAAGATATCGCCGGCAAAGCGCTGCGACGCTGAATAATCGTCGCCAGCGCAGATGTCGGCCGTCACCCCATGATGGATCAGGCCCTCGTCGAAGACCTTTGCCAGCCGCAGCTCGCGCCGGCAGGTGAGCACCGTCCAGCCCCTTTGCTCAACGAAAGGGCGCCCGACGATCCGCTGCGCACGGCGCAGCACCGTCTCAACGAATGCGCCCGTTAATTGCTCGGCGCAGTAGATGGTCTGGTATTCGCCCGCCGGAGCGTCGAAGCGATACGCCGGTGGATTGCCGGGGCCGGGCCCATACCAAATTGCACCGTTCGACAAACGGTGTACCCGCACGAGCTCTTGTCCGGCAGGGACCGCAGTTTCCAATACTCCGGACGGGAAGGCGTGGCGCGGCACGGGCGAACCTCACGCCTCGTCTAGGCTGAGATAGGCCCGCGTAGCTCTAACGACGGCGTCCCGATCGCCTTCTTTCAGCACGTCAAGCGGCACGCGTTGCAACAGGGGATCAACCTCGGTCAGAAATTGCAACGCGGACCAGCGTCCAGCCCCCGATGTGTCGAACAAGCTCACGATCGCGTTCAAACCATCGACGATTCCAAGCTTGCCGTCCTTGCTGACGAATTGCGCGTCGGGCACCACGAGCTCCGAACCGTGCATCAATCCAAGGGCACTCCCGAGCCCGATCCGCTTATGCAAGGCCTGTCGCGACACGCCAAGCTCCTTGGCAGCCGCAGTCAGCGACAGTGGTTTGCCAGCCTTGCCCAAAATCTCCAGCTGCACGGCCTTGACCTGCGCCTGCTCCGGACTCGGGATGTCGTCTGGTTTGATAGCCTCAAGATCGGTAGCCAACTCGATCGCTGCCTTTAGCTGTTCTGCGACGATGTCGAGATGACGCGCGAGCTCGTGGAACGCGCGGGGCCGATCATGAACGAATAGATTGCGCAGCTGCGTCTCCGCCGGCGTGATCTCGCTGAGGATCCGGAAGGCACTCAAGGTCAGCGGCTCCACCTCGGCCGGCGGGGTCCATTTGTGCAGCAGTGCACGCCTCAAATCACGATAGCGATTGAACGTTGCATTCACCAGGCTGCAGTACCAGACGCTGATGCCATGCGTCGGCTTCACCACATTGCGTGATGGAGACAGCTCGAAGTCGTCAACCAGCGCTTTTCGGAACGCGACGTAGAGGTGAAACGAGGCATACTCGACCCGATGTCCAAACCGCGCCACGGAAGCGACGTCGCTTCGTTCGCGCTCAAGCGAGGACAGCAAGTCTACGTCATAGGATTCCGTCTGACCCGGCTCTAGTAGCGAAGCAATCACCTCTTCCTGCGTCGGATATACTGCATAGTGACTTGCCCACTTCCGGTGCAACTCCGGATTTAACGTTGCAGCACGCAGCAGGACCTCCCGCAGTGGCTGGTCCAGGATTGACCGACCGCCAAGCCCGGCAGCGCCCGCCGCCGTCAGCAGGCCCACTAATGATGGATTGGTCACCATAGCCTCCTCTCCGACCCTGGTTCGCCTTTGACTTCAGGACGGGTTGATAGTCAGGGTTGATAATCTAACTTCGATAGAGTGTTGTCAACCTGCCTTTTCCGAGGACCTCAGCTTCCGCTCTATCTTCTTGACATTGTCAGAATTTTCATGATAATTTTTGACATGGAGAGTCGCCATGAGTGATGGTCCGTACAAGAGCTTGAACATGACGCGCGCCTGGAAAAAGTTTGCAGGGTGGGCGCACAAGGCTGCATTTGAGCCTCATGAAGTGGCCGGACGTGTGGTCCCGGCCTTGGAAGAGACGTGGCGCGATGAAGGCTGCGACGAAGTCGTTCGCGCCATCCGCGCGATCATGGGCGACGCCCAACAGACTGACATGTTCGGACAAGATAAGTCAGTCGAACTGGAAGCAGCGCGGCGGGATCTTTCCGCCGGATATCCGATGCGGCGCCTGATCGTCGATCACGTCATGCAATCCGTTAACAGTGGAAGACTTGGTATCGACGCGGTTTGCGACGGCGTTGAAAACGCCTTGCGCGACCGCGCAGCGCGGGGCTGCCGGCAAGTGGAAGAGCATTATCTGCGCAAGCAGAGCCCCGAAGCAATGACGATCCGCGTCAGAAATCGGATGGAGGACGCTGTCGCGAGCGCTCCGATTGCGGGTCTCGCTTTTCGTTTGTCGGGTCTGGACGCAGCCACTCAACCCCAATCCGCAAAGCAGCTAGGTCTTGAAGACGGCGTGAGGCTGCCATGAACGGTGATGAACTGCCCGGACTCCAACTCCAAGTCGATGTGCACGAAGCCGGCGGACGCGCTCGTGCAAATCGGGTTTCTTGCGAGATCGAAACCAACCTCATCTTTAAGACGCATGATCTTGCGACCTATTTTTTCGCGAAATGGGAGCCGGTTGTATTCGACCTGATGCTGTTGGCGGCGTCCGTTGAATTCTGCGATCGCATCCACCGTCGCCCAGCCCTGGGATGGGGCCGTGCTTTTGAACTGCGCTTGCCGGTGCATGATCTAGACGTCTGGAATCAGAAGGCCATGTCTGACGCCTTGCATGAAGCACTGCAGTTCCTGACGGGTGATAAGTGGAAAATCACCTTCATAAAGCGCAAGAAGCCTGCCGCTGAACCAGCACAGGAACTTTTCCATCTGGATGCGGGAGCCGAGGCGGTCATTCCGTTCAGTGACGGACTCGACTCCCGTGCAGTCGGCGCGCTGATGGCAGAGGAGTATGGCGGTCGGCTGATCCGTGTTCGCCTCGGATCGAAGAAGAAGGACCAGCCGAAAGATTCGTTAGGCCGAGCGCAGCCTTTCATGGCTTTGCCGTACCAAGTGAAGCCCGGTGTATCCCGCTTTATCGAATCAAGTGCCCGGTCTCGCGGGTTCAAATTTGCCGTGCTGAGCGGATCGGCTGCGTATTTCGCCAAAGCGGACAAGGTCATCGTACCGGAGAGCGGACAGGGCGCGCTCGGTCCCACGCTTGTCCCGGTCGGTCAGGCGTATGAGGATTATCGTAACCATCCCCGATTCATGAAACACATGACGGTGTTTTTCAAAATGCTTCTCGGCTCCGACATCGCCTTCGTGTTCCCGCGCCTGTGGTTCACCAAAGGTGAAACCCTCAAGGCATACATGACATTGAGCGACGGCAAGGATACTGAGTGGTCGAACACGAGATCATGCTGGCAGGATAACCGTCATGTATCGGTCGGTAATCACCGGCGCCAGTGCGGCATTTGCGCTGCTTGCATGCTCCGACGGTTGAGTGTTCATGCGGCTGATCTCTCGGAACCTGCAGATACTTATGTGTGGGAAAATCTCTCTGCGCCAACCTTCGATGCAGGAGTCGCTGAAGGTTTCAACAAAACGACACGCGCGCAGAAGCAATATGCAATCGCAGGCACGTTGCATCTCGATCACCTCGCGTATTTAAAGCATTCACGCGCGGCGGAACGGCCACTCAATCTTGCGGCCTTTCAGCTGGCGCGCGCGCTCGGTGAATCGGAAGCCGTTATCTGGCCAAAGCTGGACCGACTGCTCTCCCAACACCAAAAAGAATGGAAGACGTATATGAGTTCTCTGGGACCGCAGTCATTCGTTGCTCAGTGGGCCGTCAATGACCAGTCTTCTTGATACCATGCCGCCGACGGAAGTCGGCGAGCGCCTTCGCGAAGCGCGCGACCGCGTGAAGCTGAAGCAAGCGGAAGCAGCGGAAGCCGTTGGGCTGTCGCGGACCACCTTAGTAGCGATTGAACTAGGGCAACGGCGTGTGCGGATCGACGAGCTGCGCAAGCTCGCGAATCTTTACAGAATGTCGATTAACGAGATGATGAGGCAGGAGGCGATCCGCGCGGACTTCACTCCCAAATTCCGCAAATTGTTCCAACAAGAGGATGACGCGGTCGAGCTTGCTGTGAAGCAGTTAGAGGACTTGGCCCGAGCAGAGGCGGAGCTGGAACAGCTTCTTGGCGTTCAACCGCTGCGAAATTATCCGCCGGAGCGACCAATTCTTTCCGGCGATGTTAGGGCGCAGGCGGAACAGGATGCCCTCGAACTGCGCCAGCGGCTCGGCCTAGGCTTGAGTCCGATCCCCGACATTGTAACGTTGCTGGAGCTCGAACTTGGTGTGCGCGTCTATATTCGTCGCATCGATGGCGGAATTTCCGGCGTGTTCGCATACGACGATGCTCTCGGCGCTTGCATCCTTCTCAACGGGAATCATCCGCGCGATCGCCGCGCTCAAACGGCAGCCCATGAGCTCGGTCATCTGGTTTCTACTCGGCGGGAGCCGGAGGTGCTGGAAGAAGGCGTCACTGAAAACTCCCGTGAGGAGCGCTACGCTAACACGTTCGGCCGAGCATTTATGACTCCAGCCCGCGCGGTCATGCAAAAATGCAAGGAGATCACCGTCGGATCGGAAAAACTGACTCGTCGGCATGTCATTGTTCTCGCCCACTTCTTTGGCGTCTCACGTGAAGCGATCGTCAGGCGACTGGAGGAGCTTAAGCTGGCCAAATCCGGCACTTGGGATTGGTTTCAAGCAAACGGGGGCATTAGCGATCAACAGGCTGGTCAAGTATTGGGAGACCTCACGAACCCCGACATCCATAAGGCGGATGCAGACAGGCCAACGACGCTCCGGCTCGGGCTCCTAGCCGGCGAAGCTTGGCGCCGCGGGATGCTCAGCGAGGGCCAACTCTCCCGCATGCTCCATTTGGACCGTGTCGAGCTGCGGCGCATGTTTGATGGCTTGGAAATAGAAGGGAGCGAAGCCGATGGGGCCTTCATGCCTGATTGACCCCACGGCGCCGGTTGTAATCGATGCGAGTACCGTGATCAATCTGAATGCCACGGCTTGCGGGCCGCGCATCCTAAGGGCAATTCCGAATCCCTTTGTCATTACTGACGCTGTGCAGGGAGAGCTTCTCGAAGACCGGCGCAATGGCCGCCATGATGGGCAGTTCGTTGCTAAACTCGTGGCGTCAGGCCTTATCTCAGTGGCAAAACTTGACGACCTCACCGAGTCCCATTTTGAGGATCTGGTGATTGGGCGAGGTGACGCGACGCTCGACGACGGTGAAGCCGCAACAATCGCTTACGGCGTGGAGAAGGGAGCGATCACCTTGATCGACGAGCGGAAGGCCACGCGAATATGCGGTGAACGATATCCGCGCCTGATCGTTGGCAATTCCCTCGATTTGCTCTCCCATCGCGCCGTTCTAGCAACATTAGGTGACGACGGAGCCGAAGATGCAGTCTTCAACGCTCTTCGTTTTGCCCGGATGCGTGTTCCGCCCTCTGCGCTCAAGTGGGTGCTCGAGCTGATCGGACCGGAACGTGCAGCCATATGCGAGTGCCTTCCGCGCGCCGCCAGGGCGACCGCCATCTCGATCGAGTAAGCGCCTATTATTCGGCCTGCAATATTGACCCCAGAGGCGGGTCAAGATTCGGCGCCGACCCACACTAAGGCATTCCGACATTCGTCAAGCCCACCCCATTGGCTTTCCTGCTCACAGCGATAGTCTCCGCCCCCATGGCCGAGAACCCGAAACCGCGCCTCAAGAACGCCAAGCGCCGGCGACGGGCGCTGCATCTTGAATTCCAGGAATACGTCGTCGCCGTCAAGACATGGGACTGGAGCTATTCGCTCTCCCTAGACACCTCGCGAGATCGGAGCGAGCCGTATCATGAGTTTCGGCAACTGGTGATCAAGGGGATGTTATTGAAGCCGACGGGGTTGATAACCGATCAAGTTGAGGTGACGCTGCTGCCGGATCGAAATCTTGACGCGGAGCGCCGTCGAAACCACGAGCCGATCTTCGTCGGCAGTCTCGAGCTTCACGACAACAAGATGGTCGGACTGATCCCGATCCCGATGGATGCCTTGGCGCCGATTCTCGCGATGCTGATCGGCGACCGGTTCAAGTTTCTTGCCATGAGCGGCACTGAACTGTATCGCCGCAGCACGAGGCTGACCGGCTTCAGCCTGGAAACGACCATGGAGGAAGAAGAGCCGTCCGGCGTATGAGGCTATGAGGGTACCCAAATTGCGTCATTGACGTTTCGAGCATCGCCAAAGGCGCGCCGATCTTCTGCTGGAAGGCTGGCGATCCAAGCAGCCATGAACGCGTCTAGTCGGTCATGTCGATTTCCAGGGACGGTCGCCTTGAGCTGCGCTTCCAAATCCAACGGCTGCCATCCAGTGCGCGCAGCAACAGCGGCGAGCTGGTCTCGATAGCCCTCTGGCGTCGATTTGTGGGCGCAGGACGGTAGTAAGGCCCGGATTATGGCGAACGGATAAACTTCCAAAACTTCGGCAGCGAGCTCTTTCCTTAACTGGGCGAATAGTTCGAACCCGAACAGCATCCATATCTTGTTGGCGTACGGAAGGGTTGCAGTGCTCCCTCCGACCTCCAAATGCTTGATAGATACCTCTCGTATATCAGCCCAAACCGGTGCTGCTGGCGTTCGGAAAGAGGATAATCCATTGCTACTAAGCTCGCTTTCAGACAACCGGGAGCCCGTTGGTGGCGCCGCCGCGGGTGCGTCGACGGCGATCCGCTTAACCGTCCAATTCATTTCCTTGATGATGCGATTGATTGCTGCAACGACATCCCCAGCAGCCTGTCGAAAAGGTGCAGCCGACGTGATTTCCCTATTGCCGAGGCCACGAGGTATCGTGGCGGACAAGCTTGTTGGAATTGCCAGCGGGGTTAGGGGATGGGCTGCCGACACCACACAGATAGGCAACTTTTTGTTTTGCGCACATGCAACGTCGATACCGATGAAGACCGCAGATGATACCACGCAAGCACTCCTAACTGGCCTGGAGTTCGGAAAAACGCAAGATGAGAACCGTCGAAGAAAGCGACAGATTGCTCGGCTGACGTCACGGTCGATCGGCACGAATCTGGGTGCCGCTCGAGGCGTCGCTTGCCGACCCCGTTTGGGCCCCATTCCTAAGGGCGCGCGCGATAAGCTGCTTCGATAAAGGGTATTGCCGCTTCAAGGTCTCCCGGGCTTTCTACGGTGATACGCTTTTTCAGTTGGCGCCAGCCATGAGATGCGGGGATGTCATCCGCGATGCCCGCAGGGTCCGCGGAGCCGCCATCGGCCAGGTGCAAGACGATTGCCGCTCGCTGCACCTTGATTTCCAAAAAAATTTTGCCGCCAGGAATTTTGTAGGCGATACGTTGACCCGATGTGCACTGCTCGTTTTGCTGCAAACGGTCATCGATGCTCAGAACTCTGCTCCGCAGGTCATTGAGAATTGGCCGCATCAAGGCGGTGATGTAGTCGGCGTGGTCCTCAAATGTTACCATGCCGCCCGCCGATTTCCGGCCGCTACCTTTGCGCGGTCCCAGTGAGGAGGCGACGCTTATCTCCCCGGACCCTGGGATTGCGGTCGCCTCGCCAGTAGGCGTCGCCGGCGCAGGTTCCTCTACATCGTCGATCCGACCAATTTCGTCGGCCACATCCTCCAGCGCCTTAATCGCTGCTTTCAATGGTATCTGGAAAAATTCCCGGTTGCTGGCTGAACGGTACTGATGCAACCGCTGATGCAAGAGCCGTTCGGCCTGATTGCAAACAATCACCCGTTGCTCATAAAGTACCTCAAACGCCCTTGGCACGCCTGTGGCATTTGATATTTCGCGGGCGCGCTCCTCTGGAGTCTTTGTAGTCATCCCGATTTTATAATGATCATTCTGAAACGCCCGATTGAGCAGGATGTAGATGAATCCCTCAGCCATCGCGATTCTCCCCCGTCGGGACGTGATTTATAGCCACCTTATCGCTGCCATCAAATCCCAATTGGAACACTATGGATATACGAGTTCGCCGATATCCCTATAAACACCTCTGCGGCAGAAGCAGATCGAGCAACTCGCTTCGCTGGTTGAACCTGGAGCTACCAATTTGGAATATCTTGCTGCAGCTTTCCGGCGATTGCAGTGTTTACGAGCGTTTTTGTAAGATTGTTGGCACTCTGGCAGCCCGTCTCGGGATCACGACGGAGGAAGCAGAGGTCCGCCTGTTTTCAGAAGGGCGCGCGGAAAAGGACGATGGCGCGACTACGTCAAGCAGCACGACCGAGCATGAGCTTCTGATCCCTTCCTCCAAGTGAATGCTACTTGGCCCTCCGTTCGACTTGTCCGGCATTCCTTCAAAATTCTCAGCCTTCAAAGTAATTCGTCCCTCCAGCTCGGATCTAAGATGACTGCGTCGAACGAAATTCCGGAAGAACTTGAAACGCTGGGTATCGCGATCAGAACATTTGGCCGCTTTGAAATCCAAGCGCTGGCGCGGAAGCTCATTTATCAGTTACAGCGATTTCCAGCTTCGGGAATATTTGAAGAGCGTGGGTTCAGAACTCTTTGGGACGAGTTTTGCTTCAATTCACAAGAAGGCCCGTTTGACCTTCCTGAGGTAGGAGAGGGCGGTTGGGATCAAACGCTGGATGGCTTTCTGGACGAACTGGTCGCTCGGATCCCCGCTCACAAAGCCCCTCTTTTGTCGATCTATGCCGCCTGGCAGCTTAATGGAACGTTTGCGGATGTTGGGACAGACGGCATAAAGGAAATCATGCGAAATCAATTTACTTCTTATGCGATGGAGCGATCCCTTGCTCGTTTCGGAAGCTAAAGCGCGAGGTCAGTCCTATTTTCTACCTTGAGCGGCGTTTCGGATCTCGGATCTAACCTGCTTTATGCCCATCTCAGTGTAAGAACCTCGAGAGAGGTCCTCCATTAGCTTCGCAAACCTTTCAAACAGCTCGCGCAAGTCCACTATGCTGATGTAGCAGACCCAATTGGGCGGCTGCCTTTCTTCTGGTCTGTTCCAGAGATACAGCCCAGCAATCGTTCCTCCTTCTGATCTAAAGTCAATGTTGAAGTGGGCAAAGCTGTTGCGCATATTCCTGGTGAGGTTTCGTAGATTCTGAGTTCTTTCTCCGCCGTGCTCAAATTCTGGAATTGGCCAACCACGCTGTCTTAGGTCGTCCAAGTTCCACTCGGGAAGCGATTCAACAAACTCCTGCTGCGGAAACATCAGCAATCCGATGGCTGAGTTCACAAGCTGTGTGACTTCAAAATAGTCCTTCGGCGCCGATTTGCTGCCTTGTTCGATGATCCGTAAGTTCTTCCGAGTGCGGTGCGCAAAATGGCGAACTGTAACTCCAAACTCCGTCATCTTACCCTCGCCGTCAGTAATATTCATTTGGAACGCGGTGGGATAAAGTACTGCAGATCTCATTCGCTAAGCCGACCGCGGATGATGAGCTTTGCGACGACGGACGCGATTTGGTTTTCGTATGCAGACTCTTTCTTGCCGAGCTTATCAAGCTTGTCTCGTAGCCAGTGCTCATCCCAAAGCACCCATTTTTCATCTTGAAACCGCTTCTTTATCTCGGGACGGCTCTTCTTCTGGATATTGCCGCAGGCGAGACACAAACGAACGTCTGGATCTGGCCGACACAGTCCTAACACCTCGAAATCCTTAGCCAACCTTGCGAAGATTGTTTCACGCAGACTTTTGTCGTTGAAGAGCTTGAAACGCGAGGACAGCTTCGAGCCCGATGTAAATCCCGCGACTTGGACGCCCGGCGAGTCTAAGTAGCTCTTGCATTCAACAACGTTGATAACGTTGGTCTGCGCGGAGTAGGCCACGACATCGAGTTCCCAACGCGGAGAGGTGCTGCGATCGATATGCATCTTCTCAGCCTTCGTGAGATTCACCTTTACCGAAGTACGGACCCAGTAGCCCTGGGTCCACAAGATTTCCGCTACCACTTGCTCGAATGCGTCCATTGGGTTCTCTCAGATTTTTGGACAGGGACATTGCCCAGACAGCCTTAAGTCTCGCCGCTTCCCCTAGGTTGTCGATGCCCGTAAGAAATCATCTTCCGCCAAGGGCATTGAACGTTTACCGATAGCTATAGCTTAAGCCCCTTGGACCTCCCTTGAACCTCACCCGATTTCTTGAAATGCCTAGCTTCGCCAGTTCCCCTTCAAGCCGCTCCCGCAGAGGTTTCACCTGTCCCTTGGACTCATTCGCGCCATCAGCACCGCGTTTCGGAATGGCAGGATGATCGAAGTCGGGCGTTCGCGCGAGACGTTCGCATCGCCCATCGTATTCGGTAGCTCCGCAATTGCGAGCCCATATCTATGTGACCGCATAGCGAGAAGGCTCCAAGTAGTCAGCGCCCCGATTGGCCGCGCGAAAGGTGTGGTAGGGGGCATTATTTCATAAGATTTTGTATATCAAGGAAGGTAAGCGAGACCGCCCAAATTGCTATCACACCCCAAAATGCCTTGCGCATATTGCTTACGTACAGCGGAGCATTTGCCCTTCGAATAGTAAATTCGTCTGAGAAAGATTTCGAAGCCACCAACAGATACGAAGCAATGAGCCCAAGCAGAGCGCTTGCCGCAAGCGCTGAAGTTACCACCGCGGTCGCTCCAATCTTAGTGGATACGAAAAGCCAGGCGGTGTAGATTGACGAGCCTGCAAGCAAGAAAGTCCCGACGTAGCGAGCAACCGGACTTAAAAGTAGCAAGCCGACTAATAAAAATACGACGAGCGCGATTCTTGTTAGAAACCTCGAATCTAATTGAAAGTACAACGCGAACCCAAGCTCTATAAGCAAGCACGCGACGACGAGCAGCAGCGCTCTTACATACGAAGACGCCATGACGTGGCATCCTTGGCCGATGAGGGATGGTTCCGAATTAAGTCTGCGCATCACGCACTTGCGACAACTGACCGATGCCGACAGGTCGCGATAGTAACCTTACACAGAGGCGCCGTAAATAGTTAAGCGCTTTGGGCAAATCGATGGGTGAGGCTGCCATTGTAGACGGTTCATTCATGCGACCGGTAGAAGAATGAATCGTCGCAGCTGGGCGCCCTGATGCCCATTTTGTTGCAGTTCAGGTATCTGAATGTTGAAGGCGCGCGATAAGACGGTACGAGTCGACTACATTGCGCGAGGGACCGTTATGGATGGCCGGGGCGGACGTAGAAATATTGCAGGCCGCGAAACTTTAGCCTCCGAAAGACAGCATGCGAATCTAGACGATATTCTCAATCACGGCAGGCCGGATGTAGCGGCCAACGAGAATCTCCACTTCATCACCTTCTTCTGCGCCGAGAAGGGCAGAAGCAAGAGGCGTCTGACGATGCACGATTCCTCGTGACGGATCAGACTGGGTATTGCTTATGGTAATTTTTACGGTCCGCTTTTCGTCAGTGAGGTATCGCACCCGGACGGTATCTCCCACCTCCACCCGACGCTCAGACTTCGCGCTCGGCTTGAGCCGAATGGGCGTAGCCGGCGTCGGCGGGTCCAATTCAAAGAGTTCTGCGATAGCCGGCACAGGATCGCTCTTGGCCGCTACCGGCGTCACTTGCGATTTGAGTGCCTCGACATACTCGTGTTCGCGGGTCTTCAGGAACGCAAGCCGCTCTCCAATAGCCTTGCGAAGCCGTTCAGCTTCCTGTCGCGAATTGTTGAACCAATCCGTTGACCATATGCGATGAAGTTTCCAACCTAGATTCTCAAGAATTTCCTGCCGCAAGCGGTCTCTATCGCGCGCGGATTTCGCTGAATGATATGTGGCGCCGTCACACTCGACACCGAGAATGAAACCGTGCGGCCAGTCTGCATGACGAATGCCGATATCGACAAAATATCCCGCAACACCGACCTGCGGTACAGGCTTGCAGCCCATTGCCCGTATCTGGTCGATGACAAAGACTTCAAAATCTGAATCAGGTTCATTCTGCGTCTCTTCTCCAGCATCGAGAATTCCGCTCGCCGCGTATTCCAGCCAACGCTTGAGCATGTAGGTTCCGGGATTGGTGTGCTCCTCCGCCTCGATATCCGCAGCGGTCATAGAGGAGAATGTTACGATCTTCTGCTTCGCGCGGGTGAACAAGACGTTCAGCCGTCGCTTGCCAGCCAGACCGTTGATCGGGCCGAACCGCTGCATAACACGTGCACCGGGCTCTTCGGCACCATACACAGTGCCGATGAAAATGACATCTCGCTCGTCGCCCTGGACGTTTTCTAGATTCTTGATGAAGAATTCTTCGAGCCCGTCGTTCTTCTCTTTCCACGTATCGATATATTTCTGGACGGCGCGATTGTTTGAAATCGCATACTCAAATTCCTCCATGATGAGATCGCGCTGCTTCTGGTTCAGCGTAACGACACCCAACGACCGCCCGGGATCTGTTTGCATGAAGTCGATGATGGATTCGACAACTGTTTTGGCCTCGATGGGATTGGTGCCCGACTTATAGCGCCCCTTGACCCCTCTGAATTCGACGCCCATGCGCGACATGGATTCAGTTGCCGAAGGGAACACAATCAGACTGTCGTCGTAGACCAGCCGGTTCGAAAATTTTATCAAACCGGAATGCCGCGAGCGGTAGTGCCAGCGCAAGCGTCGCGCTGGGCGAAAAGCGCCATTTGCCATCTCAAGCACGGACTCGTTCAAAACCGCTTCGTCGTCATCCGCATCTTCATCATCGATCATCGTTTTGAAGAAGCTGCTCGGCGGCAGCTGGTTAGTGTCGCCGACTACTACGGCTTGATCGCAGCGCAACAGCGGTCCAATCGCCGATTCTGGCGGCATCTGCGAGGCTTCGTCGATGATGCAGAGGTCGAACTTCACACTGCCTTTGGGAACGTATTGCGCGACCGCCAGCGGCGACATCATCCAACACGGCTTCAACTCCGCGAGTGCCTCTCCGGCGCGCAGGGTAAGATCGCGAACAGAGATAAACCTCTTCTTCTTGCTGATCTCATTCTCGATCAGCGCCATATTGGTCCAGGTCGATTTTCTGCCAATGCCGTTGCCTAACGGGGGACGAGCGGCAGCCTTTACCTTCACCCGCAATTGCCGACGCGAAAGCTGAATGATCTCTTTATCCTTCTCCGCGAGAGAGGCGCGCAGCTCGTCCAGCTTCGTCCCGCGATACCGGCTGAGCTTGTTGCCGAGCTGCGCATAGACCGCCTTTGCCAGCTGCCGAGCGGCGAGCGCTTCGGCCTGCGCTCCTATGCCGGTAAGCGAACCTGTGCGGAGCCTTTCCTCGACAAGCGGCGTAATGCCTTGAGCCGAAACATCCTGCAGTGCGGACGCAAAGTCCGCAAAAGCAAACAGCCCATCGCTGTCAATCGCCGCCTTCTCCAATGCGGCGGCCGCCTCTACCAAGGTTCGGTCGCGCGTAAAGGAAGCAACATTGATTTTTGCGGTATTGGCCAATCGGTCCAATGTCGCCGTGAGTTTACCTTCCGCCGACAGCACAGCTGCGATGGATCGCAGTGCGTCCTGCGGATCGCCGCGTAAAAGAACCGCACGCGTCAGATGACTTGCAGGGTCGGATTGGGCCCATGCGACAATCGATTCGTAAGCGCCGACATCCGTACGATGGCCGGCAAATTTGTCGCTCAGCAGTTCCTGCGCCGCCTCATGCCGGTCGAGATCCGCCCGCTCTGACAGCAAGGTTTCAAGGCGCGTCCTTGCATCCTGTATTCCAGAAAAACTGATTTCAGGGCTCTTGAAGACTCCGGCGACGGCTTGAAGATCATCAATTGCCGTTTCCAACAACCGGACCTCGGTCTCGGCTCCAGAAATGCGATCGCGCAGCGAAACGAAAGTGATGGGCACCCCTGTCGGGGGCAGCGCAGGCAGCAAATCCAGTTGGCTGACTGTTGCATCCCGTAAGAACGTACGGAGGCTAACATGCTCCGGTTTGTCGAAATGTTCGTAAAGTTCCTCGAAATATTTGGCGACACGCTCGAACGGCTCGTATCTGGTATCCAGTCCCCGGAAGTACATCCCAAACAGGCCGCTTGCTTCAGCCTGCCTAACAAATTCGTCGGACTTGCGCCGGAACGCGATCAGGTCATCAAGGCACCGTATCGCCTCTTCCTTTGCGAACGAGCCTGACCGCGAAAGTGACTTGAACAGCCGCTTCGCGTTTCGATAGGACGAGGAAAACAACGCCAACGGTCCCGCGGTACGCAACACCGAAACGCATTGCGTCACCGCATCAAGCGAAACGTCGACAGATAGCACCATACGGGTCGAGAGCGCGTCGCGCTCGCGCTGTAACGAGAGTCCCTCCTGGCATATTTTTCGTAGATGGTAGGCGGCATTGTCTTCCGCCAGTTTGCTGCTGCGCAGAACGAGCGCTTCACGTCCGACCTCCCGATAGAAAGCGTGCGCCTTGGCCAGATCATCGAGCAGCCAGGTACTTGCCGCCTCGCTGGCTGCGATTAACGGTTCCAACGTCAACGATATGGCACGAGCCGTGCTGGCGGATTTTCTCTTGGCTTCCAATTGTTCAGCAAGATCACGGTTGTCGATGGTCGACAGTGAGGCGCGTGCGCTTACTTCTTCGACCCT
Organism: uncultured Alphaproteobacteria bacterium; assembly: GCA_963753875.1. Lineage (GTDB taxonomy): Bacteria > Pseudomonadota > Alphaproteobacteria > Rhizobiales > Xanthobacteraceae > Bradyrhizobium. Next base: position 485,561 of record CAVWDY010000018.1, on the reverse strand, counting down.
TCGAATTTTATGCAAAGCCGTCTCATCCACCTCGCCCGATATTTGGTCAGCCAGCTCTTGCGCCGTAGCAGCCATGGCAGCGCAGCGATCAAGAAACGCCCCAAGGATATTCGCCCTTCCTTCGGCCAGCACGTCCGTTACAAACTTTACGGGATGGCGCTGCATATGGTCCCTGGACGCGTCGAGCACCGGCACCAGCCGTTCGAGAATTTCTCCGGCCTCTGCTTTATTGATGGCCCACACCTCAAGGGCGTCGCGCGCTTCAGCGAGCGTCAAAGATTGTTCCGAAGCACGTTTGGCCAGAGCGCAGGCTTCTTCGACCACGAAACGGTCCGGATGTAACAGCTCCGTGTCTTGCCAGTTTCTCTCGGCGGTCAGCGTCTGCGCGTGGGCCTTCTCGACCTGGGATCCCAACTGCAGCAGCAAGGAAAAACCAGAGGCTGTCTGCATGTCCGGGCGCAGATCGCAGCGTTCCAGCGTTTCGTTCGGGATGCCTGATAGCTGGTCGTTTGTCGCGATACTTTTGCCCAAAATCGCGTGGACGTTCAGGCCGGAGTCCGCAAACTCCGTTGTGATTAGGCTAATGTAGTCAGCGAGCTGTTTACGGACCCGACGGAACTCTTTCAGCTTCTCGTCATAGTCCCGCACCGCGCGGGTATCGCGCATATCCAGCCGGGTTCTGATTGACTCCATTACCTGTTCGCGGGTGGACTTTTCCGCCTGCAGCGGCAACAGAAACTCGCCCAGACCAACCGCTTCGAGGCGCGCCTTAACGACGTTCAACGCGGCTAGTTTTTCAGCCACGAAAAGTACTTTCTTGCCTTCCCCGAGCGCGGCGGCAATAGCGTTGACAATGGTTTGGGATTTGCCGGTTCCGGGAGGACCTTCGATGGCGAGGTTCTTCCCATCGCCGATGTCCGCCAATGCGCTGAACTGCGATGAGTCCGCATCCATGACGAGGCAGGGGACTTTGCTTTCGATCTCCGGTTCATCAACCTCATATTCGTCGGCAAACGGCGAAGCCCCTGCTGCCTCGCTGCCAGCCAGGAGCGAGTGTACGATGGCGCTGTTTGGGAACCCGGGCTGCTTAGGATCAAGGTCGTGATACATTGCCATGCGTGCCGAGGGGAACACGCCAACAGCAACCTGACGCCTGATGCGCCAGTTCCTCTTTTTCGGGAGGACCTTCTCGACGTCCGCAAGGTATGCCTCTATTGAGCCACCTTCGAACGTCGGCAATTCCATTGCGAAATCGATGCGGAGTTTTTCTCCCAGAACCGCATTGAGTTCAGGTTCGTCGCCTGTTCCCACGATGGAATACTTCGCCCCTTGCGGGGTGCGCATTTTTCTAAGCTCCACCTGAAGCAGAATCAGCGGCGCATATGAACTTTCTGTCTGGACGTCATCCGACCATTCCAAAAACCCGAAGGCAATCTGCATAACATTCATGCCGGTTTCTTGAACCCAGGTCCGGCTTTTAGATATGATGGCGTTGAGCTTGCGCTCCAGATCGCTGGGCAATAGCAGCGTCTGAATCTTGTCGTCGCTGTGCCGGCCGTCCCCGTTCTCCTCCTCAGGTTCTGGCAACTCGTAAGACGGCACGATGCCGTTGTTCTTGGCATGCTGCGTCAGATTGATTTCAGATTTCTGGACACGGGGCGCCAATCCGAGCTGCGCCCGCACTGAATCTTTAAGCGCACGCTCAATGGCACGCGTTTTTTCGAGATAGTCGTCGGCATCGCGATCGACTGCTTCCATCGCCGCGAGATATGGCTCGTCCGTAATACGGGCGTTAATGAGCGCTTCGCGGAATGGATCGGTGCGCTCGTCCCGGGGATCTTCCTCGATGGGAGGAAGCGGGATAAGATCCATTTCCTGTTCGTTATTGAGTTTGAAAAACAGCATATCGGGCAGCTCGTCGACGGCACGAATATGTGCATTCGAACGAGGACCGAGCTTCGTCGATATGAGGGGATTTCGTCTGCTTAAGTCGAGAAGCTTCGGACGAAGATGCTCGATCTTCGCGCGAACCAGCTCATGCAAACCTTCGACATCAGCCTTCATTCATAGCAGGCCATTGGCCTCCCCCCAAAGTCTTGTCACAATAGCCTTAGTTTGAGGCCGGACAACCGGAAATCGCCATCTAAGCCCATGGCGAGTCTTGCGAAGGACGTCTTGGTTGTGGCCCGGCTCGATCGACTGGCGCGATCGACACGAGACCTTCTTAATCTGCTGGGAACGGTCGGAGGAGGTGGCAGGCTTCAATTCGCTTAGAGGCATCTGGGTTGACACCACAACGGAGCATGGTCGTTGATGCGAACCGTTTTTGGTCGTCTCGCCGAGCTCGAGCGCGAACTGATACGGACGCCGACTATTTCGAGGTTCAGACGAAATATCTTGAGTTGGCGATGAAACGGGCAAGTCCGTGGACTTCACCGGCTATTGTACAGCGGCATATTCGGTACTGCTATTACGACCCCAATGGCCCGATTTGATTGCGCGTTTTCGTGGGCTGAACTTTATCTCCCTCAGGCCAGCGGGGATGTACTAACGAGGCGAAGATTTTCGCGGGCGGAGCGGCGAGGAGTAGGGCACTCCCGTACGGCGCCCGTTAAACCATTCGTCGTCCGATTTTTCGTTTTCAAGGCGCACGCGCGATATCGGGACATCGCCGCGGTCGACCAACGTTTGCATTGCCCGCAACACCGCTACGCGGTGTTTTTTCTCAACGTCGGCAACGCGGTAGACTCGCTTGCAAAGCTCAGAGGTTGGGTGGAAATCGGCGGATTCCTTCAAAAAGATAGAAAGCAGCTCTGCCGCCACACGACCAAGTCCTCTGCTCATACTTCACTCTTCCCTGTGAGCGAGGCATCTAAGTGTTGCCCAACCGAACTTGTCAAGGATAGGGTAGGGCTGCTCGTGGAGCCGCTCAATCGGGGGCAACCATGGGCCGAATGTCGTCAGCTGCGCGAAACAATTGTCTCCGGAAAGCCGATGAAATCACAGCAACCACCGCTCGGTATATTCGAAATGGGGGCTGGAAAGACATTCGGAACGGTGACGTCAGTAGGCTGCAAAGTGCCTACAATCAGCTGGCACTGCTTCGTTTGACTGCCCTAACCGAAGCGGAGCACGAAAGTTACAAGAAGAAAATCTGGTCTGCGCTGGAGCAGGCGAAAAAAGATCTCAAATCCATGCCTCGGTTGATCTCAGTGGTTGCGGCAGCCGATTGGCAGCGTCGGATGGGTGTTGGACACGTCAACCGACCGAGATTCTCCAATTACTGAGTTCGTCGCAGATGACGACCTGATCGATGAAGCCAAGGGCCCCCGGGATGCCACTCAAGTAGGTCTGCCGATCCTTGCTCAGCAAGCGATTGGACATTGTTTGCAGGCCCTCAATCTGATCAGTCAGGCCGGGACGGATATCAGCGCATCTTTGATAAGTTCAGGTTCGCCTGACCATCGGTAGGCGGTCAAGAATCCATCCTTGGCAACGCTGAAATCGAGGCACGCTGCATTCGGCGCAGTAATTTCCGGTCTATCCTTGAGCCAATAGTGCCCAAAGAATACCGGCTTGCGCTCATGGTATCGATAATCCGTTGGGAGCCTGGAGTCCGGTAGTTCATTCTCCCGTCCGTCCATTCCGAGGGCGGCCTTCCGAAACGATGTTGCGGTTTGATCCCACCAGCGTAATCGAACTTCTTCGCGCCTGTGCCCATCCTTGTCGGTAAAATGGATCCCCGTCGGCAAACACTCTTCTGGGCCCTTGAGGAGTATTTCGACAGCGGCATGGGCGGCCGTTCCGTGCCGGTAACTCTCGAATACTCCTTCGTCGGTGAAGCGCCCGGCCTCGTCCAGGAAGGGCTTCAGCGCCTCGCACGAGGCATCGTGCCAGCAAGCGTGGATAACGCGAAAGCCGGGCAGATCGAGCCAGACGGGAAGGCTCCTGAACCAGTCGATAGCATCCTTATGGGCCGCAGAGCTCTCTCCAATCTGGACGAGGAATTTGGCATGCTGATTCGCATTCTTCGCCGAATGACTCCTCAGGAACGCTCCGTCATTATCCTGAGCCGCCCACCCGATCGCGTTGAATTCGTGATTTCCCATCACGGCCTTTGCTGCGCCGGCTTCACACATCGAGCGCGCAATCTTCAGAACCTCCCGCTGTTGTGGGCCGCGATCTATGAAATCACCGACGAAGATCATCTGCCTTTCCGGATGCCGAAACACGCCTTCGATTTCGACGTAGTCGAGCACGCGTAACAGGCGATGCAGAGCGTCAGCGTGACCATGAATGTCGCCGACGAGATCGTATCCTTGGACTGTCATTGAGCAATTCTTCCATGCTGGGAGTCGCGGCTTGCCGGCCGCGCGCGCGCTGAAACCGCCGCTGCTGCATGGTGGGTCGCGTTTCTGCGAGCCTTGGGTGGGCAGAACCTTTGTGGTGATCTCATCTCAAGATTCACTTCAGTTCGCCCGGTGACTTTTCTTACCGCGGATCGCCATGCTAACGTTTAAGAGGCGAGAATTCAGGTCGCGACTGCGCGATTTGGTTAAGGATCATTCGGCCTTCCTCGTCTTCGTCCGCCCTCAATCGCGCTGGGATCGCTTCTCCGTGCAGTTGCGCCCGAAGGTCATCCCACCGGTCGCGCAGGACCTGCCAATTATGCTCGTCGTACGTGCCTTTGAAGATAACGGGCCGGATTTCGATGCGGGGCAGGTCGGAGCCTGTCTTGCCTTCATCTATGGCTCGGTTGAGTTCCTTGGCCCAGCGACAATTTACGCGGTCAACTCTGCCGATCTGTTGCTCGACCACGCCCGGATTCCACTCGGGGTGTAAAAGGACGACGATCCGGCAACTTTCGTGAAGGTTCAGGCCTTCGCGCCCGACGAGCGACTGGGTGACAAGGACGCGGGGGAAACTATTGGACCGGTTAAATGCCAATTGCATCATGCGGCGCGCCTGAGGCTTGGTTTCGCCGTACATAAGGCGAGCGTAGCCTCCCTGACGGTTTGTGTAACCTTCTCCGAGATGCTCTTCCAGGCTCTGCCATGCAAACGAGGCAGCTTCTTCGTCGAACTGTTCCTCGTCTGCATTGTCTTGATCACCTGCGGCATTCACGAGGGCAATGAACGCTGACGCAATCTCAGCGTCGGACGCGTCGTCGCTGTCGATGTTAGCCGTGACAGCGCGAGCAAGCAGGGTCAGTTGACGGTCGTCATCATTTGGATCGTCGATCGCTTGTTGCGCTTCCAATTCAACGATGCGCAGAATGGCTTCGTACTTCGTGCTGTTGGTTGTCGCGCCGGGAAGACCTGCACGGATACGCGGGATCATGGTGTCGCGCGCTTTTACGCGAAGTTCGGTGTCCCGCCGGTAGCGCTCAGCCAGCACGTCGTCGAGCGTATCGAGATCTATAGGTGATGATAGTTGACGATGGGCAGCAAGCACGGCCGGCCATTCGCTGTCGCCGTAGATTCCGTTCCGGTCGCCATGCACTTTTCGCTGCGGCCAGGCCTCGCCTTTGCCGACACGCAAGAGCATTTGGCGGGCGTTCAACAAGCTGACGAGCGCGCGAAGTGGACGGGTGAATCGCCCGAAAACGAGCACCTTCTCGCCGATTTCCGTCTGATACTCGATGTACTTGATCGCAGCGAGGATAGCCGGATGCTCGAAGAGAAGCTCACGGTCGTCAGGAAACGCACGGCGAAGAGTGTCCATCCACCACGCGGCTCGATCGGTGACGGGGGCTTGATTCTTGGGGTCAAGTTCTAACTGGCTGGCTTCGAACGCGTCCTGCTTGCGATCTTCATTGGCGTCGTGCAGATTTTCATCGATGACGCTTGCAATGCCATGCCCGTTGCCGATCGTGAGGCGGAGACGTCTCGTCCGGCTGTCGATGACCGGCCCGTCGGTCAGCGACAGCGCTTCCGCTGCACAGACTGCCTGACGCCATGCCGGCGATAGATCGTCGAATTCGACGGCTATCTCTTCCTGACGCCGGTAATCATGGATAGGCAGGCGGCTGACGCGAGCGAACTTCAAAACGTCTTCATCTTCACGCTTGTCACGCCGGATGAGATAAGGCGATAGAGCGCTCTGAAACTCTCGTGATGCATCCACGTAATGGCTTCGCAACTCCGCGCTCGCTCTCCAGCCGAGCCGCAAACGGCGGATGGCTTCGGCATAGTGCTCCGTCGCCGTCGTGACGGTTTCCATCTGGTCGGAGCGGACGGCAATGCGTTTGAGTGTCGATCCCCACTGCGAAACGTCCAGTTCGATGGGTGTCGCCGTCAGAGCAATGCGGCGGCTTTCATTCCCCTTCAGTACGATATTGTCGAGGACACGTGAAAGGCCGCTATCGTCGTCGCGGCTTTTATGTGCCTCATCAACGATGATGAGATCGAAAACTCCCAATCCAAGGCCCACGACATTTTCCAGCAGCTTGCGCAGCGCATCGTTGCGTCCGTATCGATGTGGTTCCAGCGGTTCCGGCCAGCGCACCTCCAGCAGTTCTTTGAGAAGTCGGCGCGCCGGATGGCTGGGGCTGCGGGGCACCGCCTGCGTCATCGACCAAGCAGCGGCGACCACGCGTTGAACCCTGACCTGGTCGGCGTATTCGTTTGCGTCACGATAGAAACGCGGCAGACGTCCGTCGGTTAGTTGACGGGCTGCTGCGTATACTTCCGGAAGAAGCCACCAGCGCCAAGGATGCGGATTCGATCCGAGTCGCCAATCGGAGAACCGGTGCGATACCATGACCACTGACTGCTCGAACCACGGTGCTATTGTCCTGGTGTCGCTTTCGGCTTCGTCCCAGGCATCGTAATAGCCTTTCAAGCTGCGAATGACGGGCGGGACGTCGGTTCCGCATGCCCGGAATTCCGCTTGCCACTGGAAGCCAAGACCCGGCGGAATAAGGACGGCACATCGTCCGCGGCTACGTGTGACGGCGTTGGCTACATAGGCGGCTATTCGGCTCTTTCCCATGCCGACTTCGTCAGCGACGACAATGCCATTGCTTGCTATCCGTGCAGCGATAGCTCTGAGGCTTGCGCGCTGGCCATCGTTGAGCGAGGAGGCCGACGGAGACGATGGCGAAGCTGTTTCCATGAGATGCCTCGCGACTTCATCCCATCCTGCAAAATTGCTTTTCACGGAAGAACTCCAAGCGCCGGTCGATCGGCCAGTTGCCAGGCTTCGATCACGCGACTGAGCGCCGTCTCATAGCGGATCCCTTCGCCGGTCTGGATGTCGCTGGCAAAGTGCGGTCGGAAAGATGCATGGAGGAGGGGGTAAAGCGGATTCAGCCCGATTGCCTTGAATGCCGTGACGACCGAACTGTCTTTGGATTGGATCAGGACCTGCTCGAGGCGGTTGCACCACGTTGTCCAGTCGGCTTGTGCAACGTTGACCTGTTTGGAGGCAATGTCCTCGACCAGCGTCATCATGCGCCGGACCGGATACGCAGAAGAGCGCCCCTGTGCGGCGGCCTCGCTTGCCGTAACGCCGTCAATGGATGTCGTCGCATCGCCGCCGGCCAGTTCCTCGTCGTCGGGCGGCATCGGGAAGTTGGCAAGTTGTATCCATGCGTCTTCAAGATCGAGCGACGGAAGGTCGGTAGCACAAAAGCGGCCGTAGTGGTCGATGATGGGAACATCCGCGCGACGCTCGCCGTCCTCCGCCGACCACGTAATGGTTACCTGGCGAGGGCGTGCCGAATTCCAGGCTAGGCTGCCATCCGCAAGGCGGTGACATGGACGGCCGTGAGGATCGAGTATCTCGAAGGGGCTAGTCGGCTCGCCTTGCGGGACGAGGATTGATCCATCGGGAGTTTCTCGCCACAGAAACAGGGCAACCGGCGCCGCCGCGAAGGCGACATCGCGCTCCGGCATGTCGTCACCGGGCTGCAAAGGCGGAAGAGGGAAGCTCTCGTCATCCCAATGGATGGGCAGCAAATTGGTGACGATGCTCACAGGTTCGCTATCGCGGTCCTCCTCCCACCTCAAATTCGCGGGAGCGAGGATGACGCCAGCCTCCAAGTTTCCGTTGGCGCCTGCCTTCTGCTTGAAACCCGGGTTGGTGAGATTGCCCGAGCCAAGATAGATCCACGGACTTGAGCAATTGTTCGAGCCGCCACGTGAGGTGCAGCTGAACACAAACTTTGCATGGAGGGCCCGTGGCGCACCGCCAAAATATTCGGGGGCGCGCGCTGGCCGGATATTCCAGCCTTTGTCTTCAAGCGCAGCACGCCCCGTCGCGATAGCTTGGCAGGCCCGTGGATTGACGAACAGGTTTCGGTCAGAGCTCGTGGTAAGCAGATCGTGTTGCTTAAGATCAGTGACGATACTGTCTGGAACGTCGGGCGCGCCTGATTGAGCGCTCTCGTAGTACCCGGAGCCCAACGCCAGATAGTTCCGGGCCGTCGGACCCGCGTGGTGTTTGATGAGATCAGGCATCTGCCGCAGGAGCGATGTATTGCGATTGTCGAAAAATCGCGAGCGGTATCCCCGGTGGCGCGTGCCTAGCTGAGTTGCCCATGCGGCAATCTTCTCGACTGCCCCTGCGGATTCGTTGCTCGAGTCGACTGCGAGGTCTAGAGGACGGGTGTCGAAGTGTGAGCGAACCCAAGCGAGGAAAGACCAGACGGTGGCAAGATCGGTTCGTTCCTGCCGGGAAGGTTCCGACGGTTTGTCCTCGATGTCGATGTACCAGGCAAGATCCAGGCTTTCCTCGAGGGTCTGCCGGGTCCAGTTGCCGGTGGTGACGATGACACGAAGGAGAAACCGGCCGGCACCCTCGAAGCCGAGAACGGCGACTTTGGTGTGCAGGAGAAGAAACGGCAGCGGAGAGGACTTAATCGGGAGGTGCAGGACAGCGGGAACTTCGGATGGCAGAATCTGCGGGTTTCCTGGATCGAGCATCACCGCGAGCATCATGCGGCCTTGGTGCTCGCGTTGAGCCTTGGTGAGGCCGGAAAATCGTTCGACAGCATCTTCAAGGAACCCCGCATCCGCGGAGTAACCGCAGATCCAGCCAAAGGCGCCTTGATAGTCATCAGGAGGGTCGAACAGTTGGGCAAGCGAGCACGGTTTGAAATTCATGCCGCTTCCTCGTCAGGAAGCGGATTCAGGAAAGTGCCGAGCCGGTGGTTGAGATCGAGTTCGAGGAGGTAGAGGTTCTGCACCCGTGATGAGATGCCCTCGGGGACGGGAATCCGGCCCACATTCTCGGAGCCTGGGCCCACGGCATCTTCGTCGGCATCGTCTGCCTGTGGCCGGCCCACAAATGCCGAGCCCGGAACGATATGGCTGCCACGGAGCTGAAGGACCCGGCTGTCTCGCCGAACGAGATTGCGGATGATCTCTGCGGGGTCGGCAACGGTGCAGTCCTTGCAGAAATTACCTGCGATCTTTCCTTCGGTCGGATCGGCGTTCTCATCCAGAAATCGCTGGGCTGCGTCGTACAGTTTGCGAAGTTGCTTCTGTACTGCAGGAATCTCGGCAGCAGCAGCTGGCGCAATTGTTTGAGCATCTTTCCGAGCGACTGCTGTTTCTATTTCGATGAGCACATCGATAGCTGCATCGCGGGTCTGAAAGAAGAGAGCGCCCAGGCGCAGGTCATTCCAATGATCCTTATCGATGGTCGGCGGTTGGGTCTTCCAATTGGCAGGCTTGTCCGGATCAATGGATGAGACCCAGGCAAGCCCGTTTTTTCGACGAGCCGCGTCTTTATTCCTACCCGTTCCTTCGCACAGCCTGCTTCGAATAAGATCACATGCGACGGGAGCTAAAGGTACAATAGGTGACAAGGCCAGTTGGAGGGGGCGTGTAACCGTTATCGGCGTGGACTCGGCTGCCAGGCGGACGAGGTAATCTTCAACCGTCGTGTGGTATGGTCTGTGCTCCCCAGTTGCCGCTTCGACTAGGTCCCGGCCAGATTCGGTGCATCGAAAGCTGTTGAAGCGCGTGCTGCCCGGATGCACAAAGCCGAGATCGACCAGTGCTTCCACTGTCGCCATGCGCATGGGCTGTGTGACATAAAATCGTGGCTGCCGAAGCTTAGCAAACGTTAAACCCGCCTTTCCTGCAAGTTTCTGCACGCCCCGCAATCGACCGTCTCTTTGCCAGCCGTTGCTGTGAAACGCTCCCCAGCACGCGAGCGCTTCGATGGCGTTCGCCACTTCCAGCGTTTTGACATTTCGGCTGTTCTGCCGAAGTCGCTCGGCGACAGCTACGCCAAGTGTTGCCAGGACCAGCTGTTTAGCGAACCAGACGCCACCCAAACCCGGAACGGCCAACTGATTGAATCTTCGCACGGCAGCGCCAAGTCCAAGCGTGCGCGTTCGCCGCGACCCAGCTAGATGCTCAGGTCCCAACAGGCCCCATTCCATTTGGAATCCCCCGTTCCCAACAGCAGAAACTCGTCTGCTATTTCCCACCCGATCATGCGACGCGTGTGAATGTAATCTGAAACGATTCTCAGCTTTCGCTTGCAGTGATCCCAGACCTTCAATTGTACGCCGAGAACATTTGACTTATCCACTAGGCGCGGCTTGAGGCGCCGAGCCCGCGGTGGCTTCATTGTGCGCATTTATTGTCTTTTTTCGGTTGTGCGCGAGGTGCGCGACGCAAAATAAATCGGCCGCACAAGTTCGTAAAGGAAGGACAGTTTGTCGGGGACATACTCACCAGTTTCCAATCTCGAAGTTGCCTTCGGCACGATGTCTACTTTGGGCGCGGCGAACCATTTTGATGAAACGAGAAAAATTCCTAAAATAAATCAACGAGTTGGTTTGCTGTGACCTCGGACGAACCTCGGTGCTTATTCACACTTCTGCTGCGTTCAATCCTCGTCCAATATCCAGTCGGGCTTCTGTGGTGGCGGGGGCTCAAATTGCGCGGGCTTGGGAGGCTGCTGCCTGCTTTCAGAAGGCGTGGTGAGGTCCAATGGAGTCGTTGGCTCTGGCCCACCTCTCTGCCGTTCGCGCCGCTTCCTCCAAGCCCACTCTTCCTCCAGTTGGTCCTCCCAGTCCTCGTGAGACATCACCGGCGGCTTGGGTCGGGCGTTCTCCAGCCAGGGCTTCTGAGGCTGCTGCTCCGGCCGGGGCTGCTGCCCAGATGGTTGAAGGATCGCCGAGCCAGCAATGAGCCCTTGGAAGTGGACTGCCAAACCATGACCCCGCCATAGCGGTGAAGCAAGAGTTGCGGCGCTCCGCTCAAAACGATCTTCCGCATTGGCGACGGCCACTGAGGCGAAATGTCCAATTGTGCTGATCCTCGCACAGCCGTCGGCAATTTCCTGCCAGTTGGCTGGGGGCTCGGCTTGGGTGAGTGGCGATCTCGCAGCCCGAACGACTACCCATTCCGGACCGCTTGCGCCAGTGAACCAAATGGACGGGTTGACCGCCGGGTTGCCGTGCGATGACATTAGCTTATTGCCAATCGATTCCAGCTCATGTCGTACGACTTGAACTGCAAAGTCCTGCAATTCCCAGTCCGTCATCTCAATCTGCTCATCTGTTATGAGGCTAACCGGATCGACGGCGGCGCCTGTTCGTAGGTCGATCAATCCCCACCCCGCCGCCTCTGGCTCCCATCGTTCGGCCCGTTGTCGCATCGGCATAAGGCAAGGGTACCCCTTGCAGCCCTCGGCGATAGCGAGCAGCCCTTTCCGGCTTCCGGGGACGTCCAATTCTCCGTCCACGCCTTCAATTCGAAGGAAAAATAGCTGGTTTCCTAGTCGGAAAGACAGGTGCTCCAGAAACGGCGGAGTGAGGCTGGTTTTGAGCCAGCTTCGCAAAGGGTCTTGCAAGCGGGATTGGATGTGACTTCCCGCAGCATGCCAGCACTGCGCGAACTCTGTTGAAGCCTCATGCATTTCAATCTGGTGCATGCCAATATCCACCGTTCGCCGTCTGTATCCTGCTGATGGCATCGATCAGATCAGAGGCTTGCACACGACGTAGGATCTCTTGCTCGTATGCATCTGACAAAGGTGTCCTTATTCCATTTCGCTTGGCGTTGATGAGGTATGTGATTCCATCGCGACCTGTTTGTTCTAGGCGCGCACTCTCAATGGCGAGCTCGGCAAGATATGCTGCCGTAAGTGGCGCGATGGTTGCAGGAAATCGTGCTGCAAGGACTGCGTCAACTCCTTCGAAGTTTGCATAACGATCGATAATCAGCGTGTTCGGACCTGGGTTGGCACGGTAGGTGTAGTGTCCACCTTGCCCAACTCTATTGATTTCGCGACGCCAGAGCCGATCCTTCGCTTCCTGCTCTGAAACATTTAGCAGCAGAATTTGCGCAAGTACTGAAGCACCGCCTTGTTCGAGAGGTACCAATGTGGGCGCACCCCCGCGCGTGGTACTGCTACGGGCAAATTCGACACCGAATGGAGTATGCACATTCAGCTTGCGTCCGACTACAGCCTCTTCGATCTCTGCTCCTGGGTTATCGATCAGCGATCCGAATGCAAGTATGCCGACGGATGGTGTCATAGTGAGATCGCTCCAATTAGCGGGAGTATCCTACTGCGAGCGACCGCCAGGCGGTTGCTGGTTGTAGGCACCTGCTCAACCTGCCTATCTTGATATGGCATCGAGAGTGGGACGGCGTACCTTGTTAAAGCTCGCTACGGATCAAATTCTTTCGCTATCTCTGCAAACCCGCGTGTTGGTGATCCAAAGCTAACAAGTCTCACATCAAGTCCGAAGCTAGTCGTCATTTTAAGGGCCCGCCGCAACGCGCCATTGATCCAAGCTTCTTCGTTGCCGAACACGCCTCCGCCCAAACTCGTGAGCAGAACGATGTTCGATCCACCACGCTGAGCATTCAGGACCGCTGCCCACATCGTTGCCTCGTAGGCCGCCTCCAGAACTAGCGAAGCGAATGCCTTCCAGTGAACGGAAGGTATATGCCTGTTGTAACTCACGGGTAGAGCGGAGCAGAATGCTTGCGAGACGACCACCGCGGGATGCTTGTCCCCGGCATCGGTAACCACCACGTCAGAGTGGATCCCGATGCGCAGGTTCCCACGCAACATTTCGACGTGGTCAGGTAGAGCCGAACGAATATGTTCTGCGATGGTATCAAGGCCGCTTTTGCTGCATTGAGCATAGCCGTTTTTCATCTCCCAAAAGGACTCAATCGGCCAGCCTAGAGCCTCACTCAAAGCCGCTCCAATATCCGCCAATCCATCGAGCTGACGTTTCTTTGTTTGTCCTTCCGCGTCCCCAACCCTGGCAAAATAGTTGCGGTAGATCGTTGCAGCCCCGGCAGCTATCGCGCAAGCCGGTCCTTGAGTGCGATCGTATTGGTAAATTGTGACGCCGTCCTCCGGCGTTACGTTCGGACCGGTCATTTCAAGCAAATTAAACTGGGAAGCGACCTGAAATAGCGCGCCGGCGTATTTAGGCTGGCCGTGCATTTCCCGCACGTCCCCAGTTACCATTGATACCTTGAGGCGCCCCGCCGGGCCTCCGACGGATTTCGCTCGCTGGCGAAGGGTTTTGAGTGACGTTAGTTCCAGCTCTCCGACGGCGTAGCTTTTGCCGTTGACCAGCGACGTCAATCGACCCCCGTCGACCGCGAGCCTAGCGCGGGTGTCATCGTAGTCAGTCTCTTGAAATCCCGTCAGTCTCTCAAACCAATCCAAGCACCCACCTCCAAGATTTGCGCGTCTCGTCAAAGGATCGTCTTAGCCTGTCTGTAAATTCGCTTGCAATAATGACCCCCTGAGGGGCGATTTTCGCGTCCAATAAAGACCCCCTTTGACGTTGTGTGTCAGCGTCCTTCCTTTTGGCCTCAGTCGGCTGGGAAGGGCTGATGGGGATGATTGGCGTGGACAAGATCGGCGAGATACGGCGCGCCTATTTCGAGCAGGACCGCTCCATCAAGGAGATCGTGCGCACACTTTCGGTATCGCGCGCGACGGTGCGCAAGGTCATTCGGGGCCACAAGACCGAGTTCAAATACGCGCGGGGCGTTCAGCCGACGCCTAAGCTTGGCGACTGGGTCGAGGCTCTGACGGAGATCCTTGGAACGGAAGCTAATCTGCCGAAGCGGGAACGCCGCTCGACGCAGCGGCTGTTCGAAGAATTACGTGGGCGCGGATATGACGGCGCGCACGACAGCGTGCATCGCTTCGTCAAGTCCTGGCGCGACGAGCGCGCCCGGGTTCCGGTCCACGCCTATGTGCCGATGAGCTTCGCACCTGGGGAGGCCTACCAGTTCGATTGGAGCCACGAGACGATCACGCTTGCGGGCCTGCCGCTAACGGTCAAGGCGGCGCACATGAAGCTGTCGCACAGTCGCATGCCGTTTGTGCGCGTCTACTTCCGGGAGACCCAAGAGCTGGTGTTCGACGCCCACGACAAGGCGTTCCGGTTCTATGGCGGCGTCTGCCGGCGTGGCATCTACGACAACATGAAGACGGCGGTTGAAGCGATCTTCGTCGGCAAGGCTCGCCGGTATAATCGCCGCTTTCTGCAGATGTGCTCACACCATCTGATCGAGCCGGTGGCTTGTACCCCTGCGTCGGGATGGGAGAAAGGTCAGGTCGAAAACCAGGTTGGCAATCTGCGTGACCAGATGTTCCGGCCGAAGCCTCGGGTCAAGAGTCTCGCCGAGCTGAATGCGTGGCTGGAAGATCAGTGCATCGCCTACGCCAAACGAACCAAGCATCCGGAGTTCAAGGATCGACCGATCTGGGATGTGTTCCAGGAAGAACGCGCGAGCCTGATGGAGCTTCGCGGCCCTTTCGACGGGTTCGTCGAGAAGGCCGTCAGGGCCAGCACCACTTGCCTGATCATGGCCGATCACAATCGCTACAGCGTCGATGCGCGCGCTGCCGGCCGGATGGTTCTGGTGCGCTCCCATGCCGAACGGATTGTCGTATTGCTGGGCGACGAGACGGTCGCCGACCATCCGCGCCACTTCCGGCGTGACCAGATCATCTACGATCCCTGGCATTATCTGCCGGTACTGATGAAGAAGCCCGGCGCCTTGCGCAACGGCGCGCCGTTCAAGGATTGGGCTCTGCCGCCTGCGTTGACCCAGGTCCGCGCCAAACTGAAGCAACACGCCGACGGGGACAGACAGTTCGTCAAGGTGTTAGGCGCGGTACTCGATCACGGGCTCGCAGCGGTCGAAAGCGCCTGCGCCGAAGCGCTGGAAGCGGGCCTCGCCAGTGGCGATGTGATCCTGACCGTGCTGGCGCGCCGACGGCAGCCCACGCCGCCGCCCAGCATCACAACGCCCGACGCGCTGCGCCTGAAGATCGAACCCGCGGCCGATTGTGGCCGCTACGACAGCATAAGGAAGATCGCCTGATGGAACGCCATGAGATTTTGGAGGCCATGAGCGAACTCAAGCTTTACGGCATGCGCGCCAGCTTCGACGAGATCGCCGGCAAGGGCCTTGCCCGGCGCGATGAACTCTACCCGCTGATCGCCAGTCTGATCCGTGCCGAACGCACCCACCGGCAAGCCCGCTCGATCAGCTACCGCATCGCCGGCGCCAAGTTCCCGGTCCTCAAGGATATCGACAAGTTCGTCTTCGCGGACACGCCTGTCGATGAAGGGCTGGTGCGTGAACTCGCCTCCGGCGGCTTCCTCGACGCCAAGCGTAACGCGATCTTCATCGGCGGCACCGGCACCGGCAAAACCCATCTATGCATCGCCGTTGCCTCGGCGGTCATTCGCGCCCGCGCCAGAGGACGCTTCTTCAATCTGGTCGATCTCGTCAATCAGTTGGAGCAGGAGAAGGCCGCCGGTCGTAGTGGCCGGTTGTCCGAGAAGCTGTTGCGCTACGATCTCATCGTCATCGACGAACTCGGCTATCTGCCGTTCAGCCAGCCTGGCGGCCAGTTGTTGTTCCACCTGATCAGCAAACTCTACGAAAACACCTCGCTGCTGATCACCACCAATCTCGCCTTCGCCGATTGGCCGCAAGTGTTCGGCGACGCCAAAATGACGACCGCCATGCTCGACCGACTGACCCACCACTGCGACATCATCGAGACTGGCAACGACAGCTGGCGCTTCAAGAACCGCGCATAACCTCCTGCACGCCATTCGCGGCCCGCCAAGACCGGCTCTGCTCCGCTATGTGGGGCTCCGCGACGCCGGTCTTGGCTCCGTCAGAGGGGGTCATTTTTGGACGCGAAAAGGGGTCGCACTTGGATGCGATTTGACACATCGCCCCTCATGAAAGAACCAGTGACCTTGAGTCAGCGTGCGATGCTTGCGCTTAACTTCTGTGTAGAGAATCTTCGTCATGGACTTCGATCCTGTCATCGGGTCTTGGCGCCTCAGGCTGGTTGAATCCTATATTTCCGATTACCGCTTGAGAGCCAGCGTTCAAATGCACGCACAGTCACGAAGGTCTGGGAGCTGCTCCCGAATGCTGAAATTTGACCTGAGCCCCGCATGCCGCGCACATTCGCGCCCGTGGTGTGCGCAGCGGCTTGCCGCAGGAGCCGCAGGGGGCGCCGTACTGACTTGCCACATGGTGCCAGACGGCATTTGAATTGGTCTCTTCAAAACCGGTCAGCTCGAAGTACCGCCTCAGAATGCCGTCCCGGTCATCCCCGCGCCCCAGTACATAGGCGGCCTCGTGGTTCTCGAGCATGGGGATTTGCATCTGGCAGCGCCAGCAGTAGAGGACCCTCACCATCTTCAGTGCCTTTCAGTCGGCAGGCCGCCCGCCCTATGCCGGACACTATAGTATTCTCGATTTATTCTTGTGGTTCGTATACGAAAGCATCGAAGGTAGCCGCTCGCCTGCTCGCTAGAAGACGTTCGCCAGCGTCCCTTGGATCTGGACTCGAATACCAATCTCGATCCTCAAACCAATGCAAAAGATCCATATATGATCGCCCTCGACCGTGCGGCGCCTTTGACAGACTGCTGACCGGCAATCCGGTTAATTCAGAGAGTCGCTTTCGCGATCCGTTATTGACGGAAATTGCGCGATCGGGTCGTGCAAGTGCGAGGAAGCGCGTTGCGAGCGCTCCGGCAAATCCATCGATACCTTCCAGTTCACCGATGAAGGCGCAGGCAGCTCCTGCAAACTCGCTCGCCTTTGCGTCAATGACAGGCTGCAAGGCCATCCGTATCTTACGGCGAACTAAAAGATTGCTCCGGGTAGCTTCTTTGAACACGTTGTTAGCAACGCCGGCGCCACGCATGGAGCCAAGTAGTCCGTAATCCCCACGACCTAATATCAAGTATCGATCGAGGTGGGATAGATTACTCCATTCGCCGCGAAGAACGACCGCATTTCCGAGCGCAATCGTGTTTGACCAACTTCCGATCTCCCCAGTGACCGGGTGCTCCTGCTTCCAATAATAGCCCCAATATTCGTCTGCCTCGACGATCGCCGCTACAAAGGACGACCAATCGGCCAAGCCGCCCGCCATGTCGTATATCTCGCTTAGAGTTGGGATACGCTCCGAGAGCTGTGGGCTGCGCGGTGGGGCTGACGGGGGTTTCCAGTCACGTTCGTATTTATCGAGGATACTTCTGGTGGTGTCAGCGTCGCCCAAGGAATTCCATCGTTCTTCGAACCATTGAGCGACTTCACCATCGTCTGAGAATTCTAAGACAAGTTCCTCATTTTGCTCGAAGCCGGGGCCCGTTAAATTGGCACTTCCGATCCATCCAACGCAGCGATCCGGCAGATGGAATAGATACAATTTCGGATGAAACAGCCCCTCGGCGCTTGTCACGATTCGCAGATGCGCGCATTTCTGAATAGTTCGCAGGGCATTTGGATGACTGGCATTTCCCCAAATACCGACAATTGTCCTGAGCCGCTTGTCCGGACCAGCGAACTGGCACAATTGCTCGAGCGCGCTGCAATCATTAGCCCAAGCTACGGCTATATCGATCCGATCAGATTGTTGTACCTGCCTGCTGAGGCGTTCAAGCAACAGTTCTCGGGTCAGCAACATCGCTCATTTCCCTACAGATCCCATCGATTATCGAAATTATGAAAGTACCAATCCAACGGCATTAGTCCGCGCGGTTCCACGGACGTCATCTATGACGTCAGGGGGTGACAGAACTTGTCATGACTTGAGCGTTGAGCTTGCTTTATCGAATTGCGTTCAACTTCATCGTATCGAAATAAGACTACGAGGATTTAGAAATCTCGCCAGCCGCGATAATTACCAAATCATTTGGGTGGCGAAACCGGGACAGGTCTTCGGCCATTATGACTTCAGCCCGATCCCTGGCGGCATCCAGCTCCGACTTTCTGACCGACGCATCTTTCGCGGGCGGAGGGCCAGTGACCTGAGGACCTTCAAGCAGCGCATGAATAACGCGGTTGCTTTCCTGGAACGCCCCGCCACTCGCTCGGTCGATGATGATTAGCTTCTCTCCCTGGGCGCGGCCTTGATCGTTTTGGTATCGGGCCAGGAACACAGAAAAGAAATCAGGAATCGCGCGGTTTTCAAAGGCGCCGTATGCCCCACCGAACTCGGTCGACGTCATGGTTTCGATCAGAAAACGGACGAACGTCGTTGAGAAATCGAGCAAAACGGTTTCGCTTTCGGGCCGCCAGTCTCGGCGCCGCGTAGTTACTGGAATGACCGTACGGCCTCCAAATTCGACGAATTTGCCCCGCATCTCAGCGGGAAGGCGCAAAGTAAACCGCTCGGAATCGAGATCGCTATCCCGCTCGATTTTGACAAAAGGGAGTGCGCGCTTGATGATTTGTGCGACTTGCTCGGTAGTATAGGAATTCTCGATGATGTTCGCGATATCCAGGGTGTCGACGCCATTCAGGACCTCGTCTTGAATTGCCCTTGCCTTCTTCGCTTCTTCGATAGCCGCATCAATCCGTTCCTGAGTGCGGTCGACTTGGCCCTTTCGGGCTTCATCGAGCAAGGATGTAATGTCAACTCGCTCCAAAATCTCTCCCATAACGTCCGCTGCGTATGTCCCCATCTCGTTGAATTCCGGTCCCACGCCGGCCATTTCGGAAACGATAGTGGCTACACGGTCCATTAGGATTGAAATAATCTCATTATCGATAGTGTCTCGCGCATGAAAGTTGAAGACGACGACCTTGTGAAGTTGCCCATAACGGTAAAGGCGGCCGATGCGTTGGATGATCTTGGTTGGATTCCAAGGCAAGTCGTAATTGATCATTACATGGCAGTCGCGATGAAGATTGAGCCCTTCACCACCGGCCTCGGTGGAGATCAAGATCGAAGATTGATCCTCGAAGGCTCTAACTGCCGCCCGCTTTTCTTCTGCTGTTTGGCCACCATGTATCATCGCCGGCAGCGATCCGGTGAGCGCCTTGACCACATAAAGGAGGTAAGCTTGGGTCGCGCGGTACTCCGTAAAAATGAGGACTTTTCGCTTTTCTTCAACTACCAGCTTCTTGACGAGTTCGACTAGCTGTGCGCCCTTTCGGTCCGATCGCATGCAGAGCGCACTTTTTGCAATCAGATCTTGAAGGAGTTGGGCCTCTTCCTCGAAGAAGGGGTGCCTGCTGGATCGTTTTGGCGCCTCGACATCATCTTCGTCGCCGTCAAAATTCTCATCATCGTCTGATTGCTGAACCAATTGAGAGTCATCATCGACGGTTTGATTTATGCGGTCCAATCGATTTTTAAGGGCAATATGCAAGGCAGCCACTGACGAAGAAGCCAGTTTTCTGTAGATCGTCATGACAAATCCAACGGCGCGCCCCTCGGATCCTCCAAGGCTGTCCCCCGCCTGATATCCTCTTCGAAGATAAGTTTTGAGCTCAGCTTCCAAGACGGCAAAGTCTGGGTCGTGAGAAACCTCAATTCGACGAACAATTAGGCCCTTGAACAAAAAGTTGCCATGGAGATCGACCGCATCGATCTTGCGATTTCGCAGTACAATTTCTCTAACGACGTCGGAGTTGAATTCGATCTGATCAATGGCTGCACGGAGGTCTGGGCGAACGAGTGTTAGGAGATTTCGAAACTTTCCCGTGTCCCCTTGGTGAGGTGTGCCGCTAAGAAGAACCAAAGCGTCAGTCTTTTGGCGGAGAGCTTGCGCGAGCTTGAAGCGTAAGGTTGACCTGCCCCTCCCATCCCGAGAGAGCCGATGGGCTTCGTCGAAGACAACTATGTCCCAATTGCCGGCTGCCAAAATCATTCCGAACGACGTTTCGGTGCCTGCACCGTCATCATCGGCATTGCGTGGCTTGGCGAGGTCGAGTGACACGATTACTCGTTCAAAAAGCCCCCATTCCCGGTAGTCCGATATTCGAAAATCGACGCCGTAGATTAGAAACCGACGATCGAATTTCAGCAACATCTCATCTTTCCACTGACGAGTAAGGCCGGAAGGCACCACGAGAAGAATCCGTCGAATATTTTGCCTTCGTTCTAGCCCGGCAAGCAGAAGTCCGACCTCGATCGTCTTTCCCAGGCCGACGTCGTCTCCAATTAGCCAATTGGTCTGGCCCGAGTTAATTATCCGATGCACAAGTGCGATCTGATGAGGCAGCGGATCCACGTCCAACCTGTCCAGCGCGCCAGTTGCCTCGTTCCAATTTTTGATGGCGTGGCCGAGGACATTTAATGCCACGCGCTCGGCGGCGTCTTCTTCCGCTGGCTCGGAGCGTCTGTATCTGAGCGCCGGGTCCATGATGCGACGTAGACGCTCGAATGGAAGCCAGACTGTTTCTCCTGATCCGTGAAGTTGCACCAACGCTTGATGCCGCGTTGCGATTTCCCTGATCGCGACGACCGTTCCGATGCCGAGTGTCTGTCGAACACCGGAAAGCGGCACATCTTGCACAGTAAAACCGGGGCGTAGGCCGCAGCCCCACTCACCGATCGACAATCGAGATGTTCCACGTGGCCCGAAGTTAACCTCGATAGCCGATTGTCCGTTGAGTTTCGAGACAGCGGTGACGAACCCAATCTGATCGGGTTGGTCCCTCCGGCAAACCCAGGCATTTTCGATTGGGATGAGGTCGTCCATCATTTCTCTCATTCTTTTGAGCTGTCATGGGTAGTTTGGTCAACGAATGAGCGCTCCATACAGTCCGCATAGGTTCTCATAAGCAATGACGTCCGCGAGAAGTTGTTGAACGGCGAAAATCCGTCAATCCCGACGTCTTTGAGCGGCAGAATGAAGCTGCGGGTTGTCGGGGGAGTTTCGAGCGCACCTGCTTCCACGGAATCGATGCGCACACAGATGTAGTCGATGCAGCGCCAATAGAGTGGATCCCCATACGGGACCACCAGCCAATCGTGAAACCAATCCGGATCTATGATTTGTTCCGGAGGAACCCCTCGGCTTTGCCTGACAAGGCGAACGGCGAGCGTCCAGCCGAGCAAGGAAGCTTTGTTAGACGCGATGAGGACGTCCCGGCGCTTGGTGCGAAACGACGAAAATAGCGGCGAGTCACTCCATATTTGCTTGAGAGTGAAAGCGTTTACGAGTTCGTCCGCGGTCACGTCGTCTAGAGCGAGATCGGAAATGGCCCTGAACGTCGAATGGTGAGGGTATTCGATAAAGAGATCTGTAAAGGCGTCGAACACGAAACGGTGGCGCGACGGGTTCGTGATGCCGAGCATGCTGAGTATCCAACGAGCACGCTTTTCTGCGAGGCTCTCCGGAGTGTCTTGAAAGAAGCCGGAAAATGGCCTTTCCGATGCGCCGGGATCGTATCGCGGAAGCGAGATATTCTCGGACCAATCCTCGATAACGGTAGGCAGCGCAGCTCTGGCAAGAATCGGGCTAGGTTCCCAAAAATCCGAAATAGCTTCTGCATTCGCGGGAGAAGTGGCGGCCGGTACTAGGAAATGTTCCCAAGGGTCGCTGATATCCACGAATTGTTGCTGAGCACCATCGAAGTCGTCGTAATCCCAACTCCCTCTTGCGCTATTTTCTGGCCGAACGGGACCAATAGCGATGGGTAGAGCGACTGAAATGTCCATTGTAGCCGAAGTGGTCTGGCTTGTGGTGCCCATTGCTTGCAGTGCCGGATCCCAAAAATCCTCGGCCGCGCTTGGGGCGCACGCTACTTTCGAAAAGTCCTCCAAGGTCCAATTCTGGGCCATAGCGTTCCAAAATGAATCCAAATCAGTTTAAAAAATCTTCAGGGATGAGATTTCCAACCTCTAAGACCTCATCGATCGTATTGCCCGGCCCTGCGCCGGTTTGAAAGCACAGCCCAATGACAAAAGCTGTCATCGCTAAGATGCTTCTCTCTTCGCAAAGACGATACTCCTAGGGCAAAGCATGGAAATCTGTTCGTTGATGATGCTCGATCATTTTTCGCAGTGCCAAGGGTGCCAGAACCTCAACCTGATCGCCCCACATATAGAGGTGCCAGCACATCTCGAGGTGTCCGGACGCATTGAAACGAACTACCAGCGACCCGTCGGGCTGATCCTCGAGTACCTGTGCCGGGTGAAACAGAAAGTCACGGGCATGAGCTGCGGCTGACGGTCTGAATTTCCAGACTACTTCGTCAAACTCCTGCTCGTTCTGAAAAGCGCCAAAGGCCTTTTGAGCATGCTGATCGATATCGAAATTCTGGTCGCGTTCGAAAAACTCGCCGGTGAGTTCTGCGCTCTGGATCTTGTCTGCCACAAAATAGCGGAGGGGACCGTCCGGATCGCTCAATGATTTTGCAACGAGATACCGTCGCATTCCTATCAATACGCCATAAGGTTCAACTATGCGCACAGTTGCTTCGGAGTTGCGCCGAGAGTGGTAGACGATCTTCAGGCGCTCCGAACCTTTCAGAGCCATCGATATTTTCGCAGATATTTCAGGCGCCAGTCGCGCGGTTGGTCCCGGGCGGGCCGCGAGACCTTGCGCTTCAAGCAAGGCCTCATGATCTGTCTCTAACCGTGCGACCTTATTGCGTGGCACAAGTGCCAGTATTTTTTCTCGAAGGCAGCGAAGCTGATCAGCTTCCACACCCAGGGAGTTTCTTTCGAGAGTTTCAATTGATAGGTCGAGTGCGGCCAGCTCGTCAGGCGTGAGCGTCAGGAGATCACGTAGCGCTCCGGTTTGGAGCCGCCAGCGCTTGTGGCCGTTCTCGTCAAAACTGGCCTGAGTGTCCGGAAACTGCACTTCCAGAGTGTGCAGGATCCGCTGCGCCGTTCGCTTAGAAATGCCCAATCGCTCGCCGACGTCGTTCAAAGTGACGCCCATGCGGTGGGATGCTACGAAAGTAGCAAGCTCAAGTAATTGCTGAGCTTTTTCGAAAGACATGGTCCCCCCGGCCGGGGGTGACACATATTGTCACCACCTCCTTATAACTATACCGTACACGGGGGAGTTGCACGTGAAAATTGAGGGTCAAGACATATTGCTTTCCGCATCGGACCTGATGCGGTTCATGGGTTGCGCTCATGCGACCGCGATGGATCTTCGGTACGCGAGGGGAGAACCGCTCGTTCCTGCGGAGGACTCCGAAGATGCGAAGATCCTCCAGAAGCAGGGTGACGACCACGAATTAAGATTTCTTTCCAAGCTAAAAACCGAACATCGTTCAGTCATCGAATTTAGCCGCGAGGAAAATTTAAGCGCGGCTGCCCGAGCAACGCGTGACGCTCTCGCCCAAGGAGCAGAGGTCCTATTTCAGGGAGCGTTCCTTTCTCCTCCATGGGGCGGCTGGTCTGATTTCTTGATTAGAACTGAAAAGCCCTCAAGATTGGGAGATTTTTCGTACGAAGTTGTCGACACAAAATTAAAACGTAAGCCAGACCCGAAGCATATTCTGCAGCTTGTTCTCTACTCTGACCTCCTAGCCGAAATTCAAGGCTGTGAGCCCGACCAAGCTCACATCGAATTGGGTGATGGGACACGCTTCTCGTTTCGGCTTCCCGAATATGCAGCTTATGCCCGTCACGCGCGCGCTCGACTTGGAGATTTCGTAGTCCGTCCAGCTGCCACATCTCCAGAGCCCGTTAGGATGTGTGGGCTCTGCCGTTGGCGGGAGGATTGCGACAAACAGTGGGAAGAGACTGACAGCCTCGCGCTTGTGGCGGGCATATCTCGAAGTCAGCGTGCCCGGTCGGCGCCCGATGGCTACACCCTGCTGCTCGGCACGACGAGCACCTTTACAATAGCGCCATATGTGTACCGACCGCAGCCTTACGATCCGATTACGAGCCTGGCGCCGATCGTCGCATTGACCGAGGCGCCGACGGTCCTGGTCGCGAGCGAGAAAAGCGGCTTTCGGAGTCTCGAGGACCTGGTCCGGGCGGCGAAAAAGGAGCCAGGCCGCGTTACCGTGGCTTCCGCCGGCGTCGGTAGCTTCCCGCACGTCTTCGCAGAGGTCTTTGAAGCGCTCGTCGGCTTGCAACTGACGCACGTCCCCTACCGCGGCGGCGGACCGGCGATGAACGATATCCTGTCGGGGCAAGTGGATATTTTCTTCGAAGTGATCTCGACGGCCGCGCCGCAAGTGCAGTCCAAACGCGCCTTCCCGCTGCTCGCGACCGGAAACACCCGCTCCTCCCTGCTGCCGGAGGTACCGACAACCTCGGAGCTTGGGTATCCAGGCCTGAACCTGACATCGTGGACCGGGCTTGCAGCAGCCGCAGGAACTCCCGCTCCGATCGTCGAGCTTCTGAACGAGGAGGCGAACGTCGTGCTGCAGTCGGACAAGATGACGGACTTGCTGGCGCATCTCGGCATCAGACCCGTCGGCGGTAGCCCCGCTAAAATGGCCGAGCGCATCGCCCGGGAGGCGGACCTCTACAAAGGCATCATCTCAAGCAGACAGATTTTCGTGCAGTGAGCGAATGTAACGCTTGTCGTGAGTGTCGAATTGAGCCCGAGCATAAGAGACTTGCCCTGAAAGGGAGGGCATCGACCTGCGCTCCGGGTCAAACGCTTCATTTTGATGGAGGACCGGAGAATTCCGATCTTACCCGGGATCGGGCATCGTCCCGTCTGGTCGGCATGTCTCAAACCCGCCGAAAATCGAACCTGTGGGAATGGCGGCATTTGGCGGATTCTGTTGATTTAGTCGTCGCTTTGTTTCGGGGGGCTCCGTTTTCGAGGCGATATTCTATTTTTTGGGGTGTTGCCTCAGAATCGGGCCGGGCATCGGCGCCGATTTCTTCGGAGCCGTCATACCGGCACGGGACATGCGGCTGGCATCGCTCGAAGCTTTGCGAGCTTCCTCAGGTTCTGCGCCGTGGCCGCGAGTAAGAACTCGTCTCGCGCGCGGCGGGGTCACCGCCCTCGTCTTATGAGGATATTGGATATCATCTGTAAAGATTGTGGTGCGTAAAAGCCTTGAGTGACAGTTCTATCGCGTGCGTCAATAGGGCGTACTTAGGCCAGTTCTGTTCGCCGTTCCGCGAATCTGGAAGGCTCAACGGATCTCGCCATTCTCTTCGAACCAATGGGTCGCTCCCGGCAGAAGGTCGCAATGGATCGGATGCGTGGCGAGGGGGTTATGATAGACTTCAAGCTCTTGGCACCATGCCTCGCCGCCCGGCCACATCGCCGCGTATTCATTGCTTAAAACGTCCAGCTCGAAGGGAAGGGATTTAAGTGCACCCGGTGTCCGGTCAAAGAGGTGTCCGTATCGAACCATCTTGAGGCCCGGCGGGCGCCAACCCGCGAGGAAGCCCATGCGGTTGAATTTCGAGATTGTCGCCGCGTTGCTAAAGATCACGGCTGACAAATGTGCCATGGCGGGATCACGAAAGAGACCTGCGGGAATCGAATCTTTTCCACGCAACACGGAGACAGCAGGTCCAATCGCGTGTGCGCCGTCGGGCCCCTCGGCGACCTGCGGATGAACTCCATACAAATACGACGGCAGCGCCTCGCGGCTCCAGGTCATCGAGCTGGGTGCGTGGAAATCCGCGATGGCGAGCGCAAACGGCTTTCCCTGCACATGGGGAAGGCGCTCATATTCCCGCTGAAGCTTGCTGCGCAGCGTTTTGGCAAAGCGAACTGCCGGGGGGCCCAACAAGCGGTCGGCATGATTGTCGGGGGCGTCGGCTGGCGGCAAAAATCCAGGTGTGCGCGGTTCAATCGGATTGGCTGTCACCGCTTCGACGTAGCATTCAAGTCCTGCGCGTTCGATGAGGAAATCGGGTGAAGGCTGATCCTGCGTGATCAGGACGCCCTGTTCGCGAAACGTCGCAAGCAAGTAAAGCTCCCACAGCCGCGAGTCGAAATTGCTTGTGCGGAAGTCCGACACGAAATTATCGTCGGGGCGCGGCATCGCGAGATACGTCTCGCCGATCGCCATGAGCGCCGGGTAATGCTCCATCGTCGTGACAAGAAGTTTAAAAGTATCGCCAAGGCCATCTACGGTCTGCGGGACGAGGGCCGCGCGTTTCTTCTGCCCCGGCGGCAACTTCTCAGGCGGCGCGTCCGGGCGCATGGCCTCGATCACGTCATGGGTCGCTTGATCCGCGTCGACATGCGCTTTGCCGCGCTGCGTCACAACAAAGCGGTGATCCACTTGGCGCCGCATGACGAGCGTCTCGAACTCGCCTTGCTCATCCTGAAACACGACCCCGATGCTGTTCGCGCCTTCGACCTTCCATGCCGACTGGACGACAAGCGGGCCGAAATTTGGCCCCAGCGGAAGCGACAGGGCGTAAAGCTCAAATTCGCGCTGGGTAAGGGGTACGATCGTCATCACAGTCCCTTGGGGTGGACACGGCGGTGGAGCATGCGCCAAGGCAACCGATAATTGGGGTGCACCGTGGCGATAACCGCAAGGCCCTTGAACCTGGCCCGCAGAGCAAGAACGACCCGGTACCATCGCATATTCGGACTGCGAATCGGCTGGGCTTTGCCTATTATTACCCGCCCAATCCATCTACCTCCTTTATTATTCATCCATTACCGCATGCCGCCGCTCACCGCCGGCACGGGAATGGCAAGCGTCGCGACATGAGGCGGCCATGCACATTGATTGCCTTCGCCTGCAACGGTTTCGGTCGTGCGCCGATGTCACGGTGCGCTTTCACCGCGAGCTGACCGTCCTTGTGGGCGAGAACAACGGCGGCAAATCAAACATCGTTGACGCGCTCCGGCTCCTGATCCTGCCGCTCAGTGGCCGCCGGGACCGTTACCCTGAGGATGACGATTTGCGGCGCGGCAGCACCGAAACCCACTACGCCCTCGAAGGCCGGTTCGCAGGCCTTGGCGACACGATGAAGGGCTTGCTTATTTCTGCCGTGCCGGACCCCACCGCCGACCTAGCGGTGTTCGGAATGCGCTACCAGACCTGTACCCCCGGTACACTCCGCGGGCGGGCGTCGTCCTGGGCGGGTAAATTCGAAACGGCCGAGCCGGAAAACGGCTCGACCGACCTTAACGGCCATACAGTAGTCTAGGACGTCCTCCTGAAACTGGAGGAAATCCCCCACCAAGTTAAAGCCTTCGTCGTCCACATTGTGCTTTGGAAAGGTGCGCCGTTCGTCCCATCCGCCCTCGGTGATGTCGGCGCGCCGGCGCTGCACGAAGTGCTGCGCCAAACGCCGGGCGTACCGGGTACGGCTGTTTTCGTCCGCTCCAGTGGGGCCTGCGGCAAAGTCGGGATGGATCAATCCGAGCAGCCGGTCGAAGGCCGCCTCGTCGCCGCTATGCGGTGTGGCCGTAAGCAGAAGCAAGTGCCGTTGGTCATCCTCGGCCAGTCTCTGAAGCAGTTCATACCTTTGGTGCTTGCCTTTCTCTCCACCGACGCAAGCATGTGCTTCGTCGACGATAACCAAGGCTGGGCAGGCGCGGGTGAACTCGGCGCGGCGGCTGTCGGCCTTGATGTAGTCGAGGCTGACGACAGTGTAAGGATATGCTTCGAACAGGCTTTGCGCGGCAGGCAGCCCTCGTTCGAGACCACGCGCTTTGGAAGATGTGACGGCAACAGCTTCGACGTCGAACTTCTCTGCGAGTTCTGTGACCCACTGATCCACAAGATGAGGCGGGCAAAGTACCGAAAAGCGATCGACAATTCCGCGGTCGAGCATCTCCCGGATGATAATGCCGGCTTCGATCGTCTTTCCGATGCCAACGTCGTCGGCAATCAGTAACCGCACCGTTGTCAGCTTTAGCGCCATCATCAGCGGCACGAGCTGATACGCCCTCGGCTCCACGCCCAGATGTGCGGCGCTGCGGAACGGTCCACCTCCTCGTCGGAGCGAAAGGCGCAATCACCTTCCCACCGACAATGCTGACGCTGTGGTGCTCTTGCCCGCAGTGCTACCGCAACGTTGCCCGGGCCATTACCGAGGAGGGCGGCGAGGCGGTCCACGGGTGGACGATCTGGGCCTGCGATCTGCACGCGACCGGTGAATACCACGTCGTCTGGCGGCGCGCCGATGGCGAATTGGTCGACGTGACCCCGAAGAACGACGGCGAGAAGCAAATCCTTTTCGCGGTCGACCCTTCGCGGTCCGCCGATTTCGATTTCATGCTGCGGCCGCCGAACCAGCGCACGCGGCTCTACCGCGGCCTCTCGACCGAGCTGCGCGCCGCCGACCTGATCGCCTGCATGTCGCCGGCGGAGACGAGATTCCAGACGCGCCGGGCGGAAAAGGCGGGCATCTCGCTCCAAGGATTCGTCGCGTCGCGAACGGGACCCGACGCGCTGGAGTTCGCCATCGACCGTTTCCTCGCCTGCTGCGCGGAGGCCGAAAGTCTGCTCCGGCCCACCCCGGAGGGGCAGTGGTGCGAGGATATCCCGCGCTGGCGGCGGCTGGAGGAGCGGAAGGCTGAGCTGTCGCGCCGCCTCGCGCGGACCTGGAAGGCGCACCCGGCCCGGATGGTCGCGGCTGCGGACCGCGAAGGTTCCCGTCCGTGACCCAGGGTAAAGGTCAATAGGAATGGCAAAGGCATCACCCCTTTCCCAGCAGATCATGAAGGTTCTCCAATCGGAGGGCAAAGCCGTCAAAACGGGTCCCGGCCTTTTCGACGTGCTGGGCGCGGTGAAGGCCCCCGACAAGCTCGGAAGGCCTCAGAAGGAGCCGCGCCTCGCCGTCCGTTCAAGGTACTCGCGGCCGGGCCTGACGGAGAAGAATTCGCACGTCCTCGTCATCAAGGACGGGAACCGCCCGCCCATCACCACGGGCATCGTGATCCGACCGGGTATGGCGCTTCGTGACATCGAAGTCGCCGGCAAGATCGCGCTGGACGACCATATGGGGAAAGCCAACGACACCTTTCTGGAGGAGAACAGCAACGTCGACGTCCCGGTGAAGACGATCCTCAACCGCTGGATCGACCGGCACGAAGGCACGTCGTCGAAGATCGACACCCAGCGGCGCCGCGCCGACCGCGACAGTCTCGAGTCCTTCTTCGTCGGGAGCCGTCTGGGCGACATCGAATACGAATCCGGGCTGGCCTACATCGACCACCACATCGCGGACGCGGAGGATCCGGAAAAGCGGCGGACGATGACCAACAGCGCTATCAAGCATCTCAAGATGCTGCGCAAGGCGATCGACTTTTTCTACGAAAGCCTCTCGAGGCAACCGGACGAGCGCCGCCACTTCCTTATCCCGAAGGTGAAAAAGCAGCGCTCCGAGATCTTCCTGACCTGGGACCAGTTCGACCGCCTGCTGAAGGCGACGCAGGGATGGGAATGGGACTCCGCCCAGAACTGCTGGAAGCCGGACCTGGTGTTCGAGGCCGACCTCGCAATCGTCGAGCGGTATCTCCTGATCTACTTCTACTCCGGAACGCGGGACCAGACGATCCTGCCGCTGGAGTGGGGCGTCGGCCTCGAAGCCGGGTCCATCGACGCCAAGAAGGGCATCATCTACCGGTCGGCTCCCGGGGCCGACGAGACCAACAAGCGCAGGGAGCCGTCGCACATGTTGGGAACGCTCAGAAAGAAGGCCGTCGAATGGGAGCAAGAGGATCTCGTCCTCCAGACCCCTTACGTGATCCACGACGCGGCCGGCGAAGCCATCCACAGCATGACGGGACGATTCAACCGCGTGTGCCGCAAGGCCGGGATGGAATGGGTCAACAAGCATGTGCTGAAACACACCGGGACGGTCCTGCTGTCCCATGCCGGCCTCGATCTCACGTCGCTTGCCGTGGCCCACAACACCAAGGAACAGACGCTGCAGGACGAGTACCGCCATCTGCAGTTCCTGTGGATCAAGGCGAGGACCTCCTCCCAGCGCACCCTCAAGCTCGATCTCGATGACCTGCGGAAGACGTCCCCGGAAAGCAACGATGCCTGGAAGGCGCGGGCCGCACGTCTCGCGGCCCGACGGGCGGCGAAGGCCGCCAAGGACGGCGGCCAGTGAGCAAGCCCGCCGGCGACGATACCGTCCGCCTCCTGACGCATTCCGACGTGCTCGCGATGCTCAGGCCGGAATTCTGGGAGCCGCACGTCCGATCGGCCTTGATGGCCTATAGGCACTGTGCGGTCGTCGCCTTGATGGCGTGCTGCCACATCGGCGCGGGTTGCCAGTGCGGGATCAAGCTCGCCCACTGGCGTCCGGGAGGGCTCGATGTCGTTCTCGTCAAGCGCTGGGGCAAGACGCTGGCCATCCCCCTCACCCCGCAAACAATCTTCGTCGTCGAGCGGTTCATCACCGAGCGCGCGCGCGCGCGCTGCCAGAGCGGCGTGCCGAGGTGGGACAGCGAATTCCTGTTCGTGACCGAAGACGGCAAGGTTCTCCTAAACCGAGATATCACCGATTGCTTCGCGCGCCTTAAGGAGGGCCGCGGCTTCTTCCACCGCGCCCTGCTGCGCTTCTGCGCGCGACACATCCGCGCAGGAAGCGACAGCACGGTCGAGCGCCGCTTCCGCGGGTTCACCAGGAAGCTCGGCAGCCACAACGACATGCCCGACGTGAGCCTGGCCAAGCTGACGCAGGTGGTCCGGGATACGAACCCCTTCCGGGATCTCGACCGCGAAATCCGAGGCGCGGTGCCCGCACAGAAATTCCTCAGCAAGCAGCCGCCCGGCATCGCGGTTCCTCTTCCGAAGCGGAAGCCCATGCCGGTCGAGCACCCCATCGTCGCCCTACTGCTGCGGACCAAGTGGCCGAAGGACAAGCCCGGCCGGGCCGAATTGAGGGCAGACCTTCGCCGCGAACATGGGGCGGCGATCGATAAGCTGCTGCAGTCGCGCGTCCTGGTCGGCGAACATGTTGGACGACTCTTCGGAATCCAAGACCGTTCGGCACGGAAATTCCACGAAGTGCACTACCGTTCCGGCTCAACCAAACCCAAAGTCGTCGCCCGGGCGTTCCGTCCGAAGGCCGAGAAGGCCAGCACCACCGCGGAGGAACGCGAACTGCTGAAGGCGCTCCGCGCGGAGCATTGGCCCAGGAAAAGGCCGGAGGCGAGGGGGCTCAGCCAGAAACTGCTCAAGCAGCACTTCCCGGCGATCGACGCATTGATCGCGCGGAGGCTCCTGACGGTCGGCGTCGCGGCCAGGCTGTTCCGCGCTCCCCACACCGGGATCCGTTTCCTGCGCGCCGCCTTGAAAGCCGGGATGTCGCCGGCCGAGGTCCTGTTCGAGAGGACCCACGCGTTCGTTCCCGAGAGCTGGTGGGAACGTGTGCGCTCGGAAGAGTCCAAGCGTTCGGGCGGAGAGACCGACCGGCGCTTCTACTTCCGCATGGTCAGGCAGGGATTTCCCGGCCACCGTGATCCGTTCGGTAAATTCCTGCGCGTCCTGCGCCGCGGCGAAACGATGTCGCCGCAGGAGGGGATGCTGGTGGAAAGGCTGTCCAACACCGCGCGCCCGGAGGACCCGGCGGCCGCGGAAGCCCTGAGCAAGCAACTGCTGCTCGCGCACTTCGGGGAGGTCCGGGCCATGATCGACGCGAAGAAGATCCGGCATCTCGACGGAGCGAAGCTGTTCGACGTGCCGACGTACCAGATCGAATACCTGACCGCCGCCCTGAAGGCCGGCCTCTCGCTCGAGCAGGCGCTGCGGACCAACCTGCAGGCCCACGTCCCGGCCGCGATGTGGTCCACCGTCAAGGCCGAGCTCGCGCTTTCGCCCGACGAACCAACCCGACCGTTCTATTTCCGCATGCGGCTGATCCATGACTTTCCCGGATCCGAACGGCAGATGGCGTTGTTCCGCGCAGAACTGCGCCGGTCCGGAATGGCGGCCGCGGCGAACTCCTAGGGCCGTGCAGCGCGACCCGGGCCGCCGGTCCCCTTCGTACCCAGTTGTGGTGCCGGTCGCGCTTTTAAAAATCCCGTTAGCCAACGTCCCGGGAAGTCCCCGATCGGGCCGGCGACAGCGTTAGCCCCGCCCCACCGGTGCCCCCGGCCTCCCGAAAAAACATCATAGCCAGCCTTGGACCCGTTGCGGGCGTCAGGCGCGTCCGAACGTGCCGGCGGCCGTCGCCGGGCGCGACGGCGATCATCCAAGGACGGCTAGTATGGCCCGATCGGAATTTTCAGGAAGCACAATGTTACCTCCGTTTTTTCAGGCGTGGATCGGAAAATGGCACCGGAAACTAACCGAACGAACCCCTTCGAAACCCTCCGAAAGACGCCTTGGGGGGCCCAAAACACCCCGATTCTGACGAATAGAAACCAA
Organism: uncultured Alphaproteobacteria bacterium; assembly: GCA_963753875.1. GTDB lineage: Bacteria > Pseudomonadota > Alphaproteobacteria > Rhizobiales > Xanthobacteraceae > Bradyrhizobium. The sequence goes on along the minus strand of CAVWDY010000018.1, from coordinate 453,036 downwards.
ATTTGGTAGCGATGAGTTTTGAGGCACCTGCCGCCCCCTTGGGTAGGAAATTAAAAAGAACCAGTAAAATCAATTTCTTAAGGAACAATATGTTATCCCCTGGACATCGACGGCACCGGGAATGGAGGCGATAAGATGCCCCCTATTGTGCCGGCATCGTCCCCGCCGCGCCTTCGCCTGCGGCGCCGGGCAGGGCCGCCGGCCGCCCGGCCACCCCGCGCAAAGGAGTTCCGAGGCGGTCGCCGCGGCGTCGAGTAGGCACCAGTTTCGAGCGTGGTCGCCGGCCGGGCTCGGGCAGGCACGCCCCGGTCACGTGGGAACGCGACCCCCTTCAGCCACGGAGCCGGCGGCTGGGGCGGAACCTGCCAAGCGCCTTGCCTCCGGCGTCGGGCGCGGGCCGCTGCGGAGAGAGCGTGCGGAAGCGGACAGCCGACATTCAAGACACGGCCCCGACGGTCACGACCGGACCCGCCGATCTCGTGACCAACGGTCCTGGAGCTACCTCAGATAGCTGTGAACGATTTCGACCAGTTGGTCCGCGGCTTCTGCGTTCAATCCTCCGACCAGACGGGTGCGGGTGTGGTCCTCGACCAGCTCGGGCGGGTCCCAAAGGCCGAGGTCATGAGCGGGAGGGGCGGACGGCAATGCATTCGATGATCTTCCGGCGCAAGGCGTCCTCCGGCGCCGGCACTCGGGTGATCTCCGGGCGGCGTTCCCGGACGGTCGGACGCGATACCACGACGTGAAGATTTTCCCGCGCCATAGTCTCGACCGCAGCCTTGGTGGTGAGGAATTTGCGTGCGATGACGGCAACCGCGAGCTGGCCGTTCCGGTGCGCCGTCCGGAGCGAAGCCGTGCTCAGCGGCCCTGCCGGCCAGAACAAAGCGGCCGCTTCGCGCAGCGTCATGAGCTCGTCGTCCCGCCACTGCGAGGGATCTGGCCGGGTCGTGACCCGGGCGGTCGCTGCGGTTCTCGGCATCGCCATTCTCCACTTCGTGATTGTCAGGCGCGACCGGAATAGCGCTCGAATGCACTGACGCGCCGCGCGTCGATGTCGACGTCGTCGCGGCGGTAGATCTCACGGCGCAGGAATGCCAATTCGGATTCGAGGGCATGGTCGGCAACCTCCACGTTCCAGGCGCGCGGCCGACCGTCACTCCCGTCGCACCAGCGGTAACCGCGGCGCTTCAGGAAATCCTTGCGCTCGAAAGGCGCCCGCGCCGCCCAGATGCGCCACCGCGGCTGGCGGGCCGATTCCAGGAGGACGCCCATGGCCGTTCGGCCGCTACGGGGCAAAGTACGGGCGAGGATCTCAATGCCGGCATGGCAATCGTGCACTGCGCGATGACCATCGTGGAAGAAGCCGTGCGCGGCCGCCAGTTGGCCCAGTTTTGCGCCATCGAAACCCTCGTCGGCCCATCGCACCTCGGTCCATGAGCACGCCCACGGCAGCGTCGCGAACGCACCGCACAGCCTCTCCATGAAACGGCGGTCGAAGCCGGCGTTGTGGGCGATCACCAGCGCGGCGGGTCCGAGAAAGGCCTCGATCTCGGCAGCGTCGATCGACGCGCCGGCCACCATCGCGTCGGTGATGCCGGTCAGCGCCGTGACGGCCGCGGGAATCGGGCGACCCGGATCGCGAAACCGACTGAAGGGTTCGTGGACGGCGAAGATCCTGCCGTCGCAGGCGAAGTCGAACGGCACCATCGCGAGCTCCACGATTTCGTCCGCCGCAGGATCCAGGCCGGTCGTCTCGACATCCAGGAAGACGCCGCGCCGGGTCGGGGTGCCGTCGGGAGCGTGGTAGTTCTCGCGCGGCGCCAGCCGCCGAAGGATTCGATATCCGCCGTTCGCCTCCAGCCGTGCGACCATACGCTCCAGTTCTTTGTCTTCGATCGTGACGGGATCGTCGAGATTGGTCATCGCGAGTTTCCCGGCTGGGAGCGCGTCGGGGCGGTGACAGACATCGACTCCGGAGTGAAGCTGGCCTCGGTATTGGCGATTTCGGCGCCGGCGGCCTTCCATGCTCGCTCGGATGCCGGCTCGTTCAGGATGCGCGCGACTTCGGAGCCATCGATCCGGCTCGACTGCGAGAGGCGGCGTGCGACCTGCTCGACGGCACCACGGTTGTGCTCAAGGAGCTCGCGGCAGGAGGCGGCGGCCTTCTCAAGCTCGGTATTGACGGCGTCGCGGATGGCGTCGTCCGAGAGGAACTCGCGGGCATCCTTTGCCGCTCCGAGATAGACGAGGGGCATGGGACCCGCAAGGCCGACGCTGCCCGCCATTGCCGCCGCCAAGGTCGTGGCCCGCTCCAGGTCGGAGCCGGATTCACCGCCCGCCCCGTGACCGGCTGAGCCCAGGATGGTCTCCTCGCCGACGCGACCGGCCAAGATGATTTCGAGCATCTTGCGGTATTCGTCATAAGTTCCAGCGCGGGGCGCGAGCTTTGTGCGAACCGATGTGCCGGCATGTCCGCCGACCACGGCAACGGTTGCGAATGCGTCCTCTGGACCGTTGTGGATGACGTCCACGACGATGTGCGCCGCCTCGTGCACGCAAGACCGAAACTTGAGTGCTATCGGGCGATCGTCTTCTTCGACGAGTGCGTTGCGAAGATCGGCGATCGTCACCTTTCGGTTCGCATGCCGTGCGACCCGCTTAGCGTCCTTGACTATCTTCTCGATGTCGGCGCCGGTCATGCCGATGGCGAGCTCACTTATGTCACGAAGGGTCTCGTCGCGAAGATCGCCGCCGAGGCGTACACGCAGCATTTTTTCCAGCTCGCCGGGATCCGGCAGGCCGATCTTGACGATGCGGTTCAGCCGTCCGGCCCGCAGCAGCGCCGGATCGCAGCGACGCAGGTCGTTGCTCGCGCCGATGACGATCACGCCCTCGCGGCCGGCAATGCCGTCGATCTGTTCCAGCAGCGCGTTCACGACTTCCACGACATAGTCGCGATGCGCGTGCTGCACACCGGCCCGGTCGGGGAATGAGTTGATCTCGTCGATAAACAGCACGCTGGGCGCCTGCGCCCGGGCGGCGTCGAAATCCTGGCGCATCGCCCGAAGCAAGTGGCCTAGATGCGCTTCGCCCGAAGACTGCCACTTGGCGAGCGTGCCGGAAATTAGTGGCAAGTCTCCCGCTTGAGCGGCAAATACCTTGGCGAAAGTGGATTTGCCGGTACCGGGCGGGCCGGTCAGGGCCACCCCGCTGTCCACGGCGTCCCATTTGATCTTACCGGCCTTCCATGCGGCGACGTCCGCAATGGTGGACTTGGCCCAAGCGACAGCTTCCGCCATCCCGTGCAACTGCTCGAGCGTGAGGTCTCGGGACTTTTTTGTGGCCTCCTTTCCGGCGACGAGGCGGCGCAGTTCCGCCATGCAAGCGGACGGCGTGCGGTTGAACCGAACTGCGATGATCAGGTCGTCGAGGCCGATCTTGGCGGCGGCGTCAGTGTCCAGCAGCTCGCGGCAGCGCTTTCCGGTGACGATCCGAATCACGCGCATGATGGTCACCGCGTCGATACGTGGCAACTCCATCCGCGCAGTGCAGGACTTAAGAAGCACTTCTGCGAGATGTGTGGTCCCGAGGGGCGAGATTGCGACCAAGGGTAATGCGAGCGACAGCACGCCGAGCGCCTCCGTCTGAGTAGCCGGCTTGTCCTTGGCTTTCGGCTGCTCCTTCACCACGAAATAGACCGCATCATAGTGCTCGCGGTCGCGGTCGTGGACGCTTCCGCTGGCTTTCAAGAGACGCGTGGTGTCGGTGAACAGCACGTCCTTCCATGCTGTGGCGACGCGATCCATCATACTGCCGTCCGGCACGTCGATGACGACCACGGGAGCGGAGGTCTTTATCGCCTCTAGGACCTCCGGTCGGGCATCGAACATCCGTGCGAACATCAGGCGCGCGGCGACGTGCCCGGCCGCTACCGGCGGGGGCGTCGCCGCCTTCTTGGTAGCGCGGACGGGACACTCTTCGTCCTCGTCGTCCTCGTCGGCCCGGGATGTCTCGCGCAGCTTGGCAAGCCCTTGTTGTTTGCCGTCGCGGCGCTCGCCGCTGCCAGGCGTGGCCTTCTTGGCGGCGACGATCGCATCCAGCTCAAGCTGCTTGATCATGAGATCGTACTCGCGCTCGGCGGCGGCCTTCTCAAGGTGAGCGCGGTAGCGGTAGGCGGCGCGCCACTCCTTCTTATAGGTTTCCGCTTCGATCTGCCCCATCGGACCGGACGCGGCGTCGGCGCGCCCAGGGGGGGCGCTCTGACCGCCGGCGACCTTGGACGCATCGCTGTTTGCTTCGGATGCAGGATGTGCCACTACGGTCGGCACTGAAACATGTTTGGTCATTTTATGATCTTCCGTTCTCGTCGGGTGGGTCGGCGTTAGTGGCGGAAAGCTGCGGCTACGGCGGATGCACCTTTCCGAAGGCAATCCTGGCGATGGTGCTGCGCGAGTCAGTCATGGTAGTCTCCGTGGTGAAGAGTTGCTCGAAAGGAGGGTGCCCTTCGGCGTGTGATCGTGATGGTGGCCGGCTACGGTGGATGCACCTTCCCGAAGGCAATCCTGGCGACGACGGTGCGCAAATCAGTCATGGTGGTCTCCGTGACGAAGGGGTTTTCGAAGAGAGAATTCTCGTCGGCGTGTGATCGTGACCGGCTAAGGAGGATGCACCTTACCGAGGGAAATCCTGATGATGGCGTTGCGCTGGTCAGTCATGGTCCACCTCGATGGTGAAGAGCGGGTCGAAATAAGGGTTCTCGTCGGCGTAACCGCAGGGATTAGAGATCATCAGCACCCGTCCATGGCGGAAAATCATGGATGTGTGGGTGTGCCCCGACACCCACCAGCGCGGCTGATGACGGTCGAGGATTGGCAAGAGTTCGGAGGCGTACGCCGCCGAAATCAGGCTGCGCTGAAACTTCGGAGCGACGGCTTCCATGGTGGCAGCGTGGTGAGTCACAACCATCGACGGCCCGTCATGCAGCTTCGCGAGTTCGTTCTCGATGTAGGTGCGAGACTGCATATGGAGCGCCCGCGCTTCTTCGGGGCGGAAACGCTGCCACGGCTGCTTGCGCCACTTGATGCGTTTGTGATCCCGCATGACGTCGGCCGCCGCACGCATCGCCGGGGCGCGCAGTGGCGCACCGAACAGCTCGTAGTCGGTCCAGGTCGTGGCCCCGATCACGCGCAAACTGCCGACTACCACGGTGCCGTTTTCGAGCAGGTGTACGCCGAGTTCCCCGGCCCGGACGCGTCCGGCTTCGAGCTCTTCCGGCAGACAATAGCCGTAGTATTCGTGATTGCCCGCCACCATCACCACTTCGACGTCCGGGAAGGCGCTGCGCACCACATCGATAGCCCGCACCAGTCCTTGGCAGGTGTCGCCGGCGACGACGACAAGAGACGCGCCCTGTGCAAGCGGTGGGATGCCACGTGCGCCGGGATAGTCGATGTGAAGGTCGGACATGATCTGCACCTTCATCACTCGGCTCCTTCGGTACCGGCGGCGCGCCGGGAAAGCACCTTGAAGAAAGCGCGCGTGAGCCAGCTTGTGGCAATCCGGGCTTCGGCCTTTCCGGCGCCGGGAAGTTTCCGCAGGACATGAGACATCACCAGGCAGGCCGCGGCATTGCCACCGGCGGCGCAGACGGCGAGCGCGGTCATGACCAGATCGTAACGGGCTTCGGCGGAGTCCTCCGCACTCACGCTGAGTGCGATCTGAATGGCCGCCGGTGCATCGCCCGTCGCGGCGTCTTTCCAGCGCGGTTCGCCGAGCATGTCGATTTTCAAAAGCGAGGCTCGCATCTCACGCAACGCAACCACGTCGAACGCAGTGGCCGGCGTCAGCCGCCACCATTGGGTCGCCGGCCGCCGGAGCAGGTCGGGCTTCTTGGTCGCAGCGGAAAGCGCGGACCGTTCGGCTTTGTTACTGATGTCGTTCACGATCGAGTCCCTTTGGCTAAGCTCTCGTTCGCGCGGAGGTCCGCGCGCGAAAACGTCGCCGTATTTTGATTTCGTACTCGCGCACTGGCGTCGACCCGCACGGCGGGGAAGATCCGCTTTGCGGCCGCGAGCATCGCCAGCGTGCTCATAACGCTACACCGGCGTCTGGACATGGATCCGCCCGCCAAGCGCCCTTTCCGACGTGGTCGCCGGTGAGAATTTTTGCCGCGATTGGCGCGCTCTTGCAGTCGAGGCCGACGCGCAGCCGGGCCCGATCGGCGACGTCCGGCACCGACTGGAGGACGTCCATTGCCTCGATAGCCTGACGACGCAACCGGTTGTGGGTCGACAATCCGCTCTTGGCCCCATACGAATACTCGGCGTCCGGCAGCACCAAAAAGCGATTGCCGATCGCGAAGCCTTCCGCCTGCAGGTCCCGGCACACCAGCCGCTGGCGAACCGCACCGGTCGGGATCGTCACCGCCTCTGGCTCAATCACCAGCACGTCATGCAGATCGCCGGTTGCCGTCACGCGGACTGCGCGACCGGCTCGGACCTGCCGCGCTTCCTCGAAGCGCCGGAACCCCGCGACCGACAGTAAAATCTGGGCGTGTTGAACGAGCTGCTCAAGATCCGGCGAGAGTGTGAGGCCGTCTAAGCCAAAAGGACGAATGCCATTTGCGAGCGGGATAGCCAACTCGGCCGCGGTGTTGATGAGCCGCGCTTCGACATACGAGGCCGTCAGCTTGTCGAACCGCGGATCGCAGGAATAGATTACATATACTTGGCTCGCCCGCGCAGCTTCGACGTCGATCCGGTCGCCAATATTGCGAGTGCTGACCCGGCCGTGGCCGGTGTAGAGCTGAGGTGCGTCAATGACGTATGCGACAAAACTACCTTTGATGGTGGTCTTCTCTAGTTCGGCAAACGGAGCCGCACGCACTCGCAGGATTGATCCGAGCGAATCGATTTCCCGAAATCCGGCAATCGAACCATCGAGGAGGGTGATCCGCGCGGTGATCGACTCACTGAGTGCTGAGACCCCGTTGGCCTGCGAGCGGCGGCTCGGGATGTGGCGTCGGTAGTTCACGTCGATAGCTCCTCTTTCATGAGTGTCACCTTAAGTGACAGTTTCAAAGGAAGCAAGACGAGAGTCACTCCGAGTGACAGCCATTAGGTTTATGGTTAACAATGAGGTTCCGATTCGGAGCCGACGCAAAATGCCTTCAAACGAAATCCCGAGCGCAAGGATGATCAGGGCCGCGCGCGGCCTGCTGGGCTTGGAACAGTCGCAACTTGCTGACCTCGTGGGCGTCGCAAGACGGACGATCATCCGTATCGAAGCCGACGACGCTGAGCCTATTAATCCGCGTCGAAGGGAAATCCACGAGGCCATCAGGGATCGGCTTGAGGAGGAGTTCGGGATTCGCTTCGTCTACCCGGGCAAGACCGGCGAGGGCGTTATCATGAGGAAGGGGAGATGATCCGTCTGCGCCGCATTCGTGGTGGCGGAGCGCTTCGGGACGACTGCCGGCCGCCCTGCGGAGGCTTCGCTTAGGGGCCGTTTAGCCCGACGGTTACATCGACGGCTCGGCCGGGTCTTCCTTGAGACCTCGGGCCACAATTTTCAGCGCCCCGTCCGGAAGCGGCCGCTGCAGCTTCAGGGCCTCGTCCGGCGCCGCCGTCATCCAGGTTTCCACCTCGGCAGGCGTCGTCAGGATCACAGGCATTGCCTTCGGGTGGATAGCGCCGACCTCGGCGTTCGGCTCCGTCGTGAGGAACGCGAAGATGTCGTTGGTGGTCTCGCCTTCCTTGACCTTCCGGACCGACGTCCAGTTGGTCCAGATGCCGGCGAAACAGGCGAGGGGGCGGCTGTCATCGAATGCGAACCAGATGTCGCCGCCTTCGGCCTTGTCGAACTCGCTGAAGGAGTTGAACGGCACAACGCAGCGGTTTTCTATCCCTCAGTATTCGATGCGCGCGATCACTCAATACACTTCGTCGATACTTCTTTACGAACACGAGGTGGACCTGCAGCGATGTGACCGCGCTGCGTTCCGTTCGGTATGCTCAGCGGCGCTTTGAGCGGTGACGAACGGCTTCTTTCGAAGCATATCGAAGATCATGAGGGGGCTGCCGGGAGGGTGCGATGACTGGACAATGCGATTGACCGTCTGCAGCATTTCTTGCCCCGTAGCCCTTTTTAGAATTCCAATACCTGCTCGATCGATAGCAGGTTTTCGTTCAAGTCTTCTTCGCCTTAGGCTCTCGCCGCTCCAGCCATTGGACCGCGGCCTCTTCCAGACATTGCGATGCCGACTTGTCGTCGGCGATGGCGGCCTGCTTCAGATGCTTGATCAACTCATCGCTCATCGTGGCGAGGAAATACCGCTTTCCGGGACCCGGAGCCGGCCTTCGTCCTTTTGGTAGCGGCTTCTTCGTTTCGGCCATCAGTTGCGATCCGCCCGGAATGCTTGATCTTCACTCAAAAAGCGTCCCACGCGTTGTATTCCTCAGCAAGCGCAATCCGTTCTGCCGGAAACCGTTTCCCCGACTTTCTGGATCCCCTGAAAAATTCTTCGGTAGCGTATCCTGCTGAATCTACGCCGGATTCGCCTGTTAGGCCACCCGACATATATCAATATCTGACATATATTCATCGAATCTCATTGACTCATGTCCGTCGTCCTGCGTTTGTTCACTGTGTTGGTTAGTTGGCGTGGTTGGAGTTGGTCATGTCCGGAGATCGTGCAAATCGCACCTGGCAGAGCAATCTGGTCGCGCGCCACCTCGCCCTCTTCACGATCACCGAAGATGGTCAGACCGCCACGCCGGGCTGGCCCACCTGCGGCGACGGTTGGCGCGAGCTGGTCGAGACCGCCGTCGGCCGCGTCGCGGATGCGGTTGCCGCAGCGCCCGCCGGCTCGCTGCGGATTGTCCAGATCAAAGAGAAATTTGCCGGCTTGCGCTTGTATTGGCAAAGCGCCGGACTGAGCGATGGGATCAAGAACGCTGTCGAGGAAGCGGTCGCGCTTGCCGAGGCCCGCTCCATCTGCACCTGCGAGGTTTGCGGACAGCCCGGCCGCCTGTTCAAGCGCGGCGGCTGGATGCTGACCAGGTGCGACGGCCACGCCCAGGGCAATCCGGTAACGATCCGCCCGGGCCGGGAAAACCTTCACATCGTCCGGACGGTCGACGCAGGCCGGATCCGGATCAAGTCGTGCCGCCGGTACGACCCCGCCAGCGACACCTTTGTCGACGTCGACCCGCAATCCCTTGGCATCAAGGAGTAACCGATCATGGCCCGTTTCCGCTGCCGCGCCTGCAACCAGGAAGGCACCTTCGTCTACACCGGCGGGCATGCATGCCCGCGCTGCGGCTCCCCCTACGTGCAGTTCGCGCTCTCCATTGACGAGCTCGGCGACGACGACCCGTTGATCGTCGCCCTCACGAAAATGGCCGACGACAGCACCGAGTGATCCTGAACTTTTTGAGGCCCGCATATGACCTTCACCCGCCGCCAGACACTGATTGCAGCCGACTGGGAAGTCGCCGACGAGATCGAGACCGCGATGCAAGAATTCGATTTTCTCGCCCGCATCGAGACGCCGGAGTTTCCATCATGACCCTGCGCGTCACCCACCACCGCCGCCGCGACGGCCTGCTGTCGATCGTCGAGGCCGATGAAGCCGACGGCATGCCGCCGATGCATCTGCTCGAAGGCGCCGCCGCCGGCTATCCGGGCGCAAAGGTGTTCGTCTGGCGCCGCGTGTTCATTCCCAACGACAACGCCTTCAAATGGCGGATGACGGAGACACGCGATCATGAGTAGGGCCGTGATCGACATCCTGATCCTGCAGAATCCCAGCACCGTCGACGTCGAGGAGATCGCGTCGGCACGGATGGACGACGAGGGCAATCTGCTGGTCACGATGGGTGGGATCCACGTCGCCATCCGCCGGCCGATGGTGCAGCCCCTGCAAGAAGGCGAGAGCATTTGGCGGTTCGTGGAGCGCTGCGCTTCGGCTGCCGCCATGACGGAAGAAGGATTCGATCAGCTATGACCGACTACCTTTGGTTGAAGTGGGGGACGCTCAAAGAAGTCCAATCCTCTTCCGAGCGTGTGCGTTCCGCGTTGCAGCGATATTACGAAGGCGGCGTGTCGATGAGCGCGATGCTTCAGAAAAACAGCCCCGAGCAAAAGCAGGCCCTCTGCGATCTAATCGACGCCATCGACGGCGATATTATCGACGCCTGGACGATGAAGCCGATGACCAAGGACGAAGCCAAGCGATATGTCATGGAGGCCAAGTGATGACCGCCCTCTCCCGCCGCCGTGTCATAGCCGGCGCAGCCGCAACGGTGGCTGTTGCTGCGTTGCCGGCCGTGGCGATCTCCCACGAGCAGATAACAGCCATCGTTCATTTCGGTAGTTGGGGGGATGGTCGGGCCGTGACCGCCGATAAGGCTGGATGGAGCAACGGAACAATCATCGCGATCGCGCCGGACGATGATCGGCTTGAGCTTGGTCGACTCACGGCGGCACAACTCCGACCGGACGGCGGATATAACGTCTGGTTCAACGTGCTGCGGCCGGGAGAAGTCCCGGCGGGGACGGCTATCTTGTCCGAAGCCGCGCCGGGCGCGTCTGCGGATCAGTGGATCGCGCTGCGGGACCGGCACGATCTCCAAATGGCGAGGATAGCTGGATGATCATCTCCCGCCGCCAGGCACTGATTGGAGCCGCCGCGACGGTGGCGGCCGCTGCGCTGCCCGCTGGATCGGTTGCCCCGGCGCTGAGCGGTTACGACGCATTGGATATCGAGGCACTCAGTTTCACCGACACGCCGGCGTTGGCCGAGGCCGTCCGCAGCGCGTGGCTCGGATCCGGGGGCGCGCTTACGGCGTTTGCTGAAATGTTCCCACATCTGCAGGCGCTCCTAGACGACGAACTCATGACAGGCATCGACGCCGCCCAGGTACAGACCGATCGACCGTACGTGCTCGCCGATATCCAGGAGGTCGAGTGATGCCTGAAGTCTTCCGCAAGTTGCAGGTCCATTTCTCGCCCGACGAAATCCGCGCGATCCTGGCCGAGCGCGCCAGAGCGCTGGTGCTCACGCGCAAGGATGTCAAACGCGTCGAACTGGAGACCGTGGCGCACGTCGAAGGCGAGGCAATCGTGACGCTGCTGATTGGCACCAAGGAGATCAAGTGATGACCGCCCTCACCCGCCGCCATGTCCTCGCCGGCGCCGCCGCCACGGTGGCCGCTGCCGTATTCCCTGCGGTCGCGGTGGCTGATGCTGTGCCCAGCGGATTTCTTCCCGGAAGATCCCTTTTGTCTGGAAATCGCGCGATGGCCTATGCCGCCGCTAACAGCTCGGAAGAGGCGAAATGGCCGTCCAACTGGCCGAGATTGTTTGCTTCGTCATCGGCCGCCAATGAAGGCTTATCAACGCCACATCGGAATGAGGGACCAAGCTCATCAGCAATCTTGCGAGCGTCTCCCAGGGCATTTGCTCGCAAAGCGCCGACCGTCCCAATGGCGCAACCGCCACGGTCGGTAATTTTCACAACTAGGAATTCAAGCACGTCAAAATTGTTGCGGTCATGCTCGGCTGTCCGCCACCGCGCTGGACGGTGCGAGAAGTGAGGAGCAAGTCCCTAGCCGCTAGTTTAAGCGACTTAGCGAGTCCTCGATCACGATCCGCTCAAAATTCTCTTCGTTGCTCTTGATGCGATTTCGGAGGCGCCCGTCGGTTTCTACAGGCAGCAGGGCGAGGATCGAATAAACGCACATTCGTGATAGACCGCTTTTGGCGGATACTGTTGAAAAAGTCGAAAATCGAACGACCCCAATGCCGAAGCGCCGGACCGATAACCGCCTCACCGGGTGCGCTGATATACGACCAGGCTTGTTATCATCTGCCGCAGGTCGGCAGCCCTGTTCCCGCGATATTTGGCATGCACCCTCAGCGTGAAGAGAATCGCTACCTCGGCGGTGTTGCCGGCCAGATACGTGGTATCGTAATTGTGTCCCTCGGAGTCGCGCAGCACACCCTCGACCCACTCCGAACCTGCAATCGTCACATGCCTAAGCGAGACCAGGTCGGCGTTGCCTCCTTCCGACCGCTGGCATGGGCGAACTGCCGCTGCTGCCTCACTGCAGAATCCTCCGCGGGGCCGACCACGACCAGAACCCGGTTCTTCCACTTCCAGTCGTCGAGTTGAGAGGCGCGGCTTGCATGGATCATAGCGCCCGCTCCGAGAATGACGGCGATACCGAAGTGACGAAGGTTCATGATCTTGTCTCCGAATGCGGAGCAGCCGGCACATCGACAAGCGTCTAGGGGCGGTCAAGTTCCGTGGTGGATGGAAACGCGAAGCCGATGAGCGCGAACAGCGACGCGACGCTGAACCCGTTCATCGAGATGATCGATCGGTACTCGGCGGCGGTGTACGATGCGAGCGGTGCGCCGACGGAACCATCCAGCAGGAAGTACGCGAAGAACGGGAAGGCCAACACGGCGAGCATGACGAGCCGTTCGCCGGGCCGGAAGAGGATCGTGGCCAGCAATACGCATGGAAGCAGGAAGAGCTCCACGCCGGTATCGATCCCGATCAGTTTGACCGCGAGGATGCCATTGACCGTCCCGACGGTCGGCAGCATCGCGCGCCCTGCCAGAGAGTTGCGCTTCGCGATCGCCGGAACGGCCGCAAAGAGCGGCGTCGTGAGCAGCGTTATCCATGCCGGCCAGGCCGGGCGCCCGACGATGGCATGAAGATAGAGCGGATAAAACGGCTGGTTGCCCGCGACCACAAGGGCGACGGTATTGGCCAAAATGGCCAGCGGGTCGCGGTTTGCCTTGTAGTCGTGAAGCGCCTTCATCGATCGCGAGAACATCCTTCATCCGTACCGTTGGTGTTGATTGATAGGCGGCCGACTGGCTCTAGCCTGTCGTCTCGGCCAGATCTTCCTTCACGCCGCGGGCGACGATCCGCAGCGATCCGTCCGGCAGCGGCCGCTGCAGCTTGAGTGCCTCGTCTGGAGCTGCCGTCATCCAGGTCTCGACCTGATCCGGCGTCGTCAGGATCACCGGCATCGCCTTCGGATGGATAGCGCCGACCTCGGCGTTCGGCTCCGTCGTGAGGAACGCGAAGATGTCGTTGGTAGTCTCGCCTTCCTTGATTTTCCGTACCGACGTCCAGTTGGTCCAGAGGCCGGCGAAGCACGCGAGCGGGCGGGTTTCGTCTAGCGCGAACCAGATGTCACCGCCCTCGGCCTTGTTGAACTCGCTGAACGAGTTGAACGGCACCACGCATCGGTTCTCGTTACCGAGCCATCGCGTCCAGTGTTTGCTCTTCACATTGCGGATGTTGGTCGTGCCGCCGTCCGGCTCCATCCGGAGCAGTTCCTTGAAGTCGACGGTCTTGCCCTTGGCCTGCAGCTTTTCCGCGCGCTTCTTGGTGGCGTCCATCAACGCCTTCGAGGATGACGGCATGCCCCACCGCGCGGTGGCGAGCTGGCGGCCCGCGGCGCCATTCCGCACAATCGGCGCCGTGTAGTCGGGAAACACGCCGGGCATTGGCGCGAGATTGCCGACGTACCGGTTGACCACGCGGAACAGCGCGAGGATGGCGGTCTGGTTGGTGGTGATCGAATAGAGATTACACACGTCAGTTCCTCAATATCTGCGGTCTACCGCCACATTCCCCGCATGCGGGCCCCGATATCCACCTTGGGCCCTTGGCCGGCCGGGCGGGCCGCAGCTCCGGCGGGCACCACAGGCCAAGTTGTGCGCTCGAACAGTCCGAGCAGCTTCTCGGGAATGAAGCGCGTCCTGGAGGCATAGAGGTGACGATCGCCCTGCGCGTGCTGGCCATGGACGAAGAAGCGCTGCGGCACGACCAAATGGAGGTCGTCCTTTGCGCGGGTCATGGCGACATAGAGCAGGCGACGTTCTTCCTCGATTTCAGCCGACGTGCCGGCGCCGAGGTCAGACGGCATGCAGCCGTCGACCACATTGAGCAGATAGACCGACTTCCATTCCTGGCCCTTGGCGGAGTGTATCGTGGACAGGATGAGGTAGTCTTCGTCGAGCAGCGGTACGCCGGCCTGATCGCTTGTCGCGTCGGGCGGATCCAGGGTTAGTTCGGTCAGGAAGCGCTCGCGTGAAGGATATCCGGAGGCGATCTGCTCGAGCTGGATCAAGTCCGCCCGCCGTGCTTCTCCATCCTCATGGATGCGTTCGAGATGAGGTTCGTACCAAAGCCGGGCACGCTCCAGATCGACGGGCCATTCCGAATATCGAAGGTTGCCCAAGGTCTCGACGAAGCCCTTCCAGTCATCGCCGGTGCGCGGTGGCGTCGGGATGCCTGTGAGCGCCGCGATCGGGTCGGCGGCCTCCGCCATACGGTCGAGCACGCGCTGCGCGGTGGTGGACCCGATGCCGGGCAGCAGATGCAGCAGACGGAAGCCGGCGACGCGGTCCCGCGGATTCTCGACGAACCGCAGCAACGCCAGCATGTCCTTGATGTGGGCGGCATCGAGGAACTTCAGTCCCCCGAATTTGACGAACGGAATGTTCCGACGTGTCAGTTCGATTTCGAGTGGGCCGCTGTGGCTGGATGTCCGGAACAGAACGGCCTGTTCTTTGAGGAGTGTCCCTGACTCGCGGTTCTCCAGGATGCGTTCGACGATAAAGCGCGCCTGGTCGGCCTCGTCGCGCACGGAGACGAGTTGCGGCTTCGCCGTGGAGGTCCGTTCGGTCCAGAGGTTCTTGGTAAAACGCTCCTTGGCTAGTCCGATGACGCCGTTGGCGGCGGCGAGAACAGTTTGCGTCGAGCGATAGTTGCGGTCCAGCGTAATGATGCTCGCAGGCGGCGAGAACTGGTCAGGAAAATCGAGGATGTTGCGCACGGTCGCGGCGCGGAACGAGTAGATCGATTGGGCGTCGTCGCCGACCACCGTCAGGCCGCGGCCTCCGGGCTTGAGCGCGAGCAGGATCGAGGACTGCAGGCGGTTCGTGTCCTGATACTCGTCGACAAGCACGTGATCGAAGCGGCCGCCGATGTCGTCGGCCAGGCCGGCATCACCGACCATCTGGGCCCAGTAGAGAAGGAGGTCATCGTAGTCGAGCACGTTCTGCTTCTGCTTGGCCTCGACGTAGGCCGCGAACAATTCCTTGAGTTCTGCTGCCCAACCGGAGCACCACGGATAGTAAGCACCGATTACCTGCTCAATCGGCATCTCGGCGTTGACGCAGCGCGAATAGATGGAGAGACAGGTGCCCTTTGTGGGGAATCGGCTTTCGGTCTTCGAGAAGCCTTGCTCATGCCGGACCAGGTTCATGAGGTCCGCGGAATCTTCGCGGTCGTGAATCGTGAAAGCGGGGTCCAGACCGATCTGTTCGGCGTACTCGCGCAACAGCCGGGCGCCGATGCCGTGATAGGTGCCGGCCCAGGTCAGCGCGTCCGTCATGATCCCGGCGTTGTCGCCCATCACCTTGCGCGCGATGCGTTCGACCCTCTTGGTCATCTCGGACGCCGCACGACGCGAAAACGTCATCAGCAGGATCCGGCGGGGATCAGCCCCCTGGACGATTAGATGGGCCACCCGATGGGCGAGGGTGTTGGTCTTTCCGGACCCTGCTCCCGCAATGACCAGCAGCGGCGGCGCGGCCAGTCCGCCGGCGGCGCCGTGCTCGACAGCCTGTCGTTGGTCGGGATTGAGGGTTTCGAGGTAAGCGGTTGCCGTCTGCACCTTGGGTATCCATTCATGGGCGGAGTAATTGACGGTCGATGATTCCTGTTGGGATCGCAAGTTTCTAGACCTCAGCTCGGGGGTGCCGCGGTTGCCACGCAAGCTGCAGCAACGTTGCCGAAGGACGCCGCCCGGTCTTGGCGCACTTCCGGCACCGCAGTCGACTGGCGAGATCATGCACGAAGGTCGTCGGCGGATGCTTCAGCGCCGCGAGATCGACATCGCTGGGGGTCTTGCACCGCGTGCATCGAATCTCCAACCAAGGGAAGCCGCCGTTGATGGCCTGGTCGATGGTGGGCGATGGGTCGATCGGCTCGCCGTCGCTCCACATTCGTTCGTTCCAGCTTTCGCAGAAAAGTTTGTCGGCTTGCTGGATCAGCGCTTCACCCTTCGCCCGCATCTCCGCCGATTGCGCCGCAAGAATGCCGGCCATCGCGCGCGCTTTCCCAAGTTCCTTTGTCAGAGCCTTGCGGTCGCCGCCCGAAAGCGGCGTGGGGTGATGCTTCGGCGCCATCCGGACCTCCAACCGCAGACCAAATCGGAAGGTGGCTAGGTCATATCAAAGCTCGGCCAGCACCCATCCTCTTCAAGCCTGCCGGTGCGTTGCTGGCACGTATCGTCCAAAAGCCGTTGCCCGACGTGCTTCCAGATTGCGTCGGCGCCGTAAAGGCGGGCCGCGTCAGCGGTCTGGATTTCCACGGTGCGATCGCAGCGCCGGCATGAGACGCGAAGTACGTGGCGCGGAATTTCTGAAAGGCGGCGTTGCGATAACTGGAGGCCATTCGCCGCAGCCCGCGGATCGTTCAGCAAGGCATCCCAGTATTCGGCGGGAAGTGCAGGGTCCTCAGTCGCGGCGGTCGTCGCGCTTTTGCGGACCACTGCGGCGGCCAACTTTTCCATCTGTTTCGGGGTCGGCATGCGCCAGCTCGCGGGTCGGTCATTCATATTTTCAATTAGAACATAACAAGAACGAAAGGTCGAGTCCTCCTCCCAGGTTGAAATTAGCTGGGAAGCCGTGTCCCGCTAAAAATGATCGTGTTGAGAAGCCGATGCTGTCGGAACCAAGCCACCCCATTCGTCTTGAATCCAGCATCAGTATCCAGAGTTCCCGCCCATGGCCCCCCGCGCCAACAGGAAAGGCTTCCTGCGCCCTTCGCTCGTCACCCGTCCCGTAGCGTTCTATTTCATAGGAAAATCGTAGCAATCCCGGACGCGGACACGCCGCAATCGCAGCCGAGCAGGGCGAAGTCATCGTCCCACGTTGCGAAGTTCAGCGTCGCATCCAATGAGTGAGCGAGGCTGGAAAATGGCTTCGTTGCTGCGTCGACGAAGCTAACGGCCCCCGATCGGCGGCATGCGTCGAGGGCGCCAGGCTCGGCGATTGCCGTAACACTCGCGCCCCACCGCGAACCTCGCTCGAACGCGCCCCGAGGTCTGAAAGTGACCCAACTACGACATCAAGCTTGATTGCGTGTGAGTCGGCAGATGTTCCGACCGCATCGATACGTTGCTACTTCCAATCCAGCAGCGGGTTCCCGAATGCCCTTTTCCAGACAGTCAGGAAACGAGGAAACCAGGAGTGAGCGACAGCTCCCCGATAGGCCCACGTACAATATTTGAGGCCTTTATCCGTTAGAAGCTCCTGATATCCGCCATGCAATTCGGTTGCAGCACGAATGTCGCTCAAGATATCTCGAGCGCAGGATCCGTATGTATCGGTTCCTGAAAATTCGTCGTAATCTAGCATGCGGTCCGCGAATTCGACATTAAACGTTGGCCAGGAAGAGCGCCCCTGGTAGGATGGGGACGCGATCTTGTGGATCACCTTTCTGCGCGGATTATTCGCGGAAACCAGGAAGTGAAACGTATTTGGCACGCGAAACCGCGGTTCCGCGATGATCAGATCTGTCGTGGCTGCGAACAACGCGCGTTCGCTCTCGTCTTTTAAATCCCAAAATCCCCGCTGCACATTGACGAAGTCCAGGGCGATGGAAGACGCAGGCGGTTCGTTATTGCAATCCAGGGAATGACTGATATAGCCATGCTTGCCGAACAAGCGGAGAAGTTGCGCTTTATATCGTGATAGTTCGCGCCCCAGCAGTTGCTCCAGCTCGCTGATGCCGATGACCCCGAGTTCGATGGCGCGCAAAAAAGTCGCGTAGACGCATGCATTGGTGACGAAACGCCTACGTTCGGCGCGGGTATCTGTCGCTGCGGAGCGAGGTGCGGCTGCATCACAAAGCAAATAGCCGGTTCCGTTATCATCGAACGGCTCCAACGATCTTGCGAGTTGGATGATCGCTTTTTTCAGATCCTCGCGATACTCGATCAGCAACAAGCGGCCCGCGTGGGCGCCTTGTGACAATCCCAGATACGACTTTGACGCTCTTTGGTCGGCGCATATGATTTGCTCCAGACCTGCGAGGGTGCCCAAAAGCGTATCTGAAGGTCGCGAAAAGTAGTTGACACCAATATACCGATTGCGTCCCGCTGGGATAATAGTGGTCGTGACAACACCGGAGCGAACGGCCTCCAGCATAAGCCGGACACTTCTTTCGAGCAAACGAACCCTGCGGATTGCATCCTCGGAATCCATGATGGTATCGGGATCGAGAACGTCGGGATAGAACCAGGCAAAGTCCCGCGGATAATATGCCGATGCGTGTGGCGCTCCCGTGACAAGAAAAGTTTCCGCCGCGGAAAATGCGCTGTTCATCGAGTCCGTGTACAGCTCATCGATTTCTGAAGATGAATGATGCGTCTTTCTCAGGAATCGATCACCGATAAAATTTGCCGCCTGAATCCCGTTGGCAACACAGGTGGCAAACAGACCCCGGTAAAATCGGTACTCGCTATTTAACGAAATAGGGCTCTTCATATCCATGGATGAACAATGTCCTACGGCATCGGGTATCACTTTTGGGTACCCTAGCTCCACGTAATTAAACATTCAAAAATCGCTTGCAGACTGAACCTACTGGGGATTTTCAGGGCCGGCCATGGGAATGCCAACGCGGCCGAGCCATCATACTCCGCTCTGGCGGTGTTGCGTCCTTGATGGCAATCTGTGACTGAAAATTGATCTTCCCCAAAACATTTGCTCGAGTGACGTCCATGTGGACGGCGCCTTGGCAAGAACTTTCTGACTTTTCTGCAATTGGACAGGATCACGTGCCCGGCAACGCCGCGCTATCCGGCCAGTTGACGTCGGCGGTCGTCCGATCCATGAATTCTCGCGATCAGCGCTGGCAATTCTAGTGCCGGTCGTGCCGCGCTGAATAGATAGCCTTGAACCTCAGTACAGCCTTCTTTCTTCACGCATTCAAGCTGTGCAACCGTTTCCACGCCTTCCGCCGTTGTGCGAATGCCAAGCTTTTTGCCGAGCGCGGAGATAGCGCCGATAATCGCAACGCAATCTGGGCGATTCTCGATGTCTTTGATGAAAGATCGATCAATCTTGATTTTGTCGAATGGAAAACTGCGAAGATAGCTCAGACTGGAATACCCGGTACCGAAATCGTCCATCGAGATGCTGACGCCGAGCTGCTTCAGCTGGTGCAAAATCGCGAGATTGGTGTCGCTTTCGGCCAAAAGGACTGACTCGGTAATTTCGATCTCAAGACGAGAAGGATGCAGGCCGGATGCTGCGAGCGCACTTATTACCGTGAGGGCGAGATTTCTGTCGCGGAATTGAATAGGAGAGAAGTTGATCGCGACGCCGATGTTGTCCGGCCAGGTTGCTGCCTCGGTACAGGCCTTCCGCAAAACCCATTCGCCGATTGAGGCAATCAGGCCGGTGGCCTCTGCGAGGGGAATAAAATCTGCCGGTGGTATAAATCTTCCGTCTCGCTTCCAGCGAAGCAGAGACTCGAAGCTCATGATCCGGTTGCTTTCGAGACTGACCAGGGGCTGATAGTAGACTTCCAATTCGCCAGCAATAAGGGCTCCGCGCAAATCCGCTTCCATCGCCCGACGCTTCTGGGCCAGATCATCCATTGACCTGTCGAAGAAATGGTACGTGCCGCGTCCTTCCGATTTTGCCCGATAAAGCGCCATGTCGGCGTTCTTGAGCAGGTCGTCGGCGCTTTCGCCATCGGCTGGGGTCAGCGCTATACCAATGCTTGCTCCAATGACGACCTCGAAACCGTCAATACTGTAGGGCTTTTTGATCGTGTCAATCAGACGTTCGGCAATCTGCCCGGCGTTTTCCGCATTGGCGACCGGAGAGAGAATAACCGCAAATTCGTCACCACCGAGCCGCGCGATGGTATCCGCAGACTTCAGGCTTTGCCTGAGCCGCTCGGCGACCAGCTTGAGCAGGCGATCTCCTGCCGGGTGACCGAAGGAATCGTTCACATTCTTGAACAGATCCAGATCGATGCACAGCACGGCGAGATTGTCCGATTTTTTCGCGACTGTGAGTTTCTGCGACAAAGTTTCCCGGTAAAACATCCGGTTCGACAAGCCGGTCAATGCGTCGTGATGGGCGAGATAGGTCGCCTGCGCTTCGGCCTTCTTCCGCTCGCTGATATCGACGACGGCGACAAGGCGCGCCGCGCGGTTGTCAAACTGGATCCGCCGGCTGTAGACGAGTACCTCGATCATGCTGCCGTCGCTTTTCAGGTGACTCCAGTTCTCGCCTGATTGATTCTGTTCGGTCGCGGCCGACACCGCCTCGACATGGGCGGCAACGTCGTCTGCCGGTCTGATTTGGTCGGTCCGCATCGACAGGAACTGACCGCGGCTATAGCCGTACTCCCGGACCGCCGCGTCGTTGACGCTCAGGAAGTAACGCGTCTCGATGTCGTATGTCCACATCGGCATCGGATTGTTTTCGAACAAAAGCCGGGAAGACTGCTCTCGCCGGTTCAGCTCGGTGACATCCGTCAAGACCGCGCAAATTAGATCGCCCATCGCGGTCAGGCTGACATTGAGGCACAGCTCACCTTCGGTGCGTGGCAGCTTCAGCTCGAAATTGCCGACTTCCTCCCCGTTGAGGAGGTTAGTCAGGTTTGCAAACATTAACGGGGAATTGAAGGCGTGTTTGCCTTCGGCTAGACGCCGCCAGCGCAGTTCGCTGATGTCTCTTTGCAGCAAGGCCGCGGCGCCGGCGTTCAAATCGACGACCTGAAAGTCCACCGGGTTGCCGGCCGTGTCGCGGATCGCTGCCAGCGCAACCACGCCATGCTCGGTCGATCGAAAGATCGCGTCAACCAGGCTGTAGCGCGGTCCGTCTTCCCTGACGAAAATCGCAACGAGCGGCGGACCCCAACGGCTGGCCAGCGGCATAGCGAACAGATCATATTTCTGCACGAACCCATCGCGCGCGCAGTGGGTTTGCGACAAATGCGGCTCGCTGGAGTGAAGCGCGGATTCGGCGGCGGTCAACAGCGCGGGCCCGCAATCCGGCTCCAGCATCGCGATCGGAGCTGCGAACATATCCCGTCCCAGCCATTCGGGCACCTCGCGACCGGCGCGCACAATGCTCCAGACGCCATCAGCGCAACCGGTCAGAATGATACGGTCGCCGAAATGTCCGAGGTTACCAATCATGATCTCTTCATAAGGAGGCAACGGGGCACCTCCGGCAGCGCAGGCCACTCGCCACTTTCTGAGAAGAAGCTGGACATCGTCAGAGGTGTCCCGGTTTACTTGATGTTCTTCAGCAATCGACGAGGTGGAACGCATTTCGATGGACCCCGGTACTTTCCGTGGATCGCAATGAAATCGTTTTGCTTGAACGTGAGGTAAACGAACGTGAAAGCACGGACAGTATGGTTAGCGTCCATCTTGTTTCCCGGCATCAGATCCGTTTGTGACATTGGCATGTCATCTGTTCTGGCCTGCTTATGAAGGTTTTATCAAAATATGGGTGGCCATCTCTTAGGTCTTTGTTAGCTCCACCGCGGTACTCCGATCGCGATTCACAATCGAACACTGCAGGCTTCATGTTCAAGTTCTTCACCGGCATTCGCAATACCCCGCATCTTCGCATCGGCCTGAGAATTCAGATTGCGCTGCTGGGCATTTCCGGCGTCCTGTTGACGGGCGCCATTTGTCTGGCCGGACTCAACCTTGTCGCTGGCGCTCAGGTCGAATCCGACAAAAGCGTGAAATTACGCCAGCATGTAGTCGGACTATCGGCGAACTATCTCGAAGCCGGTCAGATCGCCACCGAGTTCCTGCGCAAGCACGATGAGAAACAGATTGACCGGCATGCCGGACTCCTGAACGCCGCGCTGGAGAATTTGGCGGCGATCGAAACCATTGTCGATCAGCTCCCAGATGGCGATCCGCTCAAACAAAATAGCGCGTTGCGTTCGGGTTTGAACCTCTACAAAACACGCTTCCACAACCTGGTGTCGATGCAGCGGGCTCTCGGGCTGAACGAAAATGAGGGCTTTCAGGGCAAGCTCCGCGACGCGGTTCATCACATCGAGAAGAAGCTCGCGGAGTTCGATCAGCCGGGGCTGGCGAACCTTATGCTGATGATGCGCCGGCATGAAAAGGATTTCATGCTTCGCGGCGATGAAAAATACGGGGATGAATTCACCACGCGGCAATCCGAATTTGCGGATGCGCTCAAGGTCTCGACGCTTCCCGACGCTGTACGAGGCGAAATCGCGTCGCTGATGAAGGCCTACCGCGAGAGTTTTGCCGCCTATATGGTCACCCAGAGTTCCCTCAATGACGAGATTGACGATTTTGTCACCGTCTTCCAGCGCAACCACCCGGCGCTCGACGCGCTGGTCAAGGCGGCGGACGAGCGATATCGCTTGTCGGAGGCCCGCGCCACCCAATTGCGCCAATACCTGATCTGGATTATTGCCTGTGCCACATTCTGCATCGGCCTGCTTGCCGTGTTTTTTGGACACCGTATTGCCAGCTCGATTGCCCGAATGACCCAAGCCATGCAAAAGCTCGCGTCTGGCGATTTTGACGTGGTCCTTCCGGGACTGGGGCGAGCCGACGAGGTCGGCGACATGGCGCAAGCAGTTGAGACTTTCAAAATCAAGGCGAAACAAAAGGCCGATGATGAGGCCGACGCCAAGATGCGGCAGTCTATAAGCGCGGCTGAAGCCCGCAAGACTGACATGAATAAGCTCGCCGACGAGTTCGAAGGCGCCGTGGGTCGCATTATTGATACGGTTTCCGCGGCCTCCACGGAGTTGGAGACTGCTGCCAGGACCCTGACGACCACGGCAGAACAGTCACAGCAGCTGACTGACGTTGTTGCTGCCGCCTCGGAGCATGCCTCCAACAATGTCCGGTCCGTGGCTTCAGCGACCGACCAGCTGACGTCCTCCGTGCAGGAAATCAGCCGTCAGGTCCAGAATTCCACTCAGATCGCCAACGAGGCGGTGGAGCAGGCGCAAACGACCACCCAGCGGGTTGGAGAGTTATCGAAGGCAGCCAGCCGCATTGGCGATGTGGTTGAACTGATCAACGCCATCGCCCGGCAGACCAACCTCCTGGCGCTCAATGCCACCATCGAGGCTGCACGCGCCGGCGCTGCCGGCCGCGGCTTCGCAGTCGTGGCGTCCGAGGTCAAGGCGCTGGCCGAGCAGACCGCAAAAGCCACCGGCGAAATCAGCGAACAGGTCAGCGGCATTCAGAACGCAACGCAGGAGTTGGCCACGTCGATCAATGCGATTGGCGGCACCATCGGGCGGATGTCGGAGATCGCCTCGATCATCGCCGCAGCGGTAGAACAGCAAGGGGTGGCGACGCAGGAAATTTCCCGCAACGTGCAGCAGGCAGCCCAAGGCACTCTGAAGGTAAGTTCCAACATCGTGGACGTGCAACGCGGCGCCAGCGAGACCGGATTAGCTTCCTCCCAGGTATTCTCCGCGGCGCAAGCCCTTTCCGGAGAAAGTCGACGCCTCAAGGCCGACGTCGCTAAGTTCCTGAACTCCGTTCGCGTGGCTTGAGAACACGAGCAGGTATTAGGCGATAGTCCGCCCAAGTTGCTCGCCGTGCACGCCGTCGACAATGTCGCATGGCACTTAGGACCGGCCGTGCGTTGCAAGTCGGATTTGAACAAATGGCAGGTGGTCTTGCGCTTCTGTATCCGGCCCTTGCATGGAGCGTCCGGTGCGTGCTTTGCTGATCCGCGTTCCCCTTGGTCTCTGCCCTTGGTTCCACCGCCTCCGCTGCCGGTCCCCCGGCTTTGTTCGACGGCGTCACAGCTACTACGGCAGAGTGTGACTTCTCCGGATCGTGCATCGGCGACTACGGCTCCTCGCCTTCCCGCCGCGGACCGTCAGCCCAGAGGGGCCTTCGGCCGACCCGGAGATCTCCCGGTTCCCGTACATGGAGCGTGCGTACGTGCCAGGTTCTTCGACCACGCCGGGTTGCCCAAGTACTTGCGTTGGCGCTCTTGGACATATTGCCTTCCGCTACACAGACAGCGTCGGCACCCGGAATCAGTTTTCTATCGCGGCTCAATGGCTGGCCTGTACGTTCCCCTACCGACGCTTCGCCGACATCCTCGCGGATGCCTGCGCACGGATCGGAGCCGATGCGGTTCGCTATTCCTTCATCGTAGTGGACTTGCACCACCTACTCCTTGCCGGTCTCCCGGCGCAGCTGCGTAAAAACGAGCCCGAGCCGCAAATTTGCAGAATTGTTTTCTCTATCGTCTTCCCCCTATAACGGTCGCAAGCACTTTTGGTTTTCAAATTGACGAAATCGAGATGGAATTTCCACACGCAGATTGGACGCCGGAGTTTTCACGCAGCCAAGACCCATTTCGAACTCGGGCTAGGGTAAATCCATTGCTGGAAGGCGTTCCGCCTATTCGATACTTGCGCACTTCGACACGATAAACAGCAGCGCGGTCTCGCGCGCCAGCTTTGACCCATCAGGCAGAGTGACCGTCGTTTGAGTGTCATCGAATTGAAATATAGGGTCTTGATGACACTAATTTTCGCATCCTGATGAAATACCTCTTTCTTCTTGGCGGCGCCTTCTGTGGTGTCGCGGTCATCTTGCAATTTGCAAGCACCATAGTGGCCATTCTCCGCCTTAACAGGCGCGATGTATGCTTCGCGGGCCACGACGGAGGGGTAAGCGTTATTCGGCCGGTTTGCGGTATAGAAAACTATATTGAGGAGACGCTGCGATCGACGTTTCAACTCGATTACCCCGGGTACGAAGTCGTATTCTGCGCTGCCGATCCCAATGATCCGGTTATCCCCATAGTGCAACGGCTTATTGCGACGCATCCAAATGTGGAGGCCAAGCTGTTAATCGGAAATACCGCTATCAGTGCTAATCCGAAGCTCAACAATCTGGTCAAGGGATGGCGCGCCGCCCGCTATGACTGGATTATGATGGCAGATAGCAACGTGCTTATGCCTAAGGATCATCTGCAGCGCATGCTTTCGGCTTGGCGCCATGACACCGGACTCGTCTGTTCCCCTCCGATCGGCGGCGCGCCTCAGAATCTTTGGGCCGAACTGGAGTGTGCGTTTCTCAATACATATCAAGCGCGTTGGCAGTGCTTTGCAGATAGCCTCGGACTAGGCTTTGCGCAAGGAAAGGCCATGCTTTGGCGGCGAGAATTGCTCAACTTGGCGGGCGGTATCGAGGTGCTCGGGAGCGAACTTGCTGAAGATGCGGCCGCAACGAAAGCTATCCGCGCTCTTGGGCTTCGCGTACGCTGGGTTGCCCAGCCATTTATGCAGCCGCTCGGTAACCGCAGCTCAGCCGAGGTATGGCGTCGCCAGCTGCGCTGGGCACGGCTCCGGCGCACCACATTTAAGCTTTTCTTCATTCCAGAATTGTTCGCGGGGATCGTTCCGCAGCTTACCGTGGCAGTGGCGGTCACGGTTGCAGCAGGCTGGTCGATCGTTGCTACAGTCTTTCCACTGGTAGCTGCTTGGTATGCTGCCGAAGCGTTTCTGGCCTACAGGGCCGGCTGGCAATTGTCGCGTCGGTCAATACCTGTCTGGATGTTGCGCGACGCGCTTTTGCCTGTACTGTGGATCTCGGCCTGGGCTGGCAACGAATTTGAATGGCGCGGCAACCCCATGAGCGTCGCCATTGCAGAGACGCATTAGCATTACAGTTGCGTTCTTGCCTTGAGGTGCGCGCGTTGAGCGGTAGCTTGGTGGGCCCTCCGCCAGAATGACCATGCGATGATGTGCGCGGGTTGAATACGCTTTCGAGCGAGCCTGACGGCGATGCGGCGGATTTCCTGGATCGATCAAAGGATCAGCGGCGGCGTGGGCGCGTTTTGGCTTTTGCCTGGGGGCGGCGGTTCGTTTTTTTTGGCGGTGGCGAATTAGCGCGATGTCGGATCGCGGCCATCATGGCGAAGGCGAGCATAGCCAGGGAAACGTGGCGATGCCATCCATGCCAGGATCTGCTCTCGTTGTGATCGAGCCCGAATTCGTTTTTCGCGGTCTCGAAACTGTCCTCGATCGCCCACCGATGGCCTTCGACCACCACCAGCGTTTCGATGGATGTTCCCGTTGGACACCAGGTGGTGAAGAAGGCGAGATCGCCATCGGCCACAATATGCCTCGTCGCTCGGAAAGACTGCCAACTGTCAGTCGCTAGTCTCGCTAACGTTGGCGTCGCGCGAGGTGCCGGTGATGGTGGGCCTGCGGCTATTCCTGCCCGAGAGCTGGACAGATGATCCTGAGCGGATGGCGCGGGCCCGTGTACCGAAGGATAGACAGACTGCGCTGACAAAGCCCGAGATTGCGATCGAGGAGATCGACCGCGTCGTCGCCTCCGGTGCGCGTTTCGGCTGTGTGCTTGCCGATTCAGGGTACGGCTCCAGCGGGCCTTTCCGTCAGGCTTTGAGCGAGCGCGGCCTGCTGTGGGCGGTGGGTCTGTCGCGGCGCCAGAACGTCTATCCCGCCGACATTGCCCTGATCTTCCCCATCGCGAAGACCGGCAAGCCCCGCAAATACCACATCCCTGATCAGCCCCCGGTCTCTGCTGAAGCGTTATTGGCCGAAGGCAAATGGCAAAGGGTCAGCTGGCGGCGGGGCACCAAAGGTCGGCTGACATGTCTCTTCACGGCCCGCCGTGTCCCCGCGTTGCGGATGGCCATAAGCACCGGATGCTCAATAACCGTATGCAGTGCATGCCTGGCGACGAAGTCTGGCTTGTCGGCGAGCGGCGGCGGTCGACCGGGGAGCAAAAATACTATGTGTCGAACCTGGCGGCCGATGCCACCATCAAGACGCTCGCTGCCACGATCAAGGCCAGGTGGGTCTGTGAACAGGCTCACCAGCAGCTCAAGGAGGAGCTTGGGCTCGACCACTTCGAAGGCAGATCCTGGACGGGATTACATCGACACGCGTTGATGACGATGATCGCCTACGCCTTCCTCCAATACCGCCGCCTCAAAGCAGCGGGACGGAAAAAAAGAATCTCAGGACCGCCACCACAACCAAGCATGCCGGCCATCAGGCAAGCGATCCTCGACCTCTTCGCACGACCTCCACCCCGACGATGTCCTCACTGTGACATGCTCCTTGCAGGTATCGCGGAGCCTAAAGTGCCAAAGTAGTGTTAGCCGGTCGTATCAGACGCCAAAGACAGTCCGACTGGCCAGGCCCGGCGCGTACCGACGGGGGACGCGACCGGGCCGCCTCGGGGGCCGGCGTTCACGCTAATAAAGTGCCCCGTTACGTAAAATCGCAGTAGCGCAATATCTATTAATCGTGACTTTTTAATCGTCGTCTTCTGTGCGTGACCTAGACTTTGCTGATTCAATGTCAGCCAAAACGTCGGCTTTTTCGTCGCTACTCCATTGCCAGCGTCCCACTTCCTTTCCGTTGGCCCTCATTGAAAAGCTGTAGGCGCTAGGTGGCGGCGAACGT
This sequence comes from uncultured Alphaproteobacteria bacterium, assembly GCA_963753875.1. Taxonomy (GTDB): domain Bacteria; phylum Pseudomonadota; class Alphaproteobacteria; order Rhizobiales; family Xanthobacteraceae; genus Bradyrhizobium. The sequence goes on along the minus strand of CAVWDY010000018.1, from coordinate 425,486 downwards.
AAGTTGGCCCGAGCGGTTCGAAGAGCTTCGGATATTGTGGGACCGGTATGTGTCCGGCGTTCGATGACGCGAGCGTTTCCATCGCTATCAGGCTCGCCAAAAATTTCGATTATAAATATCATGGGAGACAGTTCGAAACCTGAGCCAATTCGAAACATTAAGACCTCTTGGAAACTCAAACATCCTATCCATAAAAATGAGCACGGCAACATCTAAGGGCTCGAATCCGTGGGTCGGCCGCGCCCACGATAAAGCGGCCTCCGTTCGGACATGCCGACGGGCAGCGCGAAGTTGCTCATCGGCGCGGAGGAACTCATCGGCAAGCTCAAAATGGCAGTTTTGGTGCGGCGAGGCCGCCGATGCGGCAAGTTTCTGGGGATCGTACATTGTACCGTCACACGAAAGCTTTAAGTCTCATGCGCTAATCGGTGGGCGGATGATCCCACGAATGGTCCGCACTCCAGGTTGAGCCCCGCTCGAAGGTTCCCCCACGAGCGGGGCTCTTCCTTGACCGGCCAATCTCGACCAAGTCGCGCGGGGAACATCGCAACTTTCCAAATCTCGGATTCGGTCGTTTGTTCGTGCGGTAACTCAGTGCAATCGTAACAGACCGTGGAGTGCGATGTTATTTCGGTCCGGAGTCATAAACTTTAATCATTGATCGGACATCAGCGCGGGCAAGCTCAAGCTTGGAAATGACCGAAGGCCAGAGCAACCCTTGCTGCCTTTTGGCACGCTTGATAAGTTTCCGCAGCTTGTGCTCGAACTGGTCGACTGTCGTTTCTGTGATCTTCAGTTCGCTCATGTGAGCCGGCCCTCCATAGACCGTGATGCCGATCCCCGCCAGACTGTTTACCTGCTTCGCAGCCGGCAACAAAGCGCTCATGGCCCATGCCGCTTAACCTGAATCAGGCCAAAATTGATGATGAGAGAGTTGTGGTCGGAGAGGGCGGCGCCGGGATGGACTTATACTTATGTTCCAACGGCATAACCAGCCGATAGGCTCTCAGCTTGGGTTCTTGCCAAGATTCCAAGAGTTTACCGCAGACGATGCATTCAGCCCGCCCTGGGCGTCCTACCGCCGACGTTGATTCGGCGACTTCATAAACCGATGTGCAAGATGCGCAGGTAAAGTCTGATATTTTCATAAGAATAATCTACACGCTTACTGGCCGCGAGAATTGTCCTGAATCAATGCGGCGCCACTAAGGACTCTCCCAGCACTTGGCTTTCATGTTCCATCGCCGCCTTTTCCAGGCGCGTCAGGCTTCAATTGAGAATCCGCCCTCGGGTTCTTTCATCGTTGTGGCAGCTCGCATTGGCGATGTCTTTCGTGGGCAGAAACCGACGTCCAGCTCAAACCACGATAACTGCTCCTTGGAAAACAGGAGACGCCCCGCTTCAAGTGATGGCCGTTCTCGTCCGCTCTTGAGTACAGCCCCTTCGCTCGTCACCTCAGCGTCAAGCGCTTGTGGTTAAGTTACGCTGGGCTGGCGCACCCCACGCCAGATCGGCCAGCCAACACCTCATCGCCCCGCTTTCGCGCCCCCACGCGAGCGGGGCTTTTTCGCTCGTAGATAGGAACCCGGCCAGCCTCTACCGCGAGCGTCAAAAGCCATTATTTGAGAGATTCTGGAACGTACCTTGCTGGAAGGCTTAAGCAGTCAAAAGGGGCGCTGTTCCCGAACAAAAAGGAGGTCCCGCATGTCATCCAAAGTCGGCTCGCTCACCATCCGCGCAACACTTGCCGTCGGTCTCGGCACGGCAGCGCTTTTCATCTCGCTCGGTTCGACGGCCGCCACGGCCGCAAACGGCAATAAATTCGCAAAGCCGCATCGGGCTCATCGCGGGAGCGCTCTGTACACGACCCATCGATGGGCCGGGAAGAGGCAAGCCGAAGCGCTGCCCTATCGGCCGGAGTACGGCTTCCTGTCGCACGTTCCTGCGAACGCGATCAGGATGCCGGGCTATATATTCGTGCCAGGCGCTGGAATTCTCGGGGCATCGTGCGACCTGCCGACGAGTGCCTGCTCCAATCAGTACCGGGACATTCAGTAACACCCCATCGGCCACTCGCTGCCGGTTAGCTGGTCTGCGATCCGCATCGCCGTTTGCCTCGTCGCGACTCTGGCGTCGACGAAACGAGACTGCGCGAGCAGCCTTGATGGCGCTTGTCCATGCCCCGCTTCCGGCTCCGCCGCCGATCGACTTGCTCATCGATGATGCGGTTAAACGTGGCCGATATGTCACGACCATCTTCAATTTGCCGCGCAATTGCCACGGAAACCGACCCGTCACCCGACTGTCATCCAATTGTCATGGCTCAAAAATTAAAAAGCGCCTGCATTCATTCCAATGTGGGGTATCAAGATGGCACTCGAACGAAGACTTGGTGTTTTGCTGGCGAGCACATTGCTCGGGGCATCTCAACTGATGGTCGCGCCAGCACGCGCCGACGAGGAACAATTGCAGCGGCAAATCAATGCCATGAAGCAGCAATTGGACGCCATGCAGCATGAACTGGCGCACGCGAAGAAGCAATCGGGTCAGTCACATATCGGTGGTACACCCGCGCAGGCAGTGATGGCGCGCGGCAGTGAACTTCTGATCCCGGCCCCGCCGCCGCCCGGCGGCGCGCTGATGCCGACCAAGGCCCTTCCGTCCTGGTTCGACGGTATCCACTTCTCGATGGCCGGCTCCTTCATCGCGATGGAAGGTGCGTGGCGCCAGCATAGCGAAGTTGCGAACGGCGCAAGCGATCCGCCGTTCGGCAGCCCGGGCATGCCGCTGCAGAATTCGGCTCTCTACAACGAACACGAGTTCCGCGCCAGCGCGCAGCAGAGCCGGATAGCCATGAAGACCTGGGGCGACATTGATCCGAACCAGCACCTGAAGGGCTACTACGAAATGGACTTTCTCGGTGCGTCGACCGACGCGAACAACCGCGAGAGCAACAGCTTCACCCCTCGCATACGCCAGGCGTTCGGCCAATATGACAACGACATCTACCACTTCCACATGGCGGCTGGTCAGGCCTGGAGTCTCTTGACCCAAAACCGGGTCGGTATGCTGCCAAATAGCGAAAACGTGCCGCTGACCATTGACGCACAGTACGTCGTCGGCTTCGACTGGTTGCGCAATCCGCAAATCCGCTTTGTGCAGGAATGGAACAACGTTGCCTCGTTCGGCCTGTCGATAGAGCAGCCGGGCGTTGTGTTCCCGGGCTCGCCCAGCGCGGCGACGGTATCGCCGGGTGCCCCGATCGTTACCAGCATCAACAACAATTGCACGGGCGCGTCGCATCTCAACGGCACAACGACCTGCTCGAACGACCTCACGCCGGACATCATCGAAAAGGTGGCGCTCGATCCGGGCTTCGGCCACTACGAATTGCTGGGTGTGCAGCGCTGGTTCACCGACCAGGTCGCCGACACGACCGTTCCCAACAGCTGGTCGCAAAAGGTGACATTTGGCTGGGGCGTCGGCGGCAACGTGTTGCTGCCGGTGATTCCGAAGTTGCTCGATCTGCAGGGCAGCATCCTGTACGGTCAGGGGATCGGCCGCTACACCTCCAGCCAGTTGCCCGACGCCGTCATCGGGCCCAATGGCTCGCTGACCCCGCTTACCGCGCTGAGTTTCATGGTGGGCGCGATAGCCCATCCTCTCGAGGGCAATGACGTCTATGCGTATTATGGCCAGGATCGAACCAACGCGAATGCGTGGACGGCCGGCGCGACGCAGGGCGGCTGGGGCAATCCCAATTTCGTCAATAACGGTTGCGTCAATCAGAACTTGACCGGCGGAACACTCGGCGGCTTCAACACCCCAATCGCTGGTACTGCCTGCACGTTCGACGTTCAGAAGGCGGAGGAGTTCACGATTGGCTTCTGGCAGGATGCCTACAAGGGCAACCTGGGACGGATCAGGGTCGGCGCGCAGTATGAATTTGTAAAATTGACCGCGTTCCAGGGCCTTGCCACTGGTACCGGCACGCCGAATCAGGGGCTTTCCGTCAACAACAACATCGCCTTCTTCTCGCTTCGCTACTATCCGTTCAATTGACGTAAAGAATCAATCTCGCCGTCTTTTGGAAGATTGAGCGCTTCTGCGACAGTTACTCCGCTCCGCGTGGTGGGTTGTTTTGAACCCGCCACGCGGGGGGAGGCGGAGCCGGCCACCTTGTCTGACGTTGATGCGCCTCGTGTGCGGCTACCTTAACGTCTGCGTCTTGCTCAAAAAGTCACTTGGTGCGGTGCACGGATATATCCGAAGTTCCGGGTAGATCGGAAGTCATCGGCCGATCAAAGGGGCAAATGACCTATCTGTATCGACCGACCGCGCGCTGCAAGCCGAATATGAATATATCGGAATAACGCGCCGACGCCACGGCGCAGTCACATAGGAACGTTAAACTGAGCTGACTATGTGCGTGTTTCGGTAACATCCGGACACCGATTTCGGTAATTCGCGGACAGCGATTTCAGTAATTCCGGGACAGGGATTCCGCTAAATCGCGGACAGTTGCGGGGGGTGGTTTTTCGGGAGCGCCGTTCAGGCAATGTTTGTGAATAGGCGCGCCCTCGTGACCCCCTCGGCATCAATCAAATCAGATACTTGCGACGCCGATCGGCGTCGGGACCCCACGCCGAAACACAAGCAGCAGCAGGAACCGCTTGTTGAGCGCATCGACGAGCTTCCAGCTCTGGCTCGACCGGTCACGCAGATGATGGGCCTCATCGATGATGACGAGATCGAAGATGCCCCCCAGCAGATGCTCGGCGTGTTCTTGTCGTCGGGCCGTCGAAATCGACGCGATGATACGCTTCTGCCCCCAGAACGCATGAGGATCGGCGCGCAGCAGCGGGTCATGCGTGGTCGCGAAAGCCAAGCCGAATTTGGTCTCCAGTTCTTCCCGCCACTGCCCGACCAGGGAGGCTGGCGACAGCACCAGCACGCGCTCCGCCATGCCGCGCAACGCATATTCCTTGAGCACCATGCCCGCCTCGATGGTCTTGCCGAGGCCGACCTCGTCGGCGAGCAGGACACGGCCGCGGAATTGCCTGACCGGATGCTAACGGTTTGCGAGGACGCCGCATGGCTCGGCATGGATCTAGATCAAAGCGCAAATGTAGCCGGCGGTGCATTGATTGCGCGCCCAGGCAGTCGCACCTCGGCGTGGGTGATTCCGACAGATGAAGATCTGGTGATTGCCCGTCATGCTTGGACGTTGTTGAACCCAGAGGGAGCGCCTCTCGATCCGCATAGAGACAATAGGAGCTAAAAAGCTCATGCCTATCATATGGATGCGGAGCATCATCAGGCCAAGGCGTCAAAGGCACACGCTGAACTCTTCGGGTTAGCTCTTGCTGACATAGGTCAAAGCTCACAAGGGCACGGCGTCATATATTGACTTGGCCAGGAGCTGCCGGGCGCCAACCCGCAGTGGGTGCTCAATACCCGCTGTTTCCTGTAGGAGATACAGTCTGCCGAATGCCGCAGGAGATCGAACTCAAGCTTGCGGTTGATCCGCGCGACGTCCCGCGGCTGCGCGACAGCGCGGTTCTGCGCGCGTCGAGCCTCAAGCACACGGCCGGCCAACGTCTCGTCAGTACCTATTACGACACGCCGTCCTTCTCGCTCCAGCGGAGCGGCATCATGCTCCGGGTGCGCAAGATCGGGCGCGGGCGCGTGCAATCCGTCAAGATGAATGCATCTGAGAGTGGAGGTCTCGCCCGACGTATCGAATTGGAGAGTTCGATCCGGAGCGATAAGCCCGACTTGATGCAGATCGAAGATCCAGATGTTCGCCGGCTGATCCAAGAACGCTGTGCCGACAACGATCTTGTCCCCATTTTTGCGACAAATGTGGTGCGCGAGACCTGGCTCCTTCAGCTTGGACGAAGCCAGATCGAATGCGCAATTGATCGCGGCATTGTCGCGACTGACGGAAGAAGGGCGTCGATCTGCGAAGTTGAGCTTGAGCTCAAGTCAGGGCAACCTGCGCGTCTCTTTCAGCTCGCGCATCGTCTTAACACCATTGTCCCATTGCGAATCGAACCGGCAAGCAAGGCCGCCCGGGGTTACGATCTCACCAATGATGCTGGTCCTACCGCCCCAACGGCTGCGCCGGTCCACATCGATCCAGCCATGAGCGTAAGAGACTCCTTCGCCGCTATTGCGCAGGCTTGTGTTGCTCATGTTCTGGCCAGCGCCGATTACGCCTACAAGAGCGATGATCCGGAAAGCATACATGCGCTTCGGGTCAGCATCCGCCGCATGCGTGCGACTTTCTCGGTATTCCGGGGCGCCATGCCGGAAAACTACCGCTTTCGGATCGGGGACGAGTTGCGGGTCCTACAACGGAAGCTAGGCATGGCACGCGAATGGGACGTCCTGGTAGAAGAGACGATTGCCAGCATGCCGAGACGGCTGCGAAAGCAGGGGTCTTCGAAAGATTTAGTTCAGATTGCGCAGGCCAAGCGGGTTGAGGGGTACAAGAGCGCTCACGCAGCTCTGCGAGACCCGCGCTATACAGACCTGTTACTGCGGCTCGCATCTTGGAATGACAGCCAATTCGGTTTGGGTGCACCGCCCACCCGGGAGCGGAAGTGGAAACCCAATGTTCTTGCCCGACCGGCGCCGGGCTTCGCCTCGGACGTGATGCGCGCTTATCACGATAAGGTGCGAAAGCTCGGCAAGGAGATTCGCAAACTCGATATAGTAGAGCTCCACAGGTTGCGCATTCGAATCAAGAAGCTGCGGTACGCGACGGAATTCTTCGGCAGCATCTGGCCGAGCCGGCGAACGAAACGCTATCTTTCTGCACTCAAAGAATTGCAGCAGGTTCTGGGCGCATTGCACGACGCAGCCGTGGCGGAAAAGTTAGTCGCCCACGTAAAGACGGCCGCAGGAGGCGATGCCAAGTTTGCGACTGCCCCATTCAATCATTGGCTGATCAATTGCCAGGAACGTAGCCGCAAAGAGGCCATCGAGCTCTGGAGTGGGTTCGAAAAACTGAAATTATTCTGGGAAAAGACTTGATGCTGTCGTCCAATTCTGCGTCACCTCGACCCCGCCAATGTTAAGATGCTGCCGCCGTCTTTTGAGGTTGCACGGTAAGAAGTTTGATGGAGGCTTAACACTATGGCGAGCGATCCTCCGACGTTTTCCATTCCCACCGGTTTCCTCGGAGCCGGGCGGCGCGGGCACGACGCAGCGATCTCGGTCGCGGGCGTCCCGCTCGATATCGGCACGACCAACCGCAGCGGCGCTCGCTTCGGACCGCAAGCCATTCGCCAGGCGAGCCGAATGCTCGTCGATGGCGCGCATCCGACCAAGTGGATCGATGTGCCGGGACTGATGCTGTCGGACATCGGCGATTTTCGCATTGCGCTCGGCGATATTCCAGCAAGCCTCACGGCCATCGAGGAGCAGGCCGCCGCTGTTGACCACCTTGTGGCGCTCGGAGGGGAGCACGGTATCACGCTCCCGCTGCTGCGGGCGCTGGCGCGGCGCAAAGGCCCGCTCGCGCTCGTTCATTTCGACGCCCATGTCGATACATGGCCGGACAATTTCGGTCAGCGCTATGCGCATGGTTCGGTATTCTATCATGCCATTGAGGAGCACCTCATCGAGCCCCGCCGAACGATCCAGATCGGGATTCGCTCACCAGTCCAGCGCGAAGTGTTCGACTGGACGGTCGCGCAGGGCGTGACCATCGTCACCGGCGAGGATGTGCATGAACAAGGTCCCAAGGCGATCGCGGAACGCATTCGCGCAGTCGTTGGCGAGGTGCCCTGCTATCTCAGCTTCGACATCGACGCGCTCGATCCGGCCTTCGCGCCCGGTACCGGCACGCCAGAGATCGGTGGCCTGGCCTCGTGGCAGGCGCAATCGATTCTCCGTCGGCTGACGCATATGCGCTTCGTCGGGATGGATGTGGTCGAGGTCGCCCCTGCCTACGACGTGGCCGAGATCACGTCCCTAGCAGCCGCCACGATGGTTTATGAATATCTGGTTCTCGCCGCAGTCATGCGCTCGCAAGATCGTTCCGTGTAGAATAATCCCCGGCATCCATCGAAGGCGAGCTCACCGAACATGTTTCCCCTGCCGACCAGCGTGTTTTTGACCAAGGGCATTGGCACCCATCGTCATCAGTTGACCTCGTTTGAACTCGCCTTGCGCGATGCCGATATCGAGCAGCAAAATCTCGTGTCAATTTCCTCAATCCTGCCACCTCTTTGTCGGCTGATTGCGCGCGAAGAGGGCGTCGCAACCTTGCGGCCGGGCGAGATCACCTTTTCGGTGCTTGCTCGCTCCGAGACCAACGAGCCCGGCCGCCGCATTCACGCCAGCATCGGGCTGGCGCGGCCGGCAGATCCCGAGATGTATGGATACATCGCCGAACATCACGGTAGTGGCATGACGGCCGATCAGAGCGGGGAATATACCGAAGACCTCGCTGCCTCCATGCTGGCCTCCACGCTCGGCATCGAGTTCGACCCGAGTGTCGCCTGGAACGAACGCAAGAAGCTCTATGAGCATACCCGGCTGATCATCGATAGCCTGTCCATTACGGCGGCCGCCCAAGGTGACGATTCCGGATTATGGACCTGTGCCGTTGCGGCAGCCGTGTTTCGATTCTGATGTGATGCGGTTCGAGAAGGGAGAACCGCGTACTCCCCTCCGACAAACGAGGAACGGTAAGCGCAGAATTGGGCAGAAAAGCCCCCTCAGCTAACATCGTAATGTCGCGCAAAAAAAGGCGACGAAGAAGATTAGTTGCACCCGTTGTGGTCACGATCTTTGCCGATGTGTGACACTTTCATGAATGATCTAGCGCAATAAGGCTGTCGCGAATGCGCGGCATACAGGCGACATCGAACCCGGTCGGTGAGCCATGAAGTCACAGATTATCGAACAACTCGGCCAAACCGAGATCCTGTTGCCGTCCCTCTTGGCTGAGGGACTGGCCGCGAACGATCGCATCAAGGTGCGCTTGAGCGCGCTGCAGGCGGCCGCCCATCATGCTCACCAGCCGGACCATGCGGCTACGGATTTGCAAGCTGAATGTCGCGCCGCCGGAATCGCGCCCGCTTCAATCGCAACACTGATCGGCGGGGCACACTCCGCCGGCGATGGACGAATTGCCGCGCCGAATCTTGCCAGGCTGATGAAAGACATCCTTGATGACGTGACCACTATGATCCGCGCCGTAAAGGCCGGCAAACCGTCAGAGGGGGAAACCGTAAGTGCGCGGCTGTCGGCGATTCTGACCACGGGCTCACTTGAAGCTGCGAACGAAATCGAGGCATCGCGAATCACCAAGCTGACCGGGATGGCAGAGAATGGCGCCGATAGCTTGCATCGTCTGGTCATGGATCTGCACAAAGTGCTCAACCGCTTGGCAGCCGGCTGCGCGGAAGAGGTCATCGGGGGCGCGCATGTCTTTGGCTTGCGACCCGAAGATCGTGGGCCCGTGGAAAGTTTTATGCGGGGGCTCGACCAGACGCGCGCCTTGAAGTTCAACCACCCAGGGCTTGATACGATGGCAACGCGGTCGGGCGGCCGGCTGCTGATCCAAAATGACATTGGCGAAACCGACGCCCATGTAGTGGTGATCGCCGTCGACGGAAAAACGGTGACCATCACCTACACTGACGTCCATCGGGCTCGCGCTAAATTTTTCATCGCTTTATTTGACAAGTTTACAGCGAAGTGGAGCGGACTTGATCGCCACGCCGTGGAGGGTCTCGGGGATGATGGGACTTTTTTTCTCATTACGGGGATATATCCGACTGACAGTAGCGAAGGCCGCGATAAGTTTCTCGCCGCTATTGGTTCGGCGCTTGTCTTCCTGATCGACTGGAATAAGGCGCGCAAGCTTCTGCGCACATGGATTTCCAAGAACGACGCGGTTCGCATTCTTGACTGGGCGGCCCGACAGCGGGTCGGTCACCGGGCCTTCCTGGAGCTCGGCGGTGGTGAGTTGATCGGCTCGGCCGTGCGGAATGCCGCGTCCGCTAGGATCGGTTTCGGTGAACAGCTGGACCAGGTGCTAGGACGCGCAGCCGCCATGGATTTCCTCAAGACCGTCCTGCGCGTTTCGACCGAATCACTGATTGCGGGCCGCTCCGTTCGGCTGGTCCGCGACCATATCGAAGCCGATCTGGTCAGGCATTTGGAACGTGTCGATAGCGAGCTGCTCGCGATCGTCGTGCGCCAGACGGGATTGGCGCACGACATCGCCACCGCTCTCGCGCACCATATCGCGAATCTGCAAGCGGGCCGCGCGGTCAACGGTAAGGCCTTGGCCACCCGCGCCCGTCAAATCGAGGAAAAGGCCGATCGGATTGCGATTGATGCCCGCAACGAGGTGACACGCTTCAACGCCCGCCCGGTCATTGAGCAACTCGTGAATCGGGTCGAGGAGGCCATCGACGAGCTTGAGCAGGCAGCTTTCATCGCCTCGCTCGCGCCGGTCGGCATCGATCCGGCGCTGCTCAAGGCGCTCGCGGAACTTTGCGCTGTCGCCATATCCGCAGCCGAAGCCGCCGCCTCCGGGCTCGCCGCTGCCGCCGATGTTCCGGAGGGTCGCAGCGCCGACTCGGAGGATGCGCTCGCTGCCGTCATTTGCCTGATTGACGCCGAGCACGCAGCGGATGTGTGCGAACGGGAAGTCACTGCACAGGTTTTCGGTGGCGGCTTCGATCTTACGACGTCGCTCTCCGTACTCGAACTTGCCCGCGCCATCGAGCGTGCGACCGACCGATTTGCCGGATTCGGTCACCTGCTGCGCCGGCACGTCTTGACGGATTTGGCGGCCTAAAGGGGACCAGCCAATGCCAATTGTGCGTATCGGCGACGGATCGACCAAGCACCATTCCGCGGACACCATCGGCGCCAAGGCGGCCAACTTGGCAAGCATGGCGGTTCTTGGATTGCCCGTGCCGCCGGCCTTCGTGCTCCCGGTCCAACTTTGCGCCGCCATTAACGACGACGACCCTCATGCCCAGCATCGTCTGCGCGCAGGGCTCAAAGATGGCATCGAATTCCTGCAAAGTGTGACCGACAAGCGTTTCGGCGATCGTCGGCGACCGCTATTGGTTTCCGTACGATCGGGAGCCGCTCGATCGATGCCGGGGATGCTGGACACCGTGCTCGATGTCGGTTGCACACTGGCCGCCGTGCACGGCCTCATCCGGACCACCGGCCGGCCGCGACTGGCGTGGGATTGTCGGCGACGCTTCCTTGAGAGTTACTCCGAAACCGTATTGGGCTTCGACCCCGCACCGTTTGCGGCGCGTCTAGCGGAGTTGGCCGCCAGCGAAGGCGCCTTGAGCGATCGCGAGCTCGACAGCGAGGCGCTTGAACGGCTTGCCGGCGACGAACAGGCGTTGATCGAAGGCCGCGACGACGGCTGGCTTGAGGATGCAACGGCGCAGCTCGAGGGGGCGGCAAGGGCTGTCTATCGCTCATGGATGAGCGAGCGGGCGCAGACCTATCGTCGTCTTCAGAAACTCGACGATCTCCATGGCACGGCAGTCACCGTTCAAGCCATGGTATTCGGTAATGGCGGGCTTTCGTCTGGTGCCGGCGTCGCGTTTTCGCGGGATCCCTCCACCGGACTGGCGCGGCCAATGATCGACCTGCTGCTCGATGCCCAGGGCGAAGATGTCGTCTCGGGTCGTCGGACTCCCGACACGGAAGATACGATCACCCGCTCGCTGCCCGCAGTCGCGGCCGAACTGAGAACGATTCTCAAGCGGCTCGAACGCGAATTCGGAGACGTGCAGGATATCGAGTTTACTATCGAAGACGGAAAATTGTGGATTCTCCAGACGCGGTCTGCAAAACGCACGCCGCGAGCGGCGTTGCGGATAGCTATCGACCTCGTGCACGAGCGTCTGATCACGGAGCAAGAGGCCCTGCGCCGGGTCGCTGGCATCGACCCGGCGGCGCTTGCCCGGACTAGCTTCGTTGCGGCCGGCGATCCGATCATCCGTGGGATCGGGGCATCGGGCGGGATCGCAGTCGGGCGAGCCGCATTCGCGTCCGAAGGCGCCCAGCGTCTGGCTGCTTCGGGTGACCCGGTTATCCTGATGCGCCCCGACACCAGCACCGCGGACGTCGCCGGCTTTGCGGTCGCGGCGGGGATCGTGACTGCTGTCGGTGCCCGTACCGCGCATGCGGCGCTGGTAGCGCGGCAGATGGGAAAGCCTTGCATTGTCGGTTGCGAAACCATGACAATCGATGCCACGACTAACCGCGCGCAGCTCGCAAGCACGACGATCTCGGAAGGCGATTGGGTGTCCGTCGATGGCGATAGCGGCGGCATCTATCTGGGACGGCGCGAGATCATCGTGGAGCGGCCGGACGCTGAGCTTGCCGAAATTGAGCGATGGCGCGGGCAAACTCAAGGAGCCGGTCACAAGCGGAAAACGGGCCACAGCAATTCCGCGAGCTGAAAGACTGCGACGAACTGGCATTTGTGTGCTCGGCAGAAGACCGACACTCACCATTGCAAAGGCGCGCAAGCCACGTTCGGCATGGGAATGGCCAAAGGGATCAAGACTAGGCCTTCTGCGATTCAGTGCCAGGCTCTCGACCGCAGCCAGAACCATGCTTGGTGCAAGAAGCTGCTGCGGCCTCCTTGAGGCGGCGAGACCACCATGTTTCCATGCGAATCAGGCTCCGGCACCAGTAGGGAGGATTCTCTCTTCACAACGTCCATTTGGCTCGTGATAGGCATAACTTTACCAATTCCACTTTCCACGATCGGTTGCTCACCGCTCATGTTCGTGGCGGATGCAGAAGCTGGCAGTGTCAACTCAGACATCGATCGTCCCAAAGGTTTAAGCGCGAGAAGCTTGCGTTGCGCCGACTTGCCGGCGGCGATCCGTTTCGTCGAGGATCTTCGCACCGGGAAAATGAGTGGTGTCGCGGTTGCAGCGGCTGCTTCCAGCGCAAGCGGACCGACATTGGCGAGAAACGCCCGTTCATAACCTCGGGTGAGCCGCCCCACAGCCTTCTCGAGCGGCAACCACACGACGGCCTTAACGTCATTCATCAGATCGTATGTTTGCTCGCCGCTGGCCTCCATCCGCCAGAAATGGACCACCTTCGTCCGTCCGCGGGACTCATAGGCGAGCGTCCCCAGAAACTCACGCACAGACACTTCATGCCCGGTTTCTTCGAGAACCTCGCGTTTGGCCGCAGCACGTGGGGTTTCACCGTCGTTGAGCTTGCCCTTGGGCAGAACCCAGTCGCTGCGCTTGCGCAGCCGCACCACCGCGATCAGCGGCACTTCGCCCCGCTGCAACACAATGCCTCCCGCTGCCAGAACAGGGGCTCGCTCCATCCCAAAACCTCATGTCGTAATCTCGAATCGTTCGCCACTATATATGGGAGCGACCAACTATTGCATCAAGCAGCAGGCGTCGCCCCAAGCCTTCGCAACGCCGCTATTGGCCGACATTCCGTCACTTAGTCGCTCGACGACTCGCGCGCCAAGCGTCACGTGTCAAAACTGCCATTGCAATCTTTCGCTATTCTTGGCTGAGAACACAGAGCGGGGGTCGGGCTGATAGTCGGGCGATCTGAGGACCCCGCCGTCTGTCTGGACAGCCTTCCGAAGTGCAACAAATCATACTTCAACCGCCCTGCTACTCGCTCGCAATGACGCCGACCTTGTTCTTGATCTTAATGCCTGGCATGTCGAATGGCCCTAGAGGTATGGCCCAAGCCGTATTATCCTTCGCGGCCGACACCGGAGGCCCGATGCGAAAGAAAGACCAAGAGGTATTTCGGCGAGCCGTCGATCTGGCCGCATCGGGTGCCTTCAAGGGCTGGAAAGATGTCCAGGAAAAACTGGTCGAGAAGGGATATCGCCGGGCGCCAGACCTTTTGGACGGGGAGAAAATCCGGGCGATCCTTGATTTCCAGTGTGGTATCGGTCGTAAACAGCGCAAGTAAGCCTGACGCTTCTTTGACTGTCTTTTTTTCGATCATGTTTGCTCGGCTATCATTTGGAGGCAGCGCGCTTAAACGTGCTGCCCTTTTGTTGACATGGCTCCGTCCGTTGATCCCCGGCGGATAGGGTTTTTGTGGCGGTCATACGGTTGTTATGAGCGGCGGATACATGTCCGGCATGAGCTACGAATCCTCCACCATCGCCACCCTGCGCCGCGCCCTGGACGAGGTGCTTCTCGACGGGCGAGTCCAAGGTCGAAAGTCAGCCTCAGCGCTGGAAATCGCCGAACATCTTCTTGCTCAGGCGGCAGCAGGCGAGCGCGACCTGGAAAGATTGAAATCTTCGGCTTTCGAGAAATTCATCGGCAACACCGAGCGGTTCCCGAACCAAGCTGCCTGAAGCCGAAGAAATGCTTCTGGAGCAACGACCGCAATCGCGTTCACGATAGCCGCGTCCGCCCGCTGCACGAATGTACTTGCGGAGGCCTTATGACATTTTGATGACTGATCGACGAGCGAGAAACTAAAACGTTGCTACCGTTCGCGCTTTGCAAAGATGGCTGCATTGGAGGACGCGGCGGACCGCAGTGTTTCAGCGCGCCGCTTATCTTCAACCCGTTGCCTGATGCCAGTCACAAGCTCGCCGGGCCACAACGTCTCGCAGCGCCGCAGCATCTCTAATTCGTCATCCACGATATGGATCGTCAACGGTGGTTGTATTGACAGCAGAGCGGCGATTAACAGCGCACGATCATTGTCATTCTCGACATCGATACGGATGCTGCGATATTGCTTGCGCCCCGAGGTCGCGACATCGAAATACGGGATCAGTATCGACGCGTCAAAGCTCGGTCGAGATATCATGGGACCGATCACGATGTCGCTGCCGTCCATGTCGCGACGGATAAATTCGGCAATCTTGTCGATGACGCTCATAATTGTCTGCAGGTTCATCGCATTGATCTCGCTCCATGAGCAACACGGTGCGTAATTGCGTCCTTGCGATGCTCATGCATCGATAGTGGTGATGATGCAGTGGTCCGGCTCGTCGCCACAGCCGGTCGTCTATCGCTTCCTTGGCTGGTCGAATTAGGACACTCGCGTTTTCAAAACAGACCAGAAACGCACAACACCACCCGGCGGAATATGGTCACCCGGCAGCGCCGCATATAAATACTGGACCTTTAAAACCTTTTAATCCACTGTAGGGTAAGTCTGCCAGCGGCATGTCAGGTTTCTATGACATACGAAAAACCCCGCCTGATGGGGATTGCCGGACGGGGCTTCTCTCTGGCGATAGGATTGTGCCGCTGAGAACAGCGCACTGGTATGATACCAGAGATTTCTAGATTTGGAAAAGCGAATGAAAGTGATCAGGTGCGCTAGGGCAGCATATGCTCCGCTGATTATGGAGCCGGCAGCCGCTTGCCGGCTTCCTCCCCACGACCGGCCTTAATTTGTCCCCTGCGCTGAGCCCGGCTCCTCGCCTTCCCGACACGGACCAGTGCAGCACGCATGCTGGCGCTGGCCGACCATGAGATCTCCCGGTTCCCGAGCAAAGAGCGTCCGCACATGCCAGTGTCTACGACCACGCCGGGCCGTTTGGGCGCTCGCACTATCGCGCCCATCCGTATTGCCTTCCGTCAACGGAACGACGTCGGCACCCAGGATGAGGGTACTTTCGCGGCTCAATGGCTGGCCTATGCGCTCCCCTGTCAACGCTTCGCCGATACCCTCACGGGTATCTGCGCATGACTCGGGGTCGATGCGGTTCGCTACTCCTTCATCGTGATGGACTTGCACCATCTACTCCTTGCCGGTCTCCCGGCGCACTCCGCTTTACCCCAATGAACCGACATCGTCGGCTATCGACCGGTTAGGTCAGAAATGTGCCAAAGCAAACTCATGCACCGCAGCAAGGACCAGCTTACAGCGCTCCTGAGTGGCGAACCAAAAACCGAAGTGCTGCGTTGCTGCGGCCGATTGACAGGTATCATCGTTCAAGGTTTGTCCTGCCGCAATCGCTCTCGGCGCTTTGCATCTTTCTCCATGTTGATTTTGCTATACCGTAAGTCGCCCGTTATTTCCTTTCCAACCCAATCGGGCAGTTCCAACAGCCGATCCTCTCGGTCTAACTCGACTTCGGCAATTACGACGCCTTTCAGAAGACCTTCGTAGACGTCAATTTCCCAAGTCAGCCCCGCATGTGGGACGTAGTATCGAATCTTCTCTAAGACGTGATCGTCACACATTGTACGCAGCATTTCTTCTGCGTCGGAATAGGGTATGGCATATTCAAACTCGGAGCGCCCGAAACCGTTTTGTTGACCCTTGAGTGCTATTGTTGCGTGATCATCTAGAATTCGAACTCGCGCCTTACGGCCATTAAAAGTCGCGATGAGGCCATCTCGTACTCGAGCGCTTTTAACGATGGATGATCTCCATCCATCGTGAGCTAGGAGGAATTTCCGCTCGATTTCTTGCGGCATGACCGAATTATGCTCTTTTTTACGAACAACCGAAACGCCTTGTTCATTAAAAGTAGACGCGAACGCTGTCGCTTCGCAAAAGCAAAGTTAAAACACGTTCCCGTCAAGACTCCGTTATGTTGCTCGAATATAGAGCCCCCACAGCTATGGGTGACGTGCATGAAAAATCTGGTGGAGATTAGAGCGCAAGCTGCGCGGTGCCGACAATTGGCAATCCGTGAGCCCGCTAACCGAGTCATTGGCTAACAGAAGCCGAGAGATGGTCGCGCTTAGAGCGGGATGAGATCTCCGCCCTATTCACAGAATGCAATGGCATCCAATCAGCCGGCGGAACTGCGCCCGCGGCTTCCTGCTCGGCTGCCTAAGTCGTAGCTCCAAATGTGCGCGTATTCAGTAAACTGCCTGAATATCAAATAACCAGATCGAAGCGCTGGTCCGCGCGACGATGCTGCTCGATCTCGTCTGCGATAATTAACTTGCGGTACTTGAGATCGGCGACGCTCAAATCGTCAGCGGGGCTACGAAGCAAAGCATTCGCGATATGTGCGCCGTGCAATGCCGGAGGCTCCAGTTCAAGCCAAGGGCCATCCTAATGCGCACCCGCGCCGGTCAGCATGTGACATGCATCAGCGCGATCTTGCGCTTCGCCGATCGGTTGAACGACCGGATCGCTTTCTGCGTCGGCTGCAGCAGCACTTCGCATCCCTTCTTCGCGAAATAATCCTCAGCCTCCGGGGACAGGCGGACGTTGCCTTCCTGGCCGCTGCCGATGATGATCACATCGCATCCCTTCTCGAAGACGACTTTCGCTTCTGCCTTCGAGACGACGTGCGATGTTCCATACTGCTGCTTCGACAGCTTCTTCTTTCGCTTGCTCACCCTACCGGACAATCCGATCATCACATCATGATCGTAGGTCTTCCCGTCGACTGTAATGCTGCCGAACTCACTTCGATCGATGCGCATGGCCTGCTTCCTTCCGGCCGAAGGCGATCTTCCGTGCTTTGCAAATCCGTACGCGGCAGTACTAACGCCCAAATCCCATCGCACGAACGACCGAAGCCCCTTTTATTGCTTCGCGGGCGGATGTTCATTGATCTAGGTCAGTTCCCCAAGGACAGACTACAGTCCGCCGCGTGTCGTTGCCTCCGAGCGTGTTGTGATCGCGGGGAACCCCGATCAAGACCAAATTTCGATGCGCCGGTTCACGCGCCTGACTAACGCGTTCAGCAAGAAGGTGAGGACGGAAAAGCTCAAGCGTGATCGTTCCGCCAATACCTATACGGGTGTGCAGCAAGGTTGTTGTTGAAGTAGCGTGGATCATTCGAAACCTCGGCTCCTGTCCAACGCGGCAGCTCGACCTTATCCTCCGGAGTCGCAATTTCGACTTCGGCGACGATCAACCCGTCGTTATCTCCGTGAAAAACGTCGATCTCCCAGGTCCGGCCGGCAAAAACCTCGCGGTGTCGCGTCTTCTCGATGAGCGGTCGTTCGCAAAGCGGATCCAGCATCACACTCGCGTCGGCAAGCGGAATCGGCCACTCGAACTCAAGCCGGCTCACCCCGGTCGTGAGCCCCTTGATGGTAAGAAAACCACAGCCCCCGGCAATGCGCACGCGCACGATGCGCTCCTTGACCGATGACAGATAACCCTGCCGATAGAGCGTTCCAGCGGCCATGGCTCGCCATAGCGCTGTGTTGACGAGGAATTTGCGCTCGATCTCGTTAGCCATGACGTGATCCATTCTGCGGCTCAGTTGTCGCGCGCCTGAGACCGAGCGAATAGTTGGTATTGGCATGACCGTCGAGCCCAAGCGTGAGCAACGCCGCGAGGACGCGCTTCGGGTCTTCGTGCTCCAGCGAGAAGCTCTCGATCGTTCGAGATTCGACAGCGAGGCGTACCAGCTCGGCGATACAGCCGGAAAACGTGAAAACGCGCCGCGACTTGTGAACCCGTACCGCGTGAAGGTCCGCCCGCAGCGAAATCACCTCTTCGATGAATTGCTCGATCGTGTAGGTTTCGCGAGCCAGGTTTTCGAGCGGCAGCGGCCAGACTGCAGAGGCAGCGGCAAGATCGCTCCGGCCCAGCGGGAAATGGGCCTTGAACAGCGGCTCCCATAATTCGAGGCCGTCGGCATCGATTTGGCGAAGCCTCTTGATGTCGAGGACTCCATCGCGGATCTTGGCGTTTTCAGTCCCCCTCGGATCGAGCACATAGATCTCGTCGCTCTCCCGCGATGCCGCGTCGCTCGGGATCGCCACGGCCTGCGCGATTGTCGCGAGGGAAGGGGCAAAGCAGCGCCATTCCCACCGCAGTACGTTTTTGCTTTCGCTCATTCTAGATGACACCCGGATGAACGGGGATTTGCCGGAATGCTGTATCAATTCGCCGTTGCAGACCAGCCAGTCTGAGGACCCTGACTGGAAAAAATGGAACGGCTCTCTCAACCCGGAAAGGACGCAACCTAGCGCGCTAGGCAACAATTTGAGCAGAGAACGTCCTGGTCGGGTGTGCGCCGTGACAAGGCGGCGCTTTCCAGTGGGTGCAAGTCCCACCCGGCAACCGCTCCAGCCGGAAGCAACCGGAGCAGCTATGGAGGTAACGAGATAGCTGAAGCCTTCGGAATGCGTGTCACGAATTGGTGACAGCGCGAGTGTGCAGGCCGTAACGCGAGTGAACGCTGAGCAAGCCTCGAAAAGGACGATGCACAGGCCGACCCGATGACCCTTTCGGGGAAGGCTGACACGGCTGGGGTACGAGCGAAATTATCCACCCAGCCGCTGTGCCGGGGTAGTGGCGACAGCATGTACACAAGGAAAGCGTACGCAACACGGGAAGTGTCAAATCGCATCCAAGTGCGACCCCTTTTCGCGTCCAAAAATGACCCCCTCTGACGGAGCCAAGACCGGCGTCGCGGAGCCCCACATAGCGGAGCAGAGCCGGTCTTGGCGGGCCGCGAATGGCGTGCAGGAGGTTATGCGCGGTTCTTGAAGCGCCAGCTGTCGTTGCCAGTCTCGATGATGTCGCAGTGGTGGGTCAGTCGGTCGAGCATGGCGGTCGTCATTTTGGCGTCGCCGAACACTTGCGGCCAATCGGCGAAGGCGAGATTGGTGGTGATCAGCAGCGAGGTGTTTTCGTAGAGTTTGCTGATCAGGTGGAACAACAACTGGCCGCCAGGCTGGCTGAACGGCAGATAGCCGAGTTCGTCGATGACGATGAGATCGTAGCGCAACAGCTTCTCGGACAACCGGCCACTACGACCGGCGGCCTTCTCCTGCTCCAACTGATTGACGAGATCGACCAGATTGAAGAAGCGTCCTCTGGCGCGGGCGCGAATGACCGCCGAGGCAACGGCGATGCATAGATGGGTTTTGCCGGTGCCGGTGCCGCCGATGAAGATCGCGTTACGCTTGGCGTCGAGGAAGCCGCCGGAGGCGAGTTCACGCACCAGCCCTTCATCGACAGGCGTGTCCGCGAAGACGAACTTGTCGATATCCTTGAGGACCGGGAACTTGGCGCCGGCGATGCGGTAGCTGATCGAGCGGGCTTGCCGGTGGGTGCGTTCGGCACGGATCAGACTGGCGATCAGCGGGTAGAGTTCATCGCGCCGGGCAAGGCCCTTGCCGGCGATCTCGTCGAAGCTGGCGCGCATGCCGTAAAGCTTGAGTTCGCTCATGGCCTCCAAAATCTCATGGCGTTCCATCAGGCGATCTTCCTTATGCTGTCGTAGCGGCCACAATCGGCCGCGGGTTCGATCTTCAGGCGCAGCGCGTCGGGCGTTGTGATGCTGGGCGGCGGCGTGGGCTGCCGTCGGCGCGCCAGCACGGTCAGGATCACATCGCCACTGGCGAGGCCCGCTTCCAGCGCTTCGGCGCAGGCGCTTTCGACCGCTGCGAGCCCGTGATCGAGTACCGCGCCTAACACCTTGACGAACTGTCTGTCCCCGTCGGCGTGTTGCTTCAGTTTGGCGCGGACCTGGGTCAACGCAGGCGGCAGAGCCCAATCCTTGAACGGCGCGCCGTTGCGCAAGGCGCCGGGCTTCTTCATCAGTACCGGCAGATAATGCCAGGGATCGTAGATGATCTGGTCACGCCGGAAGTGGCGCGGATGGTCGGCGACCGTCTCGTCGCCCAGCAATACGACAATCCGTTCGGCATGGGAGCGCACCAGAACCATCCGGCCGGCAGCGCGCGCATCGACGCTGTAGCGATTGTGATCGGCCATGATCAGGCAAGTGGTGCTGGCCCTGACGGCCTTCTCGACGAACCCGTCGAAAGGGCCGCGAAGCTCCATCAGGCTCGCGCGTTCTTCCTGGAACACATCCCAGATCGGTCGATCCTTGAACTCCGGATGCTTGGTTCGTTTGGCGTAGGCGATGCACTGATCTTCCAGCCACGCATTCAGCTCGGCGAGACTCTTGACCCGAGGCTTCGGCCGGAACATCTGGTCACGCAGATTGCCAACCTGGTTTTCGACCTGACCTTTCTCCCATCCCGACGCAGGGGTACAAGCCACCGGCTCGATCAGATGGTGTGAGCACATCTGCAGAAAGCGGCGATTATACCGGCGAGCCTTGCCGACGAAGATCGCTTCAACCGCCGTCTTCATGTTGTCGTAGATGCCACGCCGGCAGACGCCGCCATAGAACCGGAACGCCTTGTCGTGGGCGTCGAACACCAGCTCTTGGGTCTCCCGGAAGTAGACGCGCACAAACGGCATGCGACTGTGCGACAGCTTCATGTGCGCCGCCTTGACCGTTAGCGGCAGGCCCGCAAGCGTGATCGTCTCGTGGCTCCAATCGAACTGGTAGGCCTCCCCAGGTGCGAAGCTCATCGGCACATAGGCGTGGACCGGAACCCGGGCGCGCTCGTCGCGCCAGGACTTGACGAAGCGATGCACGCTGTCGTGCGCGCCGTCATATCCGCGCCCACGTAATTCTTCGAACAGCCGCTGCGTCGAGCGGCGTTCCCGCTTCGGCAGATTAGCTTCCGTTCCAAGGATCTCCGTCAGAGCCTCGACCCAGTCGCCAAGCTTAGGCGTCGGCTGAACGCCCCGCGCGTATTTGAACTCGGTCTTGTGGCCCCGAATGACCTTGCGCACCGTCGCGCGCGATACCGAAAGTGTGCGCACGATCTCCTTGATGGAGCGGTCCTGCTCGAAATAGGCGCGCCGTATCTCGCCGATCTTGTCCACGCCAATCATCCCCATCAGCCCTTCCCAGCCGACTGAGGCCAAAAGGAAGGACGCTGACACACAACGTCAAAGGGGGTCTTTATTGGACGCGAAAATCGCCCCTCAGGGGGTCATTATTGCAAGCGAATTTACACCCAAGGGGCGCTCTGTTCCAGCAGCCGTCGCAGCAGATGCGATTTGCCGGAGCCTGAATTGCCCTGCACCAGCAGGCGTGTAGCTAGTAGCTCCTCAAGGTCCAGAGCCGCCGCGGCACCCGCCGTTGTGTGTCCCATCTCGATCGCAACGGTCATGCCTCGACTCAAAGTCTCCCTGTGCGGAGGGGCTTATCAATCTCAACGCAGCGCGTCGAGCGCGGATGGTCAACGGCCCCCATGTTCCGCATCTGGCTTGATCGTGAATGGCAATTTCGGCGAATGACCGCTCTTGGCGGATATTGTTGAAAAAGTCGAAAATCGAACGACCCCAAAAAACTCGCAAATGCTGATTTTTAGACAACTCCACCGTCGGGATGCGCCGTAGCAGCGATACGAAAGTCCGTGGTCGTTTTTCTGAGATTCGACGAGGTCCCTCACATCGTCGCGCTCGAAACGCATCAGCGGCTCTCGAAAATTTCGTGCACCTCCCCAAAAGACTTTTTCAACAGTATCGGCGCAAAGCGGCCGGTCGTTGTCTTGGTGCAAAGCATGGGGGTACGAATCCCATGTTCACCGCGGCGGATCATATTCGGCTATTGCGCCGGCGATGATATGAGTGACGCAAGCGGCACGTCAAGTTCGTAGACGAAACCAGTCGGCGTGTAGGTTAAGTGTACGTCGCCCTTGAGCTGCTTTCCGAGCGTTTCGATCAGGCGCGTGCCGAAGCTGCGCTGCGTCGGCGCTTGAACTGGGGGGCCGTCCTTCTCCGTCCAGGTCAGATGCAGGCGTTGTGTTTCCGGGTCGAACGTCCAGGCAATGTCGACGCGGCCGGCCGGCACCGACAGGGCACCAAACTTCGTGGTGTTGGTGCAGAGTTCGTTCAGCGTCATCGCGATGGCGATCACGGCGCCCGACGTCATCCGGACATCGGGTCCGCCAATCGAGAATTTCGGCACATCCGGATTGTCGAAGGCTTCCGTCGCCCCGTGCACGATTTTGCCGAGGTCCGCGCTGCTCCACCTCGCCTGCAGAAGGAGATCGTGAGCTTTTCCCAGCGCCAGCAGCCGCCCCTCAATCGCGTGTTGCGCGTGCTCGGCGCCCCGCACATTGCGCAGGCTCTGTGAGGCGATGGCGCTAACGGTCGCCAGCGTGTTCTTGATACGGTGGTGCAGTTCTTCGAGGATCAGCTTCTGCAGCTTGTCGGATGCCTCGCGCTCCTTGGCGTCGATGCCGGCCTGGACCAGCAATTTCTGGGCATCGATCTCAGCCTGTGCCAGGAGCAGTCGAGGCTGACATTCTCTTCCTCCAGAAGGTCCTTGGGCAGCGCAGCGCCACCCCTCGAATGGCGCTGGTCTTGGCGTTTATCTGTTTCAGACATCACCAATGGATATCACCATAAGTCGGCTGGCACCCATAGAATTTGGCAACATGGCTTCTACGGAACTGCGTTCTCGGGGCTGCCCAAAACGGCAATTAGCCCCGGGGGCGTGGCCGATCATGGCTACCTGACGAACGGTGATCCTTCAGAGCATCGTACCGAACAGCTTTCCGATGCCGGCGGTGATCCCGAGCGCTAAAGCTCCCCAAAACGTTACCCGGATGGTCGCGCGCAGGATATGGGCGCCACCTGCTTTGGCGTCCACCGCGCCGAGGAACGCGAGAAAGCCGAGCGATGCCGCTGGCGTCACCGGGACCAGCATGGTCGAAGGTGATACGACGACCATCAGCAACGGCATGGCTGCGCCAACGGAAAATGTCACCGCCGACGTGAGGGCAGCCTGCACAGGCCGCGCGGTGGTCGTCTGAGAAATCCCCAGCTCGTCGCGAGCATGGGCGCCGAACGCATCCTTCTTCATGAGTTGCTCTGCAACCTGCCTGGCAAGATCAAGGTCGACCCCGCGCTTGACGTAAATTTCGGCAAGCTCCTCGAGTTCGCCCTCAGGACTGCTGCGCAGTTCACGCCGCTCTCTTGCGAGATCCGCCTTCTCGGTGTCGGACTGCGAACTCACGGAGACATACTCGCCGGCAGCCATCGACATGGCACCGGCGACCAGTCCTGCGACTCCCGCGATCAGGACGTCGTTGGCTCCAAGCACCGCCGCCCTCAGCCACCCCTTGCGGTCGACGAGATGGGTCTCTTTGTGAAGGCGGCGGGGACGGCTCATGGATGTTTCCGTGAAGCTTTTGAGCCCGATGGTTGATCTGTGCGGATGCGAAGAATCCACGGCTCGCGTGGTCAAAATAACCTACGGCGGCGCAGCCAAATCTGTCCAAATCAACTATGTCCGTTACCAGACATTATGCCTATAATTGTGTTGTCCGGAAATTCGGTTGCAGGCTGATGGCGGCCCGGGAGGTGAGCGTTGGCAAAGTCCGCAAGGAATGAGTTTGACCCTCAGGCCTTCCTTGCGAAGGTCGGCGAGGGAAAGACTGTATCGACCTTCCACAAGAACGAAACCGTGTTCGAGCAGGGAGAGGCGGCGGACAAGGTCTTCTACATCCAGAAAGGCAGCGTCAAGGTTGTCGTGCTGTCCGAACAGGGCAAGGAGGCGGTCGTCGGGATTTTCGAGCCCGGGCAGTTCTTCGGCGAGGGCTGCCTGAACGGTCAACCGGTGCGGATATCCACGACCACGGCGCTGGAAGACTGCGTGATCACCGCCATTACCAAGACCGCGATGCTTGCGGCCCTTCACGGCGAGCCGAAATTCTCCGAGCTCTTCATGTCGTATCTGCTGACGCGCAACAGCCGAATTGAAGCGGACCTGGTCGATCAACTCTTCAATTCGAGCGAGAAGCGGCTGGCGCGGCTTCTGCTGCTGTTGGCGAATTTCGGAAAGGACGGCAGCCTCCAGCCGATCAAGGTTCAGGTCAGCCAGGAAACCTTGGCTGAGATGATCGGCACCACCCGCTCCCGCGTCAGCTTCTTCATGAACAAATTCCGAAAGCTGGGTTTCATCGGCTATAACGGCAAGATCGAGGTCCATAACTCGCTGTTGAACGCCGTTCTTCACGACACGCCGCAGATCCGGAGGGACTAGCTGGCCGGGGGCATGTTTTGCTGCCCGCTCAGGAGTAACCCGAAACAGACAGGTCGGACCGAATGACGAAACTTCAAATAGTCGGACCACAAGGCAACCGGTTGCTGGGCGCGCTGGAGCCTTCCAGCCGCAAACGGATCGACCCCCATCTCGAACCGGTTACGCTCAAGCTGGGCGCCGTGGTCTGCGACGCGGGTGGCCTGCTCAAGCACGCCTATTTTCCGGAAGGCTCGGTCCTGTCGCTGTTGACGGTGCTTGAAAACGGCTCCGCCATCGAGACTGCGAACATCGGGCGCGAGGGCGCATTCGGCCTGTTCGCGGCCATGTACAGCCGGGTTTCCTTCAACCGTTGCCTGGTGCAATTCGAGGGTGGCATGGTTCGCTGTCCGATCGAACCGCTGCAATCTGAGTTCAAGAAGAGCGAACACGTCCGCAACCTGTTCGTCAGCTACTCCGAAACGCTGTTGTCGCAGGTCCAGCAGACCGTCGCGTGCAATGCGCTGCACAGCACGGAAGAGCGGATGTGCCGCTGGCTCCTGATGATGCATGACCGCGCCGAGGGCGAAGCGCTGCCCTACACCCACGAATTCCTGTCAGAGATGCTCGGCGCCAATCGCAAGTCGGTGACCATGGCTGCACAGGCGCTGCAGACGGCGGGGCTCATCAGCTACCGGCGAGGGAAGATCCAGGTCGTCGATCGGGTCGGACTCGAGAAGGCTTCCTGCGAATGCTACGCCATCGTCAAGGAACGGTTCGACGCCTTCCTGACGCCGCCCGCGACAGCGGTCCAGGGAGACACCAGGCAGCGCAAGCGGTGAGTGGACGGGGTTCAGACGGAAGGCGCAAACGCCGGGACAGCGGCAGACTCCGCCGCCTCAGTCAACAGCCTGGCCAGCTCCAGGAAATGCCGCTGCAGATGGGGATTCAGGACCTCGCCGACCAATTGCATGCAGTCAGCCGCCATGCGCAGGCAGGCGAGTTCGTGCTTTCGCGCCGCCTCCCGGTCGGCCGGCTGTCCGCCGGCCAGCCGCTGAATCTCGGATTTCAGGGCCGCGCCGAGGTCGCCGTGGCCCATCCGCATGCAGCCCGACGTCAGGCGCATGTTTTCCAGCTCGAACTCCCCCGAATGATCCGAATCCAGCACCGCGCACTTCCTTGAAACAGGGAGGCTTAATCATGGCACGGCGATGCACGGCCTGTCGGTGGCCCACGCCACAGAGGGGAATATAAAATCCAGTCGCTCGTCAGCGTCCTTGCCGGGTCTGCGAACCCATTGCAGTCGGCTCTTGCGACGGCGCCGGGGTTTGTCTGCCCGTCGATCGGGTCCAGCGCCTGCAGCAGCGACGCTACGCGGTTGGCCGAAGCGGCCCACTCCGAGATGCGGCCATAGCTGTCGGTCATCCAGTTGAAGGCGCCCTGAACGGTGACGAAGGCCGCGGCGGCCTGCACGACCTCGCCGAGGGTCATCGTTCCCTCGATGTATTTTGGAGTACAGAGCAGCAAGGCGATAAAAGGGGTCGGCAGAGAGTTCGTATGCGTAACCAGCGTCATCCGCATCAGTAGCCAGCAGTATGTTCGCCAAATCCTGATCACCGCGTCCAGCGCCGTTCCGATCGCCCGTCGGCCGTCCTGACGGACTTCCGGATCCAGGATCCTTTCTCCGGCCTCGCGCAGCAGCGTCCCGACCGACCTCAATTCGGCTTCGGTCCGCTTGCTGTCTTCCATGATCCGCGTCAGATGCCGCGCGATGAGCATCATAGCGGCCTTCAGCAGGACGGAATACAGGATCACCGCGATGACGAGATATCCGGGGACCACCACGCTCGTTCCGAATGCGTCAAGCACAAGGTCGCCACCGACCCTCCAGAGCACGCCGATGAAAATGACGGCGACGAGGACCGAAGAAAGCAATCCGAGCAGCAGGTCGATCGGCAGGTCTGTCGCGACCCTCGCTTCCTCAGCGATCCGATACTCGGGAGCCTGATGCTCTCCGGACATGAACCGGAGACGAATGATATGATCCCGTTCCAGCCAATAGTCATAGAGGTGGTTGCTCGGCCATTGGCGCCACTTGCGCTGCATGGTCATGCGACCCCAGACCGAGACGATGGCCAGGATCGGGCTGGCTGAGCCGAGCGGGAGCAGCCGCAGCGCCTGTTCCAGAGCCCCGCGGCATCCTTGCACTCGATCGCGTCGAAGAAGTCGCGGTTCCAGAAGTTGAGCCGGTATTGTGTCAGCAGTTGCAGAAGGATGGTGGCGACCAAAAGCCCGACCAGGAGCTATGCCAGCCAGGCCGACGGCCCTTGCCAAAACCTGGAGGCGCTTTGCCAGAAGCGGGCAAGCAAACGCCTCTCGTCGGGGGCGAAGTATTCCTTTGAGAGCATGTTTGACTGGTCTCGAAACCACGCGGGCTGACCGACATCCCGCCTAATTGCCATTTTCCAGAGACAATTCCTTCGCCGCGTCGGTTGTACTCGACATCGACGTAGTAGGGCTTATACCCGTATTTGTCCTTTAAGCGGTCAAGATAGATGGCCAGCCGCCCGCACAGAGACTGCTCGTGAGCGTCTTTCCGTACCAGGGTATACTCGTTAGCCAGAAGCTCGCCCAACGCCTCGCGGAATAGGTCTTCAAGAGCCATCGTTCTTGTCCAGAAGGCCGAAATTCAGGTCAATGAACATGTCTTCGGGTGGTATATCCTGCTCCTTGCAGTAAGCGAAGATTTTGAGCCATTCCTCGTTCAACACCACAGCGGCTTTGTCGAAGTCCCGTTCTGAAATATGGCCAAGTCCGTGTTCCTCGATTATCCGGACCATAGTTTTGAACTTGCTTACGCCGATATTGAAGGCGGAAAGGACAGTGTGGGCGTCTAGCTCGTCAGTGCCGTTCCGGTTCATCCTCTCCGCGAGGTTGATTGCGAACTGGCGTTCCTTCAAGGGCAATTCCCTGAGACTGTCGATGAAGCCCGAAATCTCTTTCAGCTCGCGTGCAATGTCCTCTTTTTCGAGCCCCTTGCCGTATGCCTTAAGTGTTTTGGGATAGACCGGCTGATTGATCTGCGTCGCGTCTACAAATTGCTCGATGAGCTGGCGCTCGGCTTTCCGGAAGCGGTCTTCGTGCTGTTTCTTGTACTTTCTGAGGAGTAAGGCCGGATAATCGGCTTCGTTGTTCGGGTCGTCGATGATGTCGTGACAGGCCCCGCAGACGATAAACAGATTCGGTGCCGAGTGCCGTTCGGTCTCGGTCATCGACTTTTCGTGTCGGGCACCGCCTGGCGAAGCCGAACAGATGTGAGCGATCTTGCCGAGAATTGTTCCCGACTTATCCACCAACGGATTGACACACGTCGGCATGGCGCACTGGTTGCCCGAGTAGGCAAAGAGGCTTTTGACAATTGGGGTCGATAGCGAGGGACGTTTAGCCATCCGGGTAATCCATCAAAAAGCTCCGACTGGTTACCGGGCTGTCCTGGCGCCGAGGGTGTGGGGGAGGAGGCGTCTCGATGCAAGACGGAGAGTCACCCATAAAAGATAAACTAACCGTCGTCGGCATTATGGTCACTGCCTTCGTTGTGCCGATGGGCGCCTGGCTGCAGGGAATTATCTAGGGAAACAGCGGAAAGAACCGTTGGATCTTCCGACGCTCGATTTCGTCGGTTGAGACACTAGATGGAATTGGCCTTCTTGAGCCGCCTTCGATGGCGTCCCGTAATTCGTCAAGCAGCGGTATACCCGATAGTTTCGGCGCATAATCAAGGACGTCGATACCAGCTAAATCAATGATGAACAGCTTGAGGCCGGTCTTCACGCATGCCGCAAGGATTTCGTTGATGTGCGGGTCGCGGAAGCTGTAGCCGACAATCATCAGCTTGGCATCGGGTTGGGAGAGCCGTTTCTTAAACTCGCTGCGGTACCAATCCAGCAGTGCCACCCCGTCAATCTGCGAGCCCTTGTTCTCGGCCATGATGAGCAGAGTCAGGCCATTGAGCGCGCGCCAATTGCTGGACCCGTGGAGCTTGAAATACGGCTGAACGCGGTCTTGGATTGCGTAGGGAGGGTCGGCTGGACGAAAGATGCCGGGGTGGGCATAGGGCGTCCCGGCGATATTCTCCTCAAGCAGTCCTGGCGATACACAGGCGAAGTACTTCCCCCGTGAGCCGTCGAGGAGACCGGAGTTGATGTACTTCTGCTCAAGAAGGGTGTCTTGGTTGAGAGTAAAAATGGCATCGAAGCGGGCGAGGAAATCCCGCATGAACGTGGGCTGAGGACCAAGTCCAGGGTTCTTAATCGGCTCGAAGTCTCCGAAGGCATTGTTCATCGAATAGAACATGCCCATGACAAGCTTGTCGAACTCTTGCAACGGTTTGGCTGCGTGGTGCTCAGGGCTTTTGATGTATTCGTCTCGCAGCTCTTGAAGGACGGCCTCGAATCCACCTTTCCCACGATGCTTCCAGAGCAGATTTCGATGGTGCGGGAGAAGTTCGGAGCATCCCAGCAAATACTCGAAGGCTTCGTCGGCCAGCCAGCCGCCCCAATTCCTGCTGAAACCTGCTCCGGTGAGAAGGTAGATGCCCATGATTAGCGTTTTCGGTTCTTGAGGTGATCGGGCATAGCGCCGTATTCGGGATGCGGAGATAACTTTAGTTCTGGTGGGATCGTGAGCGGGGGAGGAATAGGGTCCTGCAACATAGCCCGATAGCCCACAGGCAGTTGGTCCGCCGGAATATCGCGACAGCGCAGGTAGATCAGGAACCCAGCGGCTTCGCGTTTGCCATGCTCGATTTTGTCCGCAATATCCCTCAGCTCATCTAAGGTCAGCCACATATAGGTTGAGCCCCGTTCTCGCTTCGAGATTGGCTTAGTCAGGTAAAGTTTGTCGGCATCTCCACCGAACAGGGTGGGGTACAGCTCGGAGTGGAGCAGGGTGTTTCGGGCGTCTGAGCACCAGTTGAGATAGTCGATCAGGGACGAAACAAACGCCAAGGCGGGCGGCTCTTTTTCGTATGTATCGAAGATCGTCCTGATGGCCTTGAGCTGAGATTTCTCGTTGAGCGACGAATAGTAGAGGTGCACCAGCTCGTACGGCATGTGCTGTTGAGCACAATGGTGGGCGTAGAGCGTCACAAGCCCACGCTCGAATGCACTGTAGCCAAGGGCAATGACGCCGAGGGCATGAAGGTGGTCACGTCGTCCGGTGTGATAACTCGGCCATTCGTCTGTCATGGGATCACTTGGAGTACGGTAGGGGCTTCTGGAACGGCGGCCGTTCTCTCATGGATGACCAAGAGACTTTGTCCCTGAGCGGCTTGGCGTGGTCGTCAATCGCCCACAGCACCGTTTCATAGAACGAAATGTCCGCCTCAGGGTGAACGGCGACGCTTTCCAAAATCTCTGCTGGGTCGAAGGGAAAGGTGAAACCGAACTCGCCTTTGTTTAACTTCGGGTTTGACGTGTCTGTGTGAAAGATTGCCCGTGCCTCCTTCTCGAAATCGAAAAACGGGCGCTTCAAGATCGTAACGTCGTCGATGGTCAAGGTGCGGCCGAGCGGTTTGGGCTCAGCATACTTCACCTTTCGCAGCGCGACATTCCCAAACTGCTCCTCCAGCCTACCGACAGTGGTTTGGATTGCCACGCCTTCTTTGTCACCGCAGAACACTCGCCACAAGGCATGGGATTCGTGCTCGGATGCGCACCAGCATGAGATGAAGGTCGTCGTCCGCCAATGCTCGTAGACGCCGGCCGCGTGCTGTTCGTTCGTCGGCCGATGTTCTTCCCCGATTGGGGTGATGGGCCCACGCGCAAGGGTTTCCGCCAGATAGGTCGGATTGATTGCCAGCTCCCAAGGGTCATTCAACGTATCTGAGCGGCCAATCCAGAGCAGTTTTCTCTGGAGAAGCCACATGAACCGAGAAAATGACATGTACCGCCAGAGCTTCTGGCCAGCAGGATAATCAGGCATAATGCAGTACCAAGTTGAAACGCTTGCCCATAGCAGCTTTCCCGTGTGATTTACAGCCGATGATCAAGGTCTATGTCGACGATAGCAACGTAGGGGTAACCACGTCAGTTCTCCGCGCAGTTCTTTGAAGCCAAGGGTTTTACTCGGTGAAACCGCATATTTCATAGTTGTTCGTTGCATCTTTTCATCATGAAGCGCAGCAGACTTGAGAGGTTACGACTGCAAACCGGCTCGTCGAATCCAGCACCTCAGATGAAGGGCGGGCGCGCTCTAGCGTTGCCAGAGGTGCACGCGATGCCACGCGAGGCGTGCACGGTGTTCCGGTGTAAGGGGCAACGGTGCGGCATTTCCTGGCTGCAACGCCGCCATCGCGGCGTCGCTCAGATCGGGCGACACAATCGGACGACCATCGTCGTCGAAACTGATCAGGCCCTGATCGAACGCGGCGTCCCAAAGGGATGAAAGCAACAGGCCGTTGTGAACGTCTAACCGCTCCGCGTCCGACTGACAGCGCGCCCAGGGGATGATGTGAGATGCCCGCAGCAACGCGCTATCGGTGATACCGGTGATCGGACAAGTGTCTTTCCAATAGGCCAAGAGCGCCTTGCGGAAAATACCCTGGCCGATCCGAACCTTTTCGATGCATTCGATCTCGGTGTTTCCGAGCGTGGTGGTCTCGCGTTCGAATTGCTCGAGCGGCAAGGTCGGAAGGCTGATCGATTTGCGGTAGCACACGTTGTCGGACGCATCCAGGCGAAATTCATCGTTTCGAGATAGACGGCACGTGTCCTAAAGAACGGCGCTGCACCGCAGCCGGCGAAGACAGCAGACGACACGTCACGACGCAGGGCACGTCCGCGAAGGAGACGTCGTCCATGGCGAAGAATAAAAAGCCGCCGTCGACGCCGAGAAGCCGCGAAAGAACGAGGTGCTCGAGTTCGACGCCTTCGCTGATTTATACATCCGTACTGACAGCTTCCTCTATTTGAAGGGAGGCCCGCCTTGGTCGGGATGCCACGGAGTCCCGTTCAGGGCGAGCGCTTCCTTGTGCACAAGGCTTCCGGCCTCCGCGCAACGCCTTACGTAAAGACCGCGCCGCATTTCGAGAACCAATTCGTCGTCGATGGCTAGGGCAACGGCAGTCGATTTCTGAAACGCCAAGACTCTCCGGACATGCGTGAGCAACGGGGATGCCCGCCGGCACTGTCGATCGAGCGGCAACGGAGCAAAATGATTGAGCCTGGCACCGTCGATCGGATAAAGAAGCGGGTCGAGACCTTCGCTCGCCCGGGCTTTCGAAGCCCGTCGGACGACGACCACATACCTGCTTAGTGCTTTTCGACCCGTGCCGACATCCGGTTCGGGCGCGTTTGTGATTCAATCAACCGAGAGCGGCGCGACAGGCCGCTGAACTCGGCGTAGCGCTGCAACTGTCCGGACACACGCATGGTGGGATGATCATCGGACTCGACCGGCTGGCGGCGCGTGCCAACGCCGGATACGTCTCGGGCCGGTACGACGTCGACGGAATGACTTTGTATGTGAACAACGGCACTGCGCTTTGGCCTGGCTTTGCGCTGCGGCTCGGACGCCCGTCGGAGTTGACGCGGATCACGCTGCGCCGGTCGATCTGATCGACACAGGCGACCGGCTATCTGAAATCCCGCGTCTTCACCTTGATGCTGTCGATGTGCAAATCGGCAACGTAAATATCCCTCGGCTTCGGGCCCTTTGGCGGCAGGCTGCGCGGGTCGATGCCGGGGCTGCCGTGATGGAATTCGTCGCCGCGACCGTGCGGCAGCGGGAAGCCCATGTCCCGCTCGCCGACGCCGGCGAGCTCCGCGGAAAGATCAGTGAGATGGTTGGCGACGAGATGGACGACGTCGCCCTCGCGCTGGATGCGGCCCTGCACGGCGATCATGCCCGCGGCGAGGATGATGCGGCGCTGGCGTTCGTAGAGCGACGGCCAGATCACCAGGTTGGCGACGCCGGTCTCGTCCTCGATCGTGATGAACATGACGCCCTTGGCGGACCCCGGCTTCTGGCGCACCAGGACCAGGCCTGCGGTCGTCAACCATTTGCCGTCGCGTGCGTTCATGGCCTCGACACACGTGACGATGCGGCGGCTTGCCAAGTCGGCCCGCAGGAAGCTCGCCGGGTGCTGGCGCAGCGACAGCCCGACATGTCGATAATCCTCGACGACTTCACCGCCTGACGTCATCGGCCGCAGCGACACCGCCGGCTCGCGGACCTCCTCGATGGTTCGGGCTTCCCGGGCCGCTGCGGCCACAAACAGTTCGAGCGGTTCGTCCCGCAGCGCCTTGAGCGCCCACAGCGCTTCGCGCCGCGCCAGCCCCAGCGATTCATTCATCGCGTCCGCCTCGGCCAACGGTACTAGCGAGGAAACCGGCACATCGGCCCGGCGCCAGAGATCGTCGACGGATTCGAACGGCTGGTCGGCGCGGGCGGCGACGATCTCGGCGCCGTCCTTGTTGGCCAGGCCTCGCACCTGTCGGAATCCCAGACGAACCGCAAACTTGTCGTCATCGAGCGGCTCAAGGGTGCAATCCCACCGGGAGGCGTTGATGCAGACCGGCCTGATCTCGACGCCATGATCGCGCGCATCGCGCACGATCTGCGCCGGCGCATAGAATCCCATCGGCTGGGCGTTCAGCAGCGACGCGCAGAACACATCCGGATGCCAGCACTTCACCCAGGATGACGCGTAGGCGATCAGGGCAAACGACGCCGCGTGGCTCTCCGGAAAGCCATAGCTGCCGAACCCCTCAAGCTGGCTGAAGGTCTTCTCGGCGAATTCCCTCTCATAGCCGCGCTCGATCATGCCGCCGACGAGCTTGTCCTTGAACTTCGAGACGCCGCCAGTGTGCTTGAACGTCGCCATGGCCCGGCGAAGCTGGTCCGCCTCGCCGGGTGTGAAGCCGGCGCATTCGATGGCAACCCGCATCGCCTGTTCCTGGAACAGCGGCACGCCGAGGGTCTTGCCGAGCACCTTCTCGAGCTCCGGCTTGGGATAGACGACACGTTCCTTGCCCTCGCGCCGGCGCAGATACGGATGGACCATGTCTCCCTGGATGGGGCCCGGACGGACGATCGCGACCTCGATTACGAGGTCATAGAAGGTGCGCGGTTTCATGCGCGGCAGCATCGCCATCTGGGCGCGGCTTTCGATCTGGAAGGTGCCGAGCGTATCCGCCTTCCGGATCATGGCGTAGGTGCGCGGGTCTTCGGCTGGTATGGTAGCAAGATCCAGTTCGATGCCCTTTGCTTCGGCCAGGAAATTGAACGCGCGCTTCATGCAGGTCAGCATGCCCAGCGCCAGGCAATCGACCTTCATGAACTTCAGGGCGTCGATATCGTCCTTGTCCCATTCGATCACCTGGCGGTCGGGCATCGCGGCCGGTTCGATCGGCACCAGTTCGTCGAGGCGGTCATGCGTGAGTACGAAGCCGCCCGGGTGCTGGGACAGATGCCGCGGCGTTCCGATTAGTTCGCGTGCGAGAACGATCGCGAGCTTGAGGCGCCGGTCTTCCAGGTTGAGATTGAGCTCCTCGGCATGCTTGGCTTCGACGCCTTCTTCCGACCAGCCCCAGACCTGCGACGACAGAAGCTTGATCAGGTCTTCGGTCAGGCCCAGCGCCTTGCCGACGTCGCGCAGCGCGCCCTTGGCTCTGTATCGTATCACGGTCGAGCAGAGAGCCGCATGGTTGCGGCCGTAGGTCTCGAATACCCACTGCATCACGATCTCGCGGCGCTCGTGCTCGAAGTCGACGTCGATGTCCGGCGGCTCCCGGCGTTCTTCGGAGACAAAGCGCTCGAAGAGGAGATCATTCCGTTCCGGGTCGATCGAAGTGATGCCCAGCACGTAGCAGACTGCGGAGTTGGCAGCGGATCCGCGACCCTGGCACAGGATGTCCTTGCTGCGGGCGAAGCGGACGATGGAGTTCACCGTCAGGAAGTAGGGCGCATACTCCAGCCGTTCGATCAGCCGCAGCTCGTGCTCCAGCTTGGGACGGACCTCGTCGGGCAGGCCTTCCGGGTAACGCTCCGCTGCACCTTCCCAGGTCAGCTTTTCCAGCGCCTGCTGCGGCGTCAGGCCCGGCATTGTCCGCTCTTTCGGGTACTGGTAGGCGAGTTCGTCCATGCTGAAGGCGCAGCGCGTGGCGATCTCGAGCGTCCTTGCGACTGCTTCCGGATAGCGCGAGAACAGCCGCGCCATCTCGTCAGGTGTCTTCAGATAGCGGTCGGCGTGCCGCTCGCGGCGGAAGCCGGCCTCGTCGACCGTGATGTTGTGGCGGATGCAGGTGACGACGTCCTGTAGGATGCGCCGCGCCGGCTCGTGAAACAGCACGTCGTTAGTGACCACCGTTGCCACCCGGAAGCGCTGCGCCAGGTTGTTCAGTTCGTGGATCCGCATCTGGTCGTTCGGGCGCCGCCGCAGCGTCAGCGCCATGTAGGCCCGGTCGCCGAAAGTGTCGCGGAGACGGCGGAGCCGCAGCGCGCAGACATCGTCGGCCACGTCCGGAACGAGTACGGCGATCAATCCCTCCGACCAGTCGACCAGGTCTTCCCAGTTCAGGATGCATTTCGCCTTGCCACCGCGCTTCTTGCCGACGGACAACAGTCGGCAAAGCCGCGAGTAGGCCGGCCGGTCCGTCGGATAGACCAGGACAGACATGCCGTCGGCGAGATCGAGACGGCAGCCGACGACCAAGCGGACGCCGGTGACCTCGCCGGCTTCATGGGCCCGCACGATGCCGGCGAGACTATTTCGGTCGACGACGCCCAGCGCCGGGATCCCGAGCAGCGAGGCGTGCGCAAACAGGTCTTCGCAGGAGGACGCTCCGCGCAGGAACGAGAAGTGCGAAGTGCATTGGAGTTCGGCATAACCGCTCATCCGAAGATCCCGTGCATGAACCACTTGTGGGATCCGGTCGCAGCATCCTCGCCGTCGCCCGCACGAAAAATCCAATAGCGCTCGCCGGCGTCATCCTCGACCTGGAAGTAGTCCCGGACCGCGATCAGTTCGGCGTCGCGCTTCCACCATTCGCCGAACACGCGTTCGGGACCGTCGGCCCGCCTGACGCGTCTCCGCGAGCCCCGCCATGTGAAATTGACCGGCGGATGGTCCGGAAGCAGGGCAACGGTCTCGATGGGCTCAGGCGGGGCTAATAACCGGGCAGGGCGGGGCCAGTGGGTGGGCCATCCACCTCCCGTATCCGGCGCCGCTGCGCCGACCCGGTGTACCGACCGTTCCGGAACGTCGCTCGCCACGGGTGCAAATCGATAGAGACGGGTCTCGCCGACGCGGTTGGACAGGATGTCGATCAATCCGGAAACGTCCGCCTCCGGCTCGTCGATAAGGGATGAGATCACCTGCTTGGTTGCGAACGGTTCGGCCGCTGTCGCAGCCAGCCGCATGATCTCGATGCCGAAACCGGGGTCGATCTTCTCGATCTTGTCGCACAGTAGCCGCGTCAATCGTTTCACGTCGCGGACCGGCTGCGCTGTGCCGACCCTGATCGCCTGCACACGGTTGTCGACGAGCCCGAACAGCAGATCGAGGCGCCTGGCACCGAGACCCCGTAACTCCAACTCCTCGCAAAGCTTGACGGTCAGCTTGGCGACGTAGCGCGCGATGGTTTCCGGAGCGCCGATCGGTTCGGCGAAAAGCTGCTGGGCCTCGACGACGTCCGGAGGCCGAGCCGGTTCGATCGGCTCGCCGGTCTGGCCTGTCGCCTGGTCGATCCGGCGGCCGAGTTCGGGACCGAATCTCAGTGTCAGCGGCGCCCGCGGCGTCGCCAGCAGGTCGGCGATGCACTCGAAACCCAGCCGGCGAAGGTCGTCGACAATGTCGGCAGACAGCCGCAGCGCCGCGATCGGCAGCGGCCTTATCTTGTCGGCACTCTCCCACTCCGGAACGACGAGCTGCGGCCGTGCCACAAACCGGGCGAGGGCATGCGCCGCGCCGCGGGTATCCGCCATCGCTGCCCGGGCGGCTATGCCGACGGTCTCCAGGCGGGAGATCATGTCGCCGAGCATGGCGTCCTCGCCGCCGTGTAGATGGCTGGCGCCGGTCGCATCGATGATGAGACCATCCGGATCGTCGGCGGCGACGACCGGCGAATAGCGCAATGCCCAGACGGCAAGCCGCTCGAGCGCCTCGGCATCGGCGACCGGATCGGCGTGATGGATCAAAAGCTCCTTGACCAAAGCCTGGGCCTTGGTGGCGCGCATTCCGACGCGAAGGCCGGCCTGAATCGCGATCGCGTTGGCCGCGACGACTTCGCGGCGTCGTCCGGTCTGGCCGACTAGCACCAAGGGCACCGACACATCAGGCGCTGCGGCACCCATCTTGCGCCGCAGACGGTCGGTCGGCCACGTCGGCAGGAAGAGCGAGACGACCCTCGACATCACACGCACCCACTACAAAATCCGCGCTTTCGCCGGCGCGGCATCGGATCAACTCGAGCAGCCATCGGGCCCGGCCGACGCCGGGCACCGGCAAGGGATTCGACGGCAGTGTCGACACGCGCCATCTCGTCGCCGATGTCGTCGGCTGACCGAAATCCGCGGCCTCGGTCTGCCGCCGCCAGCGTCTCACTGCGATCGCGATCGATCCGGAAGCCTCCGCCGCGAGCGACAACCGCCGCGACGACGTCATCGAAAGTCGGGCGACCTCCGCGACCACGGCGCCGAGTCCGCCGTGACGCACACCTTCCTCGAAACAGGCCAGCACCGACTTCTCGTCGCAGGCGTCGACATAGATGACGCGGTCCGCTGCGAGACCGACCTGCGCCAAGGCCGGCGCGAACAGGTCCTGGCGCGTGATGCACCACAGGATCTTGCCCTTGGTCCGGGCCGCGATTCCGGCAGCGAAAAGCGCGGCCGCTGCGCCGTCGATGGCGGCATTGCCACCCCCGGCGACCTCGTGCAGCGCCCCGAGCGCCAGCCCGCCTCCCGGCAGCCGGCTGTCGATGGCCTCGATCCCGAACGGCAATACCGTCCGGGCACGCAGTGGCGTCCCCTCAAGGCTTTGAATTTGCTCGCGGAGTCGCCTGATAGCGGGTGGCTGGACGGAGACACTCATGTCCTCTTTAAACGCTCTGGCCGGAATTTTGTTCTTGTTATGTCCACCCAACACCCGGTAAGAGTCAATCGGCCGGCGCCGCTCCGGAGCAGCGGCCTTCCGCCAAAGAGCGCGGAAGTCGTTGTGACGGCGAGGGGAATCACGGAGTCTGATTTTTTCACGCAAGGACGACCGATCCCCGTGCAGCCGGCAGCCGCCTACCTCGACAGCCTCAATCCGGAACAGCGGCGCGCCGTCGAGCATGGCGCGGCGGGGCAGGGTCCCTTTGCCCCTTTGCTGGTGATCGCGGGCGCCGGATCCGGAAAGACCAACACGCTTGCTCATCGGGTGGCGCATCTGATTGTCAACGGCGCCGATCCTCGCCGCATCCTGCTGATGACGTTCTCACGCCGCGCCGCTTCCGAGATGACAAAGCGGGTTGAGCGCATTGCCCGCAAGGTGATGGGCGACAACGCCGGCGTCATGACCGACGCCTTGGCCTGGTCCGGTACCTTTCATGGCATCGGCGCGCGCCTGCTGCGGGATTACTCCGACCAGATCGGCCTCGATCCGCAGTTCACGATCCACGACCGCGAGGACTCCGCCGACCTAATGAATCTGATCCGGCATGAGAAGGGATTCTCCAAAACAGAGAGCCGGTTTCCGACCAAGGGCACATGCCTTTCGATCTACTCCCGCTGCGTCAACGCCGAGACCGCGATCGAGCAGGTGCTCGGTGCGTTCTTTCCGTGGTGCTCCGGATGGGCGGCCGAACTGAAGGAATTGTTCGCGGCCTATGTCGAGGCCAAGCAAAAGCAGAACGTGCTCGATTACGACGACCTGCTGTTGTACTGGGCGCAGACCATGAGCGATCCGGCGCTTGCCGACGACATCGGCGGCCGCTTCGATCACGTGCTGGTAGACGAATATCAGGACACCAACCGTCTGCAGTCGTCGATACTTCTGGCCCTGAAGCCCGGCGGCCATGGACTGACCGTGGTCGGCGACGATGCGCAATCGATCTATTCGTTCCGGGCGGCCACGGTGCGCAATATCCTCGATTTTCCGACCCAGTTCTCGCCGCCGGCCAACATCATCACGCTCGACCGCAATTACCGCTCGACACAGACCATCCTCGCAGCGGCCAACGGCGTCATCGATCTGGCCAAGGAGCGCTTCACCAAGAACCTCTGGACCGAGCGCGCCTCGGGCGCCAAGCCGCAGCTTGTCACGGTGCGGGACGAGGCCGACCAGGCGCGCTGCATCGTCGAGCGCATCCTTGAGAACCGAGAATCCGGCACCTTGCTGAAGCAGCAAGCGGTGCTGTTCCGGACGTCCAGCCATAGCGGTCCCCTGGAGGTCGAACTGACCCGGCGCAACATCCCGTTCGTGAAGTTCGGCGGGCTGAAGTTTCTCGATGCCGCTCACATCAAGGACATGTTGGCGCTGCTGCGGTTTGTCGAGAATCCGCGCGACCGGGTCGCCGGGTTCAGGCTCCTGCATCTTCTGCCCGGCGTCGGACCTGCGTCGGCGCAGCGAGTGCTCGACCACTTGGCAGAGGCTGCGGATCCGATCGCAGCTCTTTGCAAACTGCCTTCTCCGCCGCGCGCCGGTGATGATTGGAAGGCCTTCGTGCAAGCCGTCGGTGGTCTGCGTTATTCGGAATGGCCGTCGGACCTGGAACGCGCACGGCTGTGGTATGAGCCCCATCTTGACCGCATCCATGAGGACGCCGAGCCCCGCCGCGCCGACCTTATCCAGCTTGAGCAGATTGCCAGTGGCTATCCCTCCCGCGAACGCTTTCTGACCGAGTTGACGCTCGACCCGCCGGACGCCACCAGCGACCAGGCCGGCGTACCATTGCTGGATGAGGACTACCTCGTCCTGTCGACGATCCATTCGGCCAAGGGGCAGGAATGGAAATCGGTGTTCGTGCTGAACGTCGTCGACGGTTGCATGCCGTCGGATCTCGGAGTGGGCACGTCCGCCGAAATCGAAGAAGAACGGCGGCTGCTGTACGTCGCGATGACCCGCGCCAAGGACGATCTGCATCTGGTCGTACCGCAGCGCTTCTTCACCCATGGCCAGCATGCGCAGGGCGACCGTCACGTCTACGCGTCAAGGACGCGGTTTATTCCGGACCGGCTGCTTAGACTGTTCGAGAAGACGACGTGGCCGCTTGCGGTGGCCGGCGCCGCGGCGCGGGCCGCAAGCCAGGGTCCGCGCATCGATGTCGGCGCCCGCATGCGCGGGATGTGGAAGTAGGAGACTTCAAGTTTCCAGGAAAGGCGGTGCCGCGTATCGGCTCACTGAAACAGGGACTTTCGGAATGTGTAGTCTTCCTCGCTTTCGCTGGCGTCACGTTGAAGTTCGTAGTTCTCCAGCGAAAACGGGGTCATGCGCGAAAACTCTTCTGCGACTTCGGCATGCTCTACATGCCGGCGCAGCGCGCTTTCAACCAAGCCCCCGATACTTAGATTTTCCAGGCGCGCCAAACCGGAAGCCTTTCGGTAAAGCTCGTCGTCAAGGCGAATGGTCACATCGATCATTGCATGTTCCCAAGAAAAGGCGGCCAGAAGTCAATATAAACTCCGGATCAGCGGCATGGAAGATCTGGCTGGGGTTGGCGCATAGGAGATCGATGGTGCTGTGTTTTGCGGCTTTTGCGCTGATGGTGCCGTGGCCGACAGCGGCTGCGGACTACCTGGGCAAGGTGATGTCAGTCGCGGACGGCGACACCTTCACGATGGAATCGGAGACCGGTAAGGTCCGCGTGCGGATCTGCGGGATCGACGCTCCGGAACGCGGCCAGCCGGGATACGGACAGGCCGCCGGCGTTCTGGCGAACATGATCGAAGGCAAGACGGTCCACTGCTTGCAGGTCGGTGAAGGAACCGTGTGCGACGGGAGGTCGAAGCCGAACAGTAGGGACCGCATCGTCGCGCAATGCTTCCTCGACAAGCTCGACATCGCCGAGGAAATGGCGAAGTCGGGCACAGCGTGCGATTGGCCGAAATTCTCGGGCGGTCGCTACAAGATCAGCGACGCGCCCTGCTCCCGCAAATAGCGCGTTGCGCAAACGTTAGGTGTCACGGGACCGTTCTCATGTGCAATCTTTACTCGATGACGACCAACGTCGAAGCGATCCGGCGGCTCTTTGCCGTCGATCCGGCGAATGACCGGGCCGGCAACCTGGCATCTATGCCCGGCATCTATCCGGACTACCCGGCGCCGATCGTGCGCAACGGCAACGGCGGGCGCGAGCTTGCGATGGCGCGTTGGGGCATGCCGTCGTCGCAGAAGGCCCTGATGGACGCTACCAAGAAGCGCGCGGAGA
Source organism: uncultured Alphaproteobacteria bacterium (assembly GCA_963753875.1). GTDB lineage: Bacteria > Pseudomonadota > Alphaproteobacteria > Rhizobiales > Xanthobacteraceae > Bradyrhizobium. The sequence goes on along the minus strand of CAVWDY010000018.1, from coordinate 384,278 downwards.
AGCTCCAGGCAAAAGGCAAGACAGTGGATTTCAAGGAACTGCTCCGGATGGAGCCGGACAGCGGGACCACGAATATTCGCAATGTCTTGAGCGCCCATTGGAAGCGTTGGCTGAGCCCTGAAAACCGGTGCTTGGCGCCGTTCACGTCGTTTTCCGAGTACGACACGATCGACGGCAAGAAGACACCGGTCTGGTTTGCCTCGGACGAGAGCCGTCCGTTGTTGTGCTTCGCAGGTCTGTGGACCAACTGGGCCAGCGTGCGGAAGGCGAAGGAGGGCGAGGTCACGGCGGACATTTTCGCCTTCCTTACAACCGAACCGAACGCGGAAGTCGGTCGCGTGCATCCGAAGGCGATGCCGGTCATCCTCACGACGCCAGAAGAGCACGACGTTTGGATGCGGACGCCGTGGGACGAGGCGAAGGCGCTGCAGCGGCCCCTTCCGGACGGGGCGCTACGCATCGTCGCGACCGGAGGCAAGGAAGATCCGGGACCCTCAAATGGCTGATGCGTCCGTAGTCGTCGGCCCGGCGGGTGTACGGAAGATCATCCACATCGACATGGATGCTTTCTATGCGTCGGTCGAACAACGGGATAATCCGGACCTGCGGGGCAAGCCGGTCGCAGTCGGCGGCTCCCGGGAACGAGGAGTCGTGGCGGCAGCAAGCTACGAGGCGCGGAAGTTCGGCGTGCGGTCGGCGATGCCTTCCGTCACCGCGCAGCGGCAGTGCCCCGACCTGATCTTCGTCAAACCGCGCTTCGACGTCTACAAGACCGTCTCGCAGCAAATTCGGGCAATCTTCGCCGAGCACACGCCGATCATCGAACCGCTGTCGCTCGACGAGGCTTATCTCGACGTCACGGAAAACCTGCAGAACATCCCGCTGGCACGGGACATCGCGCTCTCCATCAGGGCCGAGATCAAGGCCGAGACCGGTCTCAACGCTTCCGCGGGGATCTCGTACAACAAATTCCTGGCGAAGCTGGCGTCCGACTACCGCAAGCCGAACGGGCAATACGTCATCCCGCCGGAAATGGGGCCTAGTTTCGTCGAGACGTTGCCGGTTGGCAAATTCCACGGTATCGGACCGGCGACCAACGCGAAAATGCAAGGACTCGGCATCTTCACCGGCCTCGATCTGCGAAAGCAGGAACTCGCATTTCTAGAGGCCAACTTCGGGAAGGCCGGCGCTTATTATTATTGGATCTCGCGGGGTATCGACGAGCGGCCAGTGCGCGCCAACCGCATCCGGAAATCGGTCGGCGCCGAAAACACATTCGCCTCGGACCTGACCGACTTTGGACCGATGGCTGATGAACTACAGCCGCTGATCGACAAGGTCTGGCGGCATTGCGAAAGCACGGGCAATCGGGGACGAACCGTCACGCTGAAGGTCAAGTTCGCGGACTTCGAAATCATCTCGCGCAGCCAGTCGCTGTCCGAACCCCTTGGCAGCCGGCCCGAACTCGAACGTGTCGCAATGGGACTGCTTGAAAGGCTGATGCCGACGCCGAAAGCGATCCGCCTGCTCGGCGTATCGATTTCTGCCCTGCAAACCGACGTGGCGTCGGCTGCCCCGCAGATGTCGCTGCTATGAACCCGCGGCCACATAAGGTCTCGGGAATAGCGACCACGCGCTCGATGTAACAAGGGATTCGCGAATGACCGCTCGTGGCAAAACGGTCATTCGTTAAAAAATCATTAAAACCGCGTACGCCACTGTTGCCGCAGTGCGACGGCGCCGCGCTCATCGTCAAGCCGATACCGTGACTTTAGCGCATCGCGATGATTTCGATACCGTGCTCCTTGGCAAGGATGGCGCCCTTGTCGGTGAAGAAAATCTGGTGATTGTCGTCGTCGATCTCCTCGACGACCAATAGTCCGCATTGCTTTAGGTGCGTGAACCGTCCTTTTTGCTCGTTTGTGAATTGATACAGACCCTCAATCGGCGGCGTCCAATCCCAATGCTTCGCCTCGCCTGCGATGTACAGGAAAAAATCCAGCGTCTTGGGCTCCAGCAGAGAGGCTTCGGCACTATCTGTCGGACCACCTTCGAAGGTTGTAGCGCCGCTTTCGGAATGATTAATCTTTCGCGCCGTCATTCTTTTGCTCCTTCTCAATAAGGATCAACGATATGGGCGGCTGAACAAGGGACAAAACTGCGTAGGGAAGCTAAGGCGATTTAGCTTCCCTACGGGGCAGTTTTCCCCACATTTAGTTTTATTACTGAAGCGGCCGGTTCTGGCGCAAAGCGGCCTTTAATGCGCAAACAACATCCCGATGCGAACCTCGACGGAGAAACCTAACGAGCTAGTGTCCATTCGTGGACAGCAACCTCTACAAAAAACTCGTAAAAACTGGCAATCGCTTCGCCTGGTTCGCCGCGGTATTCGGAACGCAGGATGCGACGAAACGGTTTACTAGGATGGACGTATGTCTCGTAGTCTGATCCAGACCAGTCTGATCCGTCGACACCCTTCGCCGTCGCGTAAAAATTCCCTCTAGGAAATCCTCCGAGTTGCCTCGTTGAGCGCGGCTCAACGTTGAACCAACCGGTCGCTACAAAATCGGTTGAAACCGGGCTTTCGCGGGCCACTACCGCTATAGAAGCGACTTCATCTGTTTCGTTTACAACTTCAAAAACAAAATATTCCTGGCCGTCTATCGCTTCATCCTGAGTGTCTTCAAGGGGGGACGGGTCGCTTCCTATCACCTCATCCGGCTCGACAAAACTAGTGGGCGCGTCCGTACCCATCTTCAATAAAGAGATGGTCGGATCAGCTCGTGTCGTCCCGGATGTCACATCACCTTGCGGAAGCACTTCGTTCGGTGACTGATCAAAAAACTCGATATCAAAGTCGGTCTCAAAACTGACGTAAAGACCATCACGATTTTGGACATGGGCCTGTCTTATAGGCCTTGGCAGCTCGGGCAACCATTCAATCTGCTTCACATCAACAATCTGAGCGGCGACGCGTCCGATGTTCTTAACCGCTGCAGCGCCTCTAAAGAAGGCTTCAACACTTTCTTTTGTAGGACCGCGCACGTCCCAGCGGTCGCCTTTGTCCGGATTATCCGCCCAACATAAGGTTTCTGAGGTGAGCTTTCTCAGGATGTTTCCATTTGTGCCGACAAGCCAACGGCTTTTGCCGGTCTCGACGTTCAAAATGCCGCTCACGGGTTTTAACAATTCGCGCAGAGTATTTTCCAGGACAGTCGCGTTCGTTGCGACAATGCAGGCGGTATCTCTGTGTATCCAAACATACAAAATGCCTGGTCGGGCTTCCAACATGGCGCGATTCTCGAATTGACGCTGCCGCAGCCATTTCCAGGCTCCATCCGTCAACCCTGCCGCTAACATTGGCGACTTCGACAAGTTTCCAATGCCCTGAACTGCAGCCGAAACGACCGCTTGCGACGATCCCGTGATCCCAACGCAACTTTCGGCCTTCAACGCAACGATAGCCACGCCATATTGCTCTTCAAAATCCCGTTTCCGATCATCGAAGAGAGACAACATTCTGACTGGTACTTCGACACTTGCTCGAGGCTTTGCCGCCACAACGGACTGGACCGATAGATGCAAGCTGTCTTCGTAAAAATTCCAAACGTCGGCTGACCAATCGGCAGTTCCACCAGCACGTATGAGACCATTGATCACGCTTATGGGAACATCGCCCGCTTTGGCCTGAATCCTCCCGTTCCTGACCTCAAGATGGTTGCTCTGCTTCTCAATGAATTCGGCTACCGTGCCGGAGGGTGACTTAAGTGGTTTTCGTGGTCGGTAAGCCCGGTCAGGCTTTAGGGACAGCAACACATTGGTTCCGATTCCAACGTCGTTCAGCCCTGCCTGCTCGAGATCTTGGCGTTGAATCAGGAAGCGATGCGAAAGCAATTCCGACCGATCCCTATAGTCTAGCTCCATCGTTGCGTGATCAGGAGAAACCTCCACCACAGTGCTCTTGTAGAATGGGATGCGCTCGCCTTGCGCAGACCGGTCTGCCGGCATACTTGCGAGCAGCTTCCTCGCCGACGGTAACAAAGTCACCGATATCTCACCGTCGAGCTTGGGGAGAACCCGCGCCTTGAGCAAGGCTCTTGGGGGCAGGCGGCGCGCGAACTGCGTGTCAGTGGCATTAAGACCGGCGTTGTCCGCATCAAGATAAAAACGCCCCTGAAGATCCCGACGATTGAGCTGCAGAAAGTCGCGCTCATGATCGCGAACGAGCCCTGCGACCTCGACCTCAAGCTCCTGCCATGGCCTCAGGCCAGTCGGTCGCGCTGGGTCCCCAACGGTGCATCCAGATGCGATCTGATCGATTAGGATGGCTACTCTATTATCGCCGAGAGCTTTATACCCGACTACTAGGCCCGAAATTTTTCCAAAAACTGGCGATGCTGCAAGAAAGGGCAGCGCGGTTAAGCGCGGACGCGTAATTGCGGCTTCAACAGGCTTGGAGGCGTCAACTCCTAAATCTACCATCGAGTTGGGCGACACCTCGTCGTTGTGTTCAAGATTAATTGCCTTAATGACCGTCCGATCCGCCTCTTCCTCGGGCTGTTCCCCGAGCCCCGAATCCCTAAAGTCCCAGTCACGGTCAAATCCCGACCCGCTTAATCGCAGCTCCTTTCTGGCCGACGCGTTAACGGTTGGGAGTGACAACTGGAACGGTGCCTCAAGGAGTTCAAATCCGACGATTTCCGCAGCTGGACCGACGATATCCAAACTCAACACCGACCCGACGGGCGCGACGGCAAAGACCTCCGAGATGCGGCTTACTTCTTTTTCGTGAGTGGACGAATTGTCAGCCGCTCTGAGTAGCAAGTCCATTCCAAGATCATCTGATCCGGGTTCACGAAGTTCAGCCCAGTCAAGTACCCTGACGAGGTGCGAAATCTCAGGCAGATGTGCGGGACCATCGGTCGGCGCAGGGCGACGAAATCGATTGAAAGCAAGAACCCGATCACCTGCATCAACCAATTGTCCAAAGCCTAAACGAACCTCCTCTGGGTTGGTTCCCTCCGAGCGAAAAGCGGCGCCATCTATCCGCAAAAATCTTAGGCTGACCATGGCGCGTGTGAGGACGGCTCGTGCTTTGTCGCCGAGTTCGGTAAGAATTGGTCGATCTGCTTCTTTCTTCATCGCGGCGGAGAAGCCTGACAGCGTTTCCAATACTGTACTCAGAACGTTTCGCATCGCGACTTCATTCACCCACCACGTCGCACACCACGCCTTCGGGTTCTTTGCGGCCCGCCACAATGAAAAAACTCGAAGCAGGACGTCTAGATCATCTGAGCAGCCGATCGCCAGCGCACGGTGACACTGCGCGGCCCTAATTCGCCAGGCGGTTGGCCATTCGCGGTCGACCCTAAGAATGCATTCAGCTTTATTGCCTACCAAACAGCCTCGCCCAAGCACGTTCAGTGCTAAGGCGACTTCATGCACGCACGCAAGTTGATCGGCCAGCATGAGGGCAAGGGCGCTCGAGCCATCACCGGGAAAGCGCTCAAGTTCCCGCCCAAACTCTGTGAGTTGTCCATCTTGGTCAATCGAGCCGGACAACGCCAATGCGCGGCGTGCTCTCACACTCTCCCGTCTAAATATGTCGATGTTGTCGCGCCCGGACTGGTCTAGCGAAACAGCCTGGTCAACGAAACTTCCCGGCAGCAGGGCGTCATCCAGATCGAGTCCCGAAGAGATCAACTTCATATAGAAGGTCTCAAGGTTGACGAGTGCCGACTCGGGTGGAGTGTTCTTGGCGAGGGCGACGAATTGATCCGGAGTGTATAGCGGGAAGACCCAACCCGGCGCATCGCGTCCCACCCGTCCCCATCGCTGGCGGAGGCCTGATTGGCTGTGAGGTTTTGTCGGAAGAGTGCCGCTTGCCAGATCTGGATCCCATTCCGCCTGGCAAATTAGGCCAGAGTCGACCACGTACCTGACGCCTTTTACGGTCAGCGATGTCTCCGCGAGGTTCGAAGAAACCACGATTTTTCGCTTGTCCCCCCGAGATCGGCCTGCGATCGCTTTCTCACTAATAGTTTTCGGTGTAGTTGAAAGTAAAGGGTAAACGTCGAAGTCGGTGGAACGGTTGCCAAGCTCTGTGATGATCCGTTCGACTACGCCTTGGATCACCAAATTCGTGGGTAGGAATGCGAGGATATCTCCCCAATCAGTGCCAACTGCAATAGCGACCACTTGGCGGACTACCGCTTCCGGCATTTCTTTACGCCAATTTGTTACCGGAATTTCGGTCACGCAACGTAGCTTCTCCAATTCGTTGGTAGTAGCCTGCAAATTCTCCGGTCGCCCCTTGTCGTCGAGTGGCCCTTCAGTTAGCCACCCCGAAAACGTCAAGTCATCGGCGAGCGGAAGACCGTTCGCGATGATAGGATCGTCGATCTGCAATCCGACGAAAAGAGGAACCCCGTAACCGAAGCTCTTTTTTGCCGGAATGCTGTAGTGAAAGACATGTTCGACTCCGCCGAAGAATGAAATGAAGAAATCTTTATCGAGCGTCGCTGAAGTAATTATCAGACGTAAATGGCTGTACTGGCGAAGTTTGTCTCGAAGCTGAGCTAGAATGACGTCAATGTTTTCGCTGCGCTCGTGCGCTTCATCAATGATCACCATGCCAATTTTTGACAGTTGACCATCCCGGACCCAATTTATCATGGTTCCATCGGTTACATAAATCAGATCGCATGCGCTATCCCATCTCCTCTCGCCACTCACTTGATATCCGACAGGAAATCCAGCTCCGATGTGCTGATCACAACTGCGGCTATCGTGACCAAAGCAAAGCTCTTCACCAACGAAGCGCGCTACGCCCGTCGCCGCGGCGCGGCGCGGCTCCGTAACGACGATAGGTCCGAAGTCGTTGATCCTCAGGCATGCTTCTTTCGGAGGATTCATTAGGCGAAAAGGCATGAACGTCGACTTGCCAGTGCCAGTGCCGGCTTCAACGACAGCAATTCGACGATCGACAAGACCTCCGAGTATCTGGACGATGTCAGCGTCGCTCATTCCAAACTCGAATTTCTCCAAGTTGACCGGCGTCTCCTCCCTTTCCTTGTGCAGGGTTGGTAGAGGGCCGAGGCCGCCCAGCGGGCCGGTCGGCTTTTTCGTATTTGAGATCTCGCCGATGACCCGAAGATCGATGTATGGGACCGCTAATGCCCTAACGGCCTGGGCGTGGATTCGACGATGCCGTTCGCATCGGTCTGATCGCGTGTTACCGCGTTCTATCAATCGTTGGGCCGAATTGCCCGAATATTGGAATGTAGGTTCTGGACTGACACTTCTCTCCGCTGCGCGGTCCCGCCTTTCACCGGCGCCGCTTGAGTAGCGCAACTCCGTTCGACAATCCTTGCATTCACTCTCCCACACGGAGGTTCTCGAACTGCCTCGAGAAGGGTTTGCTAACTCATCGTCCATGGGGTCCCTTCCTCAAAATCTCCCTCTGCCCGAAAATATCTAGGAACCACGGCGATCGAGTTAGGAAACGCCAAAAGGTGATTTATGACCGCTCGATAGAATCCAATGATGGCGGGCTCGAATCCCGTTTGATATATCTGAATGACGGTCGGAACGGCGGGATCAAGCAATAAGAGTTGACGTTTGGAAATCTCGTACGCGACCCTGTCAGTTTGGCCTTGGGGCCGCCGAAGGCTGATCCGTGAATTTCGAAACCAAGCGCCGTCCACGATCGAGTCCATTTCAACATGCCGGATCGACAGCAACGTAAAACGTAGCTGCCTCCACCCGTGTGGAATGAGACGCACGAGCGGGAGAGCGCGCAGCGGAAATGGCGGGCCAATAGAAGCGTCGTCGTATCGAACCGGAAGATATACGGGGGGTCTATCGGTTGTGATCTCCGCGTATTCGCGCAGGGTCTCCGTTAGGACTGAATTTGTGATGCGGCTCGGACGGATTGATGCGTCCAGTGCGTCCGTGCTGTCGAGAGCCTTCGAGATCAGAAACGTAAAGCGCTCGCGCATGGCCAAGCGAGGTTGCGCAGTGCTGCTTTTCCAGCGGAGAGCAGGGGGAGGAGGGCCCTTTCCCGGCGCACCAGAGAGCGGCGTCACCCCTGCTTGATGCGGTAGGCGTAGCTCGACGATTAGATGGCCTGCGCTCAACCATGAGGCGACCTGTCGAGGTATGCCGCGAAGATCGTCTCCAGGGTGAATTACGGAAGGGCCGTCGCGCGAAATGCTCATGACGTCTGGTTGGTCGTCTTCCGAAGGTGTCTGAATGCAGGGTGCGCCGCCGGCGATGGCAGCTATTGCCAACTGGTCGATTGCAGCATGCAAGGCCTCGAACCGGATTGCTTCCGATCGATCCCCGCCCGAAAGCTTCGAAGACCGAAACAAGGCCGCACGAGCACGTTTTTCCAGCGCATTCAATCGCTCTGTGAGAGCGTCCGGCAGGCACACAAAAACTGACCTTTCAACGGTCATTCGCTGTCTATTCGTAAGTTGCTAAGCTTTCGTTCTATTTGGGCATCGAGCTCTCCAAGTCGATCTGGGCAGATCATCATGGGAACTTCAGCTGGAACGACCTCACCCATATCTGCCGAAGTGAGGAGGGCCACTGCATCTCGAGAATGCTTTGCACGCAGGTCGGTCACCAGCTGAAAGTCCGCGGGAACAGGAAGGGCCCTAGGGACCACGATCAGCAGTCCGCCATCCGCTAGTGTGATTGGGGCTCGGTCCGGTGATTGCCAAGGAGCCCTATCCGCGATTCCGTCAAATACGACAATTGCCGTTTCTTCGTGCACCCTCCACGAAACACTATCGGCGGCATCTTCAAAAATTCTTACCGCGCCGCTTGAACCGGCAGCATTATCCCGACTGGTGAGGCGGCGGAAAAGCATGCCGAGCATCAAACTCGCCCGGCAAGTCTCAAGCTCAGCAAGCCGCGCCCTTCTGAACTCGGCGGAACTCCCACCTTGAAGGATACTAACCGTCCGGCTCGACGTAGCGAGAATGTAATCGAGTTCGATCGCCGAAAAAATGGACGACATCAGCGTGAAGCAAAATCGTTCCGGAGCGATAATTCCCCGATCGAACAGTTCGGCAGTCCTGGATCGGAGATCATCGGGCATTGGTGTTACGGCTTGAAAGAGCGCCCGCGCTTCAGCCGGAGTGATTGCGTTTGGGTCATCGCTCCCAAGCGGAATGCCCAGGGAGCGCCCAAAGCGTTCAAGGGCGGCGGGGACTCTCTTCTCGCGCTCGGCTGGACCGAAGCGGATCTCCATGGTCCCGCCACTTCGAAATGCGTCGCACAGCAGCAGAGCTGTCATCCCGCGGTCTGACTCATGTGTCGCCAGATGCGACGCTTCGCATGAAAGATAGTCTCCGACTCTTAGACTATCAAAGCTAGAGTCATGCTGGATTGTCGCGAGGCCGATGATGACGTTTTGACAGGCAAGCTGAATTGGTCGTTGAATGAACTTACGAGGTTGCTCTCCTTTTGAGACATAGTCTTGATAGTATCGTGCGGCACGAGATTTGACTCTTTGAAGCGCCCTAGGACGTTCGGCGAATTCCCTAGCAATTGACGCCAAGAAAGCTTCGACGTCGCTGTCTAACAAGGCTCCTTGATAAGCAGGATCGATATCACCGAGGTGCCAGCGGACAACCTCACAAGATGGCAAATGCTCCGATAACTCGTCGTAATCCGACAACGGATTGAGCACTGCGCAAGCGATGGACGCCTCATCCGCTGGCAGAAGAGGCAGTAGATTTGACGGCGCGGACATCAGCGCCTCGTCAAGCCGAGCAACACCCCAAGCCAAGCTGTTCGGCCGGGCGGCATCGCCATCCGGCCAATAGATCAACTGTTCGAGGCTTTGAGCCACGCCAATTAGCGCCGGCCAAAGCCCCGGGGGCTCGCGCAGATTGCGTTCACGACAAAATTTAGCAAAGCCGATCAATAGAACCACATAGATTAAAAAAAGTTAGGTGAACGTACTGCGTCGGTATCAATGACTTTCCTTGAGTGCTTCTCCGGCCGCGAATGGATCTGCTAACGTAGTGCTGACGTGTTCATGACAACCGATTGGTGCGTTGCCGCTTGCCACCAGCGCTGTATTGGCAGCGTCAATTACGCTGCGAAACGAGGTCGAGAACGTCCCGTTTGTGACGAAGTGATATTCGTCGATCTGACCTTCTCTGAGAGCTTGAGCGACATGCTCAACTTGGTTCCGGAGCTCCGCGCTCGATGTTTTCCGTCCAGACTCCTTGACATGTTTGAAATCCACTCCGATTTCGACTGGGGCCTGCAGATGCAGTGGACCTACAGGTCTGTAAATTCGGATATCGCACTCAATGGTTCTTCGCGACGATTTCTGCCAAGTCTCACCGTTCTGACGGCCATTCAAGTACGACTTGTCGCCAAAAGTTACGACGTCATGGCCGGCTCGAATAAACAACGGAGGAGCGTTTGAGTTAACAGGTCGGGAGATTTTGTTCCCAAGGGCTGCCGTCCCCATGATCTCATATGCGGCGCCAATAGCGGCATTAGAATCGCTTCCTAGCTTGCTCCTAGACCCGGTGGCAGCGTGCTGGCCGCGTAACGTGAGCTCCTTTGCGAGGCCGCCTGCCTCAGGGCAAAGCTCAAGGACGCGAGCGACGTCCTGCGGAAGTTGCCGCTTGTATTCCTCTGGAATTCGCTGATTGCCCTCAATGATCTTGATAAGATTGGCGCGATAATCCTTGGACGCCCAGTGAGTCTCTGATTTCAGCGCGCAAATGGCCGTATCAACGTTTGTTTTGCTTGCGCGCGTTTCAAAAAGAAGCTGCGGTTCGAGTGAACGGCGTAGTCGATCATGCGCCTGGCCTTCGAGATTCTTCAGTCGCTGTTCGAGCACCTGTATCTCTTGGAGTGAAGCACCGGACTTTCTGATCCGTTCCAATGCGGCCGCAGCCTTTGCGATGGCCATATCGATTGTGCTTTGGACTTTTCCACGCATAACGACCGCTTCGGCCTCCCGAAAGATAACCGACGGAGGCTTGGGCCTGGGATGTCGAAACGGCGTCGCGTCCGTCATACGATCGGGATCGGGTGGTTTACCGCAGGCCATCTTTTCGTCCCACGCATGAAATTCGACCAGCCGAGGGTAGTTGGGAGTATTTGTCCTTACAACCCCCAGTTTGCTTTGGTTCGAGCGATATCAAACGAATTTTAGGCTCGATTCACAGAAGCAGAGGCGTTGGAATTTCGGATAAACCGCGACGGCGATTGGACCGTGTCGATGAGCAATCCTTTGTTCCAAGGTCGGCCTCGGGCGATAGGACGTAGAACATTGTGGGTCCTCTGCCACTCCGCCCATCGCGTCGCTCTATCGCGAGCGTATGATTTATGCAGACTGAGCAGTCTGGCTCTCCCAAAGAAAGTACCCACAACAGACCGCTTATGGCGCAAACCTGCCGTTTGTCGCAAGAGGTGGCTGGCGGGCGGTCTTTCCAAAGTCGATCTTCAGCGCACATTAGCCGCAATTCGACCCCTGGCCGGTTTGCAAAACGAGCGTAAGCCATTGATATGTTGGAGCGCCGATTAGCAACGGTTTGCAAAAATATTCAAGTATTTCAGCAGACTGGGCCAGACTACGAATCTGGGGGTCAGGAGTTCGAATCTCTTCGGGCGCGCCAAATTGCCACCATTCAGAATAAAACCGCGAACCCAGTCACTATGCGGCCCTGAGATCCTTCAACAATGAAGCGGCTAGAGCTTCTTCAGCAATGGAGAGCCGATGTTGCTGCATGGCCGTCATCAACCCTTCGTCCCACAATGCGCGGGCAGCCTTTCCCATGAGAGCCTGTCCAAGACCTGAGGCCCCTTCGACGGCGGCTTCGTAGTCGGCCGCACCAAAGCGCCAGGATTGGGCGCCGTGCTCGCGCATGACGTGGTTGCCGATCCGCACTCCCGGCCAATCGAAATCGCCGTGATAGAAAAGCCGCGCCCGCGCTTTAGCCAGCTGCGACAGCAGGCATCGCTGTGCTGCGGCGGGCATGCCGTCAGTGCAGACTAGCGGCGCGCAATCGGAGCCCCAGTGATCCGCGGCGATCGCGACCATGTTGGGATTCTCACAGACATAGACCCTGCAATCCGCTACGTCCCACGACGGTGGAGACCGCAACAGCGACCGCAGCGAAGCGTAAACAGGCTCTCCCGGCGACTGACTGTGATTTCCCGCATCGCGCATGGGCAGGTTCAGGAACAGCACCGGGCGCGCCAATTCATTGACCAGCACGCCAGCCTTGGCCCAGACGTCGCGGTCGCGCTCCGCGCCGCCGCCCGGCTCCAGTTCGCCGTCTCCCGTTGGCTCGATATCGACGTCATCATTGTTGTCATCGGTCCGAGCGATCACCTGACGCCAGACCGTCAGTACCAGGGTTGCCGTTGGTTGGCCGCTGTCGAGCGCGTGGGCGTCGCCCAGCACGTCGGCGGCCAATTGCGAACGTGTGATGCCGCTCGCGGGCAGGCGTTGCAATACCGCTTCGACGCGGCGACAGAGTTGGAGCGCCGCCGGCGGGCTCTGTCTTGCAAGGCGCTTGAGCAGCCCGATGCCCGCCGGAGCCTGCAGCAATCCGATCAGTTCGCAGTTAGTGCAGCCGCCCAGTACATCCGACCACATCGTCTGCAACGCGAGGCGCGTCGTGGCGAGATTCGCAATCGGGCCATCGAGTTGTTCAAGTGCGTCGCGCAGCGAGGCGGCGATGCCGGCATTCTGGAAGGCGGTATCGACGAGGCGAACGTCGACCTGCAAGGAACTGGCGTAACGGACCGGACGGCCGAGCAACGAAGCCAATGCGGCATGTTCCTCCGTGGTGAGCTTGCCGATGCGAAAGTTTTCAACCGCGGCGTCGAGCGGTGCCCGTTCGAAACGCCGACGCAGGCGCTTGCGCAGCAAGGCGTATTGGTCGCCGCCAAGCAGGCGCTGCAGACGCGGGTCGGTCGAGGAATTCATGTTGGCGCAAACCTGCGGTCAGGATCGTCTTCGCGCGTCTTGGCGCGGCCGTCCCAGCTCCAGCGCGACACGAACACCGCGTCGATGCCTTCGCGCCGCTGCAGCTGGCAGATGGCGACGCCGGGCAGTTCGGCGTAGCAGGCCCATTCACGCTCGCTGGTAATGACGAAATCGAGATCGAACTCGCGGATCAGCCCCATGCAATGGGCGCGCGCAGTATCGTCGATGCCGGCGAAGGCTTCATCGAGCAGCATCAGCCGCGGTGCAAGCGCGTAGCTGCCCTGGCTGTAAAAGCTAGCGACTGCGGCGAATAGTGGCACGGTGAGGCCGAGCGCCCGCTCTCCGCTGGAGGCCGGACCGGAGAGTTTGCGCCAGCGCCCGTCCTGCCAGCGCTCGACGCGAAAGCGGTGCCAACGGCGATAGTCCAGTGCGCGGGCAAGTTGCTCGATCAGGCTGCCGCCCACATCCTTTCCGGCGCCCGAATTGGCCCGCTCGCGCTCGGCGGCGATGCGCTGCTGCAACATCGCGCCGACCACTCTCCGGTCGTCAGCGGACCAAAGGTCTGCGCTGGTGTTGAGCAGGCGTTTGCGCGCTGCTTCGAGGCCGACCGGAGCGCCTTCTTCTTCCGCCAGGGGCTGCCACAGCAGACGATACCGTACCCCGGTAGAGGTCGGGCGATGGTGCAACTCTCTGTTGATCGCATCGCGTTGGGTTTCGGCCGCTTGCAGCAGGCGCTGCACTTCGGAGGCGATTTCGGCCTGCAGATGGTTTTCCAGCACGGCGCGCTCGTTCGCTGTCAGCAGTTCGCTGCGCTGGATGATCTCTTCGGAGAGGCGCGCGGCAAGGCGATCCGGCGGTTCGGGCCGGTTCTGGTAGACGATGCGGACGATAAGTCCCCAATCGCTCTGTTCTGCGTGCGCCTGGTGGCCGAGCGCGCTGAGGGCGCGTTGCAACTCCGTCAGGTCTTCGCCGATCTGCCGTTGCAGGCGCGTCCAGGCGTCGTCGTCGTCCTTGAGGTCGGACAACGCCTGTTCGGCGCGGCGAGCCAGAGTGAGCGCGGGGTCGATCGTCCACGGGCTACCCATGTCAGGCAGGTCGGCTTGCGGTAGCGCAGCCGCGAGCAGGCCGGTGGCCGCGAAGTTCTGGAACTTCGAGATTGCTTCGGCGCGCGCGTCGCTGCGTTGTCCGAACACGGTGTTCGCTGTCGCTGCCTGTTCATGCGCGACCGCGCGCGCCTCGCCGGATTTGCTCAGGACGTCGCGCGCGAGCTTTAGTGCGGAATTGCTGGCCTCGACGGCGGCGCCGGCATCGGCCAGCCGCCGTTGCAGCTCCTCGACCTTGGCGCCGACGGATCCGCGCAACACCTCGAGCCGGACGGCGGCTTCTTCCGCCTCAATGCGGGTAGCCGCAAATTGTTCATCCTGTTTCTTCAGATCGTCGCGGGTTTCGTTCTCGCGGTCGCGCTGCCGCCGCAGCTCGGGCAGCGCCAGGCGCACCTCGTGAACAGCCTGGGCGAGGCGGAGTTGGGCATCGTGATAGTGGTTCAACGCCACCTCGACGGCCGGCAATTCGGCAGTTAATGCGGGAAGGCGCAGATCGGCGGCGTCGGCGGCGAGTCGTTGCTGCACCGTCTGGAGGGCTTGTTCGGCCTCCTGGTAAAGACGATCGGCCTCGCTCAAGTGCTGGCGGGCGGTCTGGGCCTCGCGCGCACTGGCGGCCGCGGCAAGATGGGCGTTGCGCAACGCCTCTTCGGAGGGAGCCAGACGCCATTCATCGGCGGCTTGGTCCTGATCGCGCGTGAGTTGCGCGTCCATCGCCTGGAGGGCCATGAGCTCATCGGCGATTTGTGTTAGGCGTCCGGCCACGTCGGCCAATCGATGCTTGCGGGCGGCGGCGCGGGCCGCATGGCCGATATAGATCGCCGCCGGTTTGGCCCAAGCACCGGCCAGCGCGGCGAGCCGAAAGCGACCGTCGGGGGCGACCCAGGCTTCGCTGCCTGCAGGATCGTCGTCGGTGCAGGCGATGCCGGACAGCAGGCGCTCGACGATTGCCGCTGGTACCGCGCTGTCGGCTGGTCTGTCAGCGTGCAGCCAACCAGCGAGCGAGAGCGCATGCGGCGGTCGCTGCAACACCTGTGTGTCGTGCAACAGCTCCACTCCGTCGCCGGCCCGCAGGTGGCCGTCGGGCGAGACCCATGCATCGAGCAGGCCGGCGGCTTCAAGCGCGGCCTCGAGGCCGGCGCGCTGCGCGGCCGTGACCCCCTCGCGAAAATCCACCAATTGCCAGAGCGGCGCACCCTCGCGCGCAACTCTGGCATCGATGCCGCGCGTATGCGGGTGGGGTGGCGTCGCATTGACGCCTGCTTCGAGACGGCTGCGTTCGTCTTCGAGGGTGTTGCGCTCCGTCTCCAGCGTCTGGCGTTGGCCGCCGAGCGACACGCGACGCTGCGCCAGACGCAGGCTGGCATGCTGCTGCGCCGTTTGCAGGCAATGTCGCGCCGGATTGTCGCCATCCAGCCCAACAACCCACTCGGCGAGGGCCGTGAGCGCTGCGCGGCTGTCGTCGGGGCTGACCAGCAGTTGCTTCAGGCTGGCGAAGTGGCGCTCCCAGGCCTGAATCAGGTCGCGGCCCTCCTGATCGACCTCCGCATCGGCTTGCTCGCGTCGTTTTGCCGTGGCTTCGACCGTGCCCTGTCTTTCGTCGCGCGTGTTCTGGCGTTGCGTATGCAGGGCTTCGGCCGCCGTCACCTCGGCATGGCGTCGCCGCAACAATGCGATCTGTTCGCGTCGATCAACGATCAAGTCGCGAAGCTCGGCGCATGCATTGTCGAAAGCCTGTGGCGTCAACGCGACGAGATTGGTGGCGTCGAGCGTTGCGAGCGGGCTGCCGGCGTGCAAGCCGGCGATACCTCCGGCCTCGGCATGCGTCGCGCAGTCCTGACGCAGCTTCATCATCTGGCGTTCGGCTTGCGTCATACGCTGGGCAGCGTGCGAGGTTTCCTCAGTGCTGCGCTTCAATCGCCGTCGGGTCTCATCGGCCGCAGTGGTGGCGACTTGCAGCGCACGCTCCCGCGCCAAAGCGTCCCGCTCGGCGGCTTCGAGACGGTTGGCGTCTTGCATGGTCGGGTCAGCGCGCAGGATATCAAGCCGGGCTTGTTCGCGCCTGAGCGCAACTTCCGCGTCGTCGTGAGTTGTGCGGGCGAGTGCTTCCTCGGTCTCGGCTGTCTCAAGCCGCGCCTGCGCGTCGGCGCGCGCCCGGCTGGCGCTGTCGAACTCGGTCTGGGCCTGGCGCAGCGCGCGGGCCTGCCGTCGGCTCTGGGTGCCGGCATAGATCCGGTAGCGCTGGTCGAAGCGCTCGACGGCTCTTGCCAGCGCCTGGTATTCCTCGAGTTGGCGGCGATCTTCTTCCACCTGACCCAGAGCCTCGGCGACGTCGCCGAGCAGGTCGGGTGCGAGCGGCGGCAAGGCCTCGGTGAGTGCGTCCGAGAGCGCGGCTTCATCGGGCTTTTTCGACAATTGCGGCTGACGCAACTGGATCAGCGTATCCATCAAGGCGTCGTAGCGCCTGGTGCCGAGGTGAAACAATCGCTCATCGACCGCGCGCCGGTAGCTGACGGCGGTATCGAACACCTGACCGCGGCCGTGCAGCGCGTCGCGTAGGCGTTCCCGGGTCAGGACAACACGCTGGTCGCTCATCAGCCAGATATCCTGATTGACGCGGGGAGCGCCATCGGAATCCTCCAGCACGAAGAACCAGCTGTCCACTTGGGGACGCGCAGCGACGGCGGCAAGCCCGGCGCCGAGCGTGAGATAATGCGGCGTGCCGTCGTCGCCGAGGCGGCCGAATTCGATCCAGGCATAGCCGATGCGCCGGTCGTAGCTGCTCATCAGCAGGTTCCAGGACATCTTCTTGCCGCTGTCGCCGTCGGGTTCGATGCGCGAGGATTTGAGCTGTGCATCGAGCAGGAAGGGCAGGGTTAGCGACAGCACCTTGGATTTGCCGGTGCCATTGTTGCCGCGCAGCAGCAAGTGACCGTCACGGAACCAGAATTCCTCGCTGTCGTAGTGGAACAGCTCCACCAGTCCAAGCCGCAAAGGCTGCCAGCGTTGCCGCGTCGGGATCGGCAGCGCGGGTTTCTCGGAGAGTACAGCAAAGGAAGCCGGGCGGTCGTTCATGTCGGACCGAACGGGTTATCGGCAGCCGCGGTCGGCACGCCGTGTGTTTCACGGAAGTCGCGGACTTCGGCCTCGCCGAGCGCGAACCGGGCGAGTGCCGGGCGCGGGTAGACCGTGTCGGCATCTCGCACAATCAGTTGAAGCTTTTCCAGCCGCTCGATCGCGATCTCAGCAAGCTCACGTTCGGCGCCGGGTTCACGCGCTGATTTACGCCAGTATTTGCCATAGCGGGGCTTACTCTCGCGCAGGTAATCGACGACGTCCTGCTCCCGGGTCAACCCGCCGAATGGCTGGGTCGCGCCGGGGGCATCTGTTTGCCGCTGCCTGTAAACGGTGGCCAGGAATTCCGCGACCAGCAGCGTGACATGGGCATCGGTGCCTTCGGCGGGCATCGCCACATCCGTCAGCGAGCCAGCCTCATCGACCAGCGCCAGACCTTCGGCGCGTTGCTCCGAGACCAGCCCGGTCGCGTCACACAGGCGGGCCGCCATGGCGCCGCGCTGGTTGACAAAATAAGCCCGGGACTCCGCGTCCAGCGTGTCGGTATAGACTACCGCATCGTCGAGCAGCCGGCGCGCCAGTTGACGGCGCAGAACGGCGCGTCGGCCCTCGTCACTGTCAGCCACATGCTCGTCGACCAGGGCATGCAGTCGCTGGTCGAGCGTGACCGGCGCATCCTCCGGCCGGAAAGTCGACGGCCCCCGCACGGCGGCCAGCATGCCGGCGAGCGCGCGGCGCTGCACGTCGTAGAGCGCATCGGCCTGATCGCCCCCGGCATGCACGAAGGCATCTTCGTCGCCGGCGACACGCTGCAGCACGCCCAAATCGAGCAAGGTGCGGCACACCGCCACCAGCTCACGCCGCTCGTGGGGAGCGCCGAGCGTGAAACTGAAGCCGGAAGCCGCCAGCGTCGGTTCGGCGGCGAATTGCAATAGCCGCTCACCCAGCAGCCGCAACGTGATCTGCGGGTCGGCGCGTTCAAGCACCGCGCAGGCCAGGCATAGCAGCACGTAACGGCGGCGATCATAGAACGGCAGGCCGCGCATCGTGCTGGTGAGGTCCGCCGGCCGCTTAAAAAGTCGCGCACCCTCGTGTTCGATCTGCAGCGCCCAGCCGGTTTCGCGCCCAAACCAATCGCGCAGCGCGTCTGCCTGACGGCGGACCGTCGGAAAATCGTCGTGATCCGGACTCATGAGCGGCGTCATCAGCAGGGCGCGCACCGCGCTACGAAATTCCTCGTTCTGGAACCGACGCTGCTGCTGGCCGATGCTGCGGCTGTCCCTACCAACGATGGCGGCCATCGGCTGTCTCATGTCGGCGTTATGGTGATCAAATGGTCGCGCCCGGTAAATACGCCGCGCGGCGTATTGATCACAGCGCGGCTATCGACTGCGAGTGGCGTGAGGTTGATATGCAATAATCCGTCGCCGGTTCGCCGTTCCGCGCTGGTGTTCGGACCGGCCTGTTCGGTCAGCACCTCACCGAGCAATCCCAGGAACAGACCGAAGGCATGGGTGTCGAGTTCGCCGAGATCTGAAAGGCGTGTGGGCTGACCGGTGGCGAGGCGCTTGCGCGCCGCCTCGACCTGCAGCGACTCCTCGGCGAGTTCGCGCGCCAGATGCGCGCGGGCTTCAGCGCGATCACGCACCCGGGGCATCGCGCCGCGCGGCGCGGCCTCGCCGTATTCGCGCAGCCGCGGGTGAATCGTCAGCGGTGGCGCGTCGGCCCAGCGTGTCGAGGCCGGCAGATCAGCGTCGGCGTCGGGATTCAGCGAAAAATGCCGTGCCGGGTTGAGCGCGAAGGCAGCGCGCGCCAACCGGTGCGCCTCGCCGTCGTTGCTGCAGGCAGCGAACCAGCCGGCGAGCATGCGGAAATCCGCGGAACGGTCGCTGCGCCCGCTGCGGCGCTCGTTGAGCGCGGCGATCGCGCCTAGCAATTGCGGAATTGCCGACCGTGCCCTCGCCCGCAACAGTTCGGCTTGCGAGGGTTCGTGGCCGGTACGGAAGAACCAGCCGCGCAGACCTCTCCAGCGTTCGCGCCAGGCATTCAAGTGAGGGGTCCGCGCGTCGGCCCGATCCTCCGCATCGCCGGGGGCGGCATCGCGTGCATCGCGCGCGGCGACCTGCTGCAGCAATGCGTCAATGCTCGGTTCCAGAGCAAGGATGTGTCTGGCGATGGTATCGGAGCGGCGCACCAGATCGCCCATGAACCGCTCCAAATAGTCGATCAGCTGGCGCTTGTAGTTCGCCACGGCAATTGCCTCGGCCTGCTGCAACTCGATGCTGCGTGCGACGCCGGCCATGAAAGCCTGCGCATTTTCGGCAAGGCCTTCGAAAACGCGCACCAAATCCCGCAGCGTTTCGTGGATCTTCGCGACGTCGGCTTCGCTCTTGTCAGCCAGTGTCTGAAGCGCCTGCAACCGGCTCGCGATGTCTTCGAGCGCCACCGTTTGCAGTTCGGCGCGCCGTTGCAGTGTTTGCACGAAAAGCGCCAGCGCCGCTTCGACAGCCTCGCCGCCCTGCGACAGACGATAGAGGAAGCGCGCGCGGTAGAAATCATTGAGGCTGGAAACCCGCGCCGTATCAGGATGCGATTCAAGATTGCCCCACGCGGCAAGCTGGGTGAGCGCGGCGTTGACGTCCTCAATTCGCGGTGGTGCATCCAGCCATCGGGCTTCGCCCAATACTTCGTCAGGTCTTAATTGCAGACGGTATTGCCGTTTGGCTGCCGCGAAGACGTCCATGATGCAGCGGTAAAATTCAGATTTCTCGGCACCCACATGCCTGAACAGCTCGGCTGAATCGCTCACGGCTCGCATGGGCTTCTTCCCAAAGGTCTTCCACCGGAGTTGCCAGTTCGCGCGATACGTTAACGCATTTGCCTGTTCGTTGCAGCCATATTGGATTCGGTCCACAGTTCCTGGGGTTGTGCGCGGCCGAGATGCACTTTTGCTTCGGTCAGACCCAGTTCTCAGCCCTGATCCCCGGCATGCGCACAAACTCGCGCATGTTGTTGGTGACGATGATCAACCCTTCGCTGCGCGCATGACCGCCGATCTGCATGTCGTGCGGGCCGCAGGGCGTTCCCGCACGTTCCAGTTCCGCTCGAACCTGGCCGTAGTGCGCAGCCGCTTTGGCCTCGAACGGCAACGCTTCGAGACGCGCCGTGAAATGTTCGATGGCCGTCAGGTTCTCGATGCGACGTGCTGACTTCTCTGCACCATAGTGCAACTCGCCGAGTGTGATGCTGGAGATACAGAGTTGCTCGGCCAGTGAATTGAATTTCTCCCGCAGGTCCAACGGATAATTCTTCATCACATAGATGCAGATATTGGTGTCGAGCATGTACGTCAGCATCAGAGCGGCTCGCGCTCCTCGGCCGACGGCTGCTCACGCTCGGCCATGAAATCCTCACTCGCGCGTGGACCGGTCTGAAACAGATCGTCCCACCGTTTACCTTGCGGCACAATCACTCGGCTGCGACCGATCTTCAAAATATCGACCTGATGCACGTCCTCCGGAAAGGCGACGGCCTTGGGCAGTCGCACGGCCTGGCTGCGATTGCTGGTAAACACCGTCGAGCTTGTCATGGTGTCCTTCCTATGTATATCCATTTGGGATATACATATATGAGCCGTTGTATTTTGCAAGGGGTGTCGTCCTTAAGGGCGGGTTGGACCCGCGGGCTGCGAAACGTGCATTGGCCCTCTGGAGCTTATGAGATATCGGGCACGTCCGATTTGTTGTCCGGTGAGGTTAGTCACTTCGAACGCCCCCTCAGGGGCTGCATGACAATCAATGGCAATTAATTACATTGCAATTTCAATAACATATGAGTTCGTAGTGTAAGAGGGGCGAAAGTCGCGGCGATCAAGGTGATCGGGACCGGGCAAGGACCAAGTTGGGCAGGTATGGAATGACCGGGGCGCCCGGGACGTTCAGTCGTGCACCGAGGTAGTCCCAAAACGCAATTTCGAGCTTGGCGCAGGTCTTTGCGATGCCAAGGAACGCGTCGCGGCAGTCGCGACCTGCGTCGCTACGCGTGCCGCCGCTGACCTTGCGCCGGGTCACTTGGCAGCGGACGTCATTTTCCGATCCATTGGTGTGCAGCGGGATCTCGGGTCGGTCGAGTACCATCAGCAGTTCGGGCTTGTTGGCGTGCAGCCGCGCAAGCAGACGGTCGAGGGTGACGAAGCCGGTCTTGCGCTGGAAGATGCGATCAAACCGCGCCCGCAAGGCGGCCTTGCGCTGTTTGCCGGGATCGCTGCGATAATTTTTCAGATCGCCGTAGAACTGCCAGATCAGGTTGCGGACGCTGGCCTGGGCGGCGCGGCTCTGGTCCGTGAAGGCGTCGAGCTTGTGAACCAGGCGCTCGGAATGAACCCAGCATAGGCCGTGCCGGCCGACGTTGAACTGACCGGCATCGTCGCTGACAATGACCGTATCGGGGAGGAAGCCGTGCGCCTTGACGCTCCCCCACAGCGCCCCCTCGGTGGCGACCATCACGGGATCCGGATTGACCTTGAGCGCCGAGATCCCAAGCTTTTCGAGATGTGCGTTCCAGGCCTTCTCACTGGCGAAGCAGCGGTCGGGATGCTCGACCAGACGAGCGATCACGTGAGCGGCCAGCGCGCGCGCTCGCATGTAGGTGAGCGCCTCATCATTGATGACGTAATCGCCGTGGCCGGCGCGCAGCAATGCGAGGAAGTTGCGCCGGCTCTTGGAGGCGGTTGTGCCGAACCACGCGAAGTGGGCGTTGCCCATCTGCGTGCAGAAGCCATTGCTGGCCTTGTGGCGTGCGCCGGTGTCGTCCACCGTGATCCAGGCGGCGCTGGAAAGCCCGGCACGCAGCACGTCGCGGGCCTCACCGAGGAAGCCGTCCCGGCCCTCGATCAGCAGACGCACCACCTGGCGCTTCGAGATCAAGATGCCGAGGCTGCGCAACAGCGTCACCAGCCGCGGCACGGTCATCTGCCCCTGATGGTATTGGGCGAGCACGAAGCGGCGCAATTGCGGTCCGAAGTGACCATCGATGCCGGCCGGCAGCGGCGCCGTCATCATGGCGCCATCCGGCGTCTGCCAGCGCTCGCAGCGGAAATTCACCACATGCGGACGGATCACCAGATCCTGCACCACGAAGCTCGTGTAGCCCTTGAAGCGGGAGCCGCGCGGCGGCGCCGCAACCTTGACCGCCTGCTCCTCGTCGATCGAAAGCTTCGACCGCGTGCTGCCTCTCGGGCGTTTATGGCTGCCCGAGCTCCCCGGCCGCTTCGGCTCGGTCCCCCGCTCCATGCCACTCGGCTTGATGTTCGGCCGGCCCGGACCGCCCTTCAATCGGGCAACCTCATCGCGCAGCGCCATAACCATTCGCCGCAGTTCGACCATCTGCTCCCACTGTTTCACAACCAAGCCCTTCAGCTCGGCGTGCGATAGACGGTCAAGATCCTCGGGCAGCGACATCCCCAGAATGAATCTGACTCGTGCCTTCCCGTGAATCGTAAATTCATACCGCCACAGGTTTTGCCCCTCTTACTTCGTAGTTTTATTCCGAGTGGCGCGCCAAATTAAACGGGTCCGTTCCGGACACATAGGTTACGGTTTATACTGACAACATAGGTAACAGTTTTGGTCCGAAGAGATTTGCAAAGGGGTCGCGCCTGCAAGTCTCGTCGTCGAAGTATCCGTGATCGAGCAGTGACCGCCGGCGGTGGGATTGTGAATTGTCCCGCTCCGTAGAGGCTTGGCCGATCAACGTCCGCTACGCGGCTATGGTGGCAAAGGCCAAGTACTGCTTTCGTAACTGCCGTTATCGCTGCCGGCCTCTCTGCCGGGCGATCCCAGCGGAGCTGCCACGGCAACGGCGCCGTCGGGCTCGACCGACAAGAGCCCGCCCACCACGGCAACGGCGCGAAGATCGCCATGCTCGAGCAGATGATCGGCGGTGGCCTGAAAGTGTGTATTGGCGCGCGCGCCGCCGGCGACAAGCTTAAGCTCCTCGTCGGTGACGTTCTCCATCGCACTCGCAAACGTGCTCGTCATCGCGTGACCTCTCCTGATCTCCTTGCTTCGCCGAGACGCAAGGACGGGTTCTTGCCCATTCGGATCCGCGGCTACCCCTTATTGGGAAGCGATAGCTGGAGAACCGGATAGCCAGTTATGCTGACTTGGTCTCCCTGCGCCACTGCGTCGTTGACGATCTCCTGGCTGAAAAAGGCGCCGAGGCTGCCCCTCGAAGCCTCGCCGAGAACGAGGTCACCGTAGTGACCAGGTTGCCCAGGAATAGCCTCGACCACGCTAACTTCTCCGTTTGCCCAAACATCGATTTGTTCGACGCCGGTAATCGCATGACCGCTGTCATCCTCCAGGCCCTGGACAGTGACAGGTCCGGAAAACTGAAATTTCTCTATCACTGGAATGCACGCCGGCGGCGGCGGCGGCAGCCTATATCCGTCCGCCGCTGCCGTGCCATGGAGATCGCCATGGTCGATCAAATGATCTTCGGCAGCGTGAGGCCTCGAATTGACGCGCGTGCCTCCGGTGACATGCTTCAATTGTTCGTCGGTGACGTTCTCTTTCGCATTCGCAAATGTGTTCGTCATCTTGCGTCCCTGTAATTGCTTTCGCCCGCATCCCGCTATCATGTGAAACTTAAGACGCCGTTCCCAAAGAATGCGCATTTTTCAATGCCGATGGCCGCTCTTTACGGGATATAAACCACGGATTTGCCTTCTTGCTCTGAATATCGGTATTTCAGAAAGCCTCAATTCATCCTTGCTACCTGCATGAGGCTCGACATCCGGATTCGGGTCGAAGGGGGGCTTGGATGAACGCCGAATTCTATCGCGCAGAAGCCGTAGCGGCTCAGGCGCAAATCGAGGCCCTGCCGCGGGCCATGCGGGTCACCGGCCCGATGATGCGAGCGACCATCGGCGGCGTATTCTTATCGATGCTGCTGGCCGTGGCCGCCAGCGCTTTTGTCGAAATACCGATCCAGGTTGGCGGCAGCGGGATTGTCGTGGATTCGACCGGCGAGATGCTGCGGCCTTCCAATGCGACCGCCGCGGGTTTCGTCGAACAGATATTCGTCAAGGTCGGCGACGAGGTCCATCCGGGGCAGCCGCTGCTTCGCGTCCACCTTCCCGAACTCGTCAACGACATCGACAAGACGACGCGGGAACTCGCCGAACTGGTCAACGAAGACCAACGGATGGCGGCCCTCGACGAGCACGACGAGGCCGACGAAAAGAGAGACCGCGATCAGAGGGCCACGAGCCTCGATGCCCAGGCCGCACGGATCGAGAGCCGGCTGGTCTGGTTGAGACAGCGCGAAGCGGCCGAACTGTCGCTGTCGGCGAAAGGCCTCGTCAACCAGTCCGAGCTTCTCAGAGCGCGGGAGGAGACCCAGGAATTGCTCGACAAGCTCCAATCGGCCAGGGACCAGCGCGCCGCGCTGTTCACGCAGGTCTCCGAAGCGTCGAGCCGGCGGGCGCGGGACAAGCTGGCCCGTCAGCTCGCCGTTGCGCAGAAGCAGGCCGCGCTCGATGACATGAAGCGGAACCTCGAAGAACGTTCCCTCGTGCGCAGCTCAGTGGAGGGAATCGTTTCCGAACTGGCGACGGATCTCGGCTCCGCGGTGACACCAGGGCAGATCATCGTCAACACCCTGCCGAAACAACGGGCCAACGATGCGCTTCAGGCTCTGATCTATCTGCCGCTCTCGAAAGGAAAGAAGGTCAAGATCGGCGATCCGGCGTTGTTGCTGGCGGCGTCGCTCGATGAAAGCGATCGGGATCGCATCAAGGGTCGCATCGTCGCGGTGAGCCGGACACCGGCGACCCGCGCGAGCATCACGCGTCAATTGGGATCCGAGCAGCTCTTCGCGCTCCTCACCAAGGAGGGGCCCGTCTTTGAAATCACGGCCGCGATCGAACGCGACCCCAACGGCGCGGACGGCCTGGCCTGGGCCTCCGGCGAGGGGCCGAAGAATTTTGCGCTGGAGCGCGGTACGCCATTGACCGCCAAGGTCGCGGTCGAACGCAGATCGCTGCTGTCGCTGGTCCTGCCGGCAGTTCGCGGCCTGCTCGATCCGGACAACAGCCCGTTTGCCGGAGCGTGATGTGGCGAATGGTGCCACTCCAGTCATTTTGCAAATGGAAGCGGCCGAATGCGGCGCGGTCTGCCTTGCCATGGTGCTCGCTTCCCACGGCAAGCACGTGGCGCTGGAGGTCATGCGCGAGCGCTGCAACACCTCGCGCGATGGCCTGAATGCCGCCCAGATCAAGAAGGCTGCCGAAACCTTCGGCCTCGACGTCAAATCCCTGCGCTGCGAGCCGGAGGATCTGGGTCGGCTTCCGACGCCGATGATCGTGCACTGGAATTTCGATCATTATGTCGTTCTCGAGAAGGTAACGGGGGATCGCTTTCATCTTGTCGATCCGGCGATCGGGCGGCGCACGGTTGACCGGCGCACCTTCGGGCGGTCCTTCACCGGCGTCGTGCTCATCTTCGAGCCGGGCGAGCGGTTCGAAAGATCGGGACGGCGCCCCTCCGTGCTGCGCACGCTCCTCGAAGAGGCGCGCCGGTCGCCCGATGCCATGGCCTCGGTCGGCCTTGCAGGCATTGCCGCCATCCTTCCCGGCATTGCGCTATCGGGCGCCATCGGTCTCTTTGTCGACCATGTCGCAGGCAACGGCCAGACAGAATGGGGCGCACCGCTGATCCTGGGCCTTGTCTGCCTGATGGCGGTCCAGGCCCTGCTGGCCATCTTGTCGGGGCGGATCGGCGCGGCTTTCCGGGCGAAGATCGCCGTGCATATCGCGGCCCGGGGCTTCTGGCACGCGCTGTTTCTGCCCCTCGGCTTCTTTCAGCAGCGCAATGTCGGCGATCTCATCGCGCGCCTGCGATTGGGGGCGGATGTCGGCGGCACGGTGGCCGGTCCGCTCGCCAATGTCCTGCCCAATATTGTTGAAGTCGCCATCTATCTCGCTGTCCTCCTCCTCTTCAATCCGTTGATCTCCCTGACTGCGGCATCCATTGCCGCCGTCAATTGCGGTGCGCTCTTCCTGCTCACCCTGCGCATCGGGGAAGCCAATCGCGCGCAGCAGGTGGTCGAGGGCAGCGCCGCAGGCATTGCTACAGCCGGATTTGCCGTCCTTGCCGCTTACCGGATGCACGGCCGCGAGGATCTTCTCAAAGCCCGCATCATTGCCGCCGAAGACCGCGCGCTGGATGCCGAGCAGCGCATGGGCTGGCTCACCTCGCTCGCCGGCCTCGGGCCGCTGGCATCGGGCCTCGTCCTCAATGCGGCGGCGCTGATGATTTGCGCCTGGCTAGTGATGGAAGGAGATCTGTCGCTCGGCGGGCTGGTTTCGGTGCAGACGCTCGTCGGCCTTCTCGCCGCTCCGGTTGCCGCCCTTGCGGCCGACCTGACCTCGCTGCAGCGCGCCGCAGGAGCCGTGATGCGCGTCGGGGATATTCTGGACAATCCGACCGAGGCCAGCATGGCACCGGAGCGGATACGACAGTGCCCACCGGCCATCGAAGGCAGGCTGTCTCTCCGCGGCGTCGGTCATGACTTTGCCGGTGGCGCCAATCTCTTCCATGACATCGATCTGGAGGTCGCGCCCGGCGAGATGGTTGCGCTCGTGGGCGTTTCCGGATCGGGCAAATCGACGCTCGCACGGATTGCGGCGGGCCTGGCGCCCGCGACACGCGGATCGGTGTTGCTCGACGGCATCCCGATCGGCGACTGGCCCTGCGACGCCCTGCGACGCACGGTGCAATACGTGCCGCAAAACTCCGCCGTCTTCACCGGCACCATCGAGCAGAACGTGTCCGTATGGGACGAGGCGATCGATGGCGGGACGGTGGCGGAGGCCGTCGCCGCCGTTGGCCTGGAATCCCGCTTTGCCCGAAGCGCGGCCGGCCTCTCGGCCAGGATAGCGTCGGCGAGCGCGGCCTTGAGCGGTGGAGAAATCCAGCGTCTTGCCCTCGCCCGGGCCCTTGCCCGGCGGCCACGCCTGCTCATTCTCGACGAGACCACCAGCGCGCTCGACACGATCAGCGAAAAGGCTGTGATCGCGCTGCTGCGGCGGACCGGGACGGCAGTGCTCATCGTCACCCACCGCGCGGGAACGGCCGTGCGCTGCGACCGAACCTACGCGCTCCAGGGCGGGCGCCTCTTGCTACAGGCATCGAAGGCCGAATTCGGGCGGGGTGCCCCCAAGGCTCGGCCGTCGCGCGCGCCAATACCCCTTCGAGATGCCGTATGATGCGAGAGAGCAAGCATTCCACACATCTCCTCCCCGCGATGCGGCGGCTGGAGACAATCATCGGCAGCGATGCAATCAATCGGCTGTCTGACGATCCCGTACGGGCCGCCCTTGAGATCGCGGCGGCGACGCTCGGCCGACCGCTCGCGCAGATGGGGTCCCAGGTCGGCGCAGACCGGCCAGCCGCGCGTCTGCAGCGGCTCGCCGTCGAGGCTGGATTTCTCTGCCGGCAGATCGACGTCGACGGAAACTGGCGCGATGCGGGCGCCGGGCCCTTGATCGCTTTCTCCGCCGACGAACAATCGCCTTTCGTGTTGATCCGCAGCGGCAAGGGTTGGCGTGTTCTCGATCCCGGTCAGGCATCGCGGCCCTATGCGCTCAACGACCAGGCTTCCGCACGGCTCGAGCGCTTCGCTTACCAGATCAGCCCCGCCCTTCCAAAGCGCGCCCTCAGGCCGATCGACCTGCTGTTCTTCGGAATGCTCCCGGTCCGATATGATCTCGCGGGATTTGCCGCCGCAACGCTTCTGGCCGGAATGCTGGCGGCACTGATTCCGATCGCCACCGGGTTCATGGTGGAGACAGTGGTGCCAGGCCACGAGCGGGTCCTCATGGCGGAAGTAGCGGTTGGACTCGTCACCGTAATCATCGCCAATCTCATGGTCCGGCTGGCTTCGTCAGTGGCTGAGGTGCGCATCCACGGCAAGGTCGGGAGCGCATTGCGCGCAGCGGTGATCGATCGTGTGATGAATATCACCACGACGCTCAACATGCCTTCCGCCCCCATTCTGAATGCCCAGGTGAGGGCGGTCGACAGCTGGAACCGTGGCGCCTTCGACTTCGTCATGCAATTCACGTCGGGTCTCTTGGCGGGGATGCCGAGCCTTGTCTTCCTGTTGCTGGCGGCGCCGGGAGTTGCCCTCGCCGTGCTGGCCATCGTGGCCATCGCGGCGGTTGCATCGGCCGTCATCGCCCGCCTGAACTCCGCTGCGCTGCGCCGGACAGCTCCCAGCGATATCAGCTGGATGACGCTCGCCTATGATTGCCTCGCGCAGATCGACACGGTGCGATCGCTGGGGGGCGAGCGGCAGATGTTTCGGCTGTTTGCCGACGGCTTCGGGCTGCAGCAGCTCCGTCAGCTCAACGCCGGCCGGATCGCGGCCTTCTCCGTGGGCATCGGCGCCGCCCTTGAGCCGGCACTGGTTGCGGCCGTGGTCGCCATAGAGCTGGCGACGGATACGAAAGCCCATTCCCTTGGCGCGATCCCGGTGCTGATGGCCGCCGCGACGGTTGCAGCCGCGGGCGGCAGCCTTGTCAGGGCGATCGCGACCCTGCCACAGCTCGCCACCATGAGCGGCCTGATCAAACCCATTCTCGCGCAAGCGCCTGCGGCACGTTCCGGCGGTCACGCTCCAGCTCCCGCCCTCACCGGCAGGATCCGGATGC
This sequence comes from uncultured Alphaproteobacteria bacterium, assembly GCA_963753875.1. GTDB lineage: Bacteria > Pseudomonadota > Alphaproteobacteria > Rhizobiales > Xanthobacteraceae > Bradyrhizobium. The sequence goes on along the minus strand of CAVWDY010000018.1, from coordinate 355,414 downwards.
ACGGCGTCGCGTTCCGTCCCATGCCTGGGCACGCATTGACGCTGCGCGACGTCACGCTTGAGATCGAACCCGGCGAGCATATCGGGATTGTCGGCCCCTCGGGGGCCGGCAAGACCACGCTGATCGACGTCATGATCGGCCTGCGGCAACCGGAGGCCGGGCTTGTGGCATTCGACGGCCTCGACATCAACAAGCTCGATGCCGCCGCCCTGCGCCGCCAAATCGGAATCGTCGGTCAGAACACCAGGCTGTTCTCGGGTAGCCTGCGCAGCAATGTCGCGCTTGACGAAATGCATTCCGACGATGAAATCTGGCAGGCGCTGCGGCACGCCAGTATGGAGGATGAGGTGCGCCGGATGCCGCTTGGCCTCAGCACGATGATCAGCGACGGCGCGTCCACGCTTTCGGGCGGGCAGGTGCAGCGCATGCTGTTCGCCCGCGCAATCGTCGGCAATCCGCCGCTCATGATCTTTGACGAGGCGACCAGCGCCCTCGATCCGCACGCGCAGAATATCATCACCGCGGGCTTGAAGCAGCGGCGCGTCACGGTGATCTCCGTTGCCCACAGGCTGGAGACGCTGATCCATTGCGACCGCATCTATGTGCTCGACCATGGGCGCATCATCGAGCAGGGATCGCCTGCGGAATTGACGCGGGCAGGCGGTCTGTTCTCCCGTTTGATGATCGCCGAGACGCAGGCGGCATGAATCCGAACGACAGGTTATGCCGGGAAAGAGTATGGTCGCGTCCGCAGTGGCGTGAGCGCAGGGGCGGCTGTGGGATATGGCTGACTGTGTATAATAGTTTACACAGGCTCATTATCCGTGTATCTTATTACACATGCCTCAGGTCATTCAGACGGCCGTCTTTTCGTCATGGCTCGATGATCTTGCCGACAGGAAAGCAGCCTTCCGGATCGTGACCCGCATCCGCAGGATGGAGCTTGGCAACGCCGGTGACGTGAAGCCGGTGGGGGAAGGCGTCAGCGAAATGCGGATCGACTATGGCCAGGCTACCGGGTGTACTTTACCCGCAAGGGCAGGGCCATCGTGATCCTGCTTTGCGGTGGTGACAAGAGAACGCAGCGCAAGGATATCAAGGCCGCGCAGCAGATGGCGAAAGAGGTATGACAATGGCTCTCAAGACCACAAAATTCGATATTCAGGACCACCTGAAAACCCTTGAAGATCAAATCGCCTACCTTGAAGCGGCGATCGATGAGGATGATCCCTCATTCATCGCCACCGCGATCGGCGACATCGCCAAGGCGCGCGGCGTCAGCAAGTTCGCCAAGGAAACGGGATTGAGCCGTGAAACGATCTACAAGTCATTCCGGCTCGGTGGGAATCCAACCATCGAAACCGTGAACAAGGCGACAAAGGCGTTGGGGTTGAAACTCAAGTTGGCACCAGCCGAGGCCGCATAAATATCGTTCGTTTATTCCGCTTGGACTGGCTCATACCGTATCCCGCCGCCCATCTGAGCGCAGCGCTAATGGCGGGCTGCGACTCGCCGAGCGAGCGGGCGGCTTCCTACTCGACCTTTGCATGTCTACTTTACGCTACAACCATCCACATCCATGATGCGCCTTTCTCGAAGCTTGTGCACATCCAACCTTCGGTCAGCGGCTAAAGGCCTGCCCGGCAATTATATCGCAATTTCAATAACATAAGAGTTCGCAGTTTTATTCTGAGTGGCGCGCCACTTCGGAATACGCTATCGGCGCCGAAGTCCGCCGATATACCGATGCAAGCCGTCAGGCTGACTCCGGAAACCGCGCGTCTCGCAATCGCGGGTGATTGTGATGACACCACGCGAATTAAATGCACTGTCACCGTAATTCACCGCAATAACGGCTGGCTCACTCTGCCTTGATATTTGCCGCCTTAATGATTGGCCACCATTTCTCTATTTCGGCTTTCTGGAAGATGCCGAGGGCCTTCGGGGTCTGCTGATCGAGCGCGGGAATTTCCTGACCTAGTTCAGCCAGTCTCGCCCGGACAGTTGAATCCGCCAGCGTATCGACAACGGCTGCATTGAGTTTTGCGATGATGTCCGCCCGCGTTCCCTTCGGCGGCCATAATCCGTGCCATACGGCCACGTAAAAGCCAGGTAAGCCGGCTGCATCCACAGTTGGAATGTCGGGTGCTGCTGCTAATGAATTCCTTGCGGTGACCGCATAAGCCTTGACGGTTTTCGCTGTGACCTGAGGGAGACAGTTCGATACTTGATCGAAAAGAAAGTCGATCTGCGCCGCCATTAATGCCTGCAGTGCGGGCGCAGTGCCACGATAGGGTACCATCGTCGCAGAAATTCCGAGAGTTTGTTCCAGATAGACACCGCTGAGGTGCGATGCACTTCCGATCCCTGCGGTGCCGATTAGAATTGCGCCCGGCTGCGCTCTGATCCAGGCGATCAATTCCTGAAGCGTCTTGGCCGGTATTTCCGGCTTGCTGAGAAGCAGTTGCGGATTGCTCGCAACCATCGCGATTGGTTCAAGGTCCTTCAGCAGATCATACTGCAGCGTATAGATTGCGCCGTTGAAGACGTGCGAACCAATATTCCCGATACTAAGCGTATAGCCATCCGGCGAGGAGCGAGCGACACGGCCGACTGCGATACTTCCCGTCGCACCCGACACATTTTCAATGACAATGCTTTGTCCAAGCGTAACGGACATATGCTGACCCACAATGCGGGCGAGCGTGCGGTCGTGACCCTTGACCGGCTAAGGTATAACGAGAAAGTGCCCTTGTGGACATCGACGCATCTCTGTCAAGGGTGAACCACAAAGCGCGACTGTTGAGCACCTTCAGGCGCTGAGTCTCGCAAGTTCGTGTCCCAGACTGCCGGGTTTTTCTTGGATACGTGATCAAGGATGTAATAAGTGATGTGGTCGAATGTCACCCCGTTCACCGTCGCATTCTCGAACGCTTTTATGATGGACGGGAGATGTAAAATGGGTCCTGCTAGTGAATGATAGGCGCGGCCAGCTTCATCGACTATTTTCATGAGTCTTTGTGCCGGGGTCGGTTGTCGTCGAATCAAAAGCCGAATTCTCCACCCCAGCCACGTGATTAGGAACACGAGTGCTGTGGCGTAGTACACACCGGCCAGCCAGAAAACCCACGGGCTTAAACTCGAAAAATAAATAGCCAGCGCTGCGGGAGCGAACCACTCGAGTAGAGAAACGAGCGGGCTTACCCACCGCCATAAAGCGAGTTTCCATGCGACCCCGTCGCAGATCGCATAAACAAATCCCAGCTTGGCAATTTGAAGCTTTTCCATCGCCACGACTATCTCGCCAGCGGTTAAGGCATCGAGAAATACCCAGTCGAGGTAGAGATTATGAAGCCAGGGGCTCTCGATATATTCACGCGCAGCGTCCTTTAGGTCGCGCAAATTAACGAAATAGTCGCGCTCGGATGCCTTTGTTGACCTGTAGAGGTGAAGAAGATCGCGATGTTGCCATAACTGGCCTCGACATCCTCGCTCATTAGCGAACGGTCCCCATTCTTGGTGCAATGCACCGTCGAGCGATATGATAAATTCGTGTGCGTCGCTCACTTTTTCTTCTGGCAGAGTGAGGCCCAGTGCTGACAGAACATCATCCCGCTCACCCGGCACGTTACAGTCCTCCTGGTCGCGCGTCCGCCTTACCCAGATCGCGCTTGGCATCCTCGTGTGGTACAGCTACCAGCCTGGATCCTTCTTCAATTTTGTTAAATATATGAAGGTGCTAGATATAGCACAACCGGCTTCGTTTCCCGCATGGACCTGCGGGACGTTTTCGCCACTAATTTACGCCGACTGCGCAACGCGCGGAAGTTGGCGCAGGATGATCTTGCTTACAAGGCAGGTTTGAGCCGAAGCTGCTTGAGCCAGCTTGAGAAAGGCGCTTTTTTACGCCAGTCTTTAACGTCGTTGGCCGCCCTTCCAAGGTATCGAAGGTCGAAGCGACGGAATTGCTGAAGTTGCCTGCCCGGAGAGGCCATAGCCCGCGCTAAGGGGGCGAGCGCCACTGATCCTTTAGAGCGGGGCAAGCCATTGGAACGTAGGGCGTCCATCGCTTGGGAACAGGAAGCCTGATTGGCGGAATCCTTATTTGAAATACCAATGGCCGTCGCATCGGATGAGTTCGCCGCGTGCTGGCGGGCGGCCGGTCATCACTTGCATACGCAATCCCAGCCACCTTTGAACTGGCTTCGGGCGCATGCAAACCCGCCATTTCTGGAGCACCTATCGTTCCGTGTGGGCAATCAGCTATTCTTCATTCGGATCGAAGATGCGGACCAGCGCCTTGATGTTCCTGGCAGCCGAGAGGGCCTTCTGACTATCGCTGACGGCTGCAAGGGGCATCCCTGCATTATGCCGATGCGCCGAACAAACGAAGCGTGGTCACCGTTATTTCCCATCATGGGGATTGGTTCACGCTCGCTCTGGCGAACCGGTGCATCCGCCGGCGCTGATAACGCCTGAGCCGATCGAAATGACGGATTGGGAATTGCACGATTTTGCGGTTCAAATCGTTCGCGAGCGACTCGTAGACGAGGGGCGGAAACTGATGACGTGGGTAAGCCGCCCCGGCATTGATCCGGCGATTTGGTTTCACGGCGACAGCGGGAAGGAATGGGTTGTTGTGCGTGCGGTGAGATATCCTCTGCATCGCGCCGTTCCGCCCCTTAATTGGCACCAAATTGCCGAATCCTGCGCGCGTTTGGGCAAAGTCGGGCACTTTGCTTCGGTCTCTGTAGCAAGTCGCGACCAGTCATTTGATCCGGCCGGCGATACGACGGTGACGCCGCTTTGGCGCGGACGCCAATTGCTAGTGAAATACTCGGGACTTGAGCCGGCGGCGTAGAACGAAGCGGTTCAACGTCAATGCACATGTGGCGATAATCCGCATGGCTCAATCCCCCCCCTACGAATTCGCCCACTCGGACGGAGCGTGATCTAGGCTTCGGCGGCAACGCTCAGAAATCTTGAGGGCCGCAGACTTATTTCCGCAGTTCATCGATTTTTATCCATCGATCACCGTCGGGCTTTTTTACTTCCCAATACCCCCAACCGTCCAAAGATACAGGTGCGCCCTTCTTTGATCTCGCCACGCCACCCGCCGCCGCCGATGGGGTCCGGTAAATTGCACCCCCGACATGCCACGCGCCTTGCACAATCTCGCCAGCGTGCGTTTGACCGTTGTAACTCATGCGGAGCTTTGTGCCGTTCGGAAGGGTCACTCCCTTCCATGACCAAGAACCCTGTTCGTTGGCGCTATTGTCAGAGCTGTTCGGTGACGCGGGGGCAATTGGTTTAAGGTCCGCGAGCCCGCGAAGAATGTCATTGTGGGTTTGTGCAAAGGAAGTGCGACGGCTTTCAAGAAACCGATAGACTTCCACGTCAATTTCGATTGGTCGGAGTTGCATAGAGCCTCCCTCAAATTCTGTTTGTCGTAATTGTTGGTTTCTTGGCGGCTTGAATGGCGGCGTCGATAGCGTCGCCCGACAAGCCATAACTTTCCCTTAGAACGGTTCGCAGTTCGGGTTCTGTATATCCAGCAGACTCGTTGCCGCCGTCCGGTCCCTTGATCCAAGGGCGCGCCCCTGTCGGCTTAAACAGGGTCACAGCGAAACGCGGCTCTGAATCTTCGGTGACAACGCTTTCCACTATGACGTTCCAGCCGGACATGCCAGCCTACTCCTTAAATCTAGCGTGAAATATATATATGGCAGTAATTACAGCTTTACAAGGAGGTGCTCTCGACTTAATTTAATCCGGCGGGCTTGAGCTTGGGATGCGTCCAGACGCGAGCCCGCACATTGCGTCGATTTCTAGGATTGATCCGGACCGCCCTGCGAAATCGGAAAGGAGTCGGTGCTCGCAGCGCGTGGCAGATTGCGACCCTGGTGCCTTTGCGGTTGCCCGGGGAATCTGGCAGTTTCAAACTCGGCAGTCACTGCAAGTCGAAGCGGGGAAACTCGGCCAATTTCAAGGCAGCCTGGATGTCAGCGCTGAATGGAAATTGCCCAACAATCTGAGTACCCATCTTTATCCCGACTGGCGCGCCACTTACGCCAGAGCCCGCTAAAGGCGCCCGCAAGGGCTGGCCTCCACGCCATCGTTCGAAATTCGAGCCGGCTGCCTGCGGTCCGCTTTCATGGTGTCGCCGGCAGTTCGATCAGACCCAGATAGCGCGCCATCGGATGGAAATCGCTGTCATTGTGTAGCAGTGGCCTGCGGTTCTCGATGCACCAGGTGCCGATCAGCAGATCGATGGTCTTGCGGACAGTGATCCCGCGACTGCGCAAGGAACGGAAATTACGCGCCGCTGCCACGGCAATCGCGTCGCCGGCCATTGGCACAATTTCGAAACGGCGCAGCAAGGCCTCGATTTCCCGAGCCGCCCGCTCGCTGCCAAGGCCCTGCAGTACCTCGCAAAGCATCAAATCCCCCACGATAACTTCGTCCGTGCCGAGGACCGAACGCAGTCGCCGGACGTGAGGTGCATTCCGGCCATTCAGAAAGTCGATCCAGACGCTACTGTCGACAACAATCACCCGGTCCCTCGCCCTTTGCGGCTCCGGGCGAGGTTGCCGCGCCAGCGGTATTTGCCGAACGCTGCGTCAGCCTCACGCTGCCGTCGCAGCCTGATCATCAAACGCAGCGCCAGTTCTACCGTCTGCTTCTTGGTTGCATGTCCTGAAGCCTTCTGGGCTTCTGCCATCAACGCGTCGTCGATCTCGATATTGGTGCGCATCGCGGGTCCGCCGGAATGTGTATAACTAAATACTACTATACACATTGCGTTCTCGCAATAGCCCGGCGCGGCCTTCGCGGAGGCCCTATCGCAAGGCCGATGGCGTAGTGCGATAGGCAGGCGCTGCGCAGAAGCGTCGCGCCAATCGTGTATCCGACTATATCATCATAGCGCCACGGCGAAGCAATAGTGCCCATCTTCGTCGGCCGTGCGCGCCACTCTACGCCGTGAGTCGCTGTCTTTGCGATCCCGCCGCCTTGGATATGACACCGCGAAGTTGAAGGTCCGCTGTTTCGTAGATAAGGCGAAGAGAGGCGGCGCTGACGTTCGAATCGTGTCCGCCAACTATGACTCCATCATTCGCCGGATCGCGTGCATCGGTAGCACCAGGCGGAGCGAGTCCGGCAGGCGCGCGAAGCCATTTCCTTCATAGAAGCCGGCGGCGCGATCATTGAGCGCGTCCACGACCAGCATTGACGAGCCGACTGTGTCCGCGCTCCGATAGGCGCGGCGCACGGCGTCAGCGAGAAGCATCGCGCCAAGCCGTTCACCCTGCCGGGCTTCGGAAACCGTGAGACGTCCGATGAGCGTGGCGCTGACGAGCGGATAACGCGGGACGTGCTTGCGGGCGGCGGCCGGAACGCCGCCCTGCGGTAGCCCCGTGGCACACAGCGTATAGTAGCCGAGAATGATGTCCGGCTTGTCTGGCTCGACGAGGATGAAGACACCATTTGCCTTGCGCCGGACATCCTGGCTCGGCTGCGTCCATAGGTAACGATCGAGGCTATCGACGCCACAGGAAAAGCCGTTCCGTTCATGGTGTGACGCAAGCGCCTCGATCCTCAAATCCGGCCGAGGCGCCGCCATGTTCAGGACGCAACGCGTCGCTTGTGCTCGGCCAGCGCGCGCGCAAGCCGCTCACTCGGCTCGGGCGGATTAATGAGTGCATCAAAGAATGCTTTGCGGTCACGATCGGACAGCACAAGAGTCTCATGCTCGGCGATCGTCTGGCGCGCCGTACACAGGCCACGGCATGGGGCGGCTGAAGGCGTTTCGGATCATGCGCCGATAGCCGCACGTGGACGAGGCTGCTCAGGGGCCTTCGCGCTCGGGATCGCCTTCGATCGCGTCGTCGCCTGGCATGCCCGTCGGCGCCGATGCGCCGCGCAATCGAATGACGATCGCGATGATGTCGATATCGATCTTGAGCAGATCGAGGTCGCGCGTCATCTCGCGCAATTCCTGACCCTTGCGGGCAATCTCCTCCGAGACGTCGATGGCCATGTTGCGCTCGGTGACCCCGCCGGAGCTGCCGACGAACATTTTGGCCCTGATCCACGCCAGCCGCGCTCGATGTGTATCGCGCGCGAACTTCCTTTCCACGAATTGTCGCCGGGCTTCGACATAGGCCGCCAGCAACTCCACGTCGGACATTTTATACAAGGCGTCGGTCGAAAGGCTCATGGCACCCGCCTGAGGCTTGTTGAAATCATTGTGAACCCGCCACGCGGACGCATCGCCCTGTAGTTCGATCAGAGCCTTGTCCCCAGAATATTTGACGCGCCGCCACACGACGAAGCGGAATCCTTAGCTTGTATCATACAGTGATTCGGAATCACTCAGGGAGTGGGCGATCGTGAGCAAACTGGAGGCAGATTCATGGCTCGCACAATTCGCAAATCCGGAATGAAGGAAGTTCCGCTATCCGAAATCAAGGATGATCTGTCTCGGTATCTTCGCGAGGCCGAAACCCAGGAGATCGTCATCACACGCCATGGCAAACCGGCGGGCGTGCTGGTCGGCTTCGAGTCGGAAGAGGACTGGTTCGAATACCGGCTCGAACATGACCCGCGGTTCTTGCGCCGCATCGAACAGGCACGGAACAGCCTGCGCGCAGGACGTGGGATCAGGCTCGAAGACCTTGAAACGGAATAGTGGCCCGCGCGCCGGAGCGTTTGCGCAGGGGTGGCAAGCCAACGGACAGGATAGCGTGGACTCGATCACGGCATCATAGCGCCACAGCGAACGAGTATTGCCCATCTTCGTCGACCATGGCGCGCCACTGTACGATTTTGCACGATATCGTTGCCGGGCGTCGGAAAATACCGCATCAAGCCGCCGACAGCCGCATGGGAGTCTTGCTGTCCGTCGGCCGAACCAGAAGCATCGCTAATCTGCGAGCCCCAGGACAAACGCCAAAGCAATTCCGAGCCGAGCCATGTCTTGGTTGCCGAGACGCCCGATCTTCCGCCCGATCCGTTCGCGTCTCATGGTGACCGGCTTATCGGCCATCACCTGCGATCTGAGCCGCAATCCATTTTCGGGCTTGGGCTCGATGGTGACGCGAAAATCCGGAGCGTCCACCAGCTCGGAAGTCAACTGGCAAACCACCACTGAAGCATGGTTCTCCGGAAAGGCATCGGTCTGCACGATGACCGCCGGACAGGGCTTGCCATAGTCTCCGGCCGCGGCAACGGTCACCAGATCACCGCGTCGCATCTGCATCAAACTCGGAGATCAACTCGATCCATTTCAACGCGTCGCGCTCGCGATCCAGGTCGAGGCCGGCGACCTGCTTCGCCACCCGTCGTCGCACCGCCCGCGAGCGGGGGTCGGCAACGACCAGACGCAATTCGCGCAGCCCCCGTGCGCGCCGCCGCTGCCGCATCATCTTCATCCTTTCGGCCGCTGCGGTCATGGGACTTCGCCATCTGTAACGCGTGACAGCGTAACGCGTTACAGTCCGGCAGGCAAGGCTCGGGGCGCGAATCCCGAGCCCGCGGGGCGAAGCTGATAACGTGCAGCGAGCCGGGCTATTCTGTCGGACTTTGGGCTGCGCTCACGCGTTCAACCGCACCGACAGGTCATCCGCGTCGAACGTCTGGTCAAATGCAAGCTGCCATCGCGTCTTCTTCAACCGTGAGGGGTCAATTTGACCGCGGGCCGACCCGCGAGAAAGGCTTGCTCCCAATCTTCTGATGCCGGTACGACTCCATGCCTTGCCTTACTGATCCGATGGAATAAGTTTTCCGCCCGTTGGCTGCTTCGTTTTAGCGAAGCGATGCTGCTATGTCAGCGATCGACCTGAACAGGATGAGCGGATCGTCCTTTGAGGGAATGAAACCGCGCCGCTTCCAGAACGCAGCCGCCTCGACGTCAACCGCGTTGACAAGCAGCGCGCGACCTCCGATGAGGTCCGCGGCCGCGACACAGCGTTGCAGTGCATGTTTGAGCAGGCCCGTGCCAACTCCCTTGCCAATCCAATTCTGATCCGTCGCAAGCTGCCCGAGCAACAGGCAGGGGACAGGGTCGGGCGGCTGGCCGGTCCGGATAGACCGCGGCAGTATTGACGGCACGATTGCTGTAGGCGCGAGACCGTAATAACCGATTACTCGGCTGGCTTCATGGACGACAAGAACGGCCGTAAAGCCCTTCTCTTGGTTGGAGAGAGCTCGCGTTTTGAGCCAGCGATCGAGAGACGGCTTGCCGCAGGAGAACTCGGCGAGATTATGGGCCGCCGTCAGCAGCTCGGGGCCGGAGATTGTCAACCTCAGCTTCCGGTTTTTGAGCCGCTTTTTTGTTTTGACGCGTTTTCTTTGCGCGAACCGGTATCCACTTCGCTTGAAAACGCTTTGGTCTCCCATGGCGCCGGGCGCTGGAAGAGTTCAACGATCTCGGGGACCGCTGTGGCTGGTCCGGACAATGCCGCCATGAAGGCCTTGAATCCGGCAGGACTCATCCGAACGGGCACCGTCTCCATCAGCACATCCTCGGCCGCACGTACTGCCGCGTCGCGCACGAAGTCCGTGCGCGAACGGCCGCGCAACGTTGCCGCTCGATCGATGATAGCAATGTCAGCTTCGGGCAGCCGCATCGAAAGCGGGTGCTCCTTGCGTTCAATCGCCCGGGACATGAGCAACCTCTATAGTTATAACTATATAGAATTTAGCGCTCTGTAGCGCATTTTGCAATACGTTCTCCGAACGATGCTGACCTACCAGCCCACTTACCTTCAAATGGATTTCAGCCATAGAGAGGCGGGATATCCCTCGGTTTGTCCGTGCCGGCCGCAGGCGGTTCACGCGGCGCCGGTTCCGCGCCGGTCCCGGTTGGCCTGCAAGTAATATAAGCGCTTGGCGTGAAGCATCTTCAGGTCGGCGCGTTTGACCACCTGTTCCAGCCGGTCGCCGGGCCGGCTGGTGGCGATCCCGGTCGAGATGCTCAGTGCGAAGTCGGGATAGTACTGGTTGTTGAGCTCGATGAGTTCCGCGAGCGAGGCGAGAACGGCTTCCCCGCCGGCGGCGTCGGTGCCAGGCAACAGGACCGCGAACTCGTCGCCGCCGATACGCGAGACCGAAGCCGGCTTTTCGACCAGCGAGCCGAACACTTCGCCCGCCCGGCGCAACAGCGCGTCGCCGACGCCATGGCCGAGTTCGTCATTCGCGGTCTTCAGCCCGTTGAGGTCGGCGATGATGACGGTGACCGGCTGCGGCCCCTTGCGTCCAAGCCGATTGAGCTCGTCGACATAGAACGAGCGATTCAAAGTGCGCGTCAGCACGTCATGGGTGCCGAGATATTCGAGATAGGCTTCCGCTTTCTTGCGAGCGGTGATGTCGGTCAGCGCGACCTGCACCAGCGACCAGTCGCGTTCATGGTTGGGCAGCACCGAGAATTGCAGCAACAGATGGAGCTTGGTGCCATCGAGCGAATAGTTCACCACCTCGCGCTGCTGGAACAGCTTGCCGTCCCACAGATCGACGAGCTGCTCGCGAAAATGCGGCCCCATCTCGTCGCGGAACACGTCGGCGAGGTTGCGCAACAACGTCTCTCTGTCGGGCGCGCCGAACAGTTCGAGCGTCCGGCTGTTGACGTCGAGCACACGGATTTCACTCATGCAGCGCGGGACGAATTCCTGGTGCACATCGGTGAAGACGCGGAAGTCCTCGACGCCGCGGGCGCGCACGTCGTCGATGAGCCGTTTCACGGCGCTGAAATCCTCCACCCACAGCGAGACCGGTGAGTGGGCAAACAGGCCGAACGCGTAGTTCTCGCTGTCCACGAGGCGGCGCCGGGCGCCTTCCCGCTCGGTAACGTCCTCGATCGCGATCATGACGCGGTCCCAGCTCTTTTCGTGACCGGGAAGGATCGTGCCGTTGAGCTGGATATCGAGACGCTCGCCGGCCAGCGTATAGTTGACCGTGTGGCTGGAGAAGCTGGTTCGCCCATTCCAAAGCTGGGCAAGTTCCTCGACATGGCTCTTGAAGGTGTCGTCGCGCATCACCTGGCCGAGATGGACCATCAGATGAGCTAGATCGCGGGCACCGAACAACGACAAGGTCTTGCGGTTGACCTTGAGGATACGGATGCGCTCCGAGCACTGCCGCACGCGGTCGGGGTCGGCGGCGAGGAATGCCTTGATGTCGCCGACGCCCTCCGCTCGCCACTGTTCGAACAGCGCCTTGACCGCGCTGAAGTCCTCGATCCAGAGCGAGACCGGCGCGAGGTCAAACATTTTGGCGTCGTCGTCGGGATCGGTGGCGGGCATTGAAAACCGGGGCGAAATGACCGAGTCGGGTGCGACTTTACCTTTAGACACAACTCGTTAAAAATGTCTCAGTCTCCCGCTGCGACGACGCGCGGTGCGGCCGGCATGGGGTTCTCGCGTGCGACGACGTCCTTGCCCAAGCTGTATGCGCGCCGCCGGCGAGATGCACAGAACATCTAAACTGCGGCGCTCCGGATTGTCGCGGTTTTGCTGGCTTCGCGGCGGATCATAGCCAGGCCCGGCAGCATGGGGAGCCAAAGGGTCAGACCGCGCATGATAAGTGTGGCGGCAAGGCTCGCTTCGAGGCCTCCGCCCACGAGGTGAAGAAGCCCCGTGCAGGTTCCTTCAAAGGAGCCAAGACCGAGCGGGATCGGCGAGAGGGTAGCGACCACGGAGGCAAGTATGAAGCTCATAAAGCTGCTTCCGACATCAACGTTCAGGCCAACGGCCCGGCCGGTGCACCAGAGCGTCGCGGCATCGAGAAGGAAGATGCCGGACTGGAGAGTGACGACTTCGAAAGCGAGCCGGGGATCGCGCAACATATCGACGCGAACCTGACTGAGCATCCTCGCCAATTGCGCGAATGGCCGCCAATGCCGGATTGCGCCGGGAATGAGATCGTCCCGGGACCGCGATAGCAACAAAAGTGCCACCCCTAGCGCCGTGACGACGATAGCGAAGGCGATGAATAGCGCTCGCCAGGCGGCATTCAGGTCGCCGCTATGCCAAAGCAGGACGAAAGCGAGCAAGCCGACCATGAAATAGGCGGCGTAGTACGATAGCGCTGCAATGAAGAGCGCTGTGACAGCGACCGCGGAGGCAACGCCGCGGAGCATGAGGCCGCGCACGACCATGAGGCTGCCACTGAGCCCACCGGTGGGTACTGCCTGATTGGCAAAAAGCTCAACGAACGCAAGCCTGAGCAGGCTCGGGAACGGCAGCGGCGACCGAGCCCGCCTGAGGACACGGAACCAGACAGCGGCTGCGCTGACATAGGTCGCGAATTGGCAACACAAGGCCGCTGCAAGCCAAAGCGGATTGGCGCCGCGGAGCTTCGCCACAAAGACCTCGATGGCGCCGAAATGCATGATGAAGACGACGAGGCCAGCCAGTACGACCGCTCCAAAAAGCCACGCGGCGATCAAGTGCGACCAGTTGCCGGTCCACGGGGCGGCCTCAGGAAGGTCAAGGGCAGCGGGTTCGGCAGGAGCCGATGATACTGAAGCCGATCCGCTATCGCTGATCGGGTCCGTGATCTTTGGCGAGGTCTGCATTCGAAGTTTCTTTTCTTGATGTATGCGCGCCTGTGCTGCATCGGTACTGTCAATTGAGGTCGCGATACGCGCAAACCGCAGGCGCAGGCGAGCATAAAGTAGCGCCCTTTTCGCAGGCGCTTGATTTTTGATCCTGATTTCTCGAGATTATCAAGTGCTTGTCGTGGCACTCCCTGGTCTGAGCTGTATTCAATGATGACACGCCAGTGTCACCCAGCGCTTTTTCCTATGTTACTTGCACCTCGACAAAGCCGATGTGATCGAGGTCAAAACGATAGCTGGCGTCTTGCTCCGGAAATACGGTTTTCATGACGCTTCCGGTCATCACGACCTGACCGGCTTTCAGCACGACGCCCCTTGAGGCCAGCTGCGTGGCCAGCCATGCGACCGAATTGAAGGGATGCCCGAGGATGTCGCGTCCGTGGCCTTCGCCGATCGCAACACGGTCTTTCGTGGCACGCCCGAGCACGCTCTCCAGATCAGGCCATGTCGCTGCAAATTCCGACAGCACGATGCCGCCGTTCCAGGAATTGTCGGCAACCAGCGAGAGAACATCGAGGCTGGCATAGTCTGCGCCTCGATCATCGACGAGTTCGATCGCGGCGCAAACGCCGTCGATGTGAGGCGCGATCATCTCGGTGGCGCACGGCATGCCAGTTACCGGGACGTCTGATTTGATGCGGACGGCAATTTCAAATTCCAGCCCCAGTCGCCCGAAATTGGAACGCCGGATACTCGCTCCCGATCGATGCACGCGTCGTGCCAGCACGACGCCCGCGATGGGATGGTCAATTCTGCAAAACGCCTGCATCGGAGCCGACGTCAGTCCGACCTTATAGCCTACGGCGCCGCCGTGCTCGCCGCGCAAAAGCGCTACATATTTGTCCTGGATATCGTAGGCGCCCGAGATCGTAGCGGGCGCGTCCGGCGGACCAAGCGTCTTGAAGCGCCGGTTGGCGTTGTGTTCAGCGAGCAGCTTTTCGGCTGCGCGCCTGGCCGCGGTGTCCTCCATGGATCCTCTCCCGTTTTCGCAAAGCTTAGTGTACCATGGGTTGCGGTCAAACAGGCCCCGCGAGGCTACGGCGCTCGACGCCAACGGCAGGATCGATGATGAAAAATCTGCCTTTGGCGAAAGTCTATCAGTTGCTTGAACCGGGCCCGGTCGTTCTGCTGACGACCGCCCGCAAGGGCCGCGCCAACGTGATGACCATGTCCTGGCATATGATGGTGGAATTTGAGCCGCCGCTTGTTGCCTGCGTCGTCAGTAACGCCGATTACAGCTTTGCGGCGCTGCGGGCGACAAAACAGTGCGTCATCGCCATTCCGGCGGCGCACCTTGCACAAAAAGTCGTGGACGTCGGAAATTGCTCAGGCCGCGACGTTGCGAAGTTCGAGAAGTTCGGCCTGACGCCGCTGAAGGCCGCGCGCGTGGCAGCCCCCCTGGTCGCCGAGTGTTTCGCCAATTTCGAATGTAAAGTGGCCGATAGCCGTCTGGTGAACAAGTACAATTTGTTCATTCTCGAAGTGGTGCAGGCCTGGACCGATCCCGGGCAACGCCATCCGAAGACCATTCACCATCACGGTTACGGCAAGTTCGTGGTGGATGGCGAGGCAATCAGGCTGAAGTCGAGAATGCGATGACTGGCCGCTCTCGGATTGGCTTCAACCGCGCGGGTATCCAACTGTTTGCGCAAAGGTGACGAACTGCCGGTCCGGCAGTTTCAGGGCCTGACCGAGTTTCGGACCGTCGAGCGCGCCCCGGAATACCGTGGCGAGCCCTTCGGAGGCGCAGAACAGGTAGACGTTCTGGCCAATGAACCCGGCGTCGACCGAGGCATAGAGACGCCTCTCCTCGGGAGAGATGTCGGTCATGCGTTCGCCATGAGCGACGTACACGAGGTTGAGCGGCGCGCTAGCGACGAAATCCTGTAGCCCGGTCTGCGCGCGGAAATCTTCCTGCGCGTAGGGTAGCAGTCTGTGGGGCTTCGGCTCGTACAACCAGACGCCGTCAGCCATCGCGAGATAGATGTCGATGACCATGACATGGCGCCAATACGGTGCGGTTCGATCCCCGCTTGGGCGATTGATGCCGAAGGCAGCCCACAGCAGGTCTGACAGGACCTGCGCCGGAAGCGGCCGGTCGGAATATTCCCTCGTCGAACGCCTCAACTTGAGCGCCGCGGTCAATGATTGACCGCCCTCGCTCCGCGGCGGCGGTAAATCGCGGGGCTTGGACCCCTGCGCCATTGCGGATATGGGAGCGGCTGCGAGCGCCGCACTGGCAAGGATTCCGGCGTTGGCTTCGCGTCGTGTCATCATGGTGCTCCTCACAGGCAGCGGCAAGAAACGGGGCGCGTGCGTCAGGGGTGGATCGCCGCCTTCAAAAATTGCGCGACAGCGTCATCGTCGCGTCCGCCATGAGGCTGTTCGGTGTGGCAAGGGTATGCCCCCGGGAGCAGGATTTTATTGATCTCGATCAAGCAGATCGCTGCTCAAATCAAAAGGGCGGCGGGCCGCACGCGAATGCGGTTCGCGCGGCCCCAAGTGATTTGCCCGACGGGCTCGTCACGCGATTTTGTGTCTAGGGGTCTTTGCAAAAATATTTCGCTTCTCCGCCGGGTAGAAACACCTTTAGGACTCCACGCTGTCCCGCCTCGATAAGAGGGGCGCTTCGCGGTCGTCACGAACGTTGGGTGCGGGATGCGGTGGACGCGGCAGCGACGCAAGACGGGCGGCGCTGATCCGCCTTCGCTAAAGCTTCGGCGGACTGGTACCAGGACCGTCGAGCGGCTTTTTCGGAGACGGGCGCGGACGGCGAAGTCGTGTGGTCCTGACGCCCCGACGCTGGCGTCAAGTTCGTGGAAGCAAGCTTCGTAAGCGACGGTGGCAAGAAAGCCCGGTCACCGGGGAGCAGCTGTGTTGACGTAGACCTGTGATCGGCTGGCCTCAAGGCTGGCGCTGCGCGCCACCGCCTCCGGCGGCTGTCGGCCTTGACCCCATCCGCTCACCGGTCTGTTGGGCTTTGCAAGCGCTCGGCCGAATGCCGAGCGCGAGCGTGGCGCACTCGTTAGCCCACCGCATAGCGACTGGCATCCCATTTCTCGCCGCGGGCGATCATGATGTTGAGAATGACGATCAGCTTGCGCATGCAGGCGACCAGCGCAACCTTTGCCTTTTTGCCCTTGGCGATCAGGCGACGATAGAAGGCCCTGAGCGCCGGGATGTGCCGGGTCGCCGCTCGCAGGCATGCCATGTAGAACAGATTGCGGACCTTGCGGCGTCCACCCTTGATCTGGCGCTCGCCCCGCCGTTTACCGCTATCATCATCGTAAGGCGCGACGCCCAGCAAGGCGGAGATGGCCTCGTTGCTCACCTGGCCCAATTCCGGCAGCGCTGCGATGAGGCCGGCAGACGGCGTGCCGGCAAGCCCCGGCACGCTCTCGATGATCTCGGCGCGCTTGGCAAAATGCGGCGTGGCCTTGATCATGGCGGTGATCGCCGCCTCGAGATTGGCGAGCTCGACGGCGATGTTCTTCAACAGCCGCGCATGGCTTTTTTGCACCGGTTCCGGCACATCCTGCTCGCCTTTGTTGCCCAGCATGGTCCTTATATCGAGCAACCCCTGGCGCGCATTCACCATCTGTCGAAGCGTCTCGCACGCAGCATCGTGGGCCTGGCTTGGCGCCTCGCCGAATATCTCGCCAAACCAGGCGATCGTGTCAGCGTCGATGACGTCATTCTTGGCCAGTCGCCCAGCGGACTGGGCGAAGTGGCGCACCCGCTTGGGGTCAACAATACGAACTTCGATATCCTTCTCGCGCAGCGCCCTGGCCCATCCGCGCTCAGATCCCCCGCTTGCCGCCATCACTGACTTGGTCACCTTGTGCTTGCGAAGCCAGGAGATCAACTGCCGCCGTCCCTCCGCGGTGCTTGGGAACGTTTGCCGTTGAGACAGCGCGCGAATGCTCACATCCGCTCGGCGGCGGATGCGCGCCGTCGCCTGGAAACCGTTGGGAAACGGGACCGGCTCGCTTTGCTGAGCTGCGACGCTGCGGCGTCGGCCGGTATCTGGCAGCAACGACTGCCGGAAGCCCCCATGGCCCTTGGCGGCTCGCAGCCAGCCCCGCGCTCCACATCGCCATGCCGATCGGCTTCTTCAGACCACTCGGCCTACGTTCCCTCGTAAGTCCCGCCACCGCATAATCCAGCGAACCGCCGTATACGGACCCGTATGTACGGTGGTGTGGGAGGGGAGGAGCGGCGGGCTCCCCCCTATCCCATGCGCCCTCTATTTTGGGCGAGTGGTTCTTGCACAACCCGGACGCTATCTGCGCCGCGGGAGGGCGGAGGTGCATCTTGCTGTCATTCCGGGGCCATGCGAAGCATCGAACTACGATGTGCAATTGCACATCGGAGAATCTCGAGATTCCGGTTCTGGTCCTTCGGACCATCCCGGAACGACTGAGTCTGGTTGAATAGCCCGCGATCGCCGTGAGTTGAATTGGCAGACGCAACCGTGCAAAGCTGACTGCATCCCCATCGAGACCCACCGTCCCATGACCGCACCATCCATCACGCCCTCAGAAGTCCGCCGCGCGCTGTTGCTGCGCGATGAAATCGCTTTGCTCGATTTGCGGCACGAGGCCGCCTTTGCCACGGGCCATCCTTTGTTTGCCGCCAACATGGCGGCCGACAGGATCGCGCTCGAAGCCGGGACGCGGCTGCCCCGCAAGGATGTGCCGATCGTTGTCTACGATGCCGGCGAAGGTCTCGTTGCCCAGGCTGTGGATCGCCTTGCGGCGTTGGGCTACACTGACGTTCGCCAGCTCGACGGCGGGCTCGATGCCTGGCGGAAGGCGGGCTTTGAGCTTTTCCAGGATGTCAATTCCTACGCCAAGGCCTTCGGCGAACTGGTCGAGTCCCGCCGGCACACGCCTTCTTTGCCCGCGGCAGAAGTCGCCGCGCTGATTTCGAGCAAGGCCAATGTAGCGATCCTCGATGTTCGGCGGTTCGACGAATATGCGACCATGAACATCCCCGGCTCCGTCAGCGTGCCTGGCGCGGAATTGGTGCTTCGCGCAGGCAACATTGCGCCGGATCCCGACACGACCATCATCGTGAACTGCGCCGGCCGCACCCGGTCGATCATCGGCACCCAGTCGCTGATCAACGCCGGCGTCGCGAACAAGGTGGTGGCGCTGCGAAACGGGACGATCGGCTGGACTCTCGCAAAACAAGACCTCGAGCATGGCGCGGACCGGCGCGGCGGGATCGGCTTGTTCGAGGGCGCGAAAGCCAATGCCCGTGAAGTCGCCTATCGCGCCGGCGTTCGGCATGTCAGCGCGGAAGAAGCGACGGCGCTCGAGGGGCAGATCCACCGCACGCTCTATCGCTTCGACGTTCGCTCGCGCGAGGATTATGCGGCCGGTCACATCGGAGGTTTTCGCCACTATCCGGGAGGGCAGCTGGTCCAGGAGATCGACATGGCCGCACCGGTGCGCGGGGCACGCATCCTGCTGACCGACAATATGGGTGTCCGCGCCGACATGACGGCGTCCTGGCTCGCGCAAATGGGGTGGGAGACCTACGTGCTGGATGGCGGTTACGATCGCGCGCTTGAAGTGGGACCGCCAGTGGATTTGCCAAAACCCGATCCGTCACGCCGTTACCGGCGCCCTTATGAAGGCACCGAGGTCAATGCGCGCGCGATGCAGGCCTATCTCGATTGGGAATATGGCCTGGTCGAACAGCTCCGGCGCGACGCAACCCATGGGTTCTTCGTGATTTGAGCCGGGTTCGGCGCCAGGGTTAAGTCTTGGTCAGGGTTAAGTCTTGGTCAGGTTAAGCCTTGGTCAGGGTTAAGCCTCGGGTAACTGAGATTGGTAACCGGCTCTCCACCGTTGTCACGTAACTATTATCCCATGGGAGCCAGGTCATGGGATGGACAATAGCAAAACGCGGTGCCGCCACGACCGGCGCCGCATCTGAAGTCGACCTGACTGTTACGAACTCTCAGCCGCAACGCAATCCGATCCGTGCACTGATCCTGTGCGGCGTGTTTCTGATCTCGGCGATCGCCGTCGGCACCAGCATGATGATCTATGGATTTCGCGAACGGGCGCTGCAAAGCAGCATGCGCGAGCTGGAAAATACGGTGCTGCTGCTGGCCCGTCATTTCGACCAGCAATTCGACGACTTCGCCCTGGTTCAACAGGACATCATCAACCAGCTCAATCTCGGGATGATCACCTCGCCTCAGGACTTCAAGCGGGAGATGTCCAGCGAAGACGCTCACCAAATGCTCAAGAACAAGATAGGTGCCCTCTCTTATATGGGGAACCTGACCTTGCTGGATTCCGAGGGAAATCTGATCAATTGGTCGCTCGGCTGGCCTGCTCCCAAGGCCAATCTGGCCGATCGCGGTTATTTCCAGGCATTGAAATCAAACACTGCGCCGGATCAAAAATATCTCGAAGCCGTGCACAGCCGCATGTCAGGCCGCTGGACTACGCTCCTGTCGCGCAGGCTCGTGGGGCGAAGCGGCGAATTCCTGGGGGTGGTCAGCAGGGGCATCGAGCCGGCTACTTTCGAAAAATTCTTCGAATCCCTGTCACTTGGAAAAGACGCAACCATCGTGATGATGCACGGTGATGGCACCTTGCTGGCGCGTTACCCCCATCTGGAATCCAGGATCGGACAGAATTTCAGGTCGGGTCCGATGTTCCAGCTCATGTTATCCAAGGGCGGCCGCGCGACGGCCCGGTTCATAGCTCCGACGGATGGAGTGGAACGGCTGGGGGCTTCCCTCCAGCTGGCAAATTTCCCGATTGTGCTGCTGGCCACCAATTCGGTTTCTGCAGCTCTGTCGGATTGGCGTGAACAGACCAGGCTGATGATCGGCGTCGCCACGCTGTCAGTCGTCTTGATCGGTTCCATCCTCTTCCTGATTGTTCAGCGTTTGCTGCGGCAACGCCGCGCCTCCGAGCGGCGAATTTCCCTTGAAAAGGAAAGCCTCGACACCGCGATCAACGCGATGTCCCAGGGCCTGGTGCTGTTCGATTCGGAGAACAGGCTTGTCGTCTGCAATCAAAGCTACACCGCCATGTATGGCCTGTCACCCGACGTCGTGAAGCGGGGCCTAAGTCTTGGCGAACTTCTCCAGCACCACAAGGACACCGGATCGCTGCAGGCCGATGTCGATGAGCATTGCGCGCTTGTCCTGGACAGGGTTGCGTCGGAAAAGGTCCAGATCGCTAGCGTCGGAGACGGACGTTGGGTCCAGATCACGCATCAAAAGGCGGTAAATGGCGGCTGGGTCGCCACGCATGAAGACATCACAGAGCGCCGAAAGGCCGAGGAGAAGATCGCTCATCTTGCCCACTTCGACACGTTGACCGATCTGCCAAACCGCGTCCTGTTTCGCGAACAGCTCGAACTGGAACTCAAGCGCATTCGGCGGAGCGGCCAGCTCGCGGTGCTCTATATCGACATCGACGAATTCAAGAGCATCAACGATTCGCTCGGCCATCCGGTCGGCGATGAATTGTTGAAGACCGTGGCGGCCCGGTTGCGCCACTGCGTCAGGGAGACGGACTTTGTCTCGCGTCTCGGCGGGGACGAATTCGCGATCGTGCAGACCTTGGTGCAGCGACCCGAAGACGTCACCGATCTCATCTCCCGGATTTATTCGGTGATCCGCGAGCCCTACGAGTGTCTCGGTCATCAACTTTCGACCGACGCCAGCATCGGCGTTGCGTTGGCGCCTCAGGATGGCGCCGATCTTGATGAGCTGCTGAAAAATGCCGACCTCGCGATGTACGGCGCCAAGGCCGACGGCCGCCGGACCTACCGTTTCTTCGAGCAGGACATGGATGCCCGCATCAAGACGCGCCGCATGCTCGAACAGGATCTGCGCAAGATGACCGCGGACGGCGGGTTCACCGAAGGTGGCTTCGATATCCACTATCAGCCTCTCGTCAATCTCCGGGACAATGAGGTTTCCGGATGCGAAGCGCTGCTACGCTGGCGTCATCCGGTACGCGGCATGATCTCGCCCGCTGAATTCATTCCGATCGCGGAAGAAAGCGGCCTGATCAGCCAACTCGGAGAATGGGTGCTCACCAAAGCCTGCGCCGAGGCGGCAACTTGGCCGAAAAACATCAAACTGGCGGTCAACGTGTCGCCGGTTCAATTCAGAAATCATGCTTTCGCCCTGAAGGTCGCCTCAACGCTCGCGGAATCCGGCCTTCCGGCAAGCCGGCTCGAACTTGAAATCACCGAAGCGGTCCTGATCCGCGACGACGAGGTGGCGCTGACGGTCCTGCATCAGTTGCGGGCGGTCGGCGTGCGGGTCGCGCTCGATGATTTCGGCACCGGCTATTCTTCGCTGAGCTATTTGCAGCGTTTCCCGTTCGACAAAATCAAGATCGACCGGTCCTTCGTCAACGACATCGTCGAATCCGACGGATCGTGCGCCATCATTCAGGCCGTGGTCAACATCGCCGCCGCGCGCAACATGACGACGACGGCCGAGGGCGTGGAAACAGAGCTGCAGCGGGACTTGCTGCGTAGGCTCGGCTGCACGGAGATGCAGGGCTATCTGTTCAGCCCGGCTCGACCCGCGGCGGAAGTCGTCGCATTGTTCGGAGATCAGCGTCCGGCGGCTGCCTGACGGACAACGGCTTCCGCCTGGGAACATGGTCCTTGCCGGCAATTGATCGAGATCAAAAGCTGTAGCCGATACTGCATCTAAACAATCCGGTCTGACCCGCGGGAGGACCGATCATGGCGACAACAAGGAACATTTTGCTTGGTTCGCTGGTTTCCCTCGCGGCTCTGGCCGCGATGGGTATTCCGACAAACGCGCAACAGCCGCGAAAACCCAATATCGTGATTATTTGGGGCGACGATATCGGCCAATCCAATATCAGCGCTTATTCGCGCGGGATGATGGGCTATCAGACGCCAAACATCGACCGAATTGCGAATGAAGGGACGATGTTCACCGACTATTATGCGGAGCAAAGTTGCACCGCCGGCCGGGCTTCCTTCATCACCGGCCAGTCAGGCTTGCGCACCGGCCTGACCAAGGTCGGTCTGCCCGGCGCGACGCTCGGACTGCAGAAGGAAGATCCGACGATAGCCGAGCTGCTCAAGCCGCTCGGCTATGCGACCGGCCAGTTCGGCAAGAACCATCTTGGCGACCGCAATGAATTTCTGCCCACCGTGCACGGCTTCGACGAGTTCTATGGCAACCTTTACCATCTGAATGCCGAGGAAGAGCCCGAGCTGCCGGATTATCCGAAAGACCCGGCATTTCGTGCCAAGTACGGTCCGCGCGGCGTGATGGATTGCAAGGCTTCGGACAAGGACGACCCGACGGTCGATCCGCGCTTCGGCAAGGTCGGCAAGCAGGTCTGCACCGACACCGGCCCGCTGACCAAGAAGCGAATGGAAACCGTCGACGATGACATCGCCAACCGCGCCGCCGACTACATCAAGCGGATGAACAAGGCCGGCAAGCCGGCGTTCGTATGGGTGAATTTCACGCATATGCATCTCCGCACCCACGTCAAGCCGGAGAGCCTCGGCCAGTCCGGGCGTTGGCAATCTCCGTATCACGACGCCATGATCGACCATGACAAGAATGTGGGCACGGTGCTGAAGGCAATCGACGACGAAGGCATCGCGAACAACACCTTCGTCATGTACGGGACCGACAACGGGCCGCACATGAACTCCTGGCCGGATGGCGCGATGACGCCGTTCCGCAACGAGAAGAACTCGAACTGGGAAGGCGCCTACCGCGTGCCGGCGATGTTCCGCTGGCCCGGCAAGATCAAGCCGGGCCAGGTCTCCAACGAGATCATGGCTCACCTCGACCTGCTGCCCACACTTCTGGCGGTCGCCGGCGATACCGAAGTGAAGGACAAGCTGCTGAGGGGCTACAAGGTCGGCGACATGACCTACAAGGTCCATCTCGATGGCGACAACCTGGTGCCGTATTTGACCGGGCAAACGGCGAAGAGTCCGCGCAATTCCTTCTTCTACATCAATGATGACCAGCAATTGACCGGTCTGCGTTACGACAATTGGAAGCTCGTGTTCATGGAGCAGCGCGCTCCGGGAACGCTGCGCATCTGGGCGGAGCCTTTCACCAATCTGCGGGTTCCGAAGATCTTCAATCTTCGAACCGACCCCTACGAGCGTGCTGACATCACGTCGAACACCTACTACGACTGGATCATGGACCACATCTTTTTCGCCGTTCCCGCGCAGGATTACGTGGGCCAGTTTCTGATGACCTTCAAGGACTATCCGCAGCGGCAGAAGGCAGCCAGCTTCAACATGGATGAAGTGATGCAGAAGCTGCAGGAATCGCCTGCGAAGGACTAGGCCCCTTATCTGAGACGAATGTTCTGCGGCCGGCCATTTCCTGTGGCCGCAAGCAAGGAACTCAAGGTCCTTGAGTTGAAGCCCCAGTGGTTCTCGGGAAGGATTCAGCCATGTCCTCGACCCCATTTTTCCCGGCGATTAGCCGCCGCAAGCTGCTTCAAGCCTCGGCGGCCGCGGCGATGCTGCCGGCTTTTTCAGGGGCGCTCTTTTCAGCGTCCGCATTTGCGCAAACGACGGCAGCGGCTGACCCGCTTCCGTCATGGAATGATGGTGCGGCGACGCAGGCGATCCTGAGTTTCGTTGCTGCCGTGACGGGCGAAGGATCGCCGGATTTTATCCCTCCCGCCCAGCGCATTGCGACGTTCGATAACGACGGGACACTCTGGGTAGAACAGCCAATTCCCGTTCAATTGACTTTCGCGCTCGATCGCATGAAGGCGATGGCTCCGCTTCATCCCGAATGGAAGGACACGCAGCCATTCAAGGCGGCACTCGAAGGCGACATGAAAACCCTCGCGGCGTCGGGTGATCACGGGTTGGCGGAGCTGGTAATGGCGACCCATACCGGTATGACGACCGAGCAATTCGAGAAAATCGTTACGGATTGGCTCAGCAAGGCCCGCGATGCACGATGGAAACGTCCGTACACAGACCTTGCATACCAGCCAATGATCGAGTTGCTCGTTTATCTGCGAGCCAACGGATTCAAGACTTTCATCGTTTCCGGCGGCGGGATCGAGTTCATGCGCCCATGGACTGAGCGGGTTTATGGTGTGCCGCCGGAACAAGTCATTGGCTCGTCGATCAAGACCAGGTTCCAGATGCGGGACGGAAGGCCGGTGCTTTTTCGGCTGCCGGAATTGAACTTTAACGATGACAAGGCGGGCAAGCCGGTGGGCATCAATCAACATATCGGACGTCGTCCGATCGCCGCATTTGGCAACTCCGACGGCGATCTCGAAATGCTGCAATGGACCACGATGGCTGGCGGCCGTCGCTTTGGCCTGATCGTCCATCATACCGACGCCGAACGCGAATACGCCTATGATCGAAACGCGTCCTCCGGTCGCCTCGACAAAGCGCTGGATGCTGCAACGTCGAACAAATGGACCGTCGTCGATATGAAGAACGACTGGAAACGCATCTTCGCGTTCGAATAAAGCCGTGTCCGCCGGCGAATCGACTCCCGGCATGCGTCGGAATGGTCGGAACGGCAACTCTCAGCTCTTGCAGGGTGGGGGCGCGGCGTGACCTAAATCAAACGACCGATGCCCCATTGGCGAAGTCTATACTTCTCTTCGAGACGCGAACGCTGCACACTCGCTGGTGCGGCCGGGACTACGGGGATTATTGGACGGGATTCGACAGGCGCACGGCTAAATGCGACTTGATATGGAGCATCGCCGATGAGAGCGGGAATTCTCGCTGGATGCGAAGGGCGCGCCGCCGCCATGGTTGCCCGCGCGCTCTTTGGTACTTGCCTCCTCGTCGTGATGATCCTGCGGCCGACTGCCGCAGCTGCGCAGGCAGCGTCCTCCCGCGATCAAGAGCCAAATACCGGCGATGACTTTTTCCGGCCTCCGGCGAACCTGTTTCAGTTGCTGGAAGGATATAGGACGGCGCCTCGAAGCGGCAGCACGCCGGGATCCACTCGCAGCGTCACGACCGACACGCTCAACCTGCGTTATGACCACTCGCTAGCTCTGGCGCCGATGTGGATCCTGGCGCTGCGCAGCGATCTGCCTCTGCTCGCCAAGAATCCAATAACGTCCGACAATCCCGACGGTGATTACCTGCATGGCGTCGGCGATGCCAATGTCCAAGCGGCCGTCATCCAAATTTTGAACCAGCGCTGGGCGGTCGGCTTTGGCGCCCGTCTTATTGCGCCCACGGGCGGCGACGCGCTCGGTTCGGGAAAATGGCAGATCATGCCCATTGTCGGCGCGCGTTACGCCTTGTGGGAGATCAATTCATCCAGCTATTTCGAGCCGATCGTTCGATACGACACCAGCTTTGCCGGCGATCCGACCAGGAAGAATATCAGCAATCTGCAATTTGCGCCGGCCTTCAACCTTGGCCTTCCGAACAGATGGTTCATCACCCTCTATCCGAGCGCAGACATCAGGATAAATTTGGGCGACCCGATCATCGGCCAGACCGGCCGGCTGTTCCTTCCGTTCGACGCCAAAATCGGACGCGATTTGTCGGACAATGCCTCACTCTCGTTCGAACTCGGCGTGCCCATCATCAAGGACTACCCGGTCTATAATATAAAGACGCAAGTCAGACTTAATATGGCCTACTAGGTCTCCACGGCCGGCCCTCCGCCGCAGGGTTTGGTCGTCTCATTCCACTGCCTACGCCACGGAAGCGACCGCGGCTCTTGTCGCAAGAATTGCCCGGCGGTCATGAATCAGGTTTTCCAAGCGGTGGGCGACCACGTTCAATGTAGAAGCATCGACCGCACTCTCATCGCCACCCTCGGCCTTGAGGATGTTGTCGATTTCTTCCTCGATGCTTGATAGTTCGGTCTCTGTATTGACGCCCCTTATCCGCCGCGCCAAGGCGTAAAGGGAATCCAGAGGACCTTCCCTGATTTCGGGTTGCCCGATCCCGAGAAACTTCCATGCCGCCGCGAGGAAGGAGGCTATTCCTCCCAGCACCATCGGCGCCAGATAGATATAATTGCCATACTCATCCATGAAGCTCTGCTGCGTGCCGTTGTAGAAGGCCAGCGCGCCAGGATGGATCGGAAGGTAAGCATCGGCGTCGGTGCTAGGAGCGGTGATCTGCGCAAAGAGAGGGTGCTCGCCCAGGAGCTCTCTGCGGACCTTCATGATGGTCTGGGTGAGGTTTCTCTGTCAAAGGGATCACGACCAGCAAGGCGCTGACTTGCTTTGATTGAATCGCTTGTCGCGCTTCCTGCAAGGTAAGGTTCTTGAAGATCACCTTGGCGCGGGCAAGGTCATATGTCCTGTTCAATACATCGACACCCCCAGCATTTGTCTCTCCTCCGACCACCCCCACCGTGCGGCCCTTGAGCTTGTCGATGCTGTCAATGGATGAACCAGGTGGCGCGATGATGAGCACGGTCGCGTGGGTGAGAACGACGATAGCCTGGGCTTGCGACAAGTCACCAACGTCGCCGCGAACGACCGCGAGATCCCCATTTCCCGCGGCAAATTGCTTGGCGCAGGGATTGATCGGAGATCATCATCAGTCCGGTAAAAGGCTGACTGAGCTCCAGAATCAGGAAGATCGCTGCCGATGCCGCAAACGAGAAGACACAAAGGATGGCGATCGTTCTGGCGTTGCTTTCCGCAAGTGAAGAAAGGCGACACGATATCGTTCGTTCGGGATTCCGACCAGTATGGCGGC
Source organism: uncultured Alphaproteobacteria bacterium (assembly GCA_963753875.1). Taxonomy (GTDB): domain Bacteria; phylum Pseudomonadota; class Alphaproteobacteria; order Rhizobiales; family Xanthobacteraceae; genus Bradyrhizobium. The sequence continues at coordinate 328,068 of CAVWDY010000018.1, read as the reverse complement.
GGCTTCATCCTGGAAGGAAACAAGGTCCGTGGTCAGATGCAGACCTGTACCATCAGGATCCGAAAGGAAGATGGCAACATGGTCCATTTCCTTGCCGCATGCGCGAGTGACATCATGGCGTCGAATATTCAGTTCAGCGCAAGAGTCATCGACGACAATACCATCGCGCGGATTTTTCCCGGAATGGGCGACGAACTCAGCATCAAGTATTCGCGCTGCCAGAATTGATGCGCCTGCTCCGCGATCCGCCCGCTTTCCACTTGACTCGATGGGAGGCCGGCCGATGATGGGGGCGGCTCCGATAGAGGGTTGCTCGATCGCTTTTCGCGATCCCTGCACGGAGGGGCTAGGCCGTTGGCACGCAAGCGACGCAAATCCGGCCGCGCAGATGGATCGCGGAAGAGAACTGCCGGAGAGCCGACGCAGGCCGAGCCGTCGCAAGAGACTGCTTCTGACAAATCCAAATCCACCGTGTTCTCGGGACGCCAGATCTGGATTGCGGCGGCCGCCGCGGTGCTGATCGTTGTTGCCGCCGGCTTTGGCTTCCAGCTGCGGAGTGACAGCGGGATTGCGCCGGTGGCAAGCTTCGTCGGCAGCGAGACATGCGCAGGCTGCCACCAAGCGCAAGCAAAATTGTGGGACGTCTCGCAGCATAAGGCCGCGATGCAGCACGCCACCGACAAGACCGTGCTCGGCGATTTCAAGGACTCAAGCTTCGATTATTACGGCGTTCATTCGCGCTTCTTCCGCAACGACGGTAAATTCCTGGTCGAAACGGACGGGCCTGACGGCAAGCTTGCCGTGTTCGAGGTGAAATACACCTTCGGGATCGAGCCGTTGCAGCAATATCTGGTCGAATTCACTGACGGCCGCATTCAGGCACTGTCGATCGCCTGGGACACGAGGCCGAAGGAAAAAGGCGGCCAGCGCTGGTTTCATATCTATCCGAACGAAGCGATCAAACACGACGATATCCTGCACTGGACCAAGCTGAACCAGAACTGGAATTTCATGTGCGCGGAGTGTCACTCGACCGGCTTGCGCAAGAATTATGACGCGAGGACGGATCACTTCGCCACCAGCTGGGCGGAGATCAGCGTCGGGTGCGAAGCATGCCACGGACAGGGTTCGGCTCACGCCGCCTGGGCGCGCGATCAGCGGAACTGGTGGCCGTTCGGCAAGCGAGAAGACTTGAATAAGGGATTGCTCGTCCGTTTCGACGAGCGCCGCGACGTGACCTGGCCGATCGATCCGAAGACAGGGACGGCGCACCGTAGTGTCGCGCCGGTCATGCTTCGCAAGGAGGTCGAGACCTGCGGATTGTGCCACGCGCGCCGTGCCGGGTTCCACGAGGATTGGATCCCCGGCCAGTGGCTGTCGCACACCCATGTGGTCGAACCGCTGACGCGCAACACCTATCATGTCGACGGCCAGATCCGCGACGTGGAAGAGCCATATAATTATGCGCCGTTCAAGCAGAGCAAGATGTTTGCCGCGGGCGTCACCTGCGGCGACTGCCACGAGCCGCACAGTGCGAGGCTTCGGATTGCGGGCGAAGGTGTCTGCCTGCAATGCCATGCGTCCGACAAGTACGCCGATGTCAGCCATCGCCATCACGCCGGGGTCGAACCGGCGCCTTCGTGCATGTCGTGCCACATGCCGGCCCGCACCTACATGGTCATCGATCCGCGCCACGATCACGGCTTTCGCATCCCGAGGCCCGATCTTTCCGTCAAGCTTGGCACCCCGAACGCGTGCAACGATTGCCACAGCGACAAGGCACCAACATGGGCCGCCGCTGCCGTCGAAAATTGGTTCGGCCCCAACCGTAAGGGCTTCCAGACCTACGGGGCGGCTTTCCACGCTTCGCGCGCGGACCAGGCCGATGCGGCGGCACTCCTTGCTATCGTCGCGGCGGATCGAAATGCGCCAGCCATTGCGCGCGCAAGCGCGCTTGCCGAATTGGCGCCTCGCGTCTCGCCTGCGAACATCGGCGCGGCTAGAGGCGCACTCGCCGACCCCGATCCAATGGTGCGGATAGGCGCGCTCGACATGCTCGAGAATGTGCCGGCCGGGCAGATCTGGCCCTGGGCATCTCCACTCCTGTCCGACCCGGTGCGCGGCGTCCGGATCAGAGCGGCTTCGCTGCTCGCCGCCGTTCCGACCGCAAGCCAGCCTCCACCCGATCGCGGGCGTTTCGAGCATGCCGCGGCCGAGTTTATCGCCGCGCAACGCGCCAACGCCGACCGTCCCGAAGCCCGCACCACATTGGGAAGTTTTCTCGCCCGGCGCGGACAGCCGGTCGATGCCGAGACCGAATACAAGGCGGCGCTGCAACTCAGCCCGCAATATGTCGCGGCTTCAATCAATCTGGCTGACCTCTACCGGCAACTCGGCCGGGACAGCGAAGGGGAGGCCGTGCTTCGCGCAGCGATCGCGGTTTTGCCGCGTGACGCCGCGGCGCACCATGCGCTCGGCTTGACCCTCACCAGGCTCAAGAAGCCGGAGGCCGCGCTTTCCGAGTTCCGGCGAGCGGCCGAGCTGGAGCCCGATGGTGCACGATATGCCTACGTCTACGCGGTCGCGCTGAACTCCGGCGGTCAAAGCGATAAGGCCATCGCGGTGTTGAAAGATGGCCTGACGCGTCATCCGGGCGATCGCGATATCCTGTCGGCGCTGATTGCGTTCAACCGTTCGGCCGGGGATAACGGTTCTGCGCTCGCTTATGCGGAGCGGTTGGCCGCCATCACGCCGGATGACCGCAATCTGGCGACGCTCATCCAGCAACTTCGGGGAGCAATGCCGAAATAGGATCCTGCATGCCGAAGACGGGGATATCTGATGCCTGTTCGATATTCGCTCGGAATGATTTGGCGGAATGCCCGGTCGGGAGTTGCCGGAGCCGCGCTCGTGCTGTCGATGCATGGCATTTCAATTGCCGGCGAAGATGCGCAAACGCGCGAGACAGGGCGGAGCGAGTTTTTGTCGATCTGCGCCGAGTGCCATGGCGCCGATGGCAAGGGGGAAGGTCCGATGAGCAGCAAACTCAAGATAAAGCCTGCCAATCTGACCATCCTCGCCAGGAGGAACAATGGCGTGTTTCTGCCGAGCGAAATCTACCGGAAGATTGACGGACGGTACGGAGTTGGATCGCACCCGGGTAGCGCGATGCCGATCTGGGGATGCAGGCAGGGGGCTCCGCCAGATCTGCAGGGAAGAGCAGACAAACCGAAACCGCTTGATTCGCTGCTCGACCTCTCCTGTGATTCCGAAGCGGCCATTCGGGCGCGCATTTCGGCGATTGTCGACTATCTCAGTCAAATCCAGGAGAAATGAATTGTCGGCACCGCTGCGGCGTCGTTACCCGGTCGAATGGCCGGGACCAACCCGGCCGTCCGGCCGATAGTCTGGGCAGGCTGAATTGCCCAGATTTGTTCCTATCTTAATTGGATAGGAGTTACCGATGTCCGATCAAACCGACCTGTTAGGCCAATTCTCGAACGCCCTGGCTTCGCGCGCGGAAGCCGCGAAAAGCGCGGTCGTCGCCATCCGCCTTGCGCATGAGCGGCATGTGACAGGTATGCTGTGGCAATCCGGGATTGTCGTCACCTCCGAGCAGGCGCTGCCGCGCAAAGATGATTTTGAACTCGTCGCGCCGGGCGGCTCGATGATGACGGCCAGGATTGCCGGGCGCGATTCCAGCACGAATATCGCCATCCTGAAGCCGGCGGAACGGATCGCCTCGCCGGCGATCGCCGCGGGCGAGGCGCGTATCGGCGCAGTCGCGCTCGCAATCGGAGCCGATGGAACAGGCGGCGCCAGCGCGCGGCTGGGACTGGTCAATCTCGCCGGCGCCGAATGGCATTCCAGCCGCGGCGGCCTCATTGACCGGCGCATCGTGCTCGATGTCAGGTTGGCCCGTCGCGAGGAAGGTGGGCCGGTTTTCGACGCCGCCGGTACCTGTCTGGGCATGTCGACCTTCGGGCCGCGCGGCCAGGTCATCGCCATTCCGACCGCAACCATCGAACGCGTCGTACCGCAGCTCGCCAAGGACGGCCGCATCGCGCGCGGGTGGCTTGGTGTCGCCCTGCAAGCCGTCGCGGTGCCCGACGCATTGCGCGAGAGCGCCGATCAGTCCAGTGGCTTGATGGTGATGTCGGTCGTCGAGAATGGCCCGGCGGCGCAGGCGGGAATTCTAGCAGGAGACATCATCCTGAGTGTCGACGGGACATCGGCCCATCGCTTCCGGAAAATCGCCAGGCATTTCGGTGCCGACAGCATCGGGCGCAAGGCCGAACTTCGCCTCATCAGGAGCGGCGCGGTGATGGCGGTGCAGACGACCATCGCAGAACGGCAAGCCGCATGAGGGAAGCGGCGAGCAGACAGGTGCCAAGGGAGCGGCTGCGCGTCGCGGTCCATGCCGTGGATGCGGTGCGCCGCGCCGCGCTTGGCAGGGTGGTCGCCGAAGCCGGGCATTTGGTCGTCGGCGCGCAGGATGCGGCCGACGTGGTCCTCGCTGACGGCGACTGCCCGCCGGGCGAAGCCCGGCCGGTCGTCACACTTGGTGGCGCGGACGATGACGTGCCGGGCGTGCTGCCGCGCGACGCGGATGCAAGCCAGATCGATGCCGCCATTCGGGCGGTTGCGGCCGGCCTGATCGTCCGCCTGGGAGGGGCGAGGGAAGGCGGCTTTGGCGCGATGCGCGAGACCGAAGCTCACGCGCTGCTGACGCCGCGCGAGCTCGAAGTGCTTGCGGCACTTGCGGAAGGCATGACCAACAAGGCGATTGCACGCCGATTGGACATCTCGCTGCACACCGTAAAATTCCACGTTGAATCCCTGTTCCGGAAACTGGGCGCGCGCACCAGGACCGAGGCCGTGGCGAAAGCCTCCGAACGCCGCCGCTATGACACCATCACGTTGTGACGAGTTGGGGTTCCAGCCGCAGCAATATTGATCGTCGAGGCTGAGAGGCGAAGGTCGCGCTCGATATTTCCGTTCGCCCGACGGCATCAAGCATCGCGAACAGGATAATCGTTCAGCCGCTCTTCGGCGTCATCGGCTTTCCCGCGTGCATCAAAACGGTCGCCCGCGTTCAGATGGACGAGTGGCAACGCATCGCAGCCGCGCCGAAGTGACCACGCCGGGTTCAACGGTCCGGCTGGTTGAGCGTCTTCGCACGCATTCCAGCCGGCTCGACCAGGCAGACGCCACGCCGCTACGCCGAAGCCCTTTCGAGCAGGTCCTGCACAAGCCCTCGCAGCAGATCGAGCTTGTAACCGGTCATGGCAAGGGGTCTTGCGCCAAGCGTGGATTGCGCGACCGCCTTGGCGATGGTCGCGGCGTTCGCCGCCGCTCCCTGTGCCGCGGATTCGGCGGCCAGAAGCCGAAGCGGTACCGGGGCAACGGCTCCGGACACGATGCGAACGAACTTGAACGCCCCATCCGCGACGACGGCACGGACGACGACTTCGACAAGCGGCCACTCCGCATAGCTTCGGCTGATCGCCCGGCGATAGAGGGCCCGCTCGTTCGCGACGGGAATGCCGAGTTCGATGCTTTCGATGATTTCACCAGGCGCCAGCGCATGGTCGACGCTGCCGTTAGAGCCATCGCCCAGAAGTTGCGCCATGGTGAGACGCTGGCGAAGATTCGTCGTGACCGTGGCGTCATAGGCCATTAGCGCTGCGGCCAGCGTGGAAGGGTGCGGTGCGACGCAGGGTCCGAGATCGAAGGCGACGCCATAGAGGTGATTGCCCTCGCGCGCCGGACAAAGAGAGCCGCCCTTCTTGAGGCAGGCAATGTGCGGATCGCGATAGTACCAACAGCGTGAGCGCTGGGCGAGATTGCCTCCAAGCGTTGCAACGTGCCTTATCTGCGGCGTCGCAAGGCCGGCCGCCGCCGCGGTGAGACCCGGATAGGCCGCACCCAGTTTCGGATCGGCTGCCATCGCGGCGATGCCGGTGAACGCGCTGATCCGGGCCGCGCCACTCGCGTCCCACGCGATGTCAGGGGTGCCGGACGGGCGCACCAGGTCGACCAGCGGTCCGCGCGATACGCCGCTGCGCCGCCGCTCCGAAAGGTCGGTGCCGGCGGCGCGGAATTCGGCCAGTTGCGCCGTGGCCGGTGCTGATGTGCTGGTCATGCCACGCTCCTCTGGTTCAGGATTGTGACGAGCCGGCCGGGTCTGATCGGAAGCTCGTAAGCCCGCACGCCGATCGCGTTGCGGATGGCGTTCGCGATCGCCGGCGACGTCGGCACGGTCGCGACCTCGCCGATGCCGACGCTGCCGCCGAGGACGTGATCGAATCCCGCTTCATCGAAATGCACGTCAATATTGGGCGTGTCGCCGATGCCGGGGATCCGGTAATCCTCAAGCCCGGCGGTGAGAATATCGCCGCCTGCCGGATCGACCTCACGCCCTTCGTAGAGCGCGTAGCCGATGCCCTGGATGACCGAACCTGCCGCCTGGCTCCGCGCGAGCGCCGGTGCGGCGAGCTTGCCGACAGCTATCCCGGTGTGAACGCTAAGGACCCGCACATGGCCAAGCCAGGTATCGACCTCCACTTCGATCACCTGCACCGAACTTGGCACGCCCGCGCCGATGGCGAGATTGGAGAACCGGCGCATCATCCAGCCGAAGATGGTTCCCATGAAACCCGCTTCCTTCAGCGGCGAGCGAACGCCGGGGAACGTCGGCCTGCTATCCTCCGGGCGCACAGCGGACACGCTGATGTCGGGAGACGCCGCGATCAGTTCGCGCCACGGCGCATTGGAACCGGGCGCGGGCTTTCGTCGAGCATTTTTCTCGATGGCGCCCTTGAGCTTCTCGATCGCGAGCAATGCCGGCGGCACCACCGAGGCCGTGGTCCGGCTGCCGCCCGAGCCTGGTCCTTCAATGAGATTGGAATCTCCAATCCGGACCTCGACCTCGCTCGGCTCCAGCCCGAATTCATGCGCCACCGTGTTGGCGATCACGGTTCGACTGCCGGTGCCGATGTCCTGGATCGCCGTGCTTGCGACGAGGCGCCCGCCTTTGATGGCCAATTCGACCTTCGAGCCGGGCTGCCACAGATAAAGCCAGTACCCCGTGGCAACGCCGACGCCGCGGCGATGGCGACCGGTCTCTGCCGTCGCTCCTTTGGCATTGCGCCAGACTTCGAGTCCCGCCGCCCAGTCATAAAGTCGCTGACGATTGGGGTCGGTGTCCCATCGCTTGCGCAGCGTGATCGGATCGATCTGCATCCGCAATGCGGCTTCGTCGACCGCCTGTTCCAGCGCAAACGCCATCGGCGGTCCACCCGGCCCGCGAAACGGCGCGCCCGGCGGCAAATTGCTGATGACGTCGAAGTCGATCAGTTCCTTCGCCTCGGCGGGATAGATCAGGCGCGCCAGCGCCGCGATCGTCGAGTTGATGGCCGCACCATTGTCGGAATAGGCCGTCAGAGACAGTGCCTTGAGGTTGCCTTCGCGCGACGGCAACAGCGCAATCTCGATTTCCGTTCCGGGACGATGACCCGTGACCGACAACTCCTCGTGCCGGTCCAGCGCGACGCGAACAGGCGCTTTCGCCTCGCGCGCCAGTTCGATCGCGGCGATGGTGTCGATGCCGAGACTGCCCTTCGAGCCAAATCCGCCGCCAACGTGGTCGGCGATCACGCGCACCTTGTCGCGGCCGAGCTTGTATCGCTTCGCAATCAGTTCCATCAAATGGAACACCGCTTGCGTTGAGACATGCAGGGTCAAGCGGTCGCCGTCGAAACGGGCCACGGTGACATGCGGCTCGAGGCAGCTGTGCGACTGACCCGCGGTCCGGAAAACGCCTTCGACCAGCAGCGGATCGTTCGTTTCCGCCGCCGCCGCGATCGCGCTGCGCACCTTTTTGGCCTTGTGCGAAAACGCCGCAGACGGACCGCGCACGTTCTGCTTCCACGGAGCCGGCGCCGGCGAACCCTCCGATACGTTGCCTGCCTTCTTGCGGTTTGATTTTTCGAAGACCACCGCGGCGCCCGGTTTGCGTGCGGCGTCCAGTCCCACGACCGACGGCAATTGCTCGCATTTGATCCCGATGGAAGCTGCGGCTTCGTGCGCGGTCTTGCGATCCTTCGCGGCGATCGCGGCGATCGGCTCGCCGACATAGCGGACGGTGCTATCGTCCCCGAGTAGCGAGATCGCCGCCATCACGCCCGGCATCGCGCGCGCCGGCGCAAGGTCGAGTGCGACGATCCGCCCGTGGGCGATATGCGAACGGACGATCAAGCCTTCGAGCTGGCCATCGTGGTGGATGTCGACTGTGTATTTCGCGGTACCCGTCACCTTGTCGCGGGCCTCGACCCGCGGCGGGACAGTTTCGCCGCCGTCGAAGCGGCCGCTACAGGCCTCAGCCACCGCGCGTAAAATATTGTCATAGGCGCCGCAGCGGCAGAGGTGACCCGACAGCGCCGCGCCGATCTCCTCGCGCGAGGGAACGGCGGTGCCCTTCGCCTTGCGCCAGCCGTCGTGAAAGGCGACCGCCTCGACAACGAAGCCTGGCGTGCAGAAGCCGCACTGCAAGGCATCGAGCGCCATGAACGCCTTCTGTATCGGATGCAGCTTTGCACCGCCGATTCCCTCGACAGTCGTGATCTTCCTGCCGGCAACTGTCTTCGCGGGCATCAGGCAGCTCACGACCGGTACGCCGTCGAGTAATACGGTGCAGGCGCCGCAGACACCGGCCCCGCAGACGAGCTTGGTTCCGGTCAGATGCATCTTGTCGCGGATGACATCGACCAGGAGCGCCTCGGGATCGTCTGGCAAGGTTTCAACGCGACCATTGACCGTCACCGTGCTCATCGCGATCTCCTTTTGGTGCGGGATTGGGACGCGGCGGGCAAATAATGTCAACGGTCAAATCGCGTGGCTTGCCTTTCGGGCCACGTCGATGAAGTTGCGCACCAGCGCGCGGTGGTGCGGACGAACGCCACGTCGAGCCGTTTTGGTCAACCCCGGAGAGCAGTTCGAATTTCTCCCGCTCCTCGATGTCAAAGGTCGCCAGCTGGCGGAACGCCCGGTTCAGCCTTGGTGCAAGGTGATGCAGCGCAGCCGAACTGGTGAACCCGCAGGCGACGTGGCGCTATTCGCCGCGGTCGAAGCGTCGCACCCGCTCGACAGCCGTGGCGGCGGTCTGGAGCAGATTGCACGCTGATGACGCCATGGGGATTGCAGATGGAGTTGATCAGCTATCCGAAGGGAATGGCATTCGAGAAGGGCGCCGGTTCAGTGCTGTGGATGACCACGGATCCGGCGAAATAATGCGGGTTTGTGGGGGCAGGCGGGAACTGTTGAAACCGCCTGCCGCCGCCTTTCAAATCAGCTTGAACGCCAAATAACAACATCAAGGATGTCCCAGCGGTAAAGCCGCGGGCCGCGCGAACGCGCCCGTTGATAAATTGGCCGTGCCTCACCATTTCTATTGTGACTTACGACGTCGATTTCGAGCGCCGCGCGCCAAAACGCAGTACAATCGAAGTCCAGCAAACAACAGGCCGCCCACCCATGAACGCTCAAGAACGTAGTGACTCGGCACCGATCGATCCCGTGAAACTCGACCGGCTCGCCGAAGTCGCCATCAAAGTCGGACTTCAGCTCAAGCCGGGGCAGGACCTGCTGGTGACCGCGCCGACGGTTGCGCTGCCATTGGTACGCAAGATCGCCGAACATGCCTACAAAGCAGGAGCGGGCCTCGTTACCCCGATCCTGTCCGACGAGGCGGTCACGCTGTCGCGCTATCGGTTTGGGCAAAACGATGGCTTCGACCACGCTGCGGGCTGGCTCTATGACGGGATGTCGAAGGCTTTCGCCGGCAACACCGCGCGGCTCGCCATCGTCGGTGACAATCCGATGCTGCTGTCGGGTGAGGACCCGGCCAAGGTCGCGCGCGCCAACAAGGCCAATTCCATTGCCTACAGGCCGGCGCTCGAACGAATCGTCAATTTCGACATCAACTGGAACATCATCGCCTATCCATCCCCGTCATGGGCAAGGCTGGTGTTTCCCGATGACGAAGAGAATGTCGCCGTCGCAAAGCTCGCGGACGCGATCTTTTCGGCCTCGCGGGTAGATCGTGACGATGCCATCGCCGCGTGGCAGAAGCACAACGCCACGCTGCGCAGCCGGACCGAATGGCTGAACGGACAGCGATTCGACGCCCTGCATTGCTCCGGACCCGGCACGGACCTGACAATCGGGCTTGCCCACGGCCACGAATGGCAAGGCGGCGCTTCCACGGCGAAAAACGGGATCACCTGCAACGCGAATATCCCGACGGAGGAGGTTTTCACCACGCCGCACGCAAGAAGGGTCTGGGGGCACGTCGTCAGCACCAAGCCGTTGTCCTACCAGGGCTCGCTGATCGAGGACATCGCGGTGCGCTTCGAAGAAGGGCGCATCGTCGAGGCGAAGGCCACCCGCGGCGAGGAGGTCCTGAACAAGGTCCTCGATACCGACGACGGCGCGCGCCGGCTCGGCGAAGTGGCGCTGGTGCCGCATTCCTCGCCGATTTCAAAAAGCGGGTTGTTGTTCTTCAATACGCTGTTCGACGAGAACGCCGCCTGCCACATCGCGCTCGGCCAATGTTATTCGAAATGCTTCGTCGACGGTGCGAAACTGACGCCCGAGCAGATCGCCGCGCAGGGCGGCAACAAGAGCCTTATCCACATCGATTGGATGATCGGCTCGGACAAGATCGACATCGACGGCCTCCACGCCGATGGCAGACGCGTGCCCGTGTTCCGGCAGGGCGAGTGGGCCTGAGACGCTTCGCAAGTTGGCGTTCTGCCCCACGACCCGGCCGCCCCTCTTGGGCTTCGCGCTGCGGGCGATCGACAAGATCAAGCGAACCCTGATGTCATCCGGCAAGCGGCAGCCGGCGAGCCTGGTTGGCTCCGGCTAACCGGAGACTGGTTCGGAAATCAGCCGAGCTTCAACCTGTAAAAGTCCGTCGCGGTCTTTGAGAACAAAGCGGTCTTCTCGGCCTCGCTGCATGGCGCGGCGATGCGCTTGAAGGCGTTGAAGATCACCTGATAGCTGCATTGCCCCTTGTCCGGCGGAAAATTACTCTCGAACATGCTGCGTTGGGGGCCGAAGGCTTCGATGCAGGTCTCGACATAGGGCCGCCACGCCGCGGCCAACTCCTCCGACGAGGGCGGCAGCGGGCGTTCGTGAAAATCATAGCCGAGCAGGCGCATGGCGAGCCCGCCGAGTTTCACGACGACGTTGGGACATTTGGCGATCTCGAGGATCGATCTCTTCCAAGCCGGGAAAATTTCCTCGCGCCGGTTGGCGTAGCTGCCGATGCCGGCCGGACCGCCGCAATGATCGAGCACAATTCTGGTATCGGGAAAGGCGCGGGCAAGATCGGTGAGTTCGCCGATCTGCGGATGAAACAGCCAGGCATCGAAACTCAAACCCAGCGGCGCGAGGCAGGCAAAACCTTTCCGGAAAGTGGAATCGAGCAGCAGGCCCTTCGGCCGCGTGGCATACATGCCGGCGACATCGGCGTCGGCGTCCCAGGCGGAAGAATGCCGGATGCCGCGGAAGCGATCTTGACTAGCGGCGATTTCCGCTTCGAGCACGGGCCGCGCGCCTTCGCCCAGCAACAGATTGACGTGGCCGACGATGCCGGCGCAGACGGCCGCGGGACCGTAGCCGCCGCTCGCGCTCATCGCCGCGGCGCCGTTGGCGAATTCAACTTCGCCGACGGGACGGAGCGCTTCGGGCCCCTGCGCGCGGTACATCGAGCGCGCCTCGACATAAACCGTCGCAATGACATTGTGGCCGGAGGCAATGTCGGAGACGATCTCCTCGATCAGGTAGCGCTGGCCGCCGCGATCCCACAAATGATGATGCGGATCGACGATCGGACGCGCGGAATCGAGGACTTCCTCTTTGCGCTGGGCGAGCCAGTCGGGTCGCGGATCGGTATAGAGGCCACTTTTCGAGGTGGGCAGACGGCTGGCGGCCATGATTTCACTCCCTGTTATTTTTTTGAATTGTTATTTGTTTTGAAGTCGCTCTCGTGTTGCTGGGTCAAACGCCGCGAAGAATAATGACGGTCGGCGTGCCCGGCAGCGAATCCCGCGAGATCGTCAACGTACGCTCGGTCCGCACCTCGATCTCGAATTGCTGGCCGATCCGGCGCATGAACTCGTCGAGCGGTGTTGCGAAGCGATGCATCGGCAGCACGACGGAGGCGCGCAGCCGCCGCGTGATGTCGGAGATGCCGTCGAGCGACATCGTATAGGTGCCGTCGATCGGCACCATCACGATGTCGAGCCGGCCGATCGCCGCGAAGTGGGTTTCGTCGAGCTTGTGATGCAGATGGCCGAGATGCCCGATGCAGAGGCCGGCGACCTCGAAGATGAAGATGGAATTGCCGTCCCTGATCATCTCCGCGCTCGAATCGTCGCTGAAATAGCGGCGGATGTCGGTCGTCACATTGCGGACGAAGACATCGCCGATGCGCTCGGCGATTTGCGCGGGCTTCCCGTCGTCGCCCCAGCCGTGCAGCACGTGGGGAATGCGTGGATCGGGGAACAGCGAGTAGTGTGTGCTGTGGGCCCGGTTCATGGTGACGACATCGGGCAGGCGGCCGGTCGTGTAGGCGCCGCTAAAATCGGTCGCGATCCGCAACCCCCCGGGCGTGTCGATGTAATAGGTCGAATGGCCGGCATAGGTGATGGAGACTTCGTCCGCCTTCGCCGCCAGCCGGCGAAGGCCGACCGGCGTGGCGAGGGGCGGCGCCTGCGACATCGCCAGGCATTCGCTGCGCGGGGAGTCCTGGGCGGCCGCCGGCGCGACCGGAGCGCCCAGCAAACCAAAGACAACGGCAAGGAATCGCAGCATGGCAGGGTCCATCTTTTGATTTTAAGATGACGCTACCACTGTATCGCTGAATCCAGCGCTCGTCATCGCGGCAATCATGCGCGCCGGGTGTGGCGTTAGCCTTCTACGCCAGCAGCCGCGCCGACCCGCCTTGCGCTTCCAATAGCTTTACGGCCCTTTTGTCGAAAGAGACAAAGCTACCCGCACCAAGCCAGTTTCCTTCATAAGCGATAACACCATCGGCAAAATCACCGCCGGTATCCAGCAGTGCCAATCCGGCTTCCGCCGCGGGCCGGTTCACCGCGACGTTCGCGCTATTCATCAGGCGTCGAATGGCTTCCGCGATTTCGCTAGACGGAATTTTGTAGCCTTGCGACAGGACCCAGACCAGTTCGCAGAGTGCGGATATCGGAATTGCTACCAGTTCCGCTTTTTTTAGCGCTGTTTCCGCTGCTCTGCTTTGATGTCCATGATCTTCGGTAATGGCCCGAACCAGCACATTGGTGTCAGCCGTGATCTTCATCGCTTACCGGCCCAGCCATGGGCGGCGATCTTGTTAATTTCCTCGATCGTCAAGGACGGACCACCCTTGCGCTTCAGAAAACCGAAGGCATCTGAAATCTTTCCCGTAGGCCGGGCGGCCTTCACTTCGATCCGGCCGTTCGGAAGCTTGTCCACGGTAATTTTCTCGCCGGGATGAACACCGAGATGTTTCAGAATATCCTTGCGCAGGGTAACTTGTCCCTTGGCGGTCACGGTGAGCGTGCTCATGGGGCGGGCCTCATTTCCAGACCAAATGTAAGGCAGAATCCCCTTACAATCAAGCGGGTCGGGTCGGTAATACGAAACGTGTTGAGGTGTGCCGGTCGGCGTAATCGCTGCAATGGCCGCGGCCGGCGATCATCGATCCGCCGCTTACTCCCGCCGCGGGCTGATCTTCCAGGTTGCCGTCAGGATGCCCGCGGTGATGAGCCCGCTGACGAGCGCGGCGGGAGGAATCGCCAGCGCCAGCGCCGCGGTCGCCGCCCAGCCGATCGAGGAAAAGGCTTCCGCGAATGTCGCCAGCCGCGACGAGGTCTGGCGGCGGCGAAACTGGCTGCGGCGGGCCTGCACCCGAAACCAGAGCTGGATCGCAGTGGCGGAAGCGGCAGCGACGGCAACGCCGACCGCGGTGACCGCCGCTTGCAGCGGCGAGGCAAAGACCAATGCCATCACCAGCGGCGCGAACAAAACGCCGATCGCGATCAGCACCACTTCGATCTTGGCGCGGATCACGCGCGAGGATGGCATCGGCGCGGTCGCCACGAGATCGGGAGCGTCTTCGCCCGATATCGTAAGCCACCCAAGGCCGCCGGCGAGCTGGCCTGCCGCCATCACGACGACGGGCGTGATCAGCACGATGGCGACCGAACTGTCACTGAAGCTTCGCCACAGCATCAGCGCCGGCGGCACCAGATAAAGCAGCTGCATCAGGCTCTGCGACACCAGCCAGGGATCGCGCCGCAGCAGCATGAATTCCTTCCAGCGTAGCGCCTGTTGCCGCGAGCCCGAGCGAAACGCCCGGGCACGGGAGCCGGGATGGGCTGGCGTGGCATTTGCCGATGCGCGGGCCGCCGTGTCGGCAAATCTCGCCGAAAAGATCGCCATCACCGCGCCGAGCAGCATAAGACCAAAAGCCAGCAGGAGCAGCAGCGCCTCGCCATCGCCAAGCACCGCGCGCGCCGGCCACCAGATAAGGCTGTCGGCAGCAGGCGCAAACGCCGCGGCCGCCTCCGAGGTCAGAACCGCGAACCGCGACAACGTGCCGTAAGACAGGATCGCTGCGACCTGCAGCGCAATGACAAAGCCGGCGCCGATGATCGCGGCGAGAATTTGGGCGACCAGCCGGGTTCGGCTCGGGCCGATCAGCCGAAACAGTGTGATGGTCACCGCGATCGCAACCGCCGCGGCGGTCAGGCCAATGGCAGTGACGACACCGTAAGCCGCGAGCCATCTGCTGCCGCCGCCAAGTACGAGGACGTCGACGAACGGCGTCGAGAACAATAGCGCCATGACGGTCACCGACAGCGCGATCGCGGCGAGGCGCACCGAGAACACCTCAGCCAACCGGACCGGCGAGGACATGATCAGATCGAGATCGGCGCGGGCGTAAAACACCCGCGTCACGGATTCGATCGCCTGCGACAGCATCAGGGCCCACGCCAGGAATATCGTCGCCGTGATGACAATAAGCGCGGATTTGTCGAGCGGCGCCCGCAGGTCGGCATACCTTCCGATCACGGCATAGGCCGGCAGATGCATCAGCGCGGCAAGGATCAGGAGGCCGATGATCGCGGCGCGCTTGCGCCCGCGCCGGCCGGCCGTCATCATCGCGAGCCATTCGCGCCATGCCAGCCGGATTTCATGCCGGGCAAACCAGGTCAGCGCGGTCGAATTCATGCGGCGGCGGCTTCGGTGTCGACCAGCGCGATGAACATGTCCTCGAGGCTGGTGTCGTTTTTCCCGTTCTGCTGGCGCAACTCCGCCAGCGTGCCTTCGGCGACAAGCCGGCCCGAGGCGATGACGCCGATGCGGTCGGCCATGCGTTCGGCCACTTCCAGAATATGCGTGGTCATGATGACGGTACAGCCGGCGCGCACGCGTTCTCCAAGCAATCCCTTGACGTGGCGCGCGGACAGCGCGTCGAGGCCGGTGAGCGGTTCGTCCAGGATAATCAGCCGGGGATCGTGTACCAGCGCTCCCGCCAGCGCGACTTTCTGGCGCATGCCCTTGGAAAATCCCTCGCAGCGCTCGTGCAGGTTTGGTTCCAGGCCAAGCGAGGTGAGCAGATCGCGCGCGGATGGCTCCGCGACCGCAGGCTCGATGCCCCAGAGCCCGGCGACGAATTCGAGGTATTCCAGCGGGGTCAGCTTGTCGTAGATCATCGGCTCGTCCGATACCCACGCCGTGATCTGCTTGGCGGCGACCGGGTCGTTGAGCGCATCGATGCCGAGTACCGAAACGGAACCGGCGTCGGGCCGCAACAGCCCGGCGACCATCCGCAAGGTCGTCGTCTTGCCGGCGCCGTTTGGCCCGAGCAGGGCATAGAATTCGCCCGTGCGGACGGTGAGATCGAGCGCGTCGACCGCCAGGCGGTCAAAACGCTTTGTTAACCCTCGCACCTGCAGGGCGGATTGATCGGGCTTCATGATGTCGGGACGATCCTGGTTTGCAGCCGCAGCGAACCATGGACCCAAACTATTTCGGCGCGGTGAATCGGCGACCGCAAATCCCGCCAATGCGCGCAAGTCGCCGACATTGGTCGCGACGAGGCGGAGGACCCCTCATCGCTTCTGAAGTATTTGCAGCCACACGTCGCCCAGAATCGCCGGCTCTCGGGGCGGCAGATAGGTGAGGCCGGCCGCCCGACCGAGGTCAGCGATGGTTCCGTCGGCCTGCAAGCCGGTCAGCGCCTTGTTGACCGCGGCCAACAGGTCCGGATCGCCGGCGAGGCCGACATAGCCGCGATTGGCGCCGATCGGATAATAGTAGCCGGAGGCGGCGAGCCTGGTGTCGGGATGGGCGGCGCGGTAAGCGTCGAACCGGCGCAGGTCGAGCAGGGTGGCATCGAAGTCGCCGCGATCGACGGCGCCCAGGAGATCGTCCCGGCCGGGGACCAGATGCGTGATGTCGTCGATCAACCGTCCCTTGTCGAACGTCATCAGAATAGCGTCGGCGAGCGTCCCGCTTTCGATCGCCAGGCGCAGTCCGGCAAGATCGCCGACGCCGGCGATGCGGCGCTCGCGTGCCTTTTCGAGCGCCTTGGGACCAAGCACGACCGTCAGCGCCGAATAGATGTAGGCCTGGCTTGGCGCGAGCACGCCGAGCGGCACGCGGCGCCTGCGATCATCGCGCGTGGCGCCCTCGAAATCGGGCAGCTTTGCCGTTTTGACGCCCGGCACCACCAGCGAGTCTTTCGTCAAGGCATAGCTGCCGACGAGCGAGCAGCGGCCGTCGGAGAGCAGGGCATTGGCTTCGAGCGCCGGGCTCGAATCTTCGTCGAGCTTGCTTTCGAACCACTGGATCTTGAGAGATCGGCCGAGTCGCCCCGCGATGGCTTGGGCAAGCGCGACGTCGAAGCCGCGGTCCGGCGTGCCCCGATGATGCATCGAGAGCGGAGGAAGATCTTCGTCGAGACAGATTTTCAAAACGTCGTCAGCGCGGGTTGCCGTCATCGCGGCCAGCGCCACAAGCAGGGTTGCACAAGATGTCGCTAGCCAGGTCCTCATCGATCTTTCCGGCTCGATATATAGGCCCAAAGGCAGGCTATCTGATCATCGTTCAAGAGGTCGCCCCAAGGCGGCATCCTGCCGTTCTTGCCCAGCTTCACCGTGGTGAAGAAGCGCTCCCGGTCATCCGGAAACCTGCGCAGGTCGGGCGCAATCGTGCCGGCGTTGACCATATTGAAGCCGTGGCAGTGCGAGCATTTCTGGGCAAAGGTTGCCTTGCCCTGATCGATCTGCGCCTGATCGAAACCGGCATCTTGTTGCGGCGTAGCGGCAGGCGTCGTTGTCTGCGCACTCGCCGTCATCGCGGCGGCGGCGAGATACGCCGCCGCCCAGATGCAGGATCTCTTGATCACTCGCGAAAACGCCTATTGGGGCTTTACCGCGAACACCCACAATGACCCGCCGGCCGGCACCTTGGCCAGCCGCTCGTCACCGGCGAACAGCGAATAGACACCTCCATAGCCGCTGGTCACGGCGACATACTGGACACCGTCCTGCTGCCACGTGACCGGCTGCCCTTCGATGCCCGAGCCGGTCTGGAACTGCCATAGCTTCTTGCCGTCGTTCGCGTCGAACGCTTCGAACTCACCGGTCAGCTGGCCCGAGAAGACAACGCCACCGGCGGTCGACAACACCCCCGAGAAACGCGGGATGTCGCTCGGCACTTCCCACTTTGTCTTCCCGGTCAAGGGATCGATGGCCTTGAGGTGGCCGCGCGGTCCTTCAGGCCAGTCCCACAAATCCGTCAGGTCCATGCCGAGATACCATTCGCCGGCCTTGTAAGTCGCCGGCTCGGTCTTGTAGTGGCCGCCGAACGCGAGCGTATTGGCATAGGCGAGGCCGGTCTGCGGATTGAACGACATCGGCTCCCAGTTCTTGCCGCCGAGGATGGAAGGATACACCACGACCTTCTTGCCGTCGCGCGCGTCTCTGGTGACGTCCGTCTCGATTGGGCGGCCCGTCTTCATGTCGATGCCGGAAGCCCAGTTGACCTTCACATAGGGGTTGGCCGCGAGCAGTTTCCCGTCGGTCCGGTCGAGGACGTAGAAGAAGCCGTTTCGATTGGCATCCATCAGTACCTTGGTCGGCTTGCCACCGACATTGAGATCGGCAAGCACCATCTCGGCGACTGAATCATAGTCGAACGGATTGTTCGGCGAGAACTGGTAGTGCCATTTGATCTTGCCGGTCTTCGGTTCGAGCGCGAGGACCGCGCAGGTGAAAAGATTATCGCCGGGGCGCACCGCGGAGTTGAACGGCCCCGGGTTGCCGATGCCCCAATAAACCGTGTTCAGCTCGGGATCGTAAGAGCCGGTGATCCATGTCGATCCGCCACCCAGCTTCCAGGTGTCGCCCTTCCAGGTATCGCCGCCGGGCTCCTCGGGACTCGGTACCGTATGGGTGCGCCACAGGTGTTTGCCGGTCGCCGGATCCCATCCATCGATGAAACCGCGGGTGCCGAACTCGGCCCCGGAAATACCGGTCAAGACGACCCCGTCAGCGACGAGCGGCGCCACCGTCATCGAATAGCCCTCTTTGATGTCGGCCGCCTTTTGCCGCCAGAGCTCTTTGCCTGTCTTGGCGTCGAGCGCGATGACGTTGGCGTCGAGCGTGGTGCGGAACAGTTTGCCGTCAAAGATCGCGGCGCCCCGATTGATGATGCCGCAGCACACGATTCGGGGTGTTTCGGCTGGATACTCGACCTTGGTCTTCCATATCTGCTTGCCGGTTTTTACGTCGACAGCCATCGTGGCGGCGTGGGTGGTGACGTAAATGACGCCCTGGTACACGAGCGGCTGCGACTCTTCGCTGCGGTCATCGGCAAAGCTGTAATTCCATACCGGAACCAGATTTTTGGCATTGTCTTTGTTGATCTGCGTGAGTGGGCTGAACCGCTGCAGGTTATAGCCCATACCGTAGTTGAGCACGTTCGAGGTGTCTGTCGCCCCCTTGACCAATTGATCGGTGGTCTGAGCACTCGCACCAAACGGAGCGAGCATAGCAAGGCTTGCGGCAAGCGCGATGCGTATCATGCGATTCCCTCCCAATGTATGCGCGTCTATTCTCTGACGCTGCGCGTCGACAATCTTCCTGAAATCGGAAAGCGTCAATACGAAAACAAAGAAGGCGTTGCGCGCATCTCGACGCAGGTGTTGCCTCTGGAACCGCACAAGAAGGAAAAAGTTGGTGCTAACATTTTTCCGCCACACGAAATGCAGGGCGTAATCTGACGCGACGCAACATCGGAAAATGTGCGAGCAAGCAAACAGATCGCGTGGCGTCACAGGAAATTTAGCGAACTCGCCGCGCGCCGGAACAATCGAGCTGCCGCGCTGGACCCCTCTGCCTCTAGGGACCGCTCAGGGCAACGCCGACGTCTACCGGTTGCAGCGCGGCCGAATTGCAGCGCCAGCCGCCGGCATCGGCTTTCTGAAACGCGAACGACTTTTCAATTCTCACTCGGTACCCCACCAGGAGATCTTCCCGGCTTCCGGGCGTCGGCTTCGGCTTGCCCGATCTCAAATCCCAGCACGTGCCCGTGCAACTCGATGCGATCGGACTGCAGGCCGTAAAGGGAGAGAGGACCACCATTTCGACCTCTGCGGTCACTTCGGCATTCTTTTCGGCTAACTCGCTGTCGATTTGAAAGACGCGATTCACCGCAAGGAAGTCCTGGCAGGCATTGGCCAGGTGGATCTGAGCAACGCACAAGTCGACGGCGTCGGCGTCCGGCACCGGGGAAACCTGATGTCGTCCAAAAACCTTTTTCGGGTCTCCCTTGGCTGCAACGACCTCGGCTATCTTCCGGGTGAAATAATCCGCCAGACAGCCCTCCGACGATGACAGCTCCTGCAGCGGCACGTTATCCTTGTCCTCAAGGTCGCACTTCCGGTCGCGTTCCCTGGTCCATCGTTCGAATTCGGTAAACGCTTCCCGGGCCTCGTTTTCCTTCAACTTGGCGATCAACCCCAGGACAAGCTCATTGAGCTCGGTCTTTGCAAGCGCCAGGGACGGATCGCTGCAAATCAGCAAGCCGGCGGTCGTGTTGGTGGCGAGGCAATCGAAGTTCGGATCGGCCAATATTTCAATTCTTTCGTTGGTTTCCTTCAACAGACAGTCCCTGACGGATCTGACGTCCCGGTTCGCAACGCTTTGCCTTCCAAAGATGCCGCAGCTTGAGTTGCGGTCCCTGATCCATTCAGCATTTTCCTCGATCGCGAGGCGGCGGTTCGGAAGCCTGTTCAGCCTTTCGGCGATCGCACGGCTGAGCCGGGGGGCAGCGGCGTTGAGTTCGGGATCGCCGCAGAACACCTGATCCGCGGGGTCCCTGATTTCCTCACAATGGTTTTTGACGAAGAGCGGGAGGATATCGGCGATCGACCGGTCCGAATCCGCCTGGTTTTCCGCACGCACAGGGTGCGTCAGCCCGATCTGGATGGCTACGACCGCCAGCATAATTGCCCGCATCCCGATCTCCAGGGGAAAGATTAAATTATGGTGCCATGGTAGCTTTTCGAACGTCGCGGCGAAATGAAATTATTGCTGGCCACTCCTTGTTACCGGTCAAAATTTGATGCCGGCTGCGGCTGTGATACCATGGCTATATTGTTGAGACGCCGAACCAGGCGTTCGCAGATTAACCGACTCGTTTTGAAGCAATGATGATTTTCAGGCCAATGATGAGAACCTCTCGGGTTACCGCACCTGTGCGTAGATCGTCCGCTGGATTGGCCTTGCAAATCGGCATGGTCTTGATCTTTACGTCGTGGTTTGGCGTCAGCGCGGCGCAAAAGCTCGTTGATCCGAATTCCGTTGCGCCCGAGTATCGTGCGGTTGCCGAAAAGCGACGCGCCGAGCAAATCAAGCTGCTCCAATGTACAAGGAAAGCGGACGAGGCCAAGGTCCTTCACAGGGATCGAGCTGCGTATATCGGTGAATGCCTCGACAAGTGACCGCAGGCCCGATCTGCCGTGGCCACGCCTTAATTTTAATTTGGGCCATTCGGGATTTGCCGATCGCATATGAGCCGGCCTATCCGAACGGTTAATCCCCGCTGCCTACCCAGGATCCGAAAAAGCTAGTTGGACGGCGGGGTCAGGCCGGTAGGGGCGGCAAAATTCACCGCCATTGCCGGTGCGGACTCCTGGCGGGATACGCTGGCAGGCGGGGGCATGTCTTCATACCGCATGACGCCGCGATCATCGATGACAAACAGCGGCCGATAATTCCTGACGTCGGCGTCCTCGACCATCGCCATGCGGCGATTGTCCAGCGTGAGCCAGCGATCGTCCAGCCGCGCCATCGCGACGGCATGATCCTCGCCGCGGATGGTATCGCGTAGGACGACGATCCTGAGATCGTCGGCTGAGACGCCGGCCATGCGCAGCGCGGCGAACTTTGCGATGGCATAGTCTTCGCAGTCTCCCGCGCCGGTGGCGAAAGTGACGAGTGGCGAACTCCACACGTCGCTCTGGCCATACTGGGCCATATCGCTCATCGGCCTGATCGCCAGATTGATCGCGCGATTGATCTCACCGAGGCGGGCACGTCCCTCGCGAGTTCTTGCATTGTCCACGATGGCAAGGAATTGCAGGGCAGCGGGCGACACGCAGCGCGCGCGGTCGCCGTCGCAAAGCGCCAGTTGCACTCTCTCATCGTCGAGCTTGCGCTCGACACCCAGCCATTTTTCCCGCAAGGCGCCGCCAGACAGTTTCGAGGCGAACAGCCCGAAAGGTTCGGCGGATTTGCGGATCAGGTCCAATGCGCCGGGCGAAATCAACGTGCCGGCGGTGAGCTGTGCGGCGGGTCCGAACCAGACCATGCCCCAGGCGAGCACAATGACACGCCATGTCTGCGAATGACCGAAAATTCCCATCTGATGCCCCCCGTCCGGGCATCGGCAAGGCTCGCTAGCCCGCGCGTGACCGGATCATTTCAGCCGGGGATGATGGGCCGTGGGGCTTTTATTCCGCTTAAAGTCGGACGCAGCCGGCGGGAAAGCGCGAAACAGCCTGAAATCCGTCTCGCCACTTTGCCGAGAATTTTACTGATTTCTCGTTCCAAAGCGAGAAATTCCCACAAAGGACGCGTCATAGTTGAATCGGATGTCACTTTTCCGCGGGATATGGCTAATTCGCCTAAAGTTGCTCGTAGTGTCATCTAGATCACAGTTTTAGCTGCGAAATTGACGCAGTATTCCCTGTGGAAATACGGGTGAAGATAACAAAAGTATCCGCGATCGATTCTATACCTGGAATACGTGAAATATCCTGATTTTTAGGCAGCACGACATCGGTATTTCTGTCGAATAAAAATCGAATACTTTAGCATTCAAGTATTCGGTAGAGAAAGTTCTCGTGGCGCTGCCACTGGAGATATCTGCGTACAAGCAATGGATGGTTTCGCAATGCCGTTCCCGATGATAAGGAAGCTTAGACCCTTGAAATTATATAATTATTAACCATTACGGTGGCTCCTTGAATTACTCCGGTAAATTCGACGCCAAGGTTCCCGCTGACGGCTCGGGCCTGCATTCCAGTGGCCACGTCCACGTCGAGACGGTTCACGCCACCCACGCTCCTGCGGATGCAATCGTCGTCCCGGATGCGCAACTGCTTTTCAACGGAGAGTTCAAGCGGTCCGGCGTCGATCTGATCCTTTCCAGGAACGATCAGGAACAGGTCTTCCATGATTACTTCAAGGGCGAGAAGCGCGCGGCGCTGTCCTCGCCCGACGGCGCTCATCTCACCGGGGATCTTGTCAACGCGCTGGCTGGCCACGTCGAATACGCGCAGGCGGACGGCAGCACCAGCGTCAGCAAGGTCATCGGTCATGTAAGCAAGCTCGTCGGCACGGCGACCGCCATCCGCAACGGCGTCTCGGTCATTCTGAACAACGGCGACAACGTCGAAAAGGGCGACGTGGTCCAGTCCGGATCGAACTCGACGCTCGGCATTACCTTTATCGACGGCACCGTGTTCGGCCTGTCGTCGAATGCGCGGATGGTGCTCAACGAAATGGTTTACGACCCGAACGGGTCGAACAATTCGTCGCTGCTCAGCCTGGTGGCCGGGACCATTTCGTTTGTCGCCGGCGAGACCGCAAAACACGGCGACATGAAGGTCGACACGCCGGTCGCGACCATGGGTATCCGCGGCACCGCGGTTCTGGTCGAGATCGATTTTACCGTGCCCGGCCAGGGTAGTACGCCTGACGCGAAATTCCAGGTCCTGGTCGAGCCGGATGGGACGACCGGCTCCTACATTCTGTTCGACAAGACGACGCTCACTCCGCTCGCCGTCGTCGACAAGGCCGGGCAGCAGATCAACATCAGCAACGGCATCCTCAGCCAAACGACGAATCCGCTGTCGCCCGAGCTGCAAAAGCTCATCACTGATGTGTTCTCGCTGAAGTTTTCGGATAACTCAAACCCCAACACGAACACTCATTTTACGGATTCGATAGTCCCACAGGCACTGGCGCCGATCAAACTGGCGAGCGGCGCGACCGCGACCCCGTTTATTTTGAACGTGAATGATACGCCAAACAATTCACTGCCTTCCCCGGGCCTAAACCCACCGCTGGTTCCCCACATTGACCAGCCGCCGCAGGTTGTCGCTTCCGGGAAGTCCTTTACCGTGCATACCGGCACGGCGAAGAGCACCGGGGTCGATACCGTGTTCGGCCCGATCCGTTTTACCGACATCAACGCCGGTGATCGTCCGACGGTGACCACGCATTTTGTTTCGTTGAAACTCCTGGACGCTCAACACAACGACATCACAGCGACCCTGACGTCTCAGCAAATTGCGGCGGTAGAAGCCCAGCTTGTGGTGACCCCCGGTCCCGGCAACAATAACAATGGAACCGCGACCTGGACTTACAGTGTCGCCGACAGCGCTTTCAACTTCCTGACCGCCGGCGAGACACTGACGTTGAATTACGACGCGGTCGTCAACAACAATTTTCTGCCGTTCGAACAGCAAGCCGAAGCCCCGTTCACGATAACGATCAATGGTCCCAGCGTCGTTGAGTGGATTCATCCAACCGGAGATTTATGGAGCGTCGGGTCGAACTGGAATTCCGGCACGGTTCCTACGGCAGCTGATGATGCTATTATTCCCGCCGAACATATTCCTGGCGGCAGCGGCCTCTACGACGTGAAAATTGAGACGCCGGCGGCTGCGCGAACTCTGACATTAAACGCCAACAATACGACCGGCGGTCAGGTGATCAATCACAGCACCCTGGCGATCGGCGAGACGCTGACCATTTTTAACGATGGCGTGCTGAATAATCTGGAGTCGGGCACCGTTAGTGTCGGCGGCCAAATAGAGCTTCTAAATCAGAGCTCGATACTGAATTCCGGCCTCATTACGCTTGGCCAGGGCGGCGATTTCAAAGATCAAAGCAGCGTTTCGAATTCCGGGACGATCGAGATCGCTGGCGGCACGCTCAATGTTCAGGTCGATATCGCCAATTCCGGCGGCATCATCCAGGTGGACGGCGGCACCACGCTGAAGTTGAACGGCGCCGCCATCGATGGCGGCACTGTCAACGACAATGGTCCCGTCGATGTCACCGCCGACAGCTCGATCAACGGCACCGAAACCAACGCCCTGCTGAACAATGGCGGGGTGATGGTCGAGAGCGGAGTGACGCTGACGCTGGATAACGTCACGGTGAACGGGACCACCTTCATCGACACCGCCGCCGGTGCGATCCTCCAGATCGACGACGATACGACGCTGACGCTCAAGGGCGGCGCCACCATCGATGGCGGCACCATCAATGACGGCACAGAAGACGGCACCGGCAGCATCGACGTCAAAGACGCGGCCAGGATCGACAGCAACGCGACCCTGAACAATGGCGCGGTGACGGTCGAGAGCGGGGCGACGCTGACGCTGGACAACGTCACGGTGAACGGGACGACCTTTACCGATGTCGCCACCAGCAGCACCATCCAGGTCGACATCGGCGACACGCTGACGCTGAACGGCGTCGCCATCAATGGCGGCACCGTCAACGACAACGGCGCCATCGACGTCACCGCCGACAGTTCGATCAACGGCACCGAAACCAACGCCCTGCTGAACAATGGCGGGGTGACGGTCGAAAGCGGAGTGACGCTGACGTTGGATAACGTCACGGTGAACGGGACCACCTTCATCGACACCGCCGCCGGCGCAGTCCTCCAGATCGACGACGATACGACGCTGACGCTCAAGGGCGGCGCCACCATCGATGGCGGCACCATCAATGACGGCACAGAAGACGGCACCGGCAGCATCGACGTCAAAGACGCGGCCAGGATCGACAGCAACGCGACCCTGAACAATGGCGGGGTGACGGTCGAGAGCGGGGCGACGCTGACGCTGGACAACGTCACGGTGAACGGGACGACCTTTACCGACCTTGACACCAGCAGCATCATCCAGGTCGATGACGGCAACACGCTGACGCTGAACGGCGTCGCCATCAATGGCGGTACCATCAATGACGGCACGGCCGACGGCGCCAGCGGCACCATCGACGTCATTGGCAATAGCTCCATCAACGGCACCACCACCGACAACGGGGACGGCCCTACCACGGTCAACGCGATTCTCGACAACGGCGGGGTGACGGTCGAGAGCGGGGCGACGCTGACGCTGGACAACGTCACGGTGAACGGGACGACCTTTACCGATGTCGCCACCAGCAGCACCATCCAGGTCGACATCGGCGACACGCTGACGCTGAACGGCGTCGCCATCAATGGCGGCGCCGTCAACGACAACGGCGCCATCGACGTCACCGCCGACAGCTCGATCAACGGCACCGCGACCAATGCCCTGCTGAACAACGGCGAGGTGACGGTCGAGAGCGATGTGACGCTGACGCTGGACAACGTCACGGTGAACGGGACCACCTTCACCGACACCGCCGGCGGCGCGATTCTCCAGATCGGTGTAGGCACGACGCTGACGCTCGAGGGCGGCGCCACCATCGATGGTGGCACTATCAATGACGGCACCGCCATCATCGATGTCAAAGACGCGGCCAGGATCGACAGCAACGCAACCCTGAACAATGGCCGGGTGACGATCGAGAGCGGGGCGACGCTGACGCTGGACAATGTCACGGTGAACGGCACCGCCTTTACCGGTCTCGCCACCAGCAGCACCATCCAGGTCGACAGCGGCGATACGCTGAAGCTGAACAGCGCAACCATTAGTGGCGGAACCGTCACCGACAACGGCACGATCGATATCGGCGGAGCCGTCACGCTCGAGAGTGGAGTGGCAGTGAATGGTGGCGCGATGTCGATCGCCAAAGGGGCGACGCTTGACATCGAGAATGCGGTGACGGGCACCGGCGCCACGTTGAACGGCGTCGATGTGATGAATTCGGGAACCATCCAGGTAGATTCACCCGGGGCTGGGACCACTATCATTTCGCTTGTGCTCGATGGCGGCACGACGGTGACCGGCGGCACCTTGCTGATTCACGTTGGATTCCCGATAAGCAGCATTGAGGGCGCCGTCGAGATCGGGACAGGCGGTGCGACCCTCGATCACGTCACGGTTACGAACAATAACAGTCTGACAATCGACGACAGCAACACGTTGGCGCTGTCACATGTCGCTATCAATGGCGGCATCGTCAATGACGGCACGTCCGATGGCGCTGGCGGCACGATTGACGTTACTGGCGACAGCTCCATCAACGGTATCACCGCCGACAACGGGGACGGTCCCACCACGGTCAACGCCATCCTCAACAATGGCGAGGTGACGGTCGAAAGCGGAGTGACGCTGACGCTGGACAACGTCACGGTGAACGGGACGATCTTTACCGACCTTGACACCAGCAGCATCATCCAGGTCGATGACGGCGACATGCTGACGCTGAACGGCGCCGCCATCTATAGCGGCACCATCATCGCCACCGGCACGCTCGACCTGGAGAACGCCACTATCAATGGCGGTACGCTCGGTGGCACCGGCACGATTGCGACGGCGTCCGGCAACACCGACAGCACGCTGAACGGCGTCACCATCGCCAGCGGCAGCAAGGTGACGGCGGCGGTGGGCACGCTGGACCTGACCGGGATCATCACCAACAATGGCGAGATCGACGCCACCAGCGGGACGCTCGACCTGGAGAACGCCACCGTCAATGGCGGTACGCTCAACGTTTTCGGCGTGATGGATTCAACCGGCGCCAGCTTCATCACCAATGTCAGCATCACCAATTCGGGCCTGATCGAGTTGGCCAGCGGTACCCTGACCATCGATCCGGTCGCGGGTCCGACCCTGACCAATTCCGGCACGCTGGAGGCCAATGGCGGCGAACTGGACATCACCAGCGATCCCGTCATCAACACCGGGATATTGCAGGCGATCGACGACTCCACGCTGAAGCTGACCACGCTGACGGTGACCAACACCGGCGGTACCGTGACGGTCGACAACGGATCGACGCTCGACCTGGCGGACGCCACGATCGATGGCGGCACGCTCGGCAATTCCGGCACGCTCGATTCGACCGGCGCCAGCTTCATCACCAATGTCAGCATCACCAATTCGGGCCTGATCGAGTTGGCCAGCGGTACCCTGACCATCGATCCGGTCGCGGGTCCGACCCTGACCAATTCCGGCACGCTGGAGGCCAATGGCGGCGAACTGGACATCACCAGCGATCCCGTCATCAACACCGGGATATTGCAGGCGATCGACGACTCCACGCTGAAGCTGACCACGCTGACGGTGACCAACACCGGCGGTACCGTGACGGTCGACAACGGATCGACGCTCGACCTGGCGGACGCCACGATCGATGGCGGCACGCTCGGCAATTCCGGCACGCTCGATTCGACCGGCGCCAGCTTCATCACCAATGTCGGCATCACCAATTCGGGCCTGATCGAGTCGACCAGCGGTACCCTGACCATCGATCCGGTCGCGGGTCCGACCCTGACCAATTCCGGCACGCTGGAGGCCAATGGCGGCGAACTGGACATCACCAGCGATCCCGTCATCAACACCGGGATATTGCAGGCGATCGACGACTCCACGCTGAAGCTGACCACGCTGACGGTGACCAACACCGGCGGTACCGTGACGGTCGACAACGGATCGACGCTCGACCTGGCGGACGCCACGATCGATGGCGGCACGCTGGGCGGTACCGGGACGATTGCGACGGCGGCCGGCAACACCGACAGCACGCTGAACGGCGTCACCATCGCCAGCGGCAGCAAGGTGGCGGCGGCGGTCGGCACGCTGGACCTGACCGGGATCGTCACCAACAAAGGCGAGATCGACGCCACCAGCGGCACGCTCGACCTGGAGAACGCCACCGTCAACGGCGGCACGCTGGGCGGTACCGGGACGATCGCGACGGCGGCCGGCAACACCGATAGCACGCTGAACGGCGTCACCATTGCGGCCGCCACGCTGGTGGCGGCGGCGGTCGGCACGCTGGACCTGACCGGGATCATCACCAACAAAGGCGAGATCGACGCCACCAGCGGCACGCTCGACCTGGAGAACGCCACCGTCAACGGCGGCACGCTGGGCGGTACCGGGACGATTGCGACGGCGGCCGGCAACACCGACAGCACGCTGAACGGCGTCACCATTGCGGCCGCCACGCTGGTGACGGCGGCGGTCGGCACGCTGGACCTGACCGGGATCATCACCAACAAAGGCGAGATCGACGCCACCAGCGGCACGCTCGACCTGGAGAACGCCACCGTCAACGGCGGCACGCTGGGCGGTACCGGGACGATTGCGACGGCGGCCGGCAATACCGATAGCACGCTGAACGGCGTCACCATTGCCAGCGGCAGCAGGTGACGGCGGCGGTCGGCACGCTGGACCTGACCGGGATCATCACCAACAAAGGCGAGATCGACGCCACCAGCGGCACGCTCGACCTGGAGAACGCCACCATCAACGGCGGCACGCTGGGCGGTACCGGGACGATCGCGACGGCGGCCGGCAATACCGACAGCACGCTGAACGGCGTCACCATTGCGGCCGCCACGCTGGTGACGGCGGCGGTCGGCACGCTGGACCTGACCGGGATCATCACCAACACCGGCGGTGAAATCGATGCCGGCGCCACCGGCACGCTCGACCTGGAGAACGCCACCGTCAACGGCGGCACGCTGGGCGGTACCGGGACGATTGCGACGGCGGCCGGCAATACCGACAGCACGCTGAACGGCGTCACCATTGCCAGCGGCAGCAAGGTGACGGCGGCGGTCGGCACGCTGGACCTGACCGGGATCATCACCAACAAAGGCGAGATCGACGCCACCAGCGGCACGCTCGACCTGGAGAACGCCACCGTCAACGGCGGCACGCTGGGCGGTACCGGGACGATCGCGACGGCGGCCGGCAACACCGATAGCACGCTGAACGGCGTCACCATCGCCAGCGGCAGCAAGGTGGCGGCGGCGGTCGGCACGCTGGACCTGACCGGGATCGTCACCAACAAAGGCGAGATCGACGCAACCAGCGGCACGCTCGACCTGGAGAACGCCACCATCAACGGCGGCACGCTGGGCGGTACCGGGACGATTGCGACGGCGGCCGGCAATACCGACAGCACGCTGAACGGCGTCACCATCGCCAGCGGCAGCAAGGTGATGGCGGCGGTCGGCACGCTGGACCTGACCGGGATCATCACCAACACCGGCGGTGAAATCGATGCCGGCGCCACCGGCACGCTCGACCTGGAGAACGCCACCGTCAACGGCGGCACGCTGGGC
The DNA here is from genome assembly GCA_963753875.1 of uncultured Alphaproteobacteria bacterium. GTDB lineage: Bacteria > Pseudomonadota > Alphaproteobacteria > Rhizobiales > Xanthobacteraceae > Bradyrhizobium. The sequence goes on along the minus strand of CAVWDY010000018.1, from coordinate 298,173 downwards.
GGTACCGGGACGATTGCGACGGCGGCCGGCAATACCGACAGCACGCTGAACGGCGTCACCATCGCCAGCGGCAGCAAGGTGACGGCGGCGGTCGGCACGCTGGACCTGACCGGGATCATCACCAACAAAGGCGAGATCGACGCCACCAGCGGCACGCTCGACCTGGAGAACGCCACCATCAATGGCGGTACGCTGGGCGGGGCTGGCACGATCGCGACAGTGAGCGGCGCCGACACACTCAACAATGTTGCAATCGCCGGTGGCACGACCGTTAAGGTGACCGACATTACGGCGCTGGACCTCAAGGGTACGATCGCCAATGGCGGCACGATTGCACTGAACTCCTCAGGCGATACCACTCAGCTGGAAATTTCTGGCATCGTCTTGCTCAACGGCAGCGGCCAAGTGACGCTGACCGACAATACCCACAACATGATCGTCAGCGACGGGTTGGCGGCAACGCTTACCAATTCCGACACGATCACCGGCGCCGGCACGATTGGCGACGCCCTTCTGACGCTGGTGAACAACGGCACTATCGATGCCACCGGGACACATCTGCTGACCATTGATACTGGCATCAATACCCCCACCAGCGCCGGCCCGGCAGGCAGCCATTGGACCGTAGGCAGCCTTACGGTTACGAACAATGCCGGAGGTATCCTGGAGGCCTCGGCGGGCCACACGCTGCAGATCGATGACAGTGTCCTGAACAACGGGCTAATCGAAGCCGGCAACACCGCACTGGTGAACGTCACCGGCAATATTACCGGAACGGGATCGATCGAGATATTCAACAACGCCAAGCTCGAGATCGGTGGTTCGGTTTCCTCCGGCCAGACCGTGACCTTCGGCGTGCCGCACGGGACGGTAGCCACCGCGGCCACGCTCATCCTCGATGATTCCCATGACTTCAAGGGAACGATCGTCGGCCTCACGGAAAATTCTAACGAAAACTTGGAGAATCACATCGATCTCAAGGATCTGGCGTTTAGAGCAGGTAATATGCACGTCAGTTTTGCTGACGGCGTTGTTACCGTTAGCAATGGCATTGATCATGTCACCCTCAACGTTTCCGGAAATTCTTCGGGTTCCTTTGAGCTTGCAGCAGATGCGGCCGGCGCGAACGCTGGGACGCTCCTCGATGATCCGCCGCCATCCGGCATGGTCACGATCGACAGCGGTCAGACGCTGGACATCACGGCGGCAAGCACGGCGACGGTGAGCTTTACCAATAGCAACGGCAACACCGGCGAGCTCGTGCTCGACAATTCCAAGGCCTTCACCGGGCAAATCGTCGGTTTTGCGGGGGACGGGACGACCTCGAATTCGGATCTGATCAACCTCACCGACGTCAACATTGCCGATGTAGCGATAAATAAAACCACCTATACGGACAACGGAAACGGTGCCGGGACGCTAACCCTGTACGACGCGAATGGCCAAGCGCTTGACAGCCTCACCTTCGCGGGAAGTTACCAGCTGGCGAATTTTATTATTGAGAGCGACGGTAGCGGGCATACTCTGATCGTCGATCCGCCGGCTTCTGCCAGTCAGTCCGTGGGAGGCATCGTCATGCAGGATCCCGGCCCGGCCGCGAGCAGCACGATCGTCGCAACCGCTCCCAACCAGGCCTTGACCGGTCTTGCCCCCAGCGACAACTTTGCCTTCAACTTCGCCGGCGTCGGTCATGCCATCGTAACGGACTTCCACCCGGCTACCGACACGCTCCAGTTCAGCAACCCGATATTTGCGAGCGCGCAGGCCGCCTTTGACGCCACGCATGATGACGGCCACGGAAATTCGGTCGTCGCCATCGATGCGCACGACACGATCACCTTGGCAGGCATTCTCAAGGCGCAATTGCACGTCGGCGATTTCCACATCGTCTAGAGCGGTCCCGGGTGAAGCAAGACCGGGGCCCCGGGTCTTTGCCTGACGCGTTTCTTCACCCGAACAGTCTGGTACGAGCCGGTTCGCGGTCTCGTGTGGCCGTGGTCCACACACACAAATCCAGCCGCCTGACTCTTCAAAAGCACAAGAGACGTGATCAATCCCGCACGTCGTGATATCGGAACAGAATGAAGCGGTTCAAGATCATACGGCGCTGGTTTGGACGGAAGTTCGGCTATGCGAGGCTGGTGTGCCTTGCGCTGCTGATTGGCGTTGCGGCATTGCGTATCGCCGACTTCGCGCCGATCGAGGAGCTTCGCGTCAGGACTTTCGATACTTTCCAGCGCTTCGATCCGCGCGTGAAGACGGCGCGCCCGGTCACCATCGTCGACATCGATGAAAAGAGCCTGGCGAAGCTTGGCCAATGGCCCTGGCCGCGGACGCGGATCGCCGATCTCGTCACCAATCTCACAAAACTCGGCGCCGTCGTGATCGCCTTCGACGCCGTGTTTTCCGAACCCGACCGGCTCAATCCTGATGTTGCGGCCGAGACGTTTCGCAATCTCGACGAGGCGACGCGCGAGAAGCTGAAGGCGCTACCGAGCAACGATCAGATCCTCGCCGATGCGGTCAGGCGATCGCGCGTGGTGCTGGGCGAGTCCGGCATTTCCCAGATCAATCCGGAACTCGATAAATCGCTGCCGCAGACGGGATTGGCAATGATCGGGGATGAGCCTCAGCGTTTCCTGTTCGAATTTCCGGGATTATTGCGCAACGTTCCCGTTCTCGAAAGCGCAGCTGCCGGGCGTGGCCTGTTCACGATCAAGCCCGAACGCGACGGCATTATCCGCCGCGTGCCGATGGTCATGCTGGCGCAAGGCGCCGTCATGCCGTCCCTGACCTTCGAGATGCTGCGCGTGGTCACCGGCACCGATACGATCCTCATCAAGGCGGACAAGGCCGGCATCGTCAGCGTCGCCGTCAAGGGCTTCCAGGTTCCGACCGACAAGAACGGCCAGCTCTGGGTGCATTTTGCGCGCCAAGACCCCTCGATCTATGTCCCGGCGGTCGATGTCCTCGAAGGCAGGGTCGCGCGCGAAATGATCGAACGCAAGCTGGTGCTCATCGGCACCTCGGCGGTCGGGCTCAATGACATCAAGACCACACCGGTCTCGCCGGCAATGCCTGGCGTTGAGATCCATGCCCAGGTGCTGGAGAGCGCGCTGACACGCTCGGTGTTGTCGCAACCCAATTACGGCATTGCGGTTGAATTTTTTGCCGCCCTGATCCTTGGGCTTCTGGTGATCGCGTTCGCTCCGCAGCTCGGAGCGGTCACCCTTGCCGCCGTCGGCGCCGTGTTTGCAACGGCGCTGGTCGGTACATCCTGGTATTTCTACACGCAACACCGGCTGCTGGTTGACTTCACTTATCCCCTGCTGTCGACCACCGCGATCTATCTCACCCTGATTTTCGCGAGCTTCGTCAGGGAACAGGCGCAGCGGCGGCAGATCCGCTCCGCGTTCGGCCAGTACCTTTCGCCCGCATTGGTCGAGCAACTCGCGCAGTCGCCGGAAAAGCTCGTGCTCGGCGGCGAGGAGCGCGAGATGACCATCATGTTCTCCGACGTCAGGGGTTTCACCACCATCTCGGAGTCCTACAAGAGCGATCCGCAGGGGCTGACCGCGCTGATGAACCGGTTCCTGACGCCGCTCACCAACGCGATCCTGGCGCGGAAGGGCACCATCGACAAATATATGGGCGACGCCATCATGGCGTTCTGGAACGCGCCGCTCGACGACAAGGAGCATCAGATCAATGCCTGCGAGGCGGCGCTGGACATGCTGGAGCGGATCGACGCCCTCAACAAGGAGCGCGAGATCGAGGCCCAGAACGGCGGCTACCGCTATATTCCGATCAATGTCGGGGTCGGCTTGAACACCGGGGTCTGCGTCGTCGGCAATATGGGCTCCAACCTGCGCTTCGACTATTCGGTGCTCGGCGACAGCGTCAATTTGGCGTCGCGGCTGGAAGGACAATCCAAGGAATACGGCTTCCCGATCATCGCCGGCTCCAGGACCGCGCTCGCGGTCAAGGACAAGTTCGCGATTCTCGAGCTCGATTTCATCATGGTCAAAGGCAAGAAGGAGCCGGAGGTCATCTATGCCATCGCCGGCCGCGAGGATACCGCTCAGTCCGGCCGCTTTCAGCGCCTGCGCAACCTGACGATCGAGATGCTCGCCTGCTATCGCAGCCGCGACTGGGAGGGCGCGCTGGCCGCGATCGAACGCGGCCGCAAAACCGACGACGCCGATGCGCTGGAGCTGCTCTATGATCTGTATGAAGCGCGCATTCTCGCCTATCGGGAAAATCCGCCGCCGGAAGACTGGAACGGCGCTTATGCGCTCTTGACGAAATAGGGCGAAGACCGTCGTCCCCGCTCACGCTCGTGGAGCCTGTCAACGGGCGCGCGTTCGCGCGACCCGTTGGCTCGCTCGGCCGGGACGACAGCCGATCTTCACTCCACGCCGATCGTGGTCAGATCCTGGAACCAGTGCTGTGCCTGCACGAATTTCTTGATCCTGGGGGAGAGCGCGTGCGGATTGGTATCGTGCACCACCCATACCAGCGCGGCGTCATCGACGATCAAGGCATGCGCCTGCGCCAGCAACGCGTCCTGCTTGGCGGTATCGAATGTTTGCTTGGCCTCGTCGATCAATGCGTCGACCTTCGGATTCTTGTAACCGCCCCAGTTAACGCCTACCGGCGCGATCTGGCCCGAGTGGAAGAAGCGAACGATCGCGTAGAGCGGGTCCGAGGTCACATAAGCGATGTTGTTGGCGGTGATGCCGGCATTCATTTCATCCGCGGCGCCCTTGCGCCAGTGCGTGTAGAGCGTCTCGAGCTCGACCACCTTGAAGTCGATATCGATGCCGATTTCCTTGAAGCTCTGCTGCAGGAATTCGTTCATTGGCAGCGACAGCATTTGCCCGGTGCCGCCTTGCGCGATGATGAAGGTGGTCTTCAGCGGCTTTTCCTTCGAATAACCGGCTTCCTCGACGAGCTTCTTGGCCGCGGCGAGATCGTATTTGATGTCGAAACTTGGCTTGCCGAACCACGGGCTCGAGGGGTCGACCTGACCCTTGGCCGGTTTTGCAAGACCGTTCATCAATCCAACCACTCCGTCGCGATCGATCGCGAGATTGAGGGCCTTGCGCAGCCGCACGTCGGTCCAGGGCGAACCGGGCAGCACGCTGAGATGATAGTTCCACACATGCGGGGTGATGTTGTCGACGATCCGCATGCCCGCCGATTTCAGCTGCGGCACCGCATCGGGCGCCGGCGTTTCGATCAGATCGACTTGCCCGGCGAGCAGCGCGTTGGTTCGGGTCAGCGCTTCCGGCATCGGGATCAGGACCAGCTTGTCGACTTTCGCGATCCGTTTCTTGTCCCAGTAGTCCGGATTCTTCGACAATTCAGCGAGTTCGCGCGGCACCAGTTTTGTCAATTTGAACGGCCCGGTGCCTGAAGGCTGGCTTGCGAACTTATCCCAGTCCTTGCCGAGTTTTTCGTATTGCGCCGGACTCGAGATCAGGAACCAGAGCATCTGATACGGGAAGAACGAGTCGACGGTCTTGGTGGTGATCTCAACCGTCGAGTCGTCGATCTTGGCGTAGCCCGCGACCGAGGGCAGGCGGGTTTTGACCTGCGCGCTCTGGCGTTTGTCGAATTGCGGGGCCTTGTCGTTCAGCACCTTGTCGAGGTTCCAGATCACCGCGTCGGCATTGAAGTCGCTGCCGTCATGGAATTTGACACCCTTGCGGAGCGTGAACCGCCATTTGGTCCTGTCCTTGTCGTCGACTTTCCACTCGGTGGCGAGGCCGGGGACCAGTTTGCCCGGCCGATCCGACACGTCCATTTCCCAGGCCACCAGCGGGTCGTAAATCGTATAGGCGGTGAACTGATAGGCGCCCGCGCCGCGATCCGGCTGGCCCGTCGTCAAGGGAATATCCGCCATCGAAATCCCGTATCGCACCACCGTCTCGGCTCGCGCGGAAATAGCCGGCAGGCTGACGCCGATAGCGAGGGCCAAGGCAGCAAGGATCGAATTCCGGACGCGCATGAACTAGGCTCCACTGGAAAATACCGCAACGCGGCTTTGAGGATAACCTGCAAGGTTGATGCCAGATTAGGCATCTGCAACCTTTTCCTCGTGGGGTGCGACAAAGAGCTGAAACGGCAATCACAATCAGGCGAGCTATTGCCGCCGCTGGCACAGCCGTTGCATAAGATTGCATAAGAAATAGTCATCGAGAAATTCGAGAGGGGATTGGCTGCGATGTTGAGTGGAAAATCTGGAAAAGGCAGGGCCGCGGCGACAGCTGCGCTGCTGGCGATTGCCGCAGTCGTAACCCAGCCGCGGATCGCCGGCGCCGAAACGATCCTGCGCATCGGCATGACCGCGGCCGACATTCCGCGCACGCTGGGGCAGCCCGATCAGGGCTTTGAGGGCAACCGTTTCACCGGCCTCACCATGTATGACGCGCTGACGATGTGGGACCTGTCGTCCGCCGAGAAGGCGAGCGTGATGATTCCCGGGCTCGCGACCGAATGGGCCGTCGATGACGCCGACAAGAAGAAGTGGACGTTCAAGCTTCGCCCCGGTGTCAAGTTCCATGATGGCTCGCCGTTCAACGCCGACGCGGTGGTCTGGAATGTCGAAAAGGTGCTCAAGCAGGATGCACCCCAGTTCGATCCGAGCCAGGTCGGCGTGACCGCGTCGCGGATGCCGACATTGGCCTCGGCCCGCAAGATCGACGACATGACGGTGGAATTGACCACCAAGGAGCCGGACAGTTTCCTGCCCATCAACCTCACCAATCTGTTCATGGCGAGCCCGGCGAAATGGCAGAAGCTGTTCGACGCGGCCCAAGGCGCGGATGCCAAGGCGAAATCGCAAGCCGCCTGGGCCGCGTTCGCGAAGGATGCTTCGGGTACCGGCCCGTGGAAGATGTCGAGCTTCACGCCGCGCGAACGGCTCGAGCTTGTGAAGAACGAAAACTATTGGGACAAGGCGCGCGTTCCCAAAGTCGACAAGATGTTGCTGCTGCCGATGCCCGAGGCGAATGCCCGCACCGCGGCATTGCTCTCCGGCCAGGTCGACTGGATCGAAGCGCCCGCGCCGGATGCGGTCGCTGAAATCAAGCAGCGCGGCTTTGTGATCTATTCCAACGAGGAGCCGCACGTCTGGCCGTGGCAGTTTTCGCGCGTCGAAGGCTCGCCCTGGAACGACATCCGCGTTCGCAAGGCCGCCAATCTCTGCGTCGATCGCGAAGGCCTGAGGGACGGTCTGCTCGCCGGCCTGATGGTGCCGGCGACCGGCACCTTCGAGCCGGGTCATCCCTGGCGGGGAAACCCGACCTTCCAGATCAAGTATGACAAGCCCGCCGCGCAGAAGCTGATGCAGGAGGCCGGATTTGGTCCGAACAAGAAATTGACGGTCAAGGTCCAGACCTCGGCGTCGGGATCGGGTCAGATGCTGCCATTGCCGATGAACGAGTATCTGCAGCAGGCGCTGGCCGAATGTTATTTCGACGTCCAGCTCGACGTCATCGAATGGAACACGCTGTTCACCAACTGGCGGCGCGGCGCCAAGGATCCCTCCGCCAACGGCGCCAACGCCACCAACGTGACCTACGCGGCGATGGATCCGTTCTTTGCCATGGTGCGCTTCCTGCAATCGTCGATGGCGCCGCCGGTGTCGAACAATTGGGGCTTCATCAACAACCCGAAATTCGACGAGCTGGTGACGAAGGCGCGCCAGACCTTCGATCCGGCCGCGCGGGACCAGGCGCTGGCCGAGCTGCATGCGGCCTCCGTCGACGACGCGGCCTTTCTCTACGTCGCCCATGACGTGGCGCCCCGCGCCATGAGTCCGAAGGTCAAGGGCTTCGTGCAGCCGAAGAGCTGGTTTGTGGACTTCTCGCCGATTTCAATGACGCCGTAGCGGTCGCTTGGGCCTTGGCTGCCCTCGCTTTACCCTCTCCCCTTGTGGGAGAGGGTGCCCGAACGAAGTGAGGGCGGGTGAGGGGTCTCTATCCGCGGTGACAGACCCCTCATCCGGCTCAAATTTCGCTTCGCTCATTCTCGCCACCTTCTCCCACAAGGGGAGAAGGAAGGAAACCCGAAGGTAATTCCGTGCTCGTCTATGTTGCCCGCCGCATCGTCTATGTGATCCCCATCGTCGTCAGCGTGGCGCTGGTGTGCTTTCTCTTGGTGCACATCACGCCGGGCGACCCGCTGGTTGCGATCCTGCCGGCCGACGCCTCGCAGGAACTCGCCAATCAAATGCGCATCGCCTACGGCTTCGACCGTCCGCTGCCGGTGCAGTTCGGGCTTTGGCTGTGGAAGGCGGTCAATGGCGATCTCGGTCATTCCATCGCGACCGGGCGTCCGGTGCTGACGGAAGTCATGCGCGCGGTCGGCAACACCGTGACATTGGCGATCGCGGCGGCGTTGATCGGATTTACGCTTGGATTGTTCTTCGGCCTGATCGCCGGCTATTTCCGCGACACCTGGATCGACAAGGTTGCGACCTCGATCGCGATCGCCGGCGTCTCGGTGCCGCATTACTGGCTCGGCATGGTTCTCGTGATCGTCTTCTCGGTGCAGCTTAACTGGCTGCCCGCCGTCGGCGCCGGTCCGGGCGGTTCCGGCGCGTGGGGATGGGACTGGGAGCACATCCGCTATCTGATCCTGCCGGCGATCACTACGTCGGTGATCCCCATGGGCATCGTCACCCGCACCGTGCGGGCCTTGACCGGCGACATCCTCAGTCAGGATTTCGTCGAGGCCTTGCGCGCCAAGGGTTTGCGCGAAACCGGTGTCTTCCGCCACGTCATCAAGAACGCCGCGCCGACCGCGATGGCCGTGATGGGACTTCAGCTCGGATACATGCTCGGCGGCTCGATCCTGATCGAAACCGTGTTCTCGTGGCCGGGATCGGGGCTGTTGCTCAATTCGGCGATTTTCCAGCGCGACCTGCCGCTGTTGCAGGGCACGATCCTGGTGCTGGCTTTGTTCTTCGTGTTTCTGAACCTGATGGTCGATATCGCGCAGGCTTCGATCGACCCGCGGATCAAGCGGAGCTGAACCGATGAGGATCTGCCGATGAGCGCGATTGCAGACGCGGCCCTCCAGGCGGCACCCGCGAGCAAGGCGCGCGGCTACTGGGCGACGGTCGGCCGGCGCCTCCTGCGCGACAAGGTCAGCATGGTCTGCGCCCTTATTCTGGTCGCGATTTTCCTCTCGGCCCTTTGCGCGCCGTGGCTGGGGCTTGCCGACCCCTATCAGGGCTCGATGATTCGAAGGCTGCGCCATATCGGCGCCGCGGGATATCCGCTCGGCACCGACGAACTCGGCCGCGATATGCTGGCGCGGCTGATCTATGGCGGACGGCTGTCGCTGATCGTCGGCATTCTTCCCGTCATCTTCGCCTTCGTGATCGGGACATCGCTCGGTCTGGTCGCCGGCTATGTCGGGGGCAGGATCAACACCGCGATCATGCGCACGGTCGACGTATTCTACGCTTTCCCCTCGGTGCTGCTGGCGATCGCGATTTCGGGAGCGCTGGGCGCGGGTATCGTCAACTCCATCGTTTCGCTGACGATCGTCTTCGTCCCGCAAATCACCCGCGTTTCCGAGAGCGTCACGACCGGCGTGCGGAACATGGATTTCGTCGAGGCGGCGCGGGCCTCCGGCGCCGGTCCCTTCACCATCATGCGCGTGCACATGCTCGGCAACGTGCTGGGGCCGATTTTCGTCTACGCCACCGGCCTGATCTCGGTGTCGATGATTTTGGCCGCCGGACTTTCGTTCCTCGGCCTCGGAACAAAACCGCCGGAACCGGAATGGGGCCTGATGCTCAACACGCTGCGCACCGCGATCTACATCAACCCGTGGGTGGCGGCATTGCCCGGCGTCATGATCTTTGCGGTATCGATCGGCTTCAACCTGCTCAGCGACGGCATGCGCAGCGCCATGGACATCCGGAACTGATGCGATGAACCAGATCGCCCCGTCAGTCGAACTGCTTGAGCCGGTCGAGGATCGCGGCGGCGCCGCGCAGCCGCTGCTCCAGGTCAATGGCCTGACCAAACATTTCCCGGTGCGCGGCGATCTGTTCAGCGCGCGCAAGACGGTGCGCGCGGTCGACGATGTGTCGTTCTCGATCGCCAAGGGCGAAACCGTCGGCATCGTCGGCGAATCCGGCTGCGGCAAGTCGACCACCGCGCGGCTGTTGATGCATCTGATGAAGCGCGACGCCGGCGAAATCATCTACGACGGCATGCAGGTCGGGCACGCTCTGTCGCTGCGCGAACTTCGCCGCTGCATGCAGATGGTGTTCCAGGACAGCTACGCCTCGCTCAATCCGCGTTTGACGATCGAGGAATCGATCGCCTTCGGCCCCAAGGTCCACGGCATGGCGGACGCCGGCGCGCGGGCGCTGGCACGCGAGCTGCTCGGCAAGGTGGGCTTGCGGCCGGAAACCTTTGCCAACCGCTATCCGCACGAGATTTCCGGCGGGCAGCGCCAGCGCGTCAATATTGCGCGCGCGCTGGCGCTGTCGCCGCGCCTGGTGATCCTCGATGAGGCGGTCTCGGCGCTCGACAAGTCGGTCGAGGCGCAGGTGCTCAATCTTTTGGCCGATCTGAAGCGCGAGTTCGGGCTGACCTATCTCTTCATCAGCCATGATCTCAACGTCGTGCGTTACATTTCCGACCGCGTATTGGTGATGTATCTCGGCGAAGTGGTCGAGCTTGGCCCGGTGGACCGGGTGTGGGACGCCCCGGCACATCCCTATACGCGGGCGCTGCTCGCGGCGATGCCGTCTGCCGATCCCGATCACCGAACGGAGACGCCGCCGATATCGGGCGATCCGCCCAATCCGATCGATCCGCCGCCGGGGTGCCGGTTTCATACCCGCTGCCCGTTCGCAGAGCCGCTCTGCGCCAAGGCGACACCTAAACTCACCGCGCTCGATAAAATGGGCCATCAGGCGGCCTGCTACATGGCGATACCAGGTTCAGGTCACAGCCTCGCGCCGCAAAGGGGAGAAATTCCGAATGACAAGACCCACGGCCAAGGAGATCAAGGCGATGGCTGAAATTGCCGGCGTGCCGGTGGATGGCGACGTCGCCGCGCGCATTGCCAATTCCATCGGACCAGCCTTCGACGGCTTTGCCGCGGTCGCCGGCACGCTGCCGTTCGACCTCGAGCCGTCGAGCTTCGTCGTCGTGCAAACCGGAAAGGCAGCCAGATGAGCACCGAGCCGGCCTTGATGTCGTTGACGTCGGTCGCCAAAGCGATCGCGGACAAGCGCGTCTCCTCGCGCGAGGCGACGCAATCCTGTCTCGACAGGATCGCGCGATGGCAGCCCCATCTCAATGCCTTCATGGCGATCGAAGCGGAGGCCGCGCTAAAGGCAGCCGACGTCGCCGACGCCGCGCTGGCGAAAGGCGCCCGTCCCGGCGTGTTGCACGGCGTGCCGTTGGCGCACAAGGACATGTATTACGAGGCCGGCAAGGTGGTGACCTGCGGCTCGCGCATTCGCCGCGATTTCGTCGCCACGACCACCTCGACCGCATTGCAGCGGTTAAAGGATGCCGGCACGATTCGCCTGGGCTCGCTGCAGATGGCCGAGTTCGCCTATGGACCGACCGGCCACAACTCCCATTATGGTCCGGTGCATAATCCCTTCGCGCTCGATCGCATCACCGGCGGTTCGTCGTCGGGATCGGGCGCCGCGGTCGCGGCGCGGTTGACGTTTGCGGCGCTTGGCTCGGACACCGGCGGCTCGATCCGGATGCCGGCGCATTTCTGCGGCGTCACCGGGCTGAAGACGACCGTCGGCCGGGTCAGCCGCGCCGGCGCGATGCCGTTGTCGCAATCGCTCGACACCGTCGGACCGCTGGCGCGCAGCGCCGAGGATTGCGCGGTCCTGCTGGGCCTGATGGCGGGCGCCGACCCCGACGATCCGACCGCGGTCGCAGGACCGCTGCCGGACTACACGGCGGCCACGACAGGATCGATCAAAGGCCTCACCGTCGGCGTGCCCACCGCCTTCTATGTCGACGACCTCGATGCCGAAGTCGCCGCCGTTCTTGACGCGACGATCGCGGTGCTCAGGCGCGAGGGCGCCAATGTCATTCAGGTCGAACTGCCGGACCAGCGCCAGCTCACCGCGGCGTGCCTGCTGGTTCTCGCCGTCGAAGCCGCCGCCTTCCACAAGCGCTGGATGATCGAGCGCCCGCAGGATTACGGCCCGCAGGTGCTGATGCGGCTGCAGAACGGGCTCGCGATACCCGGCGTGTCCTATCTCGAAGCGATGCGCTGGCGCGGGCCGGCATTGGCCGCGCACCTCGCGGCGGTCTCCGGTGTCGACGTCATGATCGCCCCGGTGGCGCCGGTCGCAGCCCCCACGATCGCCGAGAGCGATGTCGGTAACGGTCCGGATGCGGAAGCCGTGATCCAGCGGCTGACGCGGTTTACCCGCCCGATCAATTATCTCGGCTTGCCATCCTCTCGATCCCGGCCGGATTCACCCCTGGCGGTCTTCCCGTCGGCATGCAGCTGGTCGGCCGCTCGTTCGATGAAGCCACCCTGCTGCGGATCGGCGCGGCGTTCCAGCGCGCGACCGATTTCCACCAAAGGCTGCCGCAGCTTCCATGACCCATCTCGTCGAAGTAAGTAACCTCAACATTCGCTTTTCCGGCGAGCGCACCGTGCACGCCGTGAACGATCTCAGTTTTTTCCTTGGCGAGGGGGAAGTGCTGGGCCTGCTCGGGGAGTCGGGTTCCGGCAAGAGCGTCACCTTGCGTGCGCTGATGCGGCTGTTGCCGAAGAAGCGGGCGCAGATCGCAGGGACCGTTCGGGTGCTCGGGCGCGACGTGTTGGCGCTCGATGACGAGGAACTGTCGGCGTTCCGCGGCCAGACCGTTTCGATGATCTTCCAGGAGCCGGCGCTGGCGCTCGACCCGGTCTACACCATCGGCCGGCAGATCGCCGAAACCGTGATGCGCCACGAAGGCAAGAGCCAGAGCGAGGCGATGGCGCGCGCGCTGGAGATGCTGGAAGTGGTGCGCATTCCCTCCGCCAAACGAAGGCTGGACGCCTATCCGCACGAGATGTCGGGCGGCATGCGGCAACGCGCCATGATCGCGCTGGCGCTGGCCTGCAAGCCGAAAATCCTGCTCGCGGACGAGCCGACCACGGCGCTCGATGCCACGGTGCAGATCCAGATCCTGCTCCTGTTGCGCGAATTGCAGCGCGAGTTCGGCATGTCCGTCATCTTCGTGACCCACGATATCGGCGTCGCCATCGAAATCTGCGACCGCGTGGCCGTGATGTATGCGGGCCAGATCGTCGAGCAGGGCACGCTCGGACAGATCGTGCGTTCGCCTGTCCATCCCTATGCGCGCGGGTTACTCGCCTCCACCGTCCATGGCGCCAAGCGGGGCCAGCGGCTGGAGACCATACCGGGGACGCCACCCTCGCTCGACAAGGCGCCGTCCAATTGTTCCTTCGCACCCCGATGCGGTTTTGCCGAAGCCCGCTGCCTCGAGCAGATGCCGCCCAACGTGCAAATCGGGCCTGGCAGGATTGCGAGGTGCATCCTGGCGGAGCGCGCCGAGGCGTTCGCCGCGAAGTAAACTGAAGCCGGTTTGTTCGACGCGCAGCAAACTCGCCCGCACCGGGAATCCGGTAAATTAGAATAGTCACGTCCGGATATTATGGCTAGGTTTCCGCCCCGCGCCGGAGGATTGGCGCGCACGAACGGGGGGATTTTCTATGCGGATATCGAACGAAGGCATTCTTGTTATTTTATTCGTTGGCCTGATCGCGGGCTGGCTGGCCGGAAAGATCGTGCGCGGCACCGGCTTTGGCCTCATCGGCGATATTCTCGTCGGTATCGCCGGCGCGCTGGTCGCCAGCTTTCTGTTTCCAAAGCTTGGCATTGCCATCGGCACGGGCCTCGTGTCGGAAATCATCTATTCGGCGATCGGCGCCGTCCTGCTCTTGCTGGTTGTGCGGCTGGTTCGAAGCGGCGGTCGTTTCTGACGCTGCGGCCGAGCCTTCGGGTCGGCGCGAGTTCCGCCTCGGGCTGGCCAATTGGCGCAAATCCGGCGGGCGACCGGGCCAGGCCGCGCTCAGGGCCGCGTCGCGTTGATCCCCGGCGTTCCCGGACGGGCTGATGGCGATGGTCCCGGGCCTACGCGGCCTATTTTGGCGCCCGCCACGAGGCGCCTGTGGCGTTTAGGTTAACCCGACTTCAATAGACGTTCGCGACAATAATCGGTAATATTGCCGCCGCGCACCCCCTTTTTGAATTGGGGGCCGCGGCCCCTCATGAAGAGACAGAGATCAGCATAGATGGCAGCCGCTCCCGGTGTCCGGCGTTCCGAACTCGGTGAAGCACTGCGCGCCTGCCGCACTGCATTCATCGGCGTCGGCGTCATGAGTTGCATGATCAACCTGCTCTATCTGACCGGGTCGCTGTTCATGCTGGAGGTCTACGACCGGGTGCTTCCGAGCCGGAGCATCCCGACCCTTGTGGGCCTGATTATTCTCGCCGGCGGATTATACATCGCGCAAGGTGTTCTCGACCTGATCCGGGGACGGATCCTCGGCCGGATCGGAACCTCGCTCGATGAGGCCCTCAATGCCCGCGTCTTCGATACCGTTGTGCGCCTGCCGCTGATCGTGGGCGGACGCAATGAGGGTCTTCAACCGCTGCGCGATCTTGACAATGTTCGCTCGTTCCTCGGCAGCCAGGGGCCGGGCGCGTTCTTCGATCTGCCGTGGCTGCCGTTCTATCTGGCGATCTGTTTTGCCTTCCATGTCCTGATCGGCGTGACGGCGCTGGTGGGCGCGGTCATCCTGGTGACCCTCACCATCCTGACCGAGTTCCTGTCGCGCACGCCGGCGCGCGAGGCGATGGGTCTTGCCGCGCGTCGCAACGATCTGGCCGCCACCAGCCGGCGCAACGCTGAAGTGCTGGTCGCGATGGGAATGGCCGGACGCCTGAACAAGCGCTGGAGCGAAGCCAACCAGAATTATCTCGCGGGCAACCAGCGCGCCAGCGACGTCGCCGGAGGCCTCGGCGCCGCCGCCAAGGTCATGCGGATGATGCTGCAATCGGCGGTGCTCGCCGTCGGCGCCTATCTCGTGATCCATCAGGAAGCGACCGCCGGCATTATCATCGCGGGTTCGATCCTGAGCGCACGGGCGCTGGCGCCGGTCGATCTGGCCATCGCGCACTGGAAGGGTTTTGTGGCCGCGCGCCAGAGCTGGCACCGCCTCAACCGGCTGCTCGAATCATTACCGGCCCGCGCCGTTCCGACCTTGCTGCAAAACCCGTCGAGCCGCCTCTCGGTCGAGGCGGTCAGCATCGTGCCCCCGGGCGATCAGAGAGTCATCGTGCAGGACGTGACGTTCACACTTGCGGCAGGAAACGGTCTGGGCGTGATCGGGCCGAGCGGATCCGGCAAGTCCTCGCTGGTGCGCGCGCTGGTCGGCGTTTGGCAGCCGGCGCGCGGAAAAGTATGTCTCGATGGCGCGGCGCTCGATCAGTGGTCGTCAGACGTGCTCGGCCGCCATGTCGGCTATCTGCCGCAGGATGTCGAATTGTTCGCGGGCTCCGTTGCCCAGAATATTTGCCGTTTCGATCCCGAAGCCACTTCCCAGAGCATCATCGCGGCCGCCAAGGAAGCGGGCGTCCATGAAATGATCATCAAGATGCGCGAGGGCTACGACACCCAGATCGGCGAGCAGGGTGCCGCGCTCTCGGCCGGTCAGGCGCAACGCGTGGCCCTGGCGAGGGCGCTCTATGGCGACCCCTTCCTGATCGTTCTCGACGAGCCGAACTCCAATCTCGATACCGAAGGCGACGAGGCCTTGACGCGGGCCGTCCGGGCGGCGCGTGAGCGCGGCGCCATCGTGGTGGTCGTTGCGCACCGGCCGATCGGGATCGAGGCGGTCGATCAGATTCTGGTTCTCAAGGACGGCCGCATGCAGGCCTTCGGGCCCAAGGAAACCGTGCTGGGGCAGGTGTTGCAGCAGCGGGTGGCGCCGCCTTCGCCGATCAAGATCGTCTCCGAAGGCGGAGTTTCCAAATCATGACGGGCAAACAAGTCATGACGGGCAACGAAGTGCAGGGCGCGCGCCAATCGATCCGGCTGCATCTGATCATCGGGCTGGCCGTGGTTGTCGTGTTGGCCGGCGGGCTCGGCGGCTGGGCGTCGACGGCGCAAATCTCCGGCGCGTTGATTGCGCCGGGATCGATCGTCGTCGAATTGAATGTGAAGAAGGTCCAGCATCCGACCGGCGGCGTCGTCGGCGAGTTGCGTGCGCGCGACGGCGATGTCGTCAAGGCCGGCGATGTGGTGGTGCGGCTCGACGACACCGTCACCAAGGCGAGCTTGGCGATCGTCACCAAGAACCTCGATGGCCTGTGGGCGCGGGCGGCAAGGCTGGAGGCCGAACAACGCGGTCTCAACAAGATCGAATTTCCCAAAATGCTGCTCGACCGCGCCGATGACCCCGATGTCAAGAACGTCATGGCGAGCGAGACCAAACTGTTCGACGTTCGCGTCAATGGCAGGATCGGGCAGAAGGCGCAATTGCGCGAACGCGTCACCCAGCTGAATGAGGAAATCGCCGGCCTCACCGCGCAGGAGAAGGCGAAAGACCAGGAAATCGCGCTGGTGGAGAAGGAACTGGTCGGGGTTCGCGATCTCTACGACAAGCATCTGGTGCAAATGACGCGGCTCACCACGCTCGAGCGCGACGCGGCCCGGCTGTCCGGCGAGCGCGCGCAATACATTGCCTCGCGGGCCCAGGCCAAGGGCAAGATCACCGAGACCGAACTGCAGATCATCCAGGTCGACAAGGACATGGTCAGCGACGTTTCCAAGGATCTGCGCGAGACCAATGACAAGATCGGCGAATTCGTCGAGCGCAAGGTCACGGCCGAAGACCAGTTGCGGCGGGTCGATATCCGCGCCCCGCAGGACGGCATGGTGCTGCAATCCACGGTGCATACCGTGGGCGGGGTGATCACCGCCGGCGACGCCATCATGATGATCGTCCCGCAGGCCGACGACCTTCAGGTCGAGGCCAAGGTCAATCCGCAGGATATCGACAAGCTGCAGATCGGCCAGAAGACCTTGCTGCGGCTGTCGGCGTTCAACCAGCGCACCACGCCGGAATTGAACGGCGTCGTCACCCGCGTCTCGCCCGACGTCACCACCGATCAGCGCACCGGGCAGTCCTACTACACGATCCGCGTCTCGATGCCGCCGGAAGAGGTCGCCCGTCTCGGAGACGTCAAAATGATCCCCGGCATGCCGGTGGAAGCCTTCGTGCAGACCGGCGACCGCACCCTGCTGTCCTACCTGATCAAGCCGCTGAGCGATCAGCTGATGCGCGCTTTCAGGGAGAAGTGACGGCGCCTGGCGTCCCCGCTTGTTTGAGCCCGTCATTGCGAGCCAACGGGTCGCGCGAATGCGCGCCCGATGACAGGCTCCGCGAAGCAATCCATCGCGACGCTATGCTAAGGGCTGGATTGCTTCGAGCGATTTGTTTTCGCCATTATTGCACTCGATGCTTACAACCGAGGTTACAACCCCGGCATGACATATCCCGAATGCCCGGAGGCGGCCGTTCGGCACGCAACAGGAGTTGTAATCAGCCCGTCGGGCAAATCAGCGGAACGCTGGTGATTATCTGTCCAGTCCTTTTTGCAAAAATAATTCGCTTCGCTGCCGACCCAAATCAGCTTTAGAACTCTCGCCGTTCCGTCCCCGAGGAGGGGCGTTGGCCATCGTCACGAACGTTGGGGCGGGATGCGGTGGACGCTGTAGTGTCGGCGCGTGACGTAATCGCAGGGCGGGTTTCCGTGAGCGATCATAGCGCGCGGACGTACGATGCTGAAGCGGACGGTGAAGTCGTGTGGTCCTGACGCCTCGACGCCGGCGTCAAGTCCCGCGGAGGTGCGCGAGCCCGACCGGGCGGACGTGCCATATTCGCGAGATGACGGTGACAAGAAAGCCCGATCGCCGGGGAGCAACTGTGTTGACGTAGACCTGTGATCGGCTGGCCTCAAGGCTGGCGCTGCGCGCCACCGCCTCCGGCGGCTGCCGGCCTTGACCCCATCCGCTCACCGGTCTGTTGGGCTTTGCAAGCGCTCGGCCGAATGCCGAGCGCGAGCGTGGCGCACTCGTTAGCCCACCGCATAGCGACTGGCATCCCATTTCTCGCCGCGGGCGATCATGATGTTGAGAATGACGATCAGCTTGCGCATGCAGGCGACCAGCGCAACCTTTGCCTTTTTGCCCTTGGCGATCAGGCGACGATAGAAGGCCCTGAGCGCCGGGTTGTGCCGGGTCGCCGCTCCCAGGCATGCCATGTAGAACAGATTGCGGACCTTGCGGCGTCCACCCTTGATCTGGCGCTCGCCCCGCCGTTTACCGCTATCATCATCGTAAGGCGCGACGCCCAGCAAGGCGGAGATGGCCTCGTTGCTCACCTGGCCCAATTCCGGCATCGCTGCGATGAGGCCGGCAGACGTCGTGCCGGCAAGCCCCGGCACGCTCTCGATGATCTCGGCGCGCTTGGCAAAATGCGGCGTGGCCTTGATCATGGCGGTGATCGCCGCCTCGAGATTGGCGAGCTCGACGGCTATGTTCTTCAACAGCCGCGCATGGCTTTTTTGCACCGGTTCCGGCACATCCTGCTCGCCTTTGTTGCCCAGCATGGTCCTTATATCGAGCAACCCCTGGCGCGCATTCACCATCTGTCGAAGCGTCTCGCACGCAGCATCGTGGGCCTGGCTTGGCGCCTCGCCGAATATCTCGCCAAACCAGGCGATCGTGTCAGCGTCGATGACGTCATTCTTGGCCAGTCGCCCAGCGGACTGGGCGAAGTGGCGCACCCGCTTGGGGTCAACAATACGAACTTCGATATCCTTCTCGCGCAGCGCCCTGGCCCATCCGCGCTCATATCCCCCGCTTGCCTCCATCACTGCCTTGGTCACCTTGTGCTTGCGAAGCCAGGAGATCAACTGCCGCCGTCCCTCCGCGGTGCTTGGGAACGTTTGCCGTTGAGACAGCGCGCGAATGCTCACATCCGCCTTGTCCTTGGCGATATCGATACCGGCGACAACCAAACCGTTTTGTGTCATCATCCAACTCCCTTCCTTGCTCGGTTCGGGCTCTAAGCCCATGCAACTGTTCGGGTTGAGGAAGACACCGGATCTGTCCCTCGCTCCCCGTCAGGCTCTTGCGGCCTTTGAGCACCACGGGCTCAGATCCAGCGACGGGCGGCTGGTCAAAGCCGCCCGTTCGCACATTCTGGCAGATTTTGCAGACACAAGAGCACGAAATAAACCGTTAAAACCATTCGCGTGCGGGAATGCCGGGTGATCCCGGTGCGACCGTGGTGACTAACGCGCGTGCTTTCTACACACCACGCGCGGCTGCGGGTGCAACGGGCACCCGGCATTCCCCACGCCCTCATTCGGGGCGAAGGATTCACGCACAACCCGGGCGCCTCGCGCCGCGGGAATGCGAGGCCGCGTCTGCAAATGACGCCGCTGTTTGAAAATCGAATCGGGAAATTCACACGAAGATCGTGCGTTCTTACCCTCCCCTGGAGGGGGAGGGTCGGCTCGCATCGCGCGAAGCAAGATGCGAGACGGGGTGGGGTGATGCTTCAAACTCGAGCACTGTTCGAGACGAGAGACTGTCACCCCACCCCGCCGCTCATTTCATTCGCGTCGACCCAGAGAGCGAGCTTCGCTCGTCTCGACCCCTCCAGGGGAGGGTGAAAGCTCCATTCACCGCGATAAATTCTGCAGCAGCAGATTGAGCGCCGTGGACGCGAATACATGCATGTTGCCGAGCCGGTCGGCGCTGCCGGTCTCCAGCGTCATCGCGGACATCTCGGGACCCGCGACGGCCATGCAGCTGTGGCCGGCTGCGTCGCCGTAGCGGTTGCCGGCAGGGCCAGTGGCGCCGGTTTCCGACAAGCCCCAATCGCTCGAAAAGCGATGGCGGATCTGGCTCGCGAGCAATTTGGCGTAGGGCTCCGAGGCCGAACGGATTCCCTTCATCGCCTCATCGGGAATGTCCACCAGGATCCGCCGCGCATCGCGCGTATAGACCACCGCCGAGCCCAGGAAATACGCGGACGCGCCGGGCACCGCGAGCAGGCTTGCGGAAATCAGACCGCCGGTCGAGGACTCGGCGACTGCGATGGTCTGTTTCCGCGCAATCAGTTTGACGGCGATCTGCTCGGCGATCGCAGCGAGGTCCTTCATTGACTTTCAGCTCCTGCGGAAGAGTTTTCGAAATGACGGCCGCTCGCTGTCTTGCTTGTCGGCGAGCGAGTGGTAGACCACGCGGATAAAGTTCTTGCTGGCGAGTTCCGTCGGCGCCCACTTCGCGTCGAGATCGGCGAACGGCTTGGCCGCCACCACGTCATCCTCGCTCTTGCCGTCCTTCACCAGCTTCGCCATCCGGTCGCGCGCGGTGACCAGCATCGCGCGGTATTCTGTCAGCACCGCCCTGTCGGCGAGCGGCCCATGACCCGGAACGATTCGGGTCTTGGCATTCGTCAGCCTGAGATAGGCGTCGGCTGCGGCGATCATCCCCTTGATGTTGCCGCCATTGGCGAAATCGATATTGGGATAGCGGCCGTTGGTGAAGGTGTCGCCCGTCGACAGCACGTTCGCGGTCTTGAACCAGACATAGGTGTCGCCGTCGGTATGCGCGTTCTCGATATGCTTGAGGTCGGCGACGCGGCCCCTGAGCCTGATATGAAAAGCCCCGGTATAGCTCTTCGCGGGCAGCGCCGCTGGCGATACCGGCGGCGTTTTGACGCCCGTGAGGCCGTTGGTCGTCCCGGCCGCAAGCCTGTTCTTGACGTTGACTTCGGAGACGACCGTGGCGCCGTCCTTGGCGAAGGGCTCGTTGCCGCCGACATGGTCGCCGTGAAAATGCGTGTTGATGAGATATTTGATCGGCTGGTTCGAGATCGTGGAAATCGCGGCCTTGATCTTGTCATGCAGGGCTGCGTACTGGCCGTCCACCATGATGATCCCGTCCTTTGCTACCGCCACCGTGATGTTTCCGCCCTGGCCCTCCAGCATATACATGTTGTCGCCGAGATCGGTGGTCTTGATCTCGACCCTGGAGAAATCGGGAGGAGGTGGCGTCGTCGCCGCCGGCTGTTGTGCGAACGCTGTTCCTGAGAGCCACAAGGTGGCCGCAACAGTCGCTATCCCGGTCCGAAGCATGAAACTCTCCCTTGCGCCGCGTTCCCGCTTTTCTAGCACAGGGCTCTATCGGAAGCGATTGCGCGAAGGCCTATCCCGTCAGCGTCGAGCCCGGCGCGAAGCGTGGTGAAGGGGCGATATGTCGCGGAGACCATCAAGGTCGCGGTGGAGAGCGATTACGTGGTGGTGGATTTGTAGACACCCTGTCGTTCCGGGGCGCGCGACAGCGCGAACTACGATGTGCCATTGCACATCGGAGAACCTCGAGATTCCCAGATGCGCAATTGCGCATCTGAGGTCTGGTCCTTCGGACCATCCCGGAATGACGACGTTGGGTGGATCAAACATGCCCCATCATCCGCCGTTCCCTCGCATAACGCACCAATGCGACGTAACGATAGAGGCCGTGCACGAACTTGCCATAGGGCAAAGTGATGAACAGCGCGAACACCACGCCGAGATGCAGCGCCAGTAACGGTCCCATCGCTGGCGTGTCGCGCCAGACCAAAAGCGCGAGGCCTGTAAAACTGGTCAGGAACAGCATGACGATGAAGGCGACGTCCATGCCGGTGCGCTTGTCGTCGACCAGCGCCGGATCGCGCTTGAATTTCTCCGCGAGCAGCCCCGCGGGCCCGATCAACAGCCCGATGCCGCCAAGCGTACCCAGCACCACCGGCAGGTCCCACCACGGGTAGGGCGCCTCGCGCGCCAAGAGGTAGTGATACAGCGTCGCCACTGAAGTGGCCGCGAAACATAGCAGGAAGCCGTAGAACGTCAGGTGGTGATAAATCTTGCGATGGTCGGTGGGGCGCTCATCCTCGTTGAAGCAGCCGACGCCGCCGCCGTCGAGATAGCGCAATTGCCCGGCGTCCTTCATCGCCTGCCAGAGCGAGCCCGGCTCGACACTCATGCCGACCGGCTCGCCGATATCGCGCCAGAACGCGCGCACGCCCATCGCCAGCGATGTCATCGCATAGAGAAACGCCACGCCGAACAAGGCGGCCATCACATTGTGCGGCATCAGCGCGTAGAACGCGCCCGGCCCGGTATGGACACCGACCAGCACCTTGTGGTCGGTAACAGCGGCAAAACCGAAAATGAACGCGGCGACGCTGAGGGCGGCGATGAGGCTGATGGCAAGGCCGTTGCGCGCGAACAGGCCGGAGAAGGCGTGCGGCCAGGCATAGGCGGCCCAGGAATTGGCGCGCGCGACGGCCAATGTCTTCGGCACGTTGACGTTGAATTCGTGCGGCGGCGAGAATTGACAGTCGGTGTAACAGGCGCCGCAGGCATGGCACAGATTGGCGAGATAATTGAGGTCGCCGTCGGAAAACGAGCGGCGCATCTCCATCGCCGGAAATACCGCGCAGAGACCCTCGCAGTAGCGGCAGGAATTGCAGACCGTCATCAGGCGGTCGGCTTCCTCGAGGATTTGGGTTCCGTGCATGTTGCGCTGTTTTCTCTTTGTTTGACGCGTTTTCCTGACGCGAACCGGTACCCACCCCGGATCAAGTCCGGAGCAGGCTTTCGCTTGAAAACGCTACGGCTACTTCGTCAGGCCCTTGCCTTCGAGCCATTTCTGGATCAGGCCGGCGACCTCGGCATTGTTCTTGTCCATCATGATCATGTGCGAATTGCCCTTGATGCCGGCCTGTGGGAGGTCAGCGCGGCCGCAGCCGCAGCAATCGCAAAGCGTGACATGGCTCCTCCCTCTTTTCTCCCTCGCCCCGCTTGCGGGGAGAGGGTCGGGGTGAGGGGGACTTTCCACGCACTGCGCTCGCGGATAATCCCCCTCACCCGGATTGCCCTGCAATCCGACCTCTCCCCGCAAGCGGGGCGAGGTGACTGAAGTTCTGTTCTAATTCCGCGCATTTTTCGCAGCTTCCCCTCCCGCGATCCGCCCGAACACGCTGCCGATGGTCATCCCCATGCCGGCCGCGTAGCCCTTGCCGAGCACATTGCCGGCCATGATCTCGCCGGCCGCGAACATATTGGCAGCGGGTTTGCCATCCTTCATCAGCATGCGCGCCTGTTTGTTCACGCGGGTGCCGAGATAGGTGAAGGTGATACCGGGCCGCACCGGGTAGGCATAATAGGGCGATGTCTCGATTCGCCGCGCCCAATGGGTCTTCGGCGGCGTCAGCCCTTCGGTGCGGCAGTCGTCCAGGATAGTGTGATCGAAGGTGCCGGGCCGCACGGCCGCATTGAAGTCGGCGGTGGTTTTTTCCAGCGCGGCGGGATCGAGCTCTAACTTGGTGGCCAGGCCGGCGATGCTGCCGGCTTCGATCGGCGGAAACAGCGTCGGCATGAAACTGTTGCGCGAACTTGCGTCGAAGATGATGTAGGCGATCTGGTCGGGTTGGGCTGCCACCAGCCGTCCCCAGATGGCGTAACGCTTTGGCCAGATATCCTCGCCCTCGTCGTAGAAGCGCTGGGCGTGCTTGTTGACGACGATGCCGAACACCACGGAATCATGTCTTGTGATGATGCCGCCATCGAATTTCGGCGCGCGCGCGTCGATCGCGACCGCATGACATTGTGTGGGATCGCCGACTTCCTGCACGCCCTTGGCGAGCAGCATCTTCAGGATCGAGCCGCGATTGTAGGGCGTGCCGCGGATCAGGAAATTGTCGGCGGCCTCGCCCCAATATTGCTTGAGCCATTCGATGTTGGCTTCGAAACCGCCGGCGGCGGCGACAAGGGTCGAAGCGGTAATGGTGGCGTTGCCATTGCCCTGTTTGAGCGCGGCGGAAAGAAACATGCCATCGGCGATTTCCAGGTCGAGGACTTCGGCGTCGTAGAGAATTTCGACCCCGAGCCGTTCGGCGGTGAGGTACAGCGCGTTCAGCATCGCCCGGCCGCCGCCCAGGAAGAACGAGTTGGTCCGTCCCAGACTGAGCGTGCCGCCCAGCGACGGCTGCCAGCGCACGCCCTGTTCGACGATCCAGCCCAATATGTCCTTGGACTCGGCGATCATGTGGCGCGCCAGCTCCTCGTCGGTCTGGCCGCCAGTGACGCGAAGCAGATCTTCCCAGAACTCCTCTTCGGTATAGGGCCCGGTGAGGATTTCGGTCGCCGCATCATGGGCGCAGCGCATATTGCGGGTGTGGCGGGTGTTGCCGCCGCGATAGAATTTCGGTGCGCCCTCCAGCACCAGCACTGATGCGCCGGCCCGCCGCGCGCTGATCGCGGCGCACAGCGCGGCGTTGCCGCCGCCGATCACCAGCACATCGTATTTACAGGCTAAATCGACCATGCCGTGTTGTTATCTGGTTTGCATGGAAATCAAAACCGGCATCCGCTCAGGCCGATCCGCTGCCCGGACATGACTGAGGCCTCAGGCGGCGACGGCCTCCCGCGTGGCGGTGGCCTTGCCGCCACGATAGATCGCGAGCGCGGCGATAATGCCGAGCGAGGCGGCGCACATCAGCCAGAAGCCGGGGGAGGCCTTGTCGCCGGTGTGATCGATCAGCCAGGTTGCTGCGAAGGGCGTGAACGTTCCGAACAGGCCCGCGGCCAGCGCGAAAGCCAGCGAGAAACAGGTGGTGCGCACATGCTGGGGCACCACTTCGACCAGCGCGCCCAGCATGGTCCCGCTGTAAACGCCGAAATAGAACGAGAACATCATTTCGACCGCGAGCATCTTGCCGAAGGTGGGCTCCGCGACCAGCCAATGCAGCGCGGGATAGGCGGTCACCAGCGACAGGCACGCGATCGTCAGCAGCACCGGCTTTCGGCCGAGACGGTCGGACACCGCGCCTCCGACCGGATTCCAGATGAAATTGGTTATCGCGACCAGAAGGGTGACGAGAAGGGCGTCCTGCGAGGAAAGCTTCAGCACGCTCCTGCCGAACGTCGGCGTATAGACGGTGACGAAGTAGAAGGTCGTGGTGGTCAGAACCGCCACCATCATGCCAAGCACGATGATTTTCCAGTTCGCCGCGGCCGAGCGGAAGACCTCCGATGTGGACGGATGTTTCTTCATCGCCAGGAATTCCGGCGTTTCTTCCAGCGTTCGGCGCAAGAGGAAGATGAAGGGAATGATGAGACAGCCGACGAAGAAAGGAATTCGCCATTTGGCGAATTCAAGTCCCCCAAGGAATGCGATGGTATCGCCCGTCAAGGCTTGATTGAGGATATATCCGATGATCGCGGCGACGAAGATCGCGACCTGCTGGCTGGAGGATTGGAACGAGGTATAGAAACCCCTGTTGCCGGGGGTCGCTATCTCGGCCAGATAGACCGACACGCCGCCGAGTTCGACGCCGGCGGAAAAGCCCTGCAGCAAGCGGCCGATCAAAACGATGATTGGCGCGGCAACGCCGATGCTGGCATAGGCGGGACACACCGCAATCGTCACCGTGCCGATCGCCATGATCGCCAACGTGACGATCAGACCCTTGCGGCGGCCGATCCGGTCGATATAGGCGCCGAGCACGATCGCGCCGACTGGGCGCATCAAGGCGCCCAGCCAGAAAACGCCGAAAGTGTTGAGCAGCGCGGCGGTCTCGTTCTCGGATGGAAAGAACGCCTTGGCGATATAGGGCGCATAAAAGCCGAACAGGAAGAAATCGAACTGCTCGAGGAAATTGCCGCTGGTCGACCGGAGAATGGCGCCAATTCGCGACTTGATCTGGGGATGCGGCGAACTGGTCGAATGCGACATTATGAAATGCTCCCTGTTGTCCCGCGCCTGGCGCAGCCTTTCTGCGCCGGCCGAGGCAGTTACTTTGTATTCTTCTGCCACGTCATGGCGGCATGACCAACCGGAAAACGCGGGGGTGGGGTTCCTCGCGGCGGGGTCGGTGCGCCCCGGGCGGCATCACTATCAGCGGCGGCAGCGCCTAGTTGATTCCCGCGCCGGCCTGGACCGAGGCGATCAGCCATTGCCGAAACGCCGATAGCTTTGCCGACTCGGCTCTGTCGCATCGCCCCGGAATGACTGAGAACTCTCAAAACCCCTCGACCCACGGCCGCAATTCCAGTTCCCAGGTCCAGGCGCTGCGCGGCTGCTGCAACACGTTCCAATAGCTCAAGGCAATGGCGTCGGGATCGAGCATCGAATCCGGCCGGTCGGCGGGCTCGGCGCGGCCTGCGCTGCGAATGCCGCCGTCGATCACGAAATGCGCGACGTGAATGCCCTGCGGCGACAATTCGCGCGCCATGCTCTGGGCGAGGCCGCGCAGCGCGAATTTGCCCATCGCGAACGGCGCGGATTGCGGATAGCCCTTGACGCTCGCGGACGCTCCGGTGAACAGGATGGCGCCGTGTTTGTTTGGCAGCATCCGCTTCGCCGCCTGCTGGGCCACCAGGAAGCCGCCGAACGCGCTCACCGCGATCGCCTGGGCGACGTCAGCCGGCACCAGGTTGACGAAAGCACCGCGCGCCCGCCCGCTGGCATTGTAGACAACCACATCGGGTGACCCGATCTCGCGCTCGACCAGGCCGAACAGACGCTCGACCTCGTCATGATCCGTGGCATTGCAGGCAAAGGCCCGCGCGCCGGTCTCCGTGCAGAGCGCGCCGAGCTTTTCGATTTTGCGCGCTGCCAGCGCGACGCCGATGCCTTCGCGGGCAAACAGCCGCGCCAGCGACGCGCTCAGGCCCTCGCCGGCGCCGACGATAAGGGCATTCCTGTATTTTGGCGTTTCCATGGGAGGTTTCCTTGATCTGTCGGGGATGGGCTTGGTCTTAGGCTTGGTCTTAGCTTTGGGAGGTGGTCTTGTAACGAAAATTGCGTCATGGCCTTAGCCGGGGTGGGCGACATTCCGGCATTTGATGTGCGATAAATCCCACCCAACAGATGAGGAAACGAACAAGGGAATTCAATGCAGCCACTCAAGCATGATCGCATTGCAAATTCCGCCGATCGGCCGGGACTGCTTGCCCCCGACACCTCGGGTATGAATTTTTACCGTGCCGATCCGGCGCTGACGGATCTGCTTCGCATCCATCTTCCCGACGCGTTGTTCCGTCATATCGAGCCGCATCTCGACCGGCTGGGCGCGCTCGCGGGCGGTCATCTCGACGAATGTGCCCGGCTCGCCGACCGGCACGTGCCGGTATTGCACCAGCGCGACCGCTTCGGCCGTGACGTCCAGTGGATCGAATACCATCCGGCCTATCGCGAGCTCGAGCGCGCCGCGTTCGGCGAGTTCGGCATTCATGCGATGTCGCTTCGCAAGGGCATTCTGGGCTGGCCGGACAAATACCCTGTCGTTGCCAAGCACGCCTTCACGTTTCTGTTTAACCAGGCCGAGTTCGGCCTGGGTTGTCCGATCAATGTCACCGATGGCTGCGCCAAGCTGCTCGCGAATTTCGGCAGCGAGGCGTTGAAGGCGAGATACCTGGACGGCCTCACGCAGACCGACATGAACAGGCTGACCCAGGGCGGTCAGTTCATGACCGAAAAGGAGGGCGGGTCCGACGTCGGCACGCTCACCACGACCGCCGTGCAGGAAGGCGATCACTGGCTTTTGTCGGGCGAGAAATGGTTCTGCTCCAATGCGGACGCCGAGGTGGTGATGCTGCTGGCCCGGCCGCAAGGCGCAGGTCCCGGCACGCGCGGCGTCGGCCTGTTTCTAATGCCGCGGAAGCTCGACGATGGCTCGCCCAACCACTACCGGATCGTCCGCCTGAAGGACAAGCTCGGCACCCGCTCGATGGCCTCGGGCGAGATCAAGCTCGAAGGCGCGGTCGCCTACGCCGTCGGGCGGCTCGATCGCGGCTTCGTGCAGATGGCCGAAATGGTGAATTCATCGCGGCTCTCCAACGGCGTCAAATCCACCGCGCTGATGCGGCGCGCCCATCACGACGCGATGACGGTGGCGAAAAACCGCGTGGTGTTCGGAAGCCGCATCATCGATTTGCCGCTGGCGCGCCGGCAATTGATGAAGATCATGCTCGCCACCGAGCAGGCGCTGTCGATGAGCTTTCTAACCGCCGACGCGCTCGACCGCGCCGAGGCCGGCAGCCAGGATGCCGCAGCGCTGTTGCGCATCCTGACGCCGACTTTGAAATTCCGCGCCACGCGCGATGCCCGCAAGGTCTGCGGCGACGCGCTGGAGATGCGCGGCGGCATCGGCTACATCGAGGAATTTGCGACGAGCAGGCTGTTGCGCGACGCCCATCTCGGCTCGATCTGGGAAGGCACCGGCAACATCGTCGCCATCGACGCATTGCAACGGGCGGTCGGCCGCCATGGCGCCGACGCCGCACTTGCCGCCGACCTGCATGCCCGTCTCGATGACAGCACCAAGATGCCGGGCGCTTTTCGCGATCGCCTGCGCGCGCTCACCGATCGCGCCGTCGGTTTTGCGCGCGAGGTGGCCGGGCGCGGTGACCACGAAGCCGACGCGCGGCGCGCCACCAGCCTGCTTTATCACGTCGCAAGCGCGGTTCAGCTTTCGTGGGAAGCCGGGCGCATCCATGAGATGCGGGGCGATGCCCGCCGGCTCCTGCTCTCACGCACGGTGATCGATCACCGCCTGTCCGCAAGCGATCCCTTCCACCTCGCGGACAATGCGACGCAGCGTGCCATCGCCGACCTTCTGCTCGGCGAGCGCGCCGTCGGTATGGCCGAGGTTGGCGAGTTGCTTGTCGCGGCGTGAAGTTTGGCAAGACGGCGCGTGATGGTGTTCGACGTGTAACGTCATTCCGGGGCGTGAGCGAAGCGAAACGAACCCGGAATCTCGAAGTCATACGGCACAAGATTCCGGGTTCGAGGCTTCGCCTCGCCCCGGAATGACGAAGTTCAATCATGAAACTCCGGCGGTGGCACAAAGCCACCGAATTCGCGCTCGATCAGTTCGGCCAGCTTCAAGGGCCTGCGGTCCTCCAGCCACGGGCCGACGATCTGGACGCCGACCGGCAAGCCTTCGCGCGAAAGAGAGGCGGCTATCCCGGCAGCATCCGTTGCATGATACGGTCGCGGTAGATGAAGATGTGGGCTATCGCCGCCGCCACATGAATGCCGATCAACACCAGCAGCGTCCATTCCATCGCCTGATGCCAGCCGTCCAATGCCTTCACGTTCGCCTCGCTTTTCGAAGCCAGCATCGGCAGCGGAACGAGATAAAAGAATGAAATCGACCAGCCGCGAAACGAAGCGAACAGCCAACCGGTGACGGTCGTTGCCAACACCAGCAGATAGAGCGCCCAGTGCACGACTTCGGAGGTCAGCCGCTGCCAGGGAGGAAGCGAACTCTCCGGTGCCACGGGGTGGGTAAGCCGCCAGGCGAACCGCAGAACGATGAGCGTCAGGATGACGATGCCGAGCGAGATATGGAACGTCATGGGCGCGCCGGGTGGGCCCGCATGAACATCCGGCATCAGCCAGCCGATCAGGTATTGCACGAGCAAAAGCGCCACGACGAGCCAGTGCAACACCTTCGCGGTGATGCCGTATTGCAGACGATCGGTCATGCGTTTTCCTTCATCGACGTTGGCAGGATTTCTTCGTTTCGTGACGCGGGTGTGGCGCGCCGAGGCGGCGGTTCATCAGGGTTGCAGGAATCGCGTGGAGGTGTGTGACATCGGATTGACGGGTCCGCCAGCGCTTCGCTCGCCCGCGCTCGAATTGCTTCCAGGAACCGGAAACGCGTACCCGATGATCGTTTTGATGACCCAGCGATCGGATGATTGTGTCAGTCCATAACCGACGCCGAAGTCCACATCGAAGACGCCGAGCTTGAAGTCCGTAACCAGGAACAAGGTGTGTTGCTGATCGGCAAGCTTCGGGAAGTTCCCGATCTCGCCAAAGTCCGCGTAATATTCGAGGCCTAAAAACGTGTCGGGGCCGAGCTTTCGCGCCAGACGCGCGGCGGGCGCAAAGTCCAGCTCGCCAAGCTTTCCAAAGCCGGCATCCACGATCGGGTTGACGATGAATTCGTAATCCGCGTTGCGGACGCCGATGATCGGCCGCACCTCCAGCGTAAACCTTGTCTGCGAGAATTTCGGCGTCGTGTTGCTGAATTCCAGATTGACGCCGTAGAAGAAGTCGCGTTTGTCGGCATTGGGCGAGACGAACAGGGTCCGCAACTTGAACGCATCGGGCAGGAATTTCTGATCCTGCACGGCGAAGGGCAGATAGAGGCCGACCTCCCACCAGTCGGTGACGCCATAGGCAAATTCCGGCGTGCCGTTGACGCTGTGGTTGGAGACGAGACCGCCGGGAAATGGCGGGTCCTTGAGCCCGAGCGGGACATAATTGAGGTGCTGCTGGATCGTGAATTGGCCGACTGCCGCGATGCCGGCGTTGTAAACCTGAATTTCGTCAGTGGCCCGTGCCGGCTGCGCCAGCACGATCGAGAGCGCCGCGCCGGCCAGCACGTTGAGCCTGCCGTATTTCAAATATCGATTCAGCATCGCCGCTAGGCTGCACCAATGAGAATCCCGACCGCGAGCACGATGACACCACCGAGGACGATTTGGAACACCGCCTGCAGGAATGGCGTGTCCATATAGCGCGCGCGAATGTAGGCGATCGCCCACAGTTCGAAGAATACCACGATTCCCGCAATCGCGGTCGCGATCCAGAACGCATTGGCCCAGGAGTCCGGCACCAGATACGGCATCGAGTGCCCGAGACCGCCGAGCGCCGTCATCACGCCGCTGGCCGCGCCGCGCAGCCAGGGCGAACCGCGTCCGGTCAGCGAGCCGTCGTCCGACAACGCTTCCGCAAACCCCATGCTGATGCCGGCGCCGATCGAGGCGGCGAGGCCCACAAGAAACGTCTGCGAATTCTGATGCGTCGCAAAGGCCGCGGCGAACAACGGGGCAAGCGTCGACACCGAACCGTCCATCAATCCGGCAAGGCCCGGCTGCACATATTGCAGAACGAACACCCGCCGGCGGGTCTTGTCTTCCTCCGCGCGCACATCGGGCTTGAGGAATTCATCGGTCAGTCTGGTTGCGAGGGTTTCGTGGCCCTTTTCCGCCTCAGCGAGATCGCCGAGCAGCCGGCGGACGCCGACATCCTGGGTTCGCTCCGCCGCCTTGATGTAAAACCGCTCGGCTTCGAACTCCATCGTCTCCGCTTCCTTGCGGATGGTGTCGAGCGACAAATTCTTGGTCAGCCAGATCGGACGGCGGCGCAAAAATCCTTTGACGTTGTCTCTGCGAATGGGCGGGAGATTTGGGCCGAAACGCTTTTCGTACATCTCCAGCAGCATGTGGCGATGGGTTTTTTCCTCCTCGGCCATCTCCTCGAAGAGCTTGGCCGATTCCGGATAGCGCTCCGCCAGATCCTCGGCGAAGGTCATGTAGATGCGGCTGTCTTCCTCTTCCGCGGAGATCGCAACCGCCAGCACTTCCCGCTCGGTCAAATCGGCGAAATTTTTCACAACAACGCCTTTTTTATTGATTTAGAATAGTTCTAAAATTCATATAGCTGTTGCTTGCTGCAAGGTCAAATTAGACAGCCGCGCGCCGCCAGAGTGCGCTTCCGCTCTCGCAATCTGGAACTGTTGCGGTTCGCGCCGGTTCGAGTTCGTTGGAGCCTGATCGGTTCTGATTGAATCAGAACCGAGGCTCTAATCTTTTGTTCTGACGCGTTTTCTTTACGCGAACCGGTATCCACTTCGCTTGAAAACGCTTTATCTTCCGATCCAACGCAGCGGAGTAGTCATGGACAAGGTCAAATATCGCTTGAACGATCCGCGGCTCGCGCCGCGTCGAACCAAGCTTGAGATCCCCGGGTGGGCTGGAAAGCGCGAGCCCCGCGCCGACGGTTCGCGCGAACAGGTGTGGCATTGCGTTCCATTTTCGGAAGGCGCGCAATACGGGATCGAGCTGTTCTACCCTTATGACAATGAACTGCACGTCAGCACCAAAGACGGCCGTTTGATCATGGAAGGAGATTGGGGCCCGCCGCCGGACGGCGGCGTGCAGTGGCCGCCGTTCCGGAATTTCGGCGACACCTTTTATACCTATCAGATCCTTCTGGACCTCAAGGTTGAAAAGGGCATGGCGATCCGGACTGAACCGCATCCGCGGTTCTATGCAGACCGTAGCGGCACCGTGCCGATCGCGGTTCCGGCGCTGATCCGGAACTGGTGGCCGATGATGTTCTTTTGCGTGTTCAAGGCGCCCGCAGAGGGCCACACCCACATCTTCAGGCCGAACGAACCATTTGCGCAGATCATCGTCATTCCTGAGGAAGCCAACTTCGAACTCGAGCCGATGAACGAGGAAGAGTTCGCCGAGCGCGAACTTCAGGCCCGCCGCATCTATAGCAGCCGGCCGACGCTATCGGCCGGGACCGAGTGGACCTCGTCGACGGACACCGTGTTCGACGGAACCTACCGGCATCTGCATCGCGCGGCGAAGGAGAAAGCCCGCCAAGAGTAGCGTTTTCGAGCGAAGTGGGTACCGGTTCGCGTAAAGAAAACGCGACAACCAAAAATCCAAGGCGTTTTCAAGCGAAGCATGCCCTCGGACTTGATCCGGGGATGGCGCCGGTTCGCGTGAGAGAGCGCGTCAGGCTCCAATGGCACACAAAAAAACAGGACCCGGAGGTCCTGTTTGATCGTCATCCCGCAGCTCACCAATAGTCGCGGCGGTAGAAGCTGTGGTGGTGGTGGTGATGATGATGGTGATGGTGATAATAACGGCGGTACCCCGGCACGACCACGACACCGGGTCCATATCCATATCCGGGACCATATCCATATCCGGGTCCATATCCGTATCTGGGATAAAAGCTGTGGTGGTGGTGGTGATGATGATGATGATGAGTGATGGTAGAATTGGGCAAGCTGAACATTTTCGTCCGCTGACGGGTTCGGCCGCGATTCATCGACCGCCTTCAACAGCGCTGCAGCGTTGGGAATCGGCTGCAGCAGTTCGGCGAAGGAATTCGCCCTCAACACGTCGCTCGGGGCCGGAGTTGGAATCGGCGCGGCCTGGGCGGCATTGAATGCTCCGAGCGTCGCCATCGCGCCCAGAAGTCCAGCGATCTTTTTTTCCATAATCTCTCCTTCAACATCTGCACCGGGCGCATTGCCTGACAGCCAGGAACGCTGGTATCTGGAAATGGTTCCCGCGACAATCTTATGTCGGTTTCAGGCCGAAAATGGTTCATCGGCCACATTTTCTGCGGCCTGTTTCAGGAATTGCAGCAGCAGGCGGCTAACCTGGTTCGGTTGCTCCTGCTGCACCCAATGCCCGGCGCCATCGACCAGGTGACAGCCGAGCATTCGGGTGCATGCGGTCGCCTGCATCGCCTCAAACACGCCGGGGCGCTGATAGGTGCCCCAGTCCTGCTTGCCCGAGATAAAGCAGGAGGGAACATCGATGCTGCGGCCCGACCAGGTTTCGAGCTCCGCGGTGAACAGGCCCGAGGTGCCGCAGCGATACCATTGCAAGCCGCCCCGGAATCCGGTGCGTTCATATTCGGCGCTGTAGAAGGCGAGCTCGCGGTCGGGCAGCCATTGGTTGGCAGCGGTTGACTCCGCCGACGGCATTTCCGCAGCGACCGTTTCGGCCATGCTGCTCGCGAGATCCATCACGTAATAGGTCGGCAGTTTGGCCAGTTCGCCCGCTGACCAGGATTGCAGCGGATAAGGCTTGTTGTCTTTCCAGTCCGCGCTCTTGTGATGGTAATAGGCGCGCAGGAAATCATGCACGCCCTGCGGCGCATGCAGCATGTCGGCATTGGCTTCGCGCGTCGAATAGTACCATTGATAGTGCTTGCGCGGACGCGGCAGCGCCGCCAGCTCCCGATGCACGGGATCCTCGCGCTTCGGCTTTGGTGGTGCGTCGGCGGTATCGAAGGCGAGCGGCGGCGGGCCCGCGAACGGTGCGCTCATCAGGACGACCGATCGAAACACGTCGGGCCGGATCAGCGCGCACCACGCGGCGACGGAAGAGCCGAAATCATGCCCGACCACGGCATCGATGGAACGATAGCCGAACGCCGAGACGAGGCCGAGCGCGTCGCGCACCAGATTGGTGAGCCGGAACGCGTTCAGGTCGCCGTCGTAACGCGCGTCCCAGCCGGTGGTGCGGCCATAGCCGCGCTGGTCCGGCGCGATCACGTGATAGCCGGCCTCCGCCAGCGCCGGCATCACCTTGCGCCAGCTGAAGGCGAGTTCGGGAAAGCCATGCAGCAGCAGCACGCATGGCCGGCCTTTGCTTTCAAAGCCCGCCTCCAGCACATGCATGGAGAGGCCGTTGATATCCTCGACGAAGCGCGAGCGGATGGTGGCGGGAAGCGGGATGGTGGGGAGGGTACGTGTTGTGTTCATAGAGCCGGCTCTATCCTCGTCATGGCCGGGTTTATCCCGGCCATCCACGTCTTGCCTGCGGCTACATTGAAAGACGTGGATGCCCGGCACAAGGCCGGGCATGACGACGAGTTCGCAGGGTCGGCGTGCGTGGTCGTCGACGTTGCCAAAGGCCTTACAGCCGCTCCACGATCGTCACATTGGCCATGCCGCCGCCCTCGCACATGGTCTGCAGGCCGTAGCGCTTGTTGCGCTGCTTGAGCGCGTTCACCAGTGTGGTCATCAGCTTGGTGCCGGAGCCACCCAAGGGATGGCCGAGCGCAATGGCGCCGCCGTTGACATTGAGTTTTGCGGGGTCGGCGCCGGTGATCTTGAGCCACGCCGTCGGCACCGACGCGAAGGCTTCATTGACTTCGAACAGGTCGATATCATCGATTCCCATGCCGGCCTTCTTCAACGCGCGCTCGGTGGCGTGCAGCGGTGCATCCAGCATGATCACGGGATCGCCGCCCACCATGGTCATGTGGTGGATCCGCGCCATCGGTTTGATGCCAAGCGACTTCAGGCCTCGCTCATTGACGACCATCACGCCGGAGGCGCCGTCGCAGATCTGGCTGGCGCTGGCGGCGGTGAGTTTGCCGTTCTCCGCGATCAGCTTGACGCCTCTGATGCCGTCGAGACTGGCGTCGAAACGAATGCCCTCGTCGACGGAATGAGTGTCGGTCGAACCGTCCGCGCGGGTGATCGGCAGCGGGATGATCTCGTCCTTGAACCTGCCTCCTTGCGTCGCGGCGATCGCGCGCTGGTGGCTGCCGTAGGCAAACTCGTCGAGGTCGTCTTTGGAGAGGCCGTATTTCTCCGCCATCATTTCCGCGCCGGTGAACTGGCTGAACTGGATATGGGGATAGCGCTGCTCCATGTTCGGGCTCTTGTAGTGACCGAAGCCGTTCTTCGCCGGCAGCGAGGAGGCAAGGCCCATCGGCACCCGCGTCATCGCCTCGACGCCGGCGGCGATCACGATGTCCATGGTGCCGGACATCACCGCCTGTGCCGCGAAATGCAGCGCCTGCTGCGAGGAACCGCATTGGCGGTCGATCGACGTGCCCGGCACGCTCTCGGGCAGTTTTGAGGCCATGATGGCGTTGCGCGCGATGTTGTTGGACTGTTCGCCGACCTGCATGACACAGCCCATGATCACGTCCTCGACCTGGTCGGGCGCCGCACCGGAACGTTCCACCAGCGCATCCAGCACGGAGGCCGCAAGGTCTGCCGGATGCCAGCCGGCGAGACGACCTCCCTTGCGGCCGCCAGCGGTGCGCGCGGCGGCGACGATATAGGCCTCGGCCATGTGCGTTCTCCCTGATTGTTATCGGTGGGGCTTGATTGAAGGGGGATTTAAGTGGCGCAGCCGGGTTTAGTCAATCAATCAATTAACTCTTGAGCGAGGCCGCACCATGGGGTTAGCTGCAACCCCTATTTTCGGGCAGGCAGGCCATGGGCTCAGAGTTGAATACCGATTTGCCGACCAGGCTTCCGCCTGCGAGAAGCAGCACGGCCGAGAAGTTGCTCGTCGCAGCCAGCGAACTGATGATCGAGCGCGCGTCGATCGAAGTGTCCTTGAGCGACCTCGCGCAGAAATCCGGCGTCAACTCGGCGCTGGTGAAATATCATTTCGGCAACAAGGACGGCCTGCTGCTGGCGCTGTTGGCGCGCGACGCCGCGACCGAAATGGCGCAGCTCGAATATCTGCTGGCGCAGCCGATCACGCCGACCGCGAAACTGAAATTGCATATCGCCGGCATCATCCGGGCGTATCACCAGTTCCCCTATATGAACCGGCTGATCCACTATCTCTTGCATGAAAGCATCGCGGAGGCCGCCAACGAGGTTTCAAAATTCTTCGTGGCGCCCTTGCTCGACTTCCACCGCCGTCTGCTCGCGGAGGGCATCGAATGCGGCGAGTTCCGCAAGATCGATCCGGTGCTGTTCTACACCAGCCTGATCGGCGCCTGCGATCATCTGTTTTTCGCCCGGCACGCGATGTCGCGCGCCACCGGGGTCGGGCCGGTCACCGACGAAGTCTGTCGCCAATACATCCGGCATATCGAAGCGCTGATTTGCGGGGGCATGCTGACGGCGAACACGGAGAAGGCGGTCGCGACATCGGGATGAAGGTCGCTACCGCCTCGAAATTTGCAAGAACACTGCAACACCAGAAGAAACGCCCAGGGAGAGTTATCATGCAGTTGAAAGACGTTGCCGTTCTCATTACCGGCGGCGGTTCCGGTCTCGGCGCCGCGACCGCGCGCGCGATGGCCGCCAAAGGCGCTCACGTCGCCGTGCTCGACCAGAGCAAGGAGAATGCCGAGAAGATCGCGGCCGAGGTGAAAGGCGTTGCCGTCGTCGCCGACGTCACCGACGAGGAGCAGGTCAAGGCCGCGATCGTCAGGGCTGAGGCCGCCCACGGGATTGCGCGGGTGCTCGTGAACTGCGCCGGCATCGGCGGTTCGCAGCGGATCGTCGGCAAGGACGGCGTCTATCCGCTGGCCAAGTTCGCGCGCATCATCAACGTCAACCTGATCGGCACCTTCAACGTGCTGCGGCTGTTCGCCGAACGCCTGCTGACGGAGGCCCCTGTCGGCGAAGAGCGCGGCGTCATCATCAACACCGCAAGCGTCGCGGCCTATGAGGGCCAGATCGGCCAGATCGCCTATTCGGCGTCCAAAGGTGGCGTCGTCGGCCTGACCCTGCCGGCGGCGCGCGATCTCGCCCAGCACAAGATCCGCGTCAACACCATCGCGCCCGGCCTGTTCCTGACGCCGCTGCTGATGGGTTTGAGCGAGGAAGCGCGCAAGAGCCTGGGCGCGCAGGTGCCGCATCCGGCGCGGCTCGGCGAGCCTTCCGAATACGGCAACCTCGCCGTCCACATTGTCGAGAACGCGATGCTCAATGGCGAGACGATCCGTCTCGACGGCGCGATCCGCATGGCGCCAAGGTAGCTTTTTCCCTCTCCCCTTGTGGGAGAGGGTGCATAGGCGGCCCTCGGCCGCCGTTCTTAAAAGAACGCCGATGCGCTGCATCGGCTATGCAAAGGCTGACGGGTGAGGGGTTTCTATCCGGCGAGCAAACCCCTCACCCAATCGAATGCAGGGCCAACGCCGGTGTTGCCCTCTCCCACAAGGGGAGAGGGCGCAGCAATCGGCACCGGACGAGCGCCAACTCGTTGAACGTTTGAGCAAAGGTAGTAAACCGCCATGAATTTCGATTTCTCCGACGAGCAAAAGCAGCTGCGCGACGAGGCCCGGAAGTTTCTCGCCGAGAAGTGCCCGCCCAAGGCGGTGCGCGCGGTCCTCGACGGCAAGGCGCCGTATGACCGCGAATTGTGGAAGGGCCTCGCCGGTATGGGCTTTCTCGGCGTCGCGATCCCGGAAGCCTATGGCGGGACGGGTGCCGGCCACCTCGAACTCTGCGTGATCGCCGAAGAAATGGGCCGCGCGCTGGCGCCGGTGCCGTTTTCGTCGACGGTCTATTTGGCGGCGGAAGCCCTTCTGATGGCCGGAAGCGAAGCGCAAAAGCAGAAATGGCTTCCCTTGATCGCATCGGGCGCTGCCATCGGCACGCTGGCGCTGTTCGAAGGCAAGGGCAATCCGTCGCCGCAAGCGATCAAGCTTTCCGCGTCGGGCAACAATCTCAACGGCGTGAAAAAGCCGGTGCCCGACGGCGCGATCGCCGATTTTGTCATTGTCGCCGCCCGCACGGGCTCAACGGGGCGGGACGGCGACATCTCGTTGTTCCTGGTCGATATGAAGGCCGCCGGTGTTGAAGCAAAGCCATTGACCAATGTCGATCCGTCGCGCGGCCAGGCCGAACTCACCTTCAAGAATTGCAAGGCGGAGCCCCTCGGTCCCGCCAATGAAGGCTGGAGCATTGTTTCGCAGGTGCTGGACCGCGCCGCGGTGCTGATGGCGTTCGAGCAGGTCGGCGGCGCCGACCGCACGCTGGAAATGGGCCGCGACTATGCGCTGGACCGTATCGCCTTCGGCCGGCCGATCGGCTCGTTCCAGGCGGTCAAGCACATGCTCGCCGACATGTACGTCTCGGCGACGCTGGCGCGATCGAATTGCTACTACGGCGCCTGGGCGCTCTCGACCAACGCCTCGGAATTGCCGGAAGCCGCGGCCGCCGCGCGCATCAGCGCGACGCAGGCGTTCCAGCATTGCGCCAAGAACAACATCCAGGTCCATGGCGGCATGGGGTTCACCTGGGAGTTCGACTGCCATCTCTATTACCGCCGCTCCAACGCGACGGCGCTGGCGCTCGGCTCTCTCTCCTATTGGGAAGACGCGCTGATCGAGCGCATGCGCAAGCGGAACGCGGCATGAAGACAACGTCATTCCGGAGCGCGCGTAAGCGCGAATCCGGAATCTCGAGATTCCCCGATGTGCAATTGCACATCTGAGGTCTGGTCCTTCGGACCATCCCGGAATGACGGGCTTTACAAAGGATAACGCCAATGAATTTCGACGACACCGCGCAGGAGGCCGCGTTCCGCGCCGAGGCGAAAGCCTGGATCGCCGCGAACGCGCCGAAGCAATATGAAGAAGAGCTAAGGAAGTCCTCGCTCGGCCGCACCCAGCTCAAGGGCGCCAATGTCCTTGAGGTCGCAAAGGCCTGGCAGAAGAAGAAGGCCGATGCCGGCTGGGCCTGCCTGCATTGGCCGAAGGAATACGGCGGGCGCGGCGCGACGCCGATCGAGCGCGTGATCTGGCAACAGGAGGAAGGCCCGTTCGGCAAGCTCTCAGGAATGTTCATCATCGGCCACGGCATGTGCGGGCCCACCATGATGGCGTTTGCCAGCGAGGAGCACAAACGCCGCTATCTGCCGAAGCTTGCGTCTGGCGAAAACATCTGGTGCCAGTTGTTCTCCGAACCCGCCGGCGGGTCCGACGTCGCGGGCCTGCGCACGCGCGCGGAGAAGCGCGGCGACGACTGGATCATCAACGGCCAGAAAATCTGGACGTCAGGGGCGCATTATTCCGACTATGGCATCCTTCTGACGCGCACCGATCCCACTGTGCCCAAGCACAAGGGGCTCACCATGTTCTTCCTGGACATGAAGAGCCCTGGCGTCGAGATCAAGCCGATCAAGCAGGCCAACGGCCAGTCGGATTTCAACGAGGTGTATTTCACGGATGTGAGGATTCCGGACGCCCAAAGGTTGGGCGCGGTCAATGACGGCTGGAACGTGTCGCTGACCACGCTGATGAACGAGCGCATGTCGATCGGCGCGGGTGTCTCGACCGGTTTCCCGGAGCTGTTCGAGTTCTGCAGCAACCTGATGCTGGAGGATGGGCTAGCGATCGACGACCGCAACGTTCGCTCGAAGCTTGCCAATTGGGCGGTGCGCGCCAGCGGCCTTAAATACACCAGCATGCGCGCGATCTCGGCGCTGTCGAAAGGCCAACGTCCGGGGCCCGAGAATTCGATCGGCAAGCTGGTTGCGGGATCGATGATCCAGGATATCGCGGCCTTCGCGCTGGACCTGCAGGGGGCGGCGGGCGTGCTCAACGGGCCGGAGGATGCGGAAGCCGCCGGCAAATTCCAGGCGATGCTGTTGCGCGCGCCCGGCACCCGTGTCGAAGGCGGCACCGACGAGATCATGCGCAACATCATCGCCGAGCGCGTGCTCGGCCTGCCCGGCGACATCCGGGTCGACAAGGATGTGCCGTTCAACAAGATACCGACCAGGGGACGCGCGTAACAATCGTCATTCCGGGTTTGCGCTTTGCGCGCCCCGGAATGACAGTGAAAAGGAAGGCACCATGAATTTCGACGACACCCCGCAGGAGGCCGCGTTCCGCGCAGAGGCGAAGGCGTGGATCGACGCCAATGCGCCGAGGGAATTCGAGGCGGAGCTCTCCAAAGCCTCGCTTGGCCGGATCAAACTGAAGAAACACGACATCGTCGAGGTTGCAAAAGCCTGGCAGAAGAAGAAGTCCGACGGCGGCTGGGTTTGCCTGCACTGGCCCAAGGAATATGGCGGGCGCGGCGCGACACCCGTGGAGCGCGTGATCTGGCAGCAGGAGGAGGGCGTCTATTTCAAGCTTACCAGCCCATTCCAGATCGGCGAAGGCATGTGCGGGCCGACGCTGATGGCATATGGCAGCGAAGCCGATAAACAGCGCTATCTGCCGAAGATCGCCTCGGGCGAGGAAATCTGGTGCCAGCTGTTTTCGGAGCCATCGGGCGGATCCGATGTGGCGGGCCTGCGCACCCGCGCGGAAGCCGACGGCGATCACTGGGTCATCAACGGCCAGAAAATCTGGACCTCTGGCGCGCACTACTCGGACTACGGCATTCTCATCACCCGCACCGATCCCGCTGTGCCCAAGCACAAGGGCCTGACCATGTTTTACATCGACATGAAGAGCGCGGGCGTCGAGGTCAGGCCGATCAAGCAGGCCAACGGCATGCAGGAATTCAACGAGGTGTTCTTCACGAACCTGCGCATTCCGGACAAGCAGCGGCTTGGCGCGGTCGGCGACGGCTGGAACGTGT
Source organism: uncultured Alphaproteobacteria bacterium (assembly GCA_963753875.1). Taxonomy (GTDB): domain Bacteria; phylum Pseudomonadota; class Alphaproteobacteria; order Rhizobiales; family Xanthobacteraceae; genus Bradyrhizobium. Next base: position 257,163 of record CAVWDY010000018.1, on the reverse strand, counting down.
CGCTGACCACGCTGATGAACGAGCGGATGACGATCGGGGCCCGGCTCGCGACCGGGTTCACCGAGCTGTTTGACTTTTGCTGCAACCTGATGACCGAGGACGGGCTTGCGATCGACGATCGCGCCACGCGCTCGAAGCTCGCCAACTGGGCGGTGAAGAACAGCGGCCTGAAATACACCAGCTACCGGGCGATCTCGGCGCTTTCCAAAGGCGAGCGGCCGGGACCGGAAAACTCGATCGGCAAGCTGGTCGCGGGCTCGATGCTGCAGGATATCGCGATGTATGCGATGGATCTGCAAGGCGCGGGCGGCATGCTGACCGACCCTGAAGCCGCCGAGGCCGCCGGTCAGTTCCAGGCCATGCTGATGTCGTCGCCTTCAACGCGTATCGCCGGCGGCACCGATGAAATCCTGCGCAACATCATCGCCGAACGCGTGCTCGGGCTGCCCGGCGACATCCGCGTCGACAAGGATGTGCCGTTCAACAAGATCCCGACCAGGGGGCGGTGAGCATGACAGGTATCGTTGAGGGTACTCCGGCCGGCCGGCACAGCACCGAGGAACGGATCGCCGTGCTGGAGGAATTGCTCGGCGAGCGCTATTCCTGCCGCGCGTTCCGGCCCGATCCGGCGCCGCGCGCAACCATCGAGCGGATATTGAAGGCGGCGCAGCGTACCGCGTCCTGGTGCAACAGCCAGCCATGGCAGGTCGTGATTGCAAGCGGCGAAGCAAAGGAACGCTTCCGCAAGGAGATTTACGCGACAGTCAGTTCCGGCGCGCCGCAAGATGGCGACTTCGCGTTTCCGCGCGAATATCGCGGCGTCTATCTGGAGCGCCGCCGGGAAAGCGGCTTCCAGCTTTACAACACGCTGGGCATCGCACGCGGCGACAAAATGGCCTATGCGAAGCAGGCGCTTGAGAATTACAACTTTTTCGGCGCGCCGCACGTCGCGATCGTCCACACCGACGAAGCGCTCGGGATTTATGGTGCGATCGACTGCGGAGCTTTTGTCGGCAATTTCATGCTGGCCGCGCAGGCGCTAGGTCTTGGCAGCATTGCGCAGGCGGCGCTTGCGCGTCAGTCCGGCCTGATCCGGCGTCATTTCAAGCTTGGCGACGACCGGCGGGTGGTCTGCGGGATATCGTTTGGCTTTGCGGACCATGAGCACAAGATCAACAGCTATCGGACAACGCGCGCCAGCCTCTCGGATGCCGTGACGTTTGTCGAAGCGTAGCAGAAGAGCGGCGCGCTAAAACTTCGGCGGACGTTTTTCCGAAAACGCCTTGATGCCTTCCTTGATCTCGGCGCCGCGCATGCTTTCGCGATGGCGGCGGTCGGCGGCTTCCTCGTCGAGCTTGCCGCGGGCGAATTCGTTGATGGTCCGTTTCATGCCCCGCATCGCGACCGGCGCGTTGCCGGCAAGAATGGCCGCAAGCCTGTCGACCTCTTCGTCCAGTGCCTCGGCCGGCATGGCCGCGGTGAGATAGCCGATCCGCAGCATCTCCGCCGCGCCGATTTTTTCGGCGGTCAGGAACAGTTTCTTGGCATTGTCGACACCGAGACGCGCCACATAGCGCGCGATGCCGCTCTTGTAATAATGCAACCCGAGGCGCGCCGCCGGCATGAACATTTCGCAGCTGTCGACGCCGATGCGGAAATCGCAAGCCAGAGCCAGATCGGTCGAGCCGCCATAGACGCCGCCATTAAGACGGCAGATGGTGGGAACGCCGATATCCTCAAGCCGGTTGACGACAACTTCGAACGCCGATCCGGCGCTTCGCCCTTCAACGGCGCTGACCGCGCGCTCGGCGACCGAGTTGAGATCGTAGCCGGCGCTGAAGGCGCGGCCGGTGCCGGTGAGCACCAGGACCCGGATCGCGGGATCGGCCTCGATCCGGTCGAACAGGTTCAGGAGGGCATCGAGATCGTCCGCCTGTAGCCGGTTCAGATGTTTCGGCCGATTGAGGCGGATGGTGGCGCGCGCGCCGTTGAGTTCGAGCACGGGCGGACTTGCCGTGGCTTCCGACATGATTCTCTCCGCTACATCCCATTTTTTGTTTGAGCATGATCTCCGCGCAAACGCTACGCGTTTGTCGCGAGGGAAAACCGGTTCCCACTTTGCGCTAATGCGGCCCTACGGGTCCGGATCATGCTCTATTTATTTTCCAGCACGCGCCGTCTGGCTTCGGCATCGATCGTCTCGACGAGATCGGGATGCCGCGCCATCAGCACGCGGAAATCGACGAGATCGAGCACCAATAGCTGCGACACCCGTGTCGTGGCGATATTGGCCGAGCGCAGATTGTTGCCGAGCAGCGCCATCTCGCCGAAGAACGCGCCGTCGCCGAGCGTTACCTTCTTGCCCGGCAGATCGACCTCGACCTCGCCGGCGGCGATGAAATACATGCAGTCGCCGACCTGACCCTTGCGGATGATCGTGGTGCGCGCTGGCAGGTCCATCGTGCGCAGCATGCCCGTGACGTCGGCGATCGCCGCGGGTCCGAGCGCTGCAAAGAACGGCACCTTGCTCACCGATTCCCAGGTCTTCAGGAAATTGTCGCGGCGGGTCTCCGCCGCAAAGCCGGTGGCGAGGATGCCGGTCCAGAGCCCGAACACGCCAAGGCCGCAGATCATGACGACCGCTGCGACCAGCCGGCCGAGCGGGGTGATCGGCACCACGTCGCCATAACCCGTCGTGGTCAGGGTCGCGACCGCCCACCATAATGCGGCGGGTACGCTGCTGAAGCCGGCCGGCTGCACGTCGCGCTCCAGAAAATATTCCGCGACCGAGGCCACGAACAACACCATCAGGAAGATCACGAGCACGCTCAGCAGCGGCCCGGATTCCAGCACCAGCACCCGGCGCAACTGTCGCAGGCCCGGAATTCCTGGTACCACCTTGAGCATCCAGAACACGCCAAGCAGCCAGGCCGATTTGGCGTTCACGCCAAGCATCATGGCGAGCGGCACGGCGATGGCGGCCCCGGCGTCCACCAGTCCGCGAAAGGAGGTTGCATAGGCCCGTCCGCGACCCGCCCGAAAGGCATGGCGAAGCCTGACCACCCATTCAAATATGAAGAAAGCCAGACACGTCCACAGCACGGCGTCGACGAAGCGATGCGACGTCTCGTAGGCGGGATCGACTGTGAGCAGAACCATCATCGCGACGCCGGAGGCGACGGCGACATAGGCCACCCGGGTCATGTTGCGGCCGGTCGTCGCGGCCACAAATTGCGCAAGGGCAGGGAAAACAAGCGGCTTGGACATCGGACGCGGGCGCCTGTCGCTGGAAAATACCTGATCCGGCTGCCTCTGGCGTGACCGGGTCCGACAAAGTGCCCGTGCGGGGGGAGGCCGTCAACGAAATGCGGAAAACAGCGTTATCGCGGGGGTGCGAAAATGGAGCCCCGGGGGGCGGGTTATCCGACCGGTCCCGGACGCAGCGGGCTCCGGTACGGCGAGCTCGGTCTGGTCGGCAGCCGCGGCAGGTGCGCAACCAAAAGCGCCCTCACGCGCTTTGCGCAGTCTTGACGATCACGACCTTGTCGTCATGGCCGGTCTGCCGCTTCAGGCCCTCGCGCCGCATGCCGATCTCGTCGGCACGACCGGCGGAGCCGGGTCGAAGCCATGGCGTATCGCCGTTGGGCCACACCTGGCGTTATCTTGGCGTTTTTCGAGTTCCCTGCAGGTGCATTCCGGACCGGGAGATGTCATAAAAGGCAAATACCGGTCGATTTGTCCGGGCTTTAAGAGGAAGTTGCGCTGAACGCCTCCTATCCTTTCCATCCGAAGTCAGTCTAGCGAGGGCGTCAGCTTGTCGTTTCCCCCTATGTCCGCGTCGGTTCCGGTTGGTGCGCTGATCGGATGGATGCTGCTGCTTACCGTCAAGCACGTCATCGCCGATTTTGTCCTGCAGAATGCCTGGATGGCCATCGGCAAGGACCAAAGGACCGGATGGGCGCTGCCGCTCTTGGCCCACTGTCTTGTACATTTGGCGGTTGCGATGGTGCTGATCCTGATCGTTGCGCCGCGGTTCTGGTTTGTCGCCCTGATCGATTTCGCCATTCACATCACGGTCGACCGCGCCAAGGGATTGTGCGCGTCGCGATTTGGCATGACCCAGGAGCTTCAGCATCCCTGGTTCTGGACGCTGATCGGGGTGGACCAGGCGCTGCATCACCTGACAGGTTTCGGTCTGTCGATTTTCATGGCGGCGAACGGCTGATCCCGCCGGTTTCTCGAATTGCATCCCGGATAAAGACATTCAAATGGCGTGGTCCGACATCCCGTTCGATCAGCGTCCAGCCCAGTCTTTCGTAAAAGGCTGAATGCTGTAGCCGCGCACATAGATAAGCGCGGCTTGCGCCCAGCGCGAAGCAATCCCGTGTTGCGCGGTCGACCAGCGCGCCGCCGACGCCGCGCTGGCGCGCGTGTGGTTCAACCCATACCGCTGCGACCCATGGCGTCAATTGCGACCGCTCCGCAAGGTCGGATGCGATCACCGAGGCGGTGCCGAGAAACGCCGCGCCGTCATGGGCGATCAGCGCGAACGGAATGAGCGAGTCGCTTATGTTTTCGCGCAAACGGTCCGAAATATAGCCGAGCGGCGTGCCGTCCGCTTGCCACCATGCCTGCCAGATCCGGTCGGCCACCATGTCAAAAAATTCCGGGCGCTGTCGCAAGTCGGAGATGGTGAAGGGCAAGGACATTGACCGGTTTTCCCTCGCGACAAACGCGAATGCGTTTGCGTGGAGATTATGCTCAAATAAATGATCTAGCCGAATCGAATCGCCGCGCGCGCCTGCCTGGTCAGGCCCTCGCGCTCAAGCCGTCCGTAGCACTACCGGGTTCCGTGGTTAACCATTCGTTAGAGAGTCGCATTGCATCCTGCGCTCCAGGGGATATTTAAATGTTTTCAAGCCGCGACGCCTTCGAGAACGATTTCTGCCCGATCCGGGATGAATTGCTCGGTGAAATGTATCGCGCCAATGACAACGGCCTGCCCCAGCTGGTGGCGAGCGTTTCTTCCGATGTCCGGGCGATGCTGGCGCTGTTTTGCTATCGCAGAAGCCACCTGTATTCGCTGGCGCTCTCGATCGCCGCAAGCTGCAGCGAACAGGAATTGATCCAGTTCGGCGGACGCGTCGGTTCCACCCTTTACGCGCTGTCCCGCGAACCCGCCGCGCGTGCCGTGCCGTCATCGTCCTACGGCAACCGCAAGCCGATCACGCTGTCCACCAAGCCGCTCTCCAGATTCGCGCCGGTCGATGACGAGCTTGACGAAGATTTCGCCGAAGCGGTGACGGCGTAACTCCAATTAGCGAAAAACCTCGACTTCACCCTCCCCTGCCCTCCAGGGGAGGGTAAATCAGCGCCGGCAACCCATGCCGCCGTCGCGCCATGCCGCATTCGACGTCGCCGGGCATGCAGGTTCGGCACACCTCGGGGCGAACGGCGTAAATGACGCACGAGGTCCTAACCCCGATCCGGCCTGACAGCGCCGAGCAGCGGTCGCCGTCGCAGCGCATCCCCGATTGCCTTTCGTTGACGAATTTTTCCGGAATGAGATCGAGCGCGGCGTCGTCCTCGGTCGTGAAGCGCGGCCAGTTTTGCGAATACGCACAGCAGGCCCCGCACGCCTGGCAGGGGCTTTCGACATCGATGGCCGGATCGCTGGTTTCCATATTTGCGGGTTTAGCGCGGAAAGGCGTGATCGGCCAGTTAACGGTGGAATGCCCTCATCAGATATCGCTCGGATGCTCCCAAACCAGGCTTCTTCGCCATTTCGCGCGGAGCAGGTCGCGCCGCTCCGGATATTTCTCGTCGAGATAGACGGCGTCGACGACGCAATCGGTGCGAAAGCTGCGAAAATCCCGGCGCAGCTCGCACCATGCCGCGAGTAGCCGCACGGCTTCGAGATAGCCGATGGCGACCGGCCAGATCGTGCGCTCGCTGTCGCGGCCCTGTTCGTCCCGATAGCGCAGCGCGATTTTCTTTCCTTCGTGAATCTGCGTCCGGGTCCGAGCCATGTCGATGCGGTCCGGCTCCTTGCGCCAGCCTGGGCGCGCGCGGCTGGCGGGCTCCAGCAAAAAGGCCTCAAGCGTTCCGGAACGGTTTCGGCGATTTTCGCGATGAGATCCAGAGCGGCGCGGGACAAGGCGGTATCGGCGTGGCCGGCGACCCATTGCGCGCCGAGCACCGCCGCTTCGATCTCATCGGGGGTGAGCATCAAGGGCGGCAGGTCGAATCCCTTCTCCAGAATGTAGCCCATGCCGGCCTCGCCGCGGATCGGCACGCGCTGTTCCATCAGGGTCGCGATGTCGCGGTAGATCGTCCGCTTCGAGGTTTCGAGTTCGGCGGCAATCGCATCCGCCGTCAGCGGTTTTCGGGGATATCGGAAGCGGTCATTCGAAGCCCTCGTTATGGGCGATGAACGCCATTGAACGCGATCCGGATGCGAATTGCACCGCCTACAAAGTTTAAAACAGATTTCGGCGAGGCCGAGCCGCTAAAACGGCAAGCCCACGTAATTCTCCGCCAGCGACGCCGACGCCGCTTTCGAATCGACGAGATAATCCAGTTCGGCGAGCTGGATGCGCGCGCCGATGGTCCCGGTGTCAGGAAATTTGTGCAGGATCGACGTCATCCACCACGAGAAACGAACCGCCTTCCAGACCCGCGACAGCGCCTTTTCGGAATAGGCGTCGATGCCGGCGGAGGATTTCTCGTCGTAATATTCTTGCAAAGCCTGCGAGAGATAATGCACGTCGCTGGCGGCGAGGTTCAGCCCCTTGGCGCCGGTCGGCGGCACGATATGGGCGGCATCGCCGGCGAGAAACATCCGCCCGAACCGCATCGGCTCGGCGACGAAACTGCGCAAGGGGGCGATGCTCTTTTCGATCGAGGGGCCGGTGACGAGTTTGTCCGCCGCCTCCCGATCCAGCCGGCGCTTCAGTTCGTCCCAGAACCGCTCATCCGGCCACTGATCGATGTGATCGTCGAGACTGCACTGCACGTAGTAGCGGCTGCGGCGCATCGAGCGCATGGTGCAAAGGGCAAATCCCCTCGGATGGTTGGAATAGATCAGCTCATGGCTGACTGGCACCGTCTCCGACAGAATCCCGAGCCAGCCGAACGGATAGACCCGTTCGAATGTCTCGATGGCGGAGGGTTTTACGCTGGCGCGGCTGACACCATGGAAACCATCGCACCCGGCGATGAAGTCGCAGGCGATCTCGCAGGTCGTGCCGTCCGCGACATAGCTGACGTGCGGGTGATCGGTGTCGAAATCATGCGGCCTGACGTCGGTGGCTTCATAGATAGTGGTCAGGCCGGCCGCGCGCCGTGCATTCATCAGGTCGAGCGTCACTTCGGTCTGGCCGTAGATCGTCACCGTCTTGCCGGTGGCCGCCTTCAGATCGATCCGGTGGCGTTGCCCACCGAAGGCGAGCTCGATGCCGCCATGGACCAGGCCCTCGCGGTGCGCGCGCGCGCCGGCGCCCACTTCGTCGAGCAGTGCGACCGTTCCTTCCTCGAGAAGGCCGGCGCGGATGCGGCCGAGCACATAGTCCGGCGTGTGGCGCTCCAGAATAACGTTGTCGATTCCGTAGGTGTGAAGCAGTTGCCCCAGCAGCAATCCCGCCGGCCCCGCGCCAATGATTGCTACTTTTGTCCGCAACACTTGCTCCCTTCATTATTATAGGCTTGAACTTGGTCGCTCGCGGAGGTGGCCGCGCGTACCTTGAAATGATAATTATATCGTATAACAATATCTGCAAAGGGCCATTGAAGCCCTGCTTCCTGGAGGGGAGACGATGTCAATGAGGAAGACGCTCCTGGCGCTGCTGTTGGCCGCCAGCGTAACGCCCGCGTTCGCGCAGGAAAAAACCTTCGAACTGAAATTGTCGCACTGGGTGCCGGCCTCGCACCCGCTGCAAAAGGCGCTGGAGGACTGGGGTGCGGCGGTCGAGAAGGAATCCGGCGGCACGATCAAATACAAGGTTTTTCCCGCGCAGCAGCTCGGCAAGGCCTTCGACCATTACGACATGGCGCGCGATGGCATCGCCGACGTCACTTACATCAACCCGGGCTATCAGCCCGGCCGTTTCCCGATCATCGGCGCCGGCGAACTTCCCTTCCTGATGTCGGACGCCAAGGGCGGCTCGATGGGGCTGGATGCCTGGTACCGCAAATACGCCGAGAAGGAGATGAAGGACGTCAAGTTCTGCCTGGCCTTCATCCATTCGCCGTCGTCGTTCCATTCGCGCACCAAGAAGATCGTCGTGCCCGAGGACGTCAAGGGCATGAAGATCCGTCCCGCCGACGCCACGATAGCGAATTTCGTGACGCTGCTCGGCGGCACCAACGTCCAGTCCTCGGCGCCGGAAGTTCGCGACATCATCGAGCGCGGCGTTGCCGACGCCGTCACCTTCCCGTGGGGATCGCTGGTTTTGTTCGGCATCGACAAGGTGACGAAGTATCACATGGACGCGCCGCTCTATGTCACGACGTTCGCCTTCGTCATGAACAGGGACAAATACAACCAGATGTCCGACCGGCAGAAAAAGGCTGTTGACGACAACTGCAATACGGAGGCCGCCGGCCGCGTCGGCGAACCCTGGGGCAAGTTCGAGGACGCCGGCCTCGACAAGGTGAAAGCCGAGCCAGGTCAGGAAGTCTACACGCTGACACCGGAGCAGACGGCGCTATGGAAGAAGGCGTCCGAGCCGCTGGTCAGAACCTGGGCCGACAGCGTCAGGAAAGCCGGAACCGATCCGGACGCGGCGCTGACCGAGCTGCGAGCCTCTCTCGCCAAGTACAACGCCTTGACGCGGTAGGAACCCCCTGCATAGTGACACGGCGGCGGGGACCCATCCGCCGCTGCGCTCTCCCTGAAATTCGAAGGCCGTGTGGAGCGGAAATGAAGCGCTCGTCTATGGATCGTTTCATCGATACGATCGAATGGATTGCGGCGGGATTTGTCGGCATTGTCGCCGCCAACATCTTCATCGCGGTTCTGCTGCGCAATCTCTTCAACTATTCGATCCCGGACTCTTTCGATATCGGGCGGCTGCTGCTCGGCATCCTGATCTTCTGGGGCATCGCCGCCACCAGCTATCGCGGCACCCACATCACCGTCGACCTGATCTGGGGCAATGTCGGCCCGAAATACCAGCGCATGATCGACGTGTTCGCGACGCTGGTTCTGTTGTTCGTGGTGACGGTGCAGACCTGGACGCTGTTCGACAAGGTGCGCGGCACCTTTAACGACAATGTCACGACGTTCGATATGCACATGCCGACCTGGCCGTTCTTCGCGGTAGCGTGGGCCGGCGACGTCTCCGCGGTGCTTCTGATCGCGATCCGCACCTGGCGCCTGATCTTTCATCCCGAAGAGATGCACGACCCCAAGATCGCGGGCACGGAGTGAGGACGGCATGAGCACCGATGCCGTCACCGTCCTGGGATTTGTCGCGCTGTTCGCGCTGATGCTGCTGCGCGTGCCGGTCGGCATGGCGATGGGCCTCGTCGGCGTCTCGGGCTTCGGTTATCTGGTCGGCGGCACGCCGGCGCTCAAACTGGTCGGCCAGACCTCGATGCGCACCGTGACCGACTACACCTTCGGCGTGATTCCGATGTTCCTCTTGATGGGGACCTTCGTCAGCAATTCCGGCATGAGCCGCGATCTGTTCCGCGCCGCCAACGGCTTCGTCGGCCACCTGCGCGGCGGGCTGGGGATTGCCACGGTCGCAGCCTGCGGCGGCTTTGCCGCGATCTGCGGTTCGTCGGTGGCAACGGCTGCGACGTTTTCCGCCGTGGCCTATCCGGAAATGCGCCGCTTCGGCTATCCGCAATCCTTCGCCACCGGCGTGATCGCGGCCGGCGGCACGTTAGGGGCCATGCTGCCGCCTTCGACGGTGCTGGCGGTCTACGGCATCATCACCGAGCAGGACATCGGCAAACTGTTCATCGCCGGCATCATTCCCGGCCTGCTCGCCATGACCATGTATATGATCGCCATCGCGCTGATCGGCTATTTCCGGCCGGGCTTCCTGCCCAAGGGCACGTCCACGACATGGCGCGAGCGCTTCGCCGGGCTGAAGGACATCTGGGCGCCGGTGCTGCTGTTCGTCTTTGTCATCGGCGGGCTCTACGGCCTGCCATTCCTGCCGCGTTTCACCCCGACCGAAGCGGGCGGTGTCGGCGCCACCGGCGCGTTCCTGATCGGCGTGTTCACCGGGCGATTGGACAAGGACAAGATCCTGGCCTCGCTGCTGCAGGCGACCCGCACGGCGGCGGCGGTGTTCACGGTGCTGATCGGCGCCTTGATCTTCGGATATTTCCTGACGGTGACGCAGACCCCGCAAAAGGTCACGGAATTCCTCACCGGGCTTGGGTTGGGCAGTTACGGCGTCCTCGCCGTCATCATGGTGATGTATCTGGTGCTCGGCTGCCTGATGGACGCGATGGCGATGATCATCCTGACGGTGCCGATCATCTTTCCGGTGATCTCCCATCTCGGCTTTGACCCGATCTGGTTCGGCGTCATCATCGTGATGACGGTGGAGCTTGGGCTTATCCATCCGCCGGTCGGAATGAACGTCTTCGTGATCAAGAGCGTCGTCAAGGACGTGTCCTTCACCACGATCTTCAAGGGCGTCATCCCGTTCGTGGCGACCGACATCATTCGGCTGGTGATTCTGATTGCATTTCCGTTGCTGGCGACCTGGTTGCCGCAACAGATGATGGTTCGCTAGAGTGCATCGCATCCATGGAACCCGTGCTTCAAACCAGATACGTATTCACCATCACCGCTCATATCGGCAGCGTGACGTCAGCCGGCGACATCGGCACCGGCGTTCGCCGGATCGTTCCGATCACCGGCGGCGAGGTGAAGGGCAAGGACGTCAACGGCAAGGTCTGCGCGTTCGGCGCCGACTTCCAGATCATCCGGCCCAATGAGCTGATCGAACTGGAAGCGAAATACGCGTTTCAGACCGACGACGGCGCGGTGATCTATGTCGAAAACAGGGGTATCCGTTTCGGACCCGTCGAACTCCTGCAGCGGCTCAAGCGCGGCGAACCCGTCGATCCCAAGCTGATCTATTTCCGCACGGCGCCGAAATTCGAAACGGGGGCTGAAAAATACCGCTGGCTGATGGAAAGCCTGTTTGTCGGATCCGCCGCCCGCCACGCCGACCGCGTCGTGATCGACGTGCATCAGGTGCTGTGAGGCACGCTCCTCTTACCCTCCCCTGGAGGGGGAGGGTCGGCTCGCATTGAGCAAAGCGAAATGTGAGCCGGGGTGGGGTGATCTCTCAGCTCGGGCACCGTTTGAGGGGAGAGACTGTCACCCCACCCCACCCCGCCGCTTCGCGTCGACCCGGAGAGCGAGCTTCGCTCGTCTCGCCCCCTCCAGGGGAGGGTGAGAACTGGGTGAGAACCCCCGCTTCTTGACTCCGTTCCAATTAGTTATAGAAAATAACTATTCTGCACGGGAACCAACAAAACCCATGGGAAACGCCGCCTCCGTCGCGACCGGTCCATCCGGGCTGCTCCAGATCGAGCAGTCGGGCGCGGTGCTGACCGTGGGTCTCAACCGCCCGGCCAAGCGCAACGCGCTGAATGACGGCATCATCCTTGCGATCGGGGATTGCTTCTCGAATCTCCCGGAAGGAATCGGCGCCGTGGTGATCCACGGCATCGGCGATCATTTCTCCTCCGGTCTTGATCTGTCGGAACTGACCGAGCACGATGCGACCGAGGGCTTGCGGCATTCCCAGATGTGGCACCGGGTGTTCGACCGCATTCAATATAGCCGCGTGCCCGTGATAGCCGCGCTTCGCGGCGCGGTGATCGGCGGCGGGCTGGAGCTCGCCTGTGCCGCCCATATTCGCGTGGCCGAGCCGAGCGCCTATTTCGCATTGCCCGAGGGCCAGCGCGGCATCTTTGTCGGCGGCGGCGGATCGGTGCGCCTGCCGCGCCTGATCGGCGTTAGCAGAATGACCGACATGATGCTCACCGGCCGGGTTTATTCGGCGACCGAGGGCGCTGCGTACGGCTTTGCGCAGTATCTTGTCGAGGAAGGTCAGGCATTGGCCAAGGCGATGGACCTTGCCGCTGGAATCGCAAACAACGCGCCGCTGACGAATTTCGCGGTGCTGCAGGCGCTGCCGATGATCGCCGAGGCCAATCCGCAAACCGGCCTCTTGATGGAGTCCCTGATGGCAACCGTGGCGCAGAGCGACAAGGAGGCCAAGCTTCGAATCCGCGCGTTCCTCGACCGCAAGACCGCCAAGGTAAAGCCGACCTGATATGAGCGCCAAACCCGATATGTCCGTGCCGACCAGGGGTGACGCGCCGGCGTCCGGCGGCAAGATACATCCGCTGCGCGCGATTTCCTTTAGCGACCCGACGGTGTCGATCGAGCGCCGCGCCGACGGCGTCATCTATCTGCGGCCGAAAAAAAACCTCGGCGACTATCCGGTCCGGTTGACCGACCGGCTGCACTATTGGGCGGAGGCTGCGCCGAACCGTATTTTCATGGCGGAGCGCGACCCGGGCGGCGGCTGGCGGCAAATCACCTACGCGGAACTATTGGCTGCGAGCCGGCATATCGCCTCCAGCCTGCTCGCGCGCGGTCTTTCGGCCGAGAAGCCGGTCCTCATCCTCTCCGGCAATTCGATCGACCACGCGCTGGTCGCGTTCGGCGCGTTATATGCGGGAATCCCGTTCTGCCCGGTGTCGCCGGCCTATTCGCTGGTGTCGAAGGATTACGGCAAGCTTTCCTATCTGATGAAGCTACTAACGCCTGGCCTCGTGTTCGCGGACGACGCGGACAAATTCGCCGGCGCGCTTGAGGCGAACGTTCCAGGGGGAACCGAGATCGCCGCCTCCTTTGGCGCGCTGCGCAGCCGCGATGTGACTTTGCTCGCCGATTTGATGGCGACGCCGCTGCATCCCCGGCTCAATGCGGCGCATCGGGCCATCGGCCCGGAGCGAATCGCGAAATTCCTGCTGACGTCAGGTTCGACCGGCAATCCGAAGGCGGTGATCAACACCCAACGAATGATCTGCGCCAATCAGGTGATGATCCGCGAGACCATGGCGTTCCTGAAGGACGAACCGCCGGTCATCGTCGACTGGCTGCCGTGGAATCATACCTTTGGCGGCAATCACAATATCGGCCTGACGCTCTACAACGGCGGTTCGATGTATCTCGACGCCGGCAAGCCGATGCCCGGCGGCATCGAGGAGACCGTGCGCAATCTTCGCGAGATTTCGCCGACGGTCTATTTCAACGTCCCGAAGGGATATGAATCGCTGCTGCCCTATCTGCGGGATGATGCCGCGCTGCGCGCGAAATTCTTCCATCGGCTGCACGCGATGTTCTTCTCGGGGGCGGCGCTGTCGCCGTTCGTCTGGAACAGCCTCGACGAACTTGCGGTTCAGGAGACGGGCTTTCGCGTCCCGATGCTGACCGGGCTCGGCGCCACCGAGACCGCGCCGTTCTTCATGTCGGCGAATCCGCGCACCAGCCGCTCTGGCCATGTCGGGCTTCCGGTCCCGGGCAACGATGCCAAGCTCGTTCCCAACAACGGCAAGCTCGAGGTGCGCGCCAGGGGACCGAACGTCACGCCGGGCTATTGGCGTCAGCCTGAGCTCACCGACGCTGCCTTCGACGAGGAAGGTTTCTATAAGTTTGGCGATGCGATCAAGCCGGCCGTGGCAGACGATCTCAGCGCCGGCTTCGATTTCGATGGCCGCATCGCCGAGGATTTCAAACTGGCCAGCGGAACATGGGTCAGCGTCGGCCCGCTCCGTGCGCGCTTCATCGCCGCCTGCGCGCCGCTGGTCCGCGATGTCGTGATCGCCGGCATCAACCGCGACGAGGTGTCGGCGCTGGTCGTTCTCGATCTCGACGGTTGCCGTCTGATCAACCCAACGCTTCCGCTCGATGACATCGCCGCGACCGCTGACGATCCCCTGATCCGCGAAGCGTTCCGGCAACGATTTGCAAAATTTCTGACGACGTCGACAGGTTCGTCGACGCGGATTACCCGCGCGCTTCTTCTCGATGCGCCGCTGTCGATCGATCGCGGCGAAGTCACCGACAAGGGTTCGATCAACCAGCGCGCGGTGCTCGATCATCGCAGCCAGCTGATCGACGCGCTGTATTCGCCAACGCCGGCCGAAGGCGTGATAACGGCTTAACCAACAAGACCATTCGTTTCAGGAGGAAACCATGCAGTTGAAGGATCAGGCCGCCATCGTCACCGGCGGGGCATCGGGATTGGGCGCCGCTACCGCGCGCAGGCTCGCAAGCCAGGGCGCGAAGGTTGCCGTGTGCGACCTCAACGCCAAGCTCGCCGAAGCCGTCGCCGCCGAAATCGGCGGTGTCGCCGTGATCTGCGACGTCTCTGATGCGGCCTCGGCGGAAGCCGCCGTCACCGCGGCGGCCAAGGCCCATGGTCCGGCGCGAATACTGGTGAATTGCGCCGGCATCGGCGTCGCCAAGCGGGTGATCGGCCGCGACGGGCCGATGCCGCTTGCCGAATTCGACAAGGTGATCAGGGTCAACCTGATCGGCTCGTTCAACATGCTGCGGCTGGCGACCGCGGAAATGTCGAAACTGGAACCGCTTGCAACCGGCGAACGCGGCGTCGTGATCTCCACCGCTTCAATCGCGGCCTATGACGGCCAGATCGGGCAGTCGGCCTATTCGGCTTCCAAAGGCGGCATCGTCGCGATGACGCTGCCGATCGCGCGCGAACTGGCGCAGTTTGGCATTCGCGTGCTGGCGATCGCGCCGGGGCTGTTCCTGACACCGCTTCTGGCCAATCTGCCGCAGGAAGCGCAGGACTCACTCGCCGCGGCGATACCCTTTCCGCGCCGGCTCGGGCATGCCGACGAATTTGCGTCGCTGGCGCTGCACATGATCGACAATCCCTATCTGAATGGCGAGGTGGTGCGGCTCGACGCCTCGCTCCGCATGGCGCCGCGCTAGGGAAAACGCATGTTCGTCCACCGGCGCGACGTGCAGATCCAGTGGGGCGATTGCGACCCTGCCAACATCGTCTATTACCCGCGTTATTTCGAGATGTTCGACGACTCGACCTCGATCCTGTTCGAGGCGGCCGGCTTCTCCAAGCGGGAC
This sequence comes from uncultured Alphaproteobacteria bacterium, assembly GCA_963753875.1. Lineage (GTDB taxonomy): Bacteria > Pseudomonadota > Alphaproteobacteria > Rhizobiales > Xanthobacteraceae > Bradyrhizobium. The sequence goes on along the minus strand of CAVWDY010000018.1, from coordinate 242,006 downwards.
ATTGTCGGGAAATACGGCCTGGTCGGCATTCCCATGCTGGATACGCGGGCGAAATTCTACATTAGCTCGACCCACGGCGACTGGATCACGATCGAAAGCCGGATCGAGAGTTTCAAGCGATCGAGCTTCGAGGTGACCCACAAGGTCTTCAAGGGCGAGGCGCTGGCGATCGAGGCGTTCGAGACCCGCGTGCTGGTCGGACGTCATCCGGACGATCCCGGGCGGCTGAAATCGGCGCCGGTGCCGGAAGAGATCGTTGCGAAATTCACGCAGGGCTGACCTCAGCCGGCGCATGGCCTAAAGAAGGGGCTGAACGCCCGCAGATTTCCGATTAGACCAGGAATGACATCCACGGGAGGAATGCATGAAAAAGCTCTGTCTGTCGGCCGCTCTCGTCGCGGCGGCGCTCGCGCTGCCGGCGTTGGCTGCGCGTGCGCAGACCAATGAAATCACCATCGGCATCTCGATCTGCACCACGGGACCCGCGGCGGCGCTCGGCATTCCCGAGCGCAACGCGCTTGAATTCGTGCCGAAGGAAATCGGCGGCGTGCCGCTCAAGGTCATCGTTCTCGACGACGGCGGCGACCCGACAAATGCCACCACCAACGCGCGTCGCTTCGTCACCGAATCCAAGGCCGACATCATCATGGGGTCGTCGACGACGCCGCCGACCATCGCCGTGTCCAACGTCGCCAACGAGGCGGGCATCCCTCATATCAGTCTGGCGCCGTTCCCGGTCACGCCGGAGCGGACGAAATGGTCGGTGGTGATGCCGCAGCCGGTTCCGATCATGGGCAAGGTGCTGTACGCGCACATGAAGGCGCATAACGTCAAAACCGTCGGCTATATCGGCTACTCCGATTCCTACGGCGATCTCTGGTTCAACGACTTCAAGACCCAGGGCGTGCCGATGGGTTTGACGCTGGTCGATGAAGAGCGCTTCGCGCGGCCGGATACCTCGGTCGCGGGGCAGGTGCTGAAGCTGGTCGCCGCCAATCCCGATGCGATCCTGGTCGGCGCGTCCGGTACCGCGGCAGGCCTGCCGCAGACGGCGCTTCGCGAGCGCGGCTACAAGGGGCTGATCTACCAGACCCATGGCGCCGCCAGCATGGATTTCATCCGCATCGCGGGGCCGGCGGCCGAAGGCGTCATCATGGCGTCGGGCCCGGTGATGAATCCGGAAGGCCAGCCTGACAGCGCGCTGACCAAGAAGCCGGGTCTCGCGCTCAACACCGCTTACGAAGCTAAATATGGCCCCAACAGCCGCAGCCAGTTCGCCGGACATTCCTACGATGCCTTTGAGGTTCTCAAGCGCGTTATCCCCACCGCGTTGAAAACGGCAAAACCCGGTACGCCGGAATTCCGCGAGGCGATCCGCCAGGCCTTCCTGAGCGAACACGAAATCGCCGCCAGCCAGGGCGTCTATAATTTCACCGAAAAGGATCGCTCCGGCCTCGACGACCGCTCGCGCATCATCCTGACGGTGAAGGACGGCAAATACGTGCCGGCGATGTGAGGGCTAAGTCTGACGCGCGAATTAAGAGCCGGCTTCTGCAAAGGGGTCGGCTCTTTCTTACCCTCCCCTGGAGGGGAGGGTCGCCCGCGTAGCGGGCGGGGAGGGGTGACGCTTTGTCTGCTGCGGCGGTGTTTCAAGGGTTCGACATCTGCTTCGCGCGAACCATGCAACTCGACATAAATTCGTTCCAGGACTGCCGTTAGATCGCCAGTAATCTCGGAATTCCAGAAGCGAACAACACGATATCTAGGCTTCACGCGTGAGGGCGATAGAGATGAAATTTATCGAACAGGCGCTCATGGCGACCTCGTACTAATTTATGGTGCCGCCATGCGCCTGAGACGGAAGCTTGGATCGGCGCCAAGCGTTGGGATTCTCGGAAATAGAGCCCTCGGCGATTCCCGACCGGCAACGTATGTCCGTCTGAGGTCGTTGAGACGAAAGATTGAGAATGGTTCGGCGAGAATCGATGGACCTTTGCGATTCCTGTTCGGCGGCGCTTGGCGCATTAAACCGCCGCATCGAAGTACGACATATTGCTCCGCGTACATACACGCCTGCCAGGGCTCGCGTTATCGCCGCTCGTGGCGAGCTCATGACGGAGGAGGAAGCGCTGAATTCGACTGAGACTGCCGGTTACGCCAATTAACGTGTTCGGAGAAATTCCAGTCGAACCGGATGCTGAAGAACCTGAGTTTCGCACTACAATCAATGTTCGCGCCGTCACGAGGCATAACCCCAGCTTTTGGCCCGCGCACGAGCGAATACGAAGACGGCGAACATTATCTCTACATGCTTCAATTGGATGGCGACATCGCGGCTCTCTTGGGCCGGCCGACTTCAGCCGTTAATGATAAGATTTTGGTCAAAGTCGGATTCTCGAGTGTCCCTGCGCGCCGGAGAGACGAACACAACGTGGCCCTACCTCCTGCCGGCCGGCTTCGTTGGAGCCTTAAGCTCAAGTCCCAGGCATTTGTCGATGGCCTTGCAGCAAAAGAGGCGGAGGATGCCATGAAAGCTTCCTTCGCTCACCGATTCGAGAGCCTTGGGGGCGAATTTTTCCTCGGCGGCGAAGCTGACCTTACTAGTGCGTTCATCTCGGCCGCAGCTCCGGCAGCCTTTCGAATCACTGCTACAAGGCGCACGTAGCCGTTCCGCCGACCGCTGCCACTCCCAATCGGTCCCGTAGCTCAGCCGGATAGAGTGACGGTTTACTAAACCGCGCCTTCATCCTTATACTGGAATCCGAGATAGCTCGCGGCGACGAGGGCGTTGGCCGCGATGTCCTTCGCCGGTCCGTTCAAGATGAATTCGCCAAGCTCCATTACATAGGCGCGATCGGCGATTTGCAGCGCCGCCTGCGCGTTCTGCTCGACCAGCAGCACCGACACGCCGCTTGCGCGCAATTCGCCGATGGTGCGGAAGATATCGGCGACGATGATCGGCGCCAAACCGAGACTCGGCTCGTCCAACATCAACAGCTTTGGCGCGCCCATCAGGGCGCGACCCATCGCCAGCATTTGCTGCTCGCCGCCGGACAGCGTTCCCGCGAGCTGCCTGCGCCGCTCCTTCAGCCGCGAAAACAGCGCATAGACGCGTTCGAGCGATGTCGCCGCGACAGTCTTGGCGATCCGGAACGCGCCGAGCCGGAGATTGTCCTCGACGCTCATGGTGGCGAACAGCTCGCGATGCTCCGGCACCAGGCTTAGGCCGGCCGCGACCCGGTCCTCGATCTCAAGCCGCGCGAGGTTTTGCCCTGCGAGACTCACGCGGCCCTTCAGCGGCAGGATACCCATGATGGCGTTCAACAGCGTGGTCTTGCCGGCGCCATTGGCGCCGATGATGGTGACGATCTCATTCTCGGCGACATCGAGCGACACTGCGCGGACGGCCTCGACTTTGCCATAGGCGATATGCGCCTCGGTGACCTGCAACAGCGCGCCCGGACCGGGATTCATGCCGCGGCTCCGAGATAGGCCCTGACAACGTCGGGGTTGGTCTTGATCGCCGCCGGCGTGCCTTCGGCAATCTTGGTGCCGAAGTCGAGCACCACGACGCGGTCGGCGAGATCCATCACGAATCCCATGTCGTGCTCCACCAGCAGCACCGACATGCCGCCGCCGCGAAGCTCGCGCAGCAGTTTGGCGAGCTGTTGCTTTTCCATGTGCCGCAAGCCCGCGGCCGGCTCGTCGAGCAACAGCAGCATCGGATCGACGCAGAGCGCGCGCGCGATCTCGACGATCCGCTGCTGGCCGAGCGACAGGCTGCCTGCCAGCGCATCGATCTGCGCGGTCAAGCCAACCCGCTCGATCTGGCGCGCCGCTTCCGCCAGCAATTTGGCCTCATCGGACCGGTCGAGGCGGAACATGCTGGCGAGCGCGCCGGCCTGTCCGCGCAGATGCGCGCCGATCGCGACGTTTTCCAGGACCGTCATGTCCGGCACCAGCTTGACATGCTGGAAGGTTCTGGAGATGCCGAGTTTTACCACCTGCTGCGGGGTGACGTTGCCGAGCTGCTTGCCAAGAACCGAGATCGTTCCGCTGGAGGAGCTGAGAGCGCCGGTGATCAGGTTGAAGGTCGTGCTCTTGCCGGCGCCGTTGGGACCGATCAGGGCGACGATTTCGCGCGCCTGGACGTCGAAGGAGACGTCGTTGACTGCGATCACGCCGCCGAATTGTTTGCGCGCGTGGTCGATCTGCAGGAGGACGTCGGGAGTGGTCGTGGTCCTGAGGCGCCGAGGCAAGGCAAGCGATGTATCAGGCCGCTTGCGATCTGGCTTGAAGGGCAGTCGCGCCGTCAACCATGGCCACACGCCGGTTGGGGCCATTTGCAGCAGGACCACCAGCAGGATGCCGAACACGATGGTCTCGAGCTGGCCCTCGCCGTGAAACACAAGCGGCAAATAGCTCTGAAGAATTTCCTTCAGGATGACGACGATCGCGGCGCCAAGCACGCCGCCCCAGACGTAGCCGGCGCCGCCGACCACCGCGATGAAGAGATATTCGATACCGGCCTGCGCCCCGAACGGGGTGGGATTGGCGGCGCGCTGAAAATGCGCATAGAGCCAGCCGGACAGTCCGGCCAGCACGGCCGCGTAAATGAAAACCAGAAGTTTGGCGCGCGGCGTCTGGATGCCGAACGCCTCGGCGGCGATATGTCCACGCCGCAGCGCGCGGATCGCGCGTCCGGTGCGCGAGTCCAGCAGGTTCATGGTGAGCAGCGCGCAGAGCAAGACCGCGATCCAGATCGCGAAATAGATGGTTCCGGGATCGATCATTTTGAGCGAGCCGATCGCGAGCGGCGGGATGCCGGAGATGCCGTCATTGCGGCCGAGGAATTCGAGCTTGCTGAACAGATAGAACAGGCCGAGGCCCCAGGCGATGGTGCCGAGCGGCAGATAGTGACCCGACAGCCGCACGGTGACGAGGCCGAGCGCCACCGCGGCGATGCCGCTCACCAGGAGCGCGAGCGGCAGCGTCAGCCATGGCGAGAGGCCATAGGCCGTCGTCAGCACCGCGGTGGTGTAGGCGCCGAAGCCGCAAAACGCCGCCTGGCCGAATGAGGTGAGGCCGCCGACGCCGGTGAGCAGCACAAGTCCCATCGCCACCAGCGCGGAAAGGCCGATATTGTCCAGCAGCACGATCCAGAACGGTGGCATGCCCGGGATGAACGGGATCGCCGCCATCGCCAACGCGAATATCATGACGGGTAGCCGCTGGCCCATCGCGATCAATCCTTTTCTTCCTCGACCGCGGGCGCCGCCAGCGACCGCAACAGGAGAACTGGAAGGATCAGCGTGAAGACGATGACCTCCTTGAAGTTGCTGGCATAGAACGAGGAAAAGGCTTCCACCCCGCCCACCAACAGCGCAGCGGCCGCGGTCAGGGGGTAGCTGACGAGCCCGCCGATGATCGCGGCGACGAAGCCTTTGAGGCCGATCAGGAAGCCGGTGTCGTAATAAAGCGTCGTGATCGGCACGATCAGGATTCCCGAAATCGCGCCGATGACGGAAGCCAGCAGGAAAGCGATTTGTCCCGACAGCGCGGTTCTGATGCCGACGAGCCGCGCGCCCAGACGATTGACGGCGGTGGCGCGAAGCGCCTTGCCGGTGAGGGTAAAGCCGAAAAACAGCCAGAGGCCCGCGATCAGCGCGAGCGTGATGGCATAGACGGCGATGCTCTGGCCGGTGAAGCGCAGCGGATCGACGGTGAAGACGGCATTGGATAATGCCGGGCCGCGCTGGCCTTCGGCGCCGAAGAACACCAGTCCAAAACCCTGCAGCGCGAGATGGCAGCCGACCGAGGCGATCAGCAGCACCAGTACCGAGGTGTGGGCGATCGGCTGAAACGCGATGCGATAGAGAAACAGCCCGATCGCCGCGACGATCAACAGCGACAATGCGATGTTGAGGGCAATCGGATGTTGGCGGCCGGCGAGCGTGTAGGTCAGGGCGAGGATCGTCGCGGGCAGGAGGATATTGACCGCGAAAGCCCGTCCGACCAGCCAGACATGCAGCGACCGGCGGCCGGCGAACAGGTCGAGGCCAAACGCGACGATGCCCATCGCGACCGCCAGCCGCGCCGTGCCGGGCACCTGACCTGATGACAGCGTGGCGTAGGTCAGCGCGCCATAGGTGACGAACTCGCCCTGTGGAATCAGGATGACCCGCGTGACGGCGAATACCAGCACCAGCGCAAGCCCGAGCAGGGCATAAATCGCGCCGTTGGTAATGCCGTCCTGCAGCAGGAACAGCATGATCGTCGTGTTCAAGACCGGGCGCTCCCCCTCACAGGCCGGGCCGCGCGCGGGCGTGAGGCGCCGCCTGACCGTCCTTCAACAGCAGTTGAAACAGGCTGCCGATATTTGATATGGTGGATAACAATTATTGAATATAATCTCAAGGCCCGGTCCGTTTCTGACCGGGTGTCTGCAAGCCTACCGGGATTACGAGCACCGAGCGATGACTGTCTCCAAGGCCGCCGCCGTCGATGTCACCAAGGCGTCCCGCCCCGCCCGCAAGGAACCTGCCGAGGCTTTGGCCGGGGAAACCGCGATACAGCTTGGCGAATTGTCGGAGTTGCTCGGCTATTCGCTCAAGCGCGCGCAGTTGAAGATCTTCGAGGATTTCTTGCGCTGCGTTGCGCCATTGCAGCTGACGCCTGCGCAATTCTCGGTTCTGCTGCTGCTCGACAAAAATCCCGGACGCAACCAGACCGAAATCGCCAATACGCTCGGGATACTCCGGCCGAATTTCGTGGCGATGCTTGATAGCCTGGAAAGCCGCGATTTGTGCGCGCGGATGCGTTCGACCAACGATCGGCGTTCGCATATCCTCGTCCTGACCGACAAGGGCCGGGCGGTGTTGGCGCGGGCGAAAAAGCTCATCGCGGCCAAGCACGAAGCGCGTCTCAACGAGTTGCTGGGCCCCGCCAACCGCGCCGCGCTGCTCGCGATGCTGGCAAAGATCGCAAGGGAGTTTTGAGGGTTCGTCATTCCGGCGCGTCCTCAACCGTCATTGCGAGGAGCGCAGCGACGAAGATTCCATTGCACCCGTGCGGAGCCTTGTGGATTGCTCGCTCGCAATGACGATGTATGCACCTACCTTCAATCCACCAAAATCACCCTGACGTCGTTGACATTGGTGAGCGTCGGGCCGGTCTTGAGGAGATCGCCGGTCGCGGTGAAGAACGCGGTGGCGTCGTTGTTGTCGAGATAGGCCCTTGGATCGAGGCCGAGCGATTTCATCTTGGCGAAAGTGCTTTGGTCGATCATCGCGCCCGCGGGATCGGTGGCGCTGCCGGCGCCGCCGTCCGCGCCGTCGGTATCCGCGGCCAGTGCGGAAATACCGGGCGCATCCTTGAGCAGGCCGGCCAGCGCCAGCGCATATTCCTGGTTGGGGCCGCCGCGCCCGTTGCCGCGCACGGTCACGGTGAGTTCGCCGCCGGAGAGGATCGCGACCGGCTTGCCTTCGGCGCGGGCCTTGAGCGCAAGCCGGGCGTGATCGGCAGCCACATCGCGGGCTTCGCCTTCGAGGTCGGCGCCGAGGTCGATAACGGCGTATCCGGCGTTGGTCGCCACCTTGATCGCGGCGTCGAGCGAGGCCTTCGGCCGCGCGATCAGTTCGAACTGCGTGCGCGCAAAGGCGGAATCGCCGGGCTTGCAGCTCTCGTTCGCGGGGTCGTCGAGCGCGCGGCGGACGGCGTCGCCGACATCGAGGCCATATTTGGCGACGATCGCGCGGGCATCCGCAAGCGTGGTCGGATCCGGCACCGTCGGCCCCGATGCGATCGCGGAAGGATCGTCGTGCGGCACATCCGAGATCGCCAGCGTCACGATCTCGGCGCGTTGTCCGGCGCGCGCCAGCCGGCCGCCCTTGATCCGCGACAGGTGCTTGCGAACGGTGTTGATCTCGCCGATCGGCGCGCCCGAGAGCAACAGCGCCCGCGTCACCTGCTGCTTCTGCGCAAAGGACACGCCTTCGACCGGCGCGATCCAGTTGGCCGAGCCGCCGCCCGACAACAGCACCAGCAGGAGATCGTCGGCACCGGCGTCGTGCGCCAGGCGCAAACTTTCCTCCGCCCCCTTCAGCCCGGCCTCGTCGGGCACGGGATGGCCGGCTTCGATCACCTTGATCCGCCGCGTCGGCACGCCATGGCCATGACGGGTGGTGGCGAGCCCCGACAGCCGCGCCGGGTCGAGTTCGAGCGCATCGAGATAATGCCGCTCCGCTGCCGCGGCCATGGCGGCGGCGCCCTTGCCGGCGGCAAGGCAGATCACCTTACCCTTTGGAACCGGGCGCAGATGCGCCGATAGCACGACGTCGGGGTGCGCGGCGGCGACGGCGGCGTCGAAGATCGCGCGCAGCAAAGGGCGTCTGTCGGTCATTGCGTTACAGAATTTGGCGTTACAGAATTTGGCTTCACGGGATTTGAGGTGGAAACATGCAACGCCGGTTATCCATCCGATCGCGGCAAAAGAAAACCCCCGCGGGCGTGTCGCGGGGGTTTTGATCGTTCCCTTAAGAGGCGTCAGCCGCCGGCATCGCCGCTGATCACGTCGCCGAACAGCTCCCACCTCTCGCCCTTGAAGCGCTGCAATTGAAGCTGGCTGATCGGGGCGAAGTTGGTTGGCGAGGTGTTGATCTTGATGCCGGGCAGCAGGACTTCGGTGCGGAAATCCTTGAGGCTTGCGGCCTGCTTCATGATGTTTTCGCGGGTGAGGTTGTCGCCGCACTGTTTGAGCACCTGAACCAGCGTCTGCGCGACGCCGTAGCCGACCATGACCGAGCCGTCGAGCTTGTTGCCTTCCGGAAAGTCCTTGGCGAGGAAGTTGAGGAACTGCTTCATCCCGGGGTCATTATCCCACTGCGGATCGGAAACATCCTTGAGGTAATTCGCCGAAATGATGCCTTGCGAATTCTCGAACCCCGCGGGCTTGATCACGCTGCCGACCGACGCCCCCACGTTGTTGAGGATATGCAGCGGCTTCCACTCGATCTCGGCGGTCTTCTTGATCGCCTGGGCTGCGAACTTCGGCGTGGTGATATCGACGAATACGTCGGCGCCGGTCGATTTCAGCTTGACGATGTGGTTATCGACCGTGGGCTCGGTGGTCTCGTAGCTCTCCTCGGCGACGATCATCGAGGCGGCCTTGGCGCCGAGGCCGTCCTTCAGGCCCTTGAGGTAGTCCTTGCCGTAGTCGTCATTCTGATAGAGCACCGCGATCCTGGCGTTCGGCTTCTCTTTCAGAAGATATTTTGCGTAGATCCGCGACTCGCTCTGATAGTTCGGCTGCCATCCCATGGTCCACGGGAAGTCCTTGGGATCATTCCACTTGGTGGCGCCGGTGGCGACGAACAGTTGCGGCACCTTCTTCGAGTTCATGTATTTGTGAATCGCGGAATTGGATGGCGTGCCGAGCGAATTGAAGATGAACAGCACCTCGTCGCTTTCGACGAGCTTGCGCGCCTGCTCGACCGTCTTCGGCGGGCTGTAGCCGTCGTCATAGCTGATGAAATTGATCTTGCGGCCATTGATGCCGCCGGCATCGTTGATCTTCTTGAAGTAAGCGGCCTCGGTCTTGCCGATCACGCCATAGGCGGAGGCGGGGCCGCTATAGGGCATGATGTTGCCGATCTTGATTTCGGTATCGGTGGCGCCGGTATCGTATTTCTTTTGCGCGAGCGCGCCGCTGCCGGATGCGGCAAGCACCGCGAACGCGGCGGCCAAAGCGATTGCAATTCTGTTCGCGATAACGGGCATTACGGTCTCCCTCTGGTCCGGTGATGGTTTGCACGTGCAGGGTGTGCAAGCGTCTGGCTCTCTTGATCGAAAGCTCTCGTGATCCCTGCGATTTGAGTACCATTTTGTCGGGTTCCTCACAAGAAAAAGCCCTCCGCGCGACGCGCGAAGGGCTGCTTCTTTAGTAGTCTTTAGTGGTTCTGGGGCCGGTGCGTCAGGCTTCCGAAGCGCTCCGGTGCGTCGTCCCAAAAGCGCATCAGTTGTTGAGTTCGCCGCTGATGATGTCGCCGAACAGTTCCCATTTCTCGCCCTTGAACCGCATCATCTGAAGCTGCTCGATCGGGGCGAAGTCGGTCGCCGTGGTGTTGATCTTGACGCCGGGCAGCAGGGTGTCGGGCGTAAAGTCCTTCAGGCTCGCGGCCTGTTTCATGACGTTCTCGCGGGTCAGGTTGTCGCCGCACATTTCCAGCACTTTCACCATGGTCTGCGCCGCGCCATAGCCGTACACCACCGAGCCGTCGAGCTTGTTGCCATCCGGATAATATTTCGCGAGGAACGCATAGAATTTCTTCATTCCGGGATCGTTGTCCCACTGCGAATCGGCGCCGTCCTTGGCATAGGCGGCCGAGAGAATGCCTTGCGCGTTCTCGAAGCCCGCCGGCTTGATCACGCCGCCGACGGACGCCGAGACGTTGGACACGATATGCAGCGGCTTCCACTCGATCTCGGCCATCTTTTTGATAGCCTGCGCCGCGAATTTCGGCGTGGTGATGCTCAGGAAGACATCGGCGCCCGAGGCCCTGAGCTTGACGATGTGGTTATCGATCGTCGGCTCCGAGGTCTCGTAACTTTCCTCGGCAACGATCATCGATGCCTTGGACCCTAACCCGTCCTTCAGGCCCTTCAAATAGTCCTTGCCGAAATCGTCGTTCTGATAGAGCACCGAGATCTTGGCGTCCGGCTTCTCCCTCATCAGGTACTTCGCGTAAATCCGCGCTTCGCTCTGATAGCTGGGCTGCCAGCCCATGGTCCAGGGAAAGTCCTTGGGGTCGTTCCATTTGGTGGCGCCGGTCGCGACGAACAGTTGCGGGACCTTCTTGGCGTTCAAATATTTCTGGATCGCCGTATTCGACGGCGTGCCGAGCGGATTGAAGACCAGCAGCACCTCGTCGCTTTCCACGAGCTTGCGCGCCTGCTCCACCGCCTTCGGCGGGCTGTAGCCGTCGTCATAGCTGATGAAATTGATCTTGCGGCCGTTGATGCCGCCCTCGGCGTTGATCTTGTTGAAATAAGCGGCCTCGGTCTTGCCGATCACGCCGTAAGCGGAGGCCGGTCCGCTATAGGGCATGATGTTGCCGATCTTGATTTCGGTATCGGTGGCGCCGGTGTCGTATTTTTTTTGCGCGAGCGCGCCGCCGGTGGTCGCGGCCAAGGCGATGACAGTCGTCGAGAACGCGGCAATCAGCAAGTTATGTCGTAAACGCATGTTTTCTCCAGGTTTTTTACTTGAGGCTTTTTTAATTTTTCTTGAGTTTGCCGAGCAGATGCTGGGCGACCATGGCGACCTGCCTTGCGCCGTGCGGCACCAGGAAGATGACGAGAAACAGCAGTACACCGAACACGGCGCCGGAAAGACCCTTGGAGATTCCTTCCGCGATGTTCGGCACGAAGATGATGAACGCGGAGCCGACGATCGATCCCGGCAACCATCCCACGCCGCCGACGACCATGCCGAGAAACAGCGAGATCGCGAGCGTGATGGTGTAACCGTCCGGTGCGACGAACTGCACGGCGATCGCACCTAACCCGCCGGCAACGCCGGTGATGCCGGCTGAGACGCCGAACGCCAGCGTCTTGTACAGCGCGACATCGATGCCCATCGCGGACGCCGCGATTTCATTGTCACGGATCGCCATGAAGGCGCGCCCGGAACGCGACTTCAGGAGATTGACCGAGAAAATGTAGATCGCGATCGTGATCACGAGCGTGAAGTAATACAGCCACATGTCCTGCGACATCGGCAGGCCGAACGGCGCATCCGGCTTGGTCACCACCAGGCCCTGCACGCCGCCGGTCCATTGCTCGAAATAGCCGAGCTTGAGAAGCTGCGGCATCGCGGTCGCCAATGCGAAGGTCGCCAGCGCCAGATAGACGCCGGACAGACGCAGCGCCGGCTGGCCGAACAGGAAGCCGAACGCAAAGCAGACGATACCGGCTACCGGCAGCGTCAGGGCGTAGTTCATGCCGGCATGTTCCATCAGGATCGCCGAAGTGTAGGCGCCGACCGCGTAGAACGCGCTTTGCCCGAGCGAAAACTGCCCGCTGCCGCCGGTCAGGATGTTCAGCGCCAGAACGGCGAGGCCATAGATCAGGAGCATCGTCAACTGGAAGATGATAAAGTTCTTCACGAACAGGGGTGCTGCGATCAGCAAGGCCAGCATGACCAGCGAGCTCCCGGCGCCGAGCGTCATGGCCCGCTTGGGAACGGCTTCGACGGCGGGCGCTTCGGTGACGACTTCCTGCACGGCGCTCATGGTCAAACTCGTTTCACGATCGGCCGGCCGAACAGCCCGGCCGGTTTGACAACCAGAACGGTGATGATCAACGCCAGCGCGATCGGCAGCTTCAGTTCATTGCCGACGCCGGGGATATAGGTGCCGGCGAGATTTTCGAAGATGCCCATCAGAAATCCGCCGATGACCGCGCCGAACGGACTGGTCAGGCCGCCGAGCACGGCCGCGGCAAATCCGTAGATCAGGACGCCGCCCATCATGTTCGGCTCGAGAAACACCACCGGCGCGATCAGCATGCCGGCGATCGAGCCGATCGCCGCCGCCATGCCCCAGCCGAGCGCGATCATCCAGGAGGTGTTGATGCCGACCAGCCGAGCCGATTCAGGCACCGAAGCGGCCGCGCGCATCGCAAGGCCCATCCGCGTGAACTGGAAGAAGACGTACAGCGCGATCAGGAGCAGCACGGTGACGCCGATCATGCCGGCCTGATGGGTCGAGATCAGCTGGCTGCCGAGGAACGGCGAGGATCCGAACGGCGTCGGGTATTGCTTGATGGTGAAGTCCCAGATCAGGCCGGCGACGCTGTTGATGATGGCGAACAGGGCAATGAAACCGGCAACGTTGGTCAGGATCGGCGCTTTCGCCAGCGGCTTGAACAGCAATCGTTCGATCAGGATGCCGCCGACGAACGAGAAAACCAGCGTGAGCAGGAAGGCTCCCCAGTACGGCACGCCCCATTGCATCAGCTGCCAGGAAACGAAGGTCGAGAACATCGCCATTTCGCCTTGCGCGAAATTGAGATGGTCGATCGCTTGATAGATCATGACGACGGCGAGCGCCATGCAGGCATAGATTGCGCCGGTGGCGATGCCGGCCAGGACCTGATTGGTGAAAAGCTCCATGGCCGTGCTCCCTGCAGTGCCCTCGTTCCGAAGTTCGTAAACCATTGCAGCATCCCCTTATACTAACTTCGAAAAGTAAGGGCACTGCTAAACTTAAAACTCTCTAGCGTCGCTTTCGATTTGAAGTTCCTGTTACGGACTCGCGGCAACCTCTGCAGGAACTTCAAGTCGGCGACACTAGTAACCCAGATAGGACTTGCGGACATCTTCATTGTTCGCGATCTCGGCGGCGGTGCCCGACATCACGATGCGTCCGGTTTCGATCACATAGGCCCGATCGGCGATCTCCAGCGCCAGCTGCGCGTTCTGTTCGACCACCAGAATGGTGACCTTGTCCTCGCGATTGATCTTGCCGAGAATCTTGAACAGGTCGCGCACGATCAGCGGCGCCAGGCCGAATGACGGCTCGTCGAGCAGCATCAGCCGCGGACGCAGCATCAGCGCGCGGGCGACCGCGAGCATCTGCTGTTCGCCGCCCGAAAGCGTGCCCGCCTGCTGCGTGTAACGCTGCTTCAGGACCGGGAAATGCGCATACATGCGTTCGATGTCGGACACCACGCCGGCCCTGTCGCTTCGCGTGATCGCGCCAAGCTGAAGGTTTTCTTCCACGGTCATGGTCGTGAACGTGCCGCGGCCCTGCGGCACATGGGCGATGCCGAGGCGGACGATATTTTCGGTCGAGCGGCCGGACAAGGGAGCGCCGTCGAATTCGATCGCGCCGGTCGTCCGCACCATGTTGCAGATCGCGCGCAAGGTAGTGGTCTTGCCCGCGCCATTGGCGCCGAGCAGCGTGGTCACGCTGCCTTCCTTGAGGACGAATTCAAGGCCGTGCAGCGCCTGGACCTGGCCGTAATAGGCGTTCAGCGCCCGGATGTTGAGCATCGCCGTCATGAATCCTTGCTCCCCAGATAGGCTTTGACGACATCCGGGTCGGATTGCACCGCGGCGGGCGTTCCCTCGGCGAGCTTGCGGCCGAAATTCAACGCCACCACGTGATCGGCGATCGACATCACCAGGCCCATGTGATGTTCGACGAGCAGGACCGTCACCTTGCGGTCGTCGCGTATCCGGCGGATCAGGTCGCCAAGCGCATGGACCTCCTCGTGGTTGAGGCCGCCGGCGGGTTCGTCGAGCAGCAGGATCTTCGGGTTGGCCGCGAGCGCGCGCGCCAGTTCCACGCGTTTCTGGGTGCCGAAGGGCAGGCCGGAAACCGTGACATGAGCGACTTCATCGAGTTCGAGATAGCCGAGGATTTCGTGAACCCGCTCATTGAGCGCGGCCTCGCCGCGGCGAACCCAGGGAAGTCTCAGCGAGTCGCTGATGATGTCGCTGCTGGTGCGCGAATGGGCGCCGACCCGGACGTTGTCGAGCACAGAAAGATTTGGAAACAAGGCGACGTTCTGGAAGGTGCGCCCGATGCCGATTTCGGCAATCCGGTGCGGTGGCCGCCGCAGGATGCTCTCGCCTTCCAGCAGAATGTCGCCCGCGCTGGGCTGGTAGAGCCGGCTCAGGCAGTTGAAGAGCGTGGTCTTGCCGGCGCCGTTCGGTCCGATCAGGCCCAGGATCTGGCCCTGATGCATGTCGAACGATACGCCATTCAATGCAACGATGCCCCCGAACACGACGCTGACGTCGCAAACCGCAAGCAGCGGCGATGTTCCCTGCGCCAGTTGGGTCTGCGTCATCACGCCCCGCACAGATAGCTCACTGGGCCGGAACGACCACGCCGGCATGTTGGACCGCAACGGTGAAGGCTACCGGATCCCCTCAACCACACGTGCAACTTTCCCTCCTGCTTTCAATTTTTTGCTTTCTTCTTTTTTTGATTGCGGCGCTAATCCGCCGAGCGCGGCCTCGATGTTCCTTACCATCGCCACGAGGCGCGGTCCAATATCGTTGCGCAGCCGATCTTCCGTGAAACGGAATGCGGGCGCGCCACAGTTAAACGCATAAGGACCGGTTCCGTCATTAAGCTTTAGTGCTACGCCGACCGCGTGGATGTCGTCGTGCCACTCGCCCGCCGAGATCGCAAAACCGTGTTTTGCCATGGTCTCGCCGGCGCGTTCGATGCCGTCGCGCATCCTGGCCCAGCGGCTGCCGTAGTGCTCACGCAAGTCGCGTAATAACGAGGCACGCTCCTCGTCAGGCAGCGCCCAGATATACGCCCGGCCCATCGCCGTCGTGGCAATCGGAATCCGCGAGCCGACGTCCAGTTGAACGCCCAGCGTCATGCCGCGACTCTGGCCGAAATAGATCATGCTGAGACGGTCGCGGCCGCCGACCGCCACCGCTCCGCCGGTCTCGCGCATCAATTCTTCACGATAGGCCTCGGACAAATGCCGAACGCCGAGATTTGTCAGCGCCGCATAGCCGAGCGCCATCGCCGCGGGCGCCAGCTGATATTTCTCGAACCGCGGAACCGATGTAAGGTATCCGAGCTTGGTGAGGGTATAGGTCAGCCTGGAGACGGTTGGCTTTGGCAAGTTCGTGCGGGCCGCGATCTCCTGATTGCCAAGAAGCCCGTCGTTGGGTTGGAATGCGCGCAACACATCAAGGCCGCGGGCAAGCGCGACGACGAAGCTGCGATCGGTCGCTATCCTCTTGCCTTGACGCTTCATTGCCTGCTGCCGCCGCGGTTCACGCGGACCCTCGTTGACAAGGGACGTGCTTCAAAATAACCCTCGCTGTCAAGATGCGGAATTGAATTCCGCAGTGCGAAATATACAGAACAGGCTATCGAGGGAGAGCGCCGTGAACGAAGTTGTCAGGCTCGAACGTCATGACGTCATTGCCATCGTCACGGTCGACAGTCCCCCGGTGAACGCGCTGAGCGCCGCCGTGCGGGGCGGCATTCTGGATCGCGTCAAGCGCGCCGTCGCCGATCCGGAAGTGAAGGCGATCGTGCTGACCTGCGCGGGCCGCACCTTCATCGCCGGCGCCGACATCACCGAATTCGGCAAGCCGCCGAAACCTCCGGGCCTCCAGGAGGTGCTGGTCGAGATCGAGAACTCGCCAAAGCCGGTTGTTGCCGCCATCCATGGCACGGCGCTCGGCGGCGGCCTTGAAGTCGCGCTCGCCTGCCACTTCCGCGTCGCGACCAAGGACGCCCGCCTGGGCCTGCCCGAGGTGAAACTTGGCCTGCTGCCCGGTGCGGGCGGAACGCAGCGGCTGCCGCGCGCCGTCGGCCCCGAACTCGCGGTCAAGATGATCGTCGGTGGCGATCCGATCGGCGCGGGCGAGGCCCTCAAGAACGGCCTGATCGAGGAAATCGTCGAAGGTCCCGCCGCCGGCGGCGAGGCGTTTGCCCGCAAGGTGCTGTCGGAGAAGCGCCCCTTGCGCAAGTTGCGCGACGACGACGCCAAGCTCGCGGCGGCGAAGGCCGACCGCTCGATCTTCACCAACGCGGTCGCGGCCCTGACCAAGAAGGCGCGCGGGCTGGAAGCGCCGTTTGCCGCCGCCGACGCGGTGGGCGCCGCGATCGACCTGCCGTTCGATGAGGGCTTGAAGAAGGAGCGCGAGGGCTTTCTCAAGCTGCTGTCGAGCGATCAATCCAAGGCGCAGCGTTATGCGTTCTTCGCCGAACGCGAAGCCGCCAAAATTGCCGGCGTGCCTGAGGGAACAAAACCGCGCAATGTCGAGCGCGTCGCCATCATCGGCGCCGGCACCATGGGCGGGGGCATCGCCATGTCGTTCGCCAACGCCGGTATCCCGGTGACGCTGATCGAGACCGGCGAAGAACAGCTCAAGCGCGGCATGGGCGTGATGCAGAAGAATTACGAGGCGACCGCCGCGCGCGGCGGCATCCCGGCCGACGCGCCCGCCAAGCGCATGGGCCTGATCAACGGCGTGGTCGGGCTTGAGAACGTGAAGGATGCCGACCTGATCATCGAGGCGGTGTTCGAGACCATGGCGATCAAGAAGGAAGTCTTCGCCGCGCTCGACAAGTATGCAAAACCCGGCGCGGTGCTGGCCTCCAACACCTCCTATCTCAACATCGATGAAATCGCCAAGGTGACCAAGCGTCCGCAGGACGTGCTCGGGATGCACTTCTTCTCACCGGCCAATGTGATGAAGCTGTGCGAGATCGTGCGCGCGGACAAGACCGCGCCGGACGCGCTGACCACCGCGGTCGCGGTAGCGCGCAAAATTGCAAAAGTGCCGGCGGTGGTCGGCGTCTGCGACGGTTTTGTCGGCAATCGCATGCTGGCGCAGCGCGGCAAGCAGGCGGAGAAATTGCTGTTCGAGGGTGCGCTGCCGCAGCAGGTCGATGCCGTCGTGACCAAATTCGGCATGCCGATGGGCCCGTTCGCGATGGGCGATCTCGCAGGCCTCGATATCGGCTGGCGCTCGCGCAAGGATCGCGGCATCAAGTCGGAAATTGCGGATGCGCTGTGCGAAGCCGGCCGTTTCGGCCAGAAGACCGGCAAGGGCTATTACAAATACGAGGCCGGCTCGCGCGCGCCGTTGCCCGATCCCGAAGTCGAGAAACTGATCGACGAGACGCTGCTGCGATTGGGGCGCAAGCGCCGCGTGGTCAGCGACGAGGAAATCCTCGAACGCATGATGTATCCGATGATCAACGAAGGCGCGCGGATTCTCGAGGAGAAGATCGCGGCGCGTCCGAGCGACGTCGATGTGATCTGGCTCTATGGCTATGGCTGGCCGGTCTATCGCGGCGGCCCGATGTTCTATGCCGATCAGGTGGGCTTGAAGCACATCGCCGAGCGCTTGTCGTATTATGCGAAGGAAACCAACGATTCCTCGCTCGAACCGGCGCCCCTGCTCAAGCGTCTTGCCGCGGAAGGCAAGACTTTCGCGTCGCTGGCGCAGACGGCGAAGGCGGCGTGATGGTGATTGGCAACGCAGCGTTTCCGTTCCCTCCCCCCTTGTGGGGGAGGGTTAGGGAGGGGGGTAGCCGCATCGGGACCGCCCGTGTGGACCCCTCACCCCAACCCTCTCCCACAAGGGGAGAGGGAGCCTATATCGCTGTGGTCACCTCACGGCTGGTCGAGACCGCATGACCCATCCCGGCGAGCAATTCTATCCGGAAGGCGTCCACTGGGACGATCCGCTCGCGCGCGGAACGCTGCCCGATCTCTTGTCAAAGGCCGCGGCGGAATTCGCCGCGCGGCCGGCCATCGAATTCCGCGACCGCGCCATCAGTTACACTGAGCTGGAAGCGCTGGTCGAGGTCGCGGCCTCGGCGTATCTGCGCGCCGGCTATGGCAAGAATACTTCGGTGGCGCTGTTCCTCGGCAACTCGCCCGACCATCCCGTGAATTTCTTCGGCGCGCTGAAGGCTGGCGCCCGCGTCGTGCATCTTTCCCCGCTCGACGGCGAACGCGCGTTGTCCCACAAATTGAGCGACAGCGGCGCGCGCATTCTCGTCACCAGCGATCTCGCGGCGCTGTTGCCGACGGCGCTGAAGTTTTTCGAGAAAGGCCTGCTCGATCGCCTGATCGTCTGCGAGGACGACCATTGGGGCGCGGTCGGCAATCCGCATACGCCGATCCCGGACCACCCCGCGATCGTGACGTTTGCGACATTCGTGGAGGGCGCGGCCAGGCCGGCGCAATGGCCGCAGATCTCGCCCGATGACGTCGCGCTGTTGCAATATACCGGCGGCACCACAGGGCTGCCGAAAGGCGCGATGCTGACCCACGGCAACCTGACGTCCGCGGTGTCGATCTATGATGTCTGGGGCAGGAAGGCGCGGATGGAGCGCAATGCCGTCGAGCGCGTGATCTGCGTGCTGCCGCTGTTCCATATCTATGCGCTGACGGTAGTGCTGCTCTCGTCGATCCGGTACGGCAATCTGATTTCGCTGCACCAGCGCTTCGACGTCGAGGCCGTGATGCGCGACATCGAGATCAAGCGCGCGACCGCGTTTCCCGGCGTTCCCACGATGTGGATCGCGATTGCCAGCCTTCCCGATCTCGAGAGCCGCGACCTGTCCTCGCTGGTCAGTTGCGGCTCCGGTGGCGCACCGCTGCCGGTCGAGGTCGCCCGTATCTTCGAGCGCAAGGCCGGCATGAAGCTGAAGAGCGGCTGGGGCATGACCGAGACCTGTTCGCCCGGCACCGCGCATCCCCAGGAGGGACCGGACAAGCCGGGCTCGATCGGGCTGATGCTGCCCGGCATCGAAATGGACGTGGTCGCGCTCGACGATCCCAGGAAGATTTTGCCGCCGGGCGAAGTCGGCGAGATCCGCCTTCGCGGACCAAATGTGACAAAAGGCTACTGGAACCGGCCGCAGGAAACCGCTGAAGCCTTTGTCGGCGACCGCTTCCTGACCGGCGATATCGGCTACATGGACAATGACGGCTATTTCTATCTGGTCGACCGCAAGAAGGACATGATCATCTCCGGCGGCTTCAACGTCTATCCGCAGATGATCGAGCAGGCGATCTACGAACATCCCGCGGTGCAGGAGGCGATCGTGATCGGCATTCCCGACGATTACCGCGGCGAGGCGGCAAAGGCGTTTGTCAAATTGCGCGCCGGCGCGGGTCCCTTCACGCTGGATGAGCTGAAGGCGTTCCTTACCGGCAAGCTCGGCAAGCACGAAATTCCTGCCGCGCTCGATTTCGTCGATGAATTGCCGCGCACACCGGTCGGCAAACTCTCGCGCCACGAATTGCGCAATCGACAATCCCCGTCACATCTAGCGCAGCCCGGACCACAACAACTCGCAACAGGAGGTCGCTCATGACCGACGCCGTTATCGTCTCCACCGCCCGCACCCCGATCGGCAAGGCCTATCGCGGGGCGCTCAACGCCACCGAGGGCGCGACGCTACTCGGTCACGCCATCGGCCAGGCGGTTGCGCGCGCCAAGGTCGATCCCAACGAGATCGAGGACGTGGTGATGGGCGCGGCGATGCAGCAGGGTTCGACCGGCGGCAACATCGCGCGCAAGGCATTGTTGCGCGCGGGGCTTCCTGTCACGGTGGGCGGCACCACGATCGACCGGCAATGCGCCTCGGGCCTGCAGGCGATCGCGCTCGCGGCGCGCTCGGTGATTTTCGACGGCGTCGAAATCGCGGTCGGCGGCGGCGGCGAATCCATCAGCCTGGTGCAGAACGATCACGCCAACAAGTTTCACACCCAGGATCCGGCGCTCTTGAAGATCAAGGGCGAAGTCTACATGCCGATGATCGACACCGCCGAGATCGTGGCCAAGCGCTACGGCATTTCGCGCGAGCGGCAGGATGAATATTCGCTGGAGAGCCAGCGCCGGGTCGTGGCCGCGCAGCAGGGCGGCAAGTTCAACGATGAACTGGCGCCGATCACCACCATGATGGGCGTCGCCGACAAGGTAACCGGCGAAATCTCCTTCAAGGAGGTCACGCTGTCGAAGGACGAAGGTCCGCGGCCGGACACTTCCGCCGAAGGCCTTGCCAGCCTCAAGCCGGTGCGCGGCGAAGGTTTTACGATCACCGCGGGCAACGCCAGCCAGCTGTCGGACGGCGCCAGCGCGTCGGTGATCATGAGCGACAAGGAGGCCTCAAAGCGCGGCCTGAAACCGCTCGGCATCTTCCGCGGTTTCGTCGCCGCCGGCTGCGAGCCGGACGAGATGGGCATCGGTCCGGTGTTCGCGGTGCCGCGCCTGCTCAAGCGTCATGGGCTGAAGGTCGATGACATCGATCTCTGGGAGTTGAACGAGGCCTTCGCGGTGCAGGTGCTGTATTGCCGCGACAAGCTCGGCATCGACCCCGAAAAGATCAACGTCGATGGCGGCGCGATCGCGGTCGGCCATCCCTACGGCATGTCGGGCGCGCGTCTCACCGGCCACGCCTTGATCGAGGGCCGCCGCCGCAAGGCCAAATATGCTGTCGTGACCATGTGCGTCGGCGGCGGCATGGGCGCCGCAGGTTTGTTCGAGGTGGTGCAGTAATTCAGCCGTCGTCCCCGCGAACGCGGGGACCCATACCGCGAGGTGTTGCTGTTTTGGCGTTTGGGTAGACGGCGTTGCTACTCACAGACGCCGGTGGTTATGGGGCCCTGCTTTCGCAGGGACGACAAGAAAAATGATTTCGCTCACAGGAGGATCCGATGGATCTCAGCTTCAGCAGGGAAGAAGTGGCGTTTCGTGACGAGGTGCGGGCCTTCTTCAGGGACCACGTGCCGCCGTCGACGCGGCAGAAACTGGTCGAGGGCCGCCATCTTTCCAAGGACGAGATGATCGACTGGTGGCGCATCCTCAACAAGAAGGGCTGGGGCGTGTCGCACTGGCCGAAGGAATATGGCGGCACCGGCTGGACGTCGGTGCAGCACTACATCTTCAACGAGGAGCTGCAGATGGCGCCGGCGCCGGCGCCGCTCGCCTTCGGCGTCAGCATGGTCGGCCCCGTCATCTACACCTTCGGCAACGAGGCGCAGAAGAAGCACTATCTGCCGCGCATCGCCAATGTCGACGACTGGTGGTGCCAGGGATTTTCGGAGCCTGGCTCGGGCTCGGACCTCGCATCGCTGAAGACCAAGGCCGAACGCAAGGGCGACAAATACATCGTCAACGGCCAGAAAACCTGGACCACGCTCGCCCAATATGCCGACTGGATCTTTTGCCTGTGCCGTACCGATCCCGCCGCCAAGAAGCAATCGGGCATCTCGTTCATCCTGATCGACATGAAGTCGAAGGGCATCACGGTGCGTCCGATCCAGACCATCGATGGCGGCCACGAGGTCAACGAGGTGTTCTTAGACGACGTCGAGGTGCCGATCGAAAATCTCGTCGGCGAGGAAAACAAGGGCTGGGACTACGCCAAATTCCTGCTCGGCAACGAACGCACCGGCATCGCCCGCGTCGGCGTCTCCAAGGAGCGGATTCGGCGTATCCGGGAGTTGGCGTCGAAGGTGGAATCCGGCGGCAGACCCGTCCTGCAAGACCAGGGTTTCCGTGAAAAACTCGCCGCGGTCGAGATCGAGCTGAAGGCGCTCGAACTGACGCAGTTGCGCGTCGTCGCCGATGAAGGCAAGCACGGCAAGGGGAAACCTAATCCAGCATCCTCGGTCCTCAAGATCAAAGGCTCGGAAATCCAGCAGGCCACCACCGAGCTCCTGATGGAAGTGATCGGGCCGTTCGCCGCGCCCTTCGACGAGCACGGCGACGATGGCTCTAACGAAGCGATGGACTGGACCGCGCAGATCGCGCCGAGCTATTTCAACAACCGCAAGGTCTCGATCTACGGCGGCTCCAACGAGATCCAGCGCAACATCATCACCAAGGCCGTGCTGGGGCTGTGACCTCTTCTCCCTCGCCCCGCCCTTCGCGGGGAGAGGGTTGGGGTGAGGGGCCTCTCACCGCGAAGTGTACACAACGGTGAGCACGGTACCCCCTCACCCGAATCGCATCTGCGATGCGATCCGACCTCTCCCCGCAAGCGGGGAGAGGTGAAGCGGCCAGCGATCGGCAAAGAATTTTTGTCAGAGGAAACCGAACAAAATGGATTTCGATTTGTCCGAGGAGCAGCGCCTCCTCAAGGAAAGCGTCGATGGGCTGCTCGGCGACGCCTACGATTTCGATGCACGCAAGAAATACATGGCGGAGAAGGGCGGCTGGAGCAAAGCCGTCTGGGGCAAGTTCGCCGAGCAGGGCTTGCTCGGCTTGCCGTTCTCCGAAGACGATGGCGGCTTCGGCGCCGGCGCGGTCGAGACCATGATCGTGATGGAGGCGCTCGGCAAGGCGCTGGTGCTGGAGCCGTATCTCGCCACCGTCGTGATCGGCGGCGGCTTCCTGCGCCATGGCGGCTCGGCCGCGCAGAAGGCGGCGCACATTCCCGGCATCATCGACGGAGCCAAGACTTTTGCCTTCGCGCAGCTTGAGAAGAATTCACGCTACGACCTGCACGACGTCGCGACTTCGGCCAAGAAGAAGGATGCGGGGCTTGCGTCATCGACGGCGAGAAATTCGTCGTGCTCAATGGCGAGGCTGCCGATACCCTGATCGTGACCGCGCGCACCAGAGGCGGCCAGCGCGACGCGGCTGGCATCGGCGTGTTCCTGGTGCCGGGCAACGCCAAGGGCGTGGCGAAGAAAGGCTATCCGACCCAGGACGGCCTGCATGCCGCCGACATCACCTTCACCGGCGTCGAGGTCGGCAGTGATGCCGTGATCGGCGATCCGGAAGACAGCTTGGCCTTGATCGAGCGCGTGGTTGACGAGGCGCGCACCGCGATGTGCGCCGAGGCGGTTGGCTTGATGGATGAGTCACTCAAGGAAACCATCGAGTACCTGAAAACGCGAAAACAGTTCGGCGTGCCGATCGGCAGCTTCCAGACCCTGCAGCACCGCGCCGCCGACATGTTCGTCGCCGTCGAACAGGCCCGCAGCATGTCGATGTTCGCGACCATGGCGAGCGATTTCGACGACGCCAAACAGCGCGCCACCGCGGTCGCGGCGGCGAAAGTGCAGATCGGCAAATCCGCCAAGTTCGTCGGCCAGCAGTCGATCCAGCTGCATGGCGGCATCGGCATGACCATGGAGGCCAGGATCGGCCACTACTTCAAGCGGCTGACCATGATCGAGAACACTTTTGGCGACACCGACTACCATCTGCGCCGCGTCACCGAGGGCGGCGGGCTGGTGTAGCGCCTCCACCGTCATTGCGAGGAGCGTAAGCGACGAAGCAATCCATTCTTTCGTTTCGCGGCGAGATTGATTGCTACGCTTCGCTCGCAATGACGGGGAATGACGACCAAGGAAACAACATGAAGAACACCCCGTTCGATCTCACCGGCAAAGTCGCCGTCATCACCGGCTCCAGCCGCGGCATCGGCCGTTCCTCGGCGGAGCTGCTCGCAAAACTCGGCGCCAGGGTGGTGATCTCCAGCCGCAAGCCAGATGCCTGCGAGGTCGTCGCCGACGGAATCAGGAAGGCGGGCGGCGACGCCCACGTCATTGCCTGCAACATCTCGCGCCGCGTGGAAGTCGAGGGGCTGATCAAGGGCGCGACCAGCCATTACGGCAAGATCGACATCCTGGTCTGCAATGCCGCGGTCAATCCGTATTACGGCCCGCTGCTCGACATCAAGGACGAGGCCTTCGACAAGATCATGGCCTCCAACGTCAAGAGCAACATCTGGCTCTGCGCGTTGGCGATTCCGCAAATGGCCGAGCGCGGCAATGGTTCGGTGGTCATCATATCTTCCATCGGCGGCCTGCGCGGCTCGACCGTGATCGGCGCCTACGGAATTTCCAAGGCGGCGGATTTTGCGCTGTGCCGCAGCCTCGCCGGCGAATGGGGCCCGAAGGGCGTGCGCGTCAATTGCGTGGCGCCCGGCCTGGTCAAGACCGATTTCGCCCGCGCGTTGTGGGAAGACGAAGAGCGCCTGAAGCACCGCTGCGCCACCACGCCCTTGCGCCGGATCGGCGAGCCCGACGAGATCGCGGGAGCGGTGGCCTATCTCGGTTCCGACGCCTCGAGCTTCATGACCGGCCAGACCATCGTGGTCGACGGCGGCGTCACCACCGCGTCGGTGTGAGATTCTTCTCCCTCGCCCCGCTCTTGCGGGGAGAGGGTTGGGGTGAGGGGCCGCTTCCGTGAACTCCGATGACAATAATTGCGGCGCCTCCCCCTCACCCGGATTGCAACGGATGATGCTTCGCATCGCCGACAGCAATCCGACCTCTCCCCGCAAGCGGGGCGAGGTGAAGAGGCGTCGGTGTAGCCTCTTACCCTCCCCTGGAGGGGGAGGGTCGGCTCGCATGAGCGTAGCGATATGCGAGACGGGGTGGGGTGATCTCTCAACTCGGGCACTGTTCCAAGAGGAGAGACTCTCACCCCGCCCCGCCGCTCCTTTCAGTCGCGTCGACCCTCCCCCTCCAGGGGAGGGTAAGAAAGAGCGACGGCGGCCGAGTGATATTGACCTTCACGCCCCAATCCGCTTGCCTTGACGCAAACCAATCGACTTCCCGGGAAGCAACGCCAAAAGAACGCGAGGGAAAAACCATCATGTCCTTTGTGCTGGCCATCGATCAGGGCACCACGTCCTCGCGCGCCATTGTGTTCCGCTCCGACATCTCGATCGCGGCGGTGGCGCAGCAGGAATTCCCGCAGCATTTCCCGGCGTCGGGCTGGGTGGAACACGAGCCCGAGGACATCTGGAATTCGACGATTGCCACCTGCCGCGAGGCGCTGAAGAAGGCAGGCGTCACGCCTAAGGACATCGCCGCGATCGGCATCACCAACCAGCGCGAAACCACCGTGGTGTGGGACCGCGCCACCGGGCAGGCGGTGCATCGCGCCATCGTCTGGCAGGATCGCCGCACCGCCGATATCTGCGCCAAATTGAAGAGCGAAGGCCACGAGCCGGCGATCTCGGCCAAGACCGGCCTGATCATCGATCCCTATTTCTCCGGCACCAAGGTCGCCTGGATCCTCGATCACGTGCCCGGCGCGCGCGCGCGCGCGGAACGCGGCGAGTTACTGTTCGGCACCGTCGATTGTTACCTGTTGTGGCGTCTCACCGCTGGCCGCGTGCACGCCACCGACGCCACCAACGCCTCGCGCACGCTGCTGTTCAACATCCATACCGGGCAATGGGACGATGATCTGCTGAAGATCCTGCGTGTGCCGCGCTCGATGCTCCCGGAGGTGAAGGATTCCTCCCACCATTTCGGCGACAGCGCGCCTGAACTGTTCGGCGGGGCGATCGCGATCTCAGGGATTGCCGGCGACCAGCAAGCCGCCACCATCGGCCAAGCCTGTTTTTCGCCGGGCATGATCAAGTCGACCTACGGCACCGGCTGCTTCGCGCTGCTCAACACCGGCGCCACGCCGGTCGCCTCGAAGAACAAGCTGCTCACCACCATCGCCTATCAGCTCAAGGGACAGCGCACCTACGCGCTCGAAGGCTCGATCTTTGTCGCGGGCTCCGCGGTGCAATGGCTGCGCGACGGGCTCGGCATCATCAAGCAGGCCGCCGAGACCGGCCCGCTCGCCGACAAATCCGATTCCACGCAGGAGGTCTATCTGGTCCCGGCCTTCGTCGGCCTTGGCGCGCCCTACTGGAATCCGCGCGTGCGCGGCGCGCTGTTCGGGCTGACGCGCAACACCGGCCCCGCCGAGCTCGCTTATGCCGCGCTCGAAAGCGTGTGTTACCAGACTTTTGACTTGTGGGCCGCGATGCGCGCCGACTGGCCGGACGCGAAAGCGGCCCACATCGTGCTGCGCGTCGACGGCGGCATGACGGCGTCGGACTGGACCATGCAGCGCCTCGCCGATCTCTTGGACGCGCCGGTCGATCGCCCGATGATCCAGGAAACCACCGCGCTCGGCGCCGCCTATCTCGCGGGGTTATCGGCCGGCGTCTATCCCGAGCCCGCGAAATTCGCCGACAACTGGCGGCTGGAACATCGCTTCAAGCCCAACATGAGCGCCGCCACGCGCGAGCGGAAACTTGCGGGGTGGGCAAGAGCGGTGAAGGGGTTATTGGCGAGCGACGAGGGCGAGGGGTAGTTTGTCTCCCCACAACCTATCTCTATTCGGGACGTGACCCGCCTGCTGATTACAGCGTTTTCGAGCGAAGCATGCCCTCGGAACGGATGACGATTTCCATGAGGTCTCCTGCTTTCATAAAATCGGGTGGCGCCATTCCCATGCCAACGCCGGCAAGCGTTCCGGTGATGGTCAAATCACCGGGTGCGAGCGTCATGAATTCACCCACGGAGCTTACGAGTTCCGCTATGGTTGCGCCACGGGCAGCGCGCTTGCTGCCGTCTTTTCGCTGAAGGCAAAGGAAGGCCGGGCATAGGCGAGCGGAAGCGACGCCGTCGTTCGGACGGCTATGCCGACCATGATGAATAGAGAAAGGCGTGACAAACTGATGATCCTGATCGGCCAATATGATTCCCCCTTCGTCCGCCGCGTCGCGATTGCGCTGCGGCTTTACGGCTTGCCCTTCGAGCACCGGCCGTGGTCGACCTTCGGTGACGGCGACAAGATCGCAGCCTTCAATCCGCTGCGCCGGGTGCCGACGCTGGTGCTGGATAGCGGCGAGGCGCTGATCGAAAGCACCGCGATCCTGGATTTTCTCGATGAACTGGTTGGATCAGAGAGGGCGATGATCGCTGAGCGTGGTCCCGAGCGCCGCCATGCGCTCAAAATCTGCGCGCTGGCGACCGGGCTCGGCGACAAGGCGGTGAGCCTCGTGTACGAGCGCGTGCTGCGCGGCGATCATCAATCGAAGATATGGGTGGCGCGCTGCGAGGCGCAGATCGGCGGCGTGCTGGAAGTGCTGGAAAAAGCGCGCGCCGGCATCGCCTCGCCGTACTGGTTCGGCGCGACAATCGGCCATGCCGACATCGCGGTCGCCTGCGTGCTGCGGTTCGCCAGCGAGGCGCATCCGCAGCTTTTCGATGAGGTTCGCTATCCCGCGCTGAAAGCACACGCCGCGCGTTGCGAGTCGCTGCCGGTGTTTCAAGAAATCGTGCAGCCCTTGATCCCGCCGAGCGGGGACTGAGCGATGGTGGTTACTCTCCCTCTCCCCGTTCTTCCGGGGAGAGGGTTGGGGTGAGGGGCCTCCATCGGCAAATGCGGTGAAAACCAGTTCGCGGTGAATCCCCCTCACCCGGATCGCACCGGACGATGCTTCGCATCGCCGAGGCGATCCGATCTCTCCCCGCAAGCGGGGTGAGGTGAAGCGAGCACAACTGATTTGCCCGTCGGGCTGCCGCGCGAAATTCGTGTCCAGTACCATTCGCAAAAATATTTCGCTTTTCCCGTCGGGCAAATCATCTCTACAAACTCGCCCCGTCCCGCCTCATAAGAGGGGCGTATCGCGATCGTCACGAACGTTGATGCGGGATGCGGTGGACGCGGCAGCGACGCAAGACGAGCGGCGCTAACGCGGACGGCGAAGTCGTGTGGTCCTGACACCCCGACGCTGGTGTCAAGTTCGCGGAAAGACTCCGCGGGCGATGGTGGCAAACAAGCCCGGTCACCAGGGAGAGCGCGAAGGAAACCGTTAAAACCACTGCGCGGGGAATGCCGAGTGATTCCGGTGTGACCTGACTAACGCGTGTGCGTTCTATCGCTATCATTGCACGCGCGGCAATCGGGCGCATCGGGCACCCGGCATTCCCTGCGCCCTCTTTTTTCGGGGCGGAAAGTCCAGCACAGCTCGGGCGGATGTGCGCCGCGAGAATGCGAAGTCGTGTCTTTGGCTGTTTGAAATTGAATCAATCTGCGTCGTCCCGGACAAGCGAGCACAGCGAGCGCGATCCGGGACCCATAACCACCGACGCGTATTGTTGCGACGGCTGGGGCCCCACCTTTGAGCGAAGCGAGCATTTGTGGTTATGGGTCCCCGCTTCCGCGGGGACGACCAAGAGGCGCGCCTAAGCCCTTGCCCTTCTTGCGCCAGGCCAGATGCACCGCGCAGTTGCAGCCCGGCGGGTGCGCCAGCATTTCCTTCGACAAGACATCGTTGGCGGGCGTGGCGGAGGACGGCGCCAAGGTCGGCATCGTCTCTCTCACGCGGCGATCCTGCGCCGACTGGTCCTGCGTCGGGATGTAGTTCAACACCGGCGCCAGCCAGCGCTCGGCTTCCTCGACGCGCCAGCCCTTGCGCGCGGCGTAGTCCTCGACCTGGTCGCGCTCGATCTTGCCGACGCCGAAATAGAAGCTTTCGGCGTGGCTGAAGTAAAGCCCGGATACCGAGGAGCCCGGCCACATCGCAAAGCTTTCCGTCAGCTTCACGCCGGCGGTGTTTTCCGCATCGAGCAGCGCGAACAGCGGTGCCTTCTCGGTATGATCGGGTTGCGCCGGATAGCCGGGCGCGGGGCGGATGCCCTGATATTTTTCCAGGATCAGGTCTTCCGGCGTGAGCGCTTCATCCGGCGCGTAGTTCCAGAATTCCCGGCGCACGCGGGCATGCATGCGCTCGGCGAAGGCCTCGGCGAGACGATCGGCAAGCGCCTTGCACAGGATCGAGGAGTAATCGTCATTGGCGTTCTTGAAGCGGTCGGCGATCATGTCCTCGCCGATCCCCGCGGTGACCACGAAGGCGCCGATGTAATCCGGCACGCCGGAAGACACCGGCGCGATGAAATCGGACAGTGCCGCGTTGAAGCGGCCTTCGCGTTTCTCGAGCTGCTGGCGCAGCGTGTGGAAGGTCGCGATCGCCCTGCTGCGCGTCTCGTCCGCGTAGACGACGATATCGTCGCCCTGCGCATTGGCCGGCCAGAAACCGATCGTGGCCTGCGCCTTGAACCATTTTTCCTTGACGATGCGCTCCAGCATCTGGCGGGCATCGTCATGCAGCGAACGCGCGACATCGCCGATCTTTGGGTCGTCGAGAATGGCCGGGAAGCGCCCGGTCAGCTCCCAGGTCTGGAAGAATGGCGTCCAGTCGATGTATTCGGCCAGCTCCGCGAGGTCGTAATCCCCGAACGACTTGATGCCGAGAAACGCCGGTTTCTTCGGCCGTGCTTTCCCAAAATCGATTTTGACCGCGTTGGCGCGGGCGTCCGTGAGCCTCAAGCGCTTCTTGTCGGCCTGGGCGCGAAAATGCGCCGCGGAAATTTTTGCGTATTCGGCGCGCACCTCGGCGGCATAGGCCTGGCGCCGGTCCGGCGACAACAGCGAGGAGGCGACGCCGACGGCGCGGCTCGCGTCATTGACATGCACCACCGGCCCGCTGCGGTAGTTCGGGTCGATCTTCACCGCCGTATGGACGCGGCTGGTGGTGGCGCCGCCGATCAACAGCGGCACGGTCATGCCCTGGCGCTCCAGCTCGCCGGCGAGGAAGCTCATTTCATCAAGCGACGGCGTGATCAGGCCGGAGAGGCCGATGATGTCGGCGCCTTCGGACTTCGCAGTCTCGATGATCCTTGTGGCGGGCACCATGACGCCGAGATCGATCACCTCGAAATTGTTACATTGCAGCACGATGCCGACGATGTTCTTGCCGATGTCGTGGACGTCGCCCTTGACGGTGGCGAGCACGATCTTGCCGGCGGAGTTGCGGCCGGAGCCCTCGATGCCATTGGCGAGGTTGCGCGCCTTCTCCTCTTCCATGAACGGCATCAGATAGGCAACCGCCTGCTTCATCACGCGGGCGGATTTGACGACCTGCGGCAAGAACATCTTTCCGTCGCCGAAGAGGTCGCCGACGATGTTCATGCCGGCCATCAAGGGACCCTCGATGACGTCGAGCGGGCGCGTGGCGAGCTTGCGGGCGTCCTCGGTGTCGGCTTCGATATATTCGGTGATGCCGTGCACCAGCGCGTGGGAGAGCCGCTTGTCGACCGGCCATTCGCGCCAGGCGAGGTCCTGCTCTTGCGTCTTCTTCTCCTTGCCGCGGAATTTTTCAGCCAAGGCGAGCAGGCGCTCGGAAGCGCCGGGGTCGCGGTTGAGGATGACGTCCTCGCAGGTCTGGCGCAGCTCGGGGTCGATGTCGTCATAGACGATCATCTGCCCGGCATTGACGATGCCCATATCCATGCCGGCATGAATCGCGTGATACAGGAACACCGAATGCATGGCCTCGCGCACCGGCTCGTTGCCGCGGAACGAGAACGACAGGTTCGAGACGCCGCCGGAAATATGCGCGTGCGGCAGGTTCTGGCGGATCCAGCGTGTCGCCTCGATGAAGTCGACGCCGTAATTGTTGTGTTCCTCGAGCCCGGTCGCGATCGCGAAAATATTGGGGTCGAAGATGATGTCTTCCGGCGGGAAGTCGAGCCGGTTGACGAGGATGTCGTAGGCGCGCTTGCAGATCTCGGTCTTGCGCGCGAATGTGTCGGCTTGGCCGGCCTCGTCGAACGCCATCACCACCACGGCCGCGCCGTGGCGTCGCGCGACCCTCGCCTCGTGGATGAATTTCTCCTCGCCTTCCTTCATCGAGATCGAATTCACCACCGGCTTGCCCTGAACGCATTTCAGGCCGGCTTCGATGACGTTGAATTTCGAGGAATCGACCATCACCGGGACGCGGGCGATATCCGGCTCGGCGGCGACGAGGTTGAGGAACGTCACCATCGCCTTTTCGGAATCAAGCAGCCCTTCGTCCATGTTGACGTCGATGATCTGGGCGCCGTTCTCGACCTGGTCGCGCGCCACTTGAAGTGCCGCGGTGTAATCGCCCGCGGTGACCAGCTTGCGGAATTTCGCCGACCCCGTGACGTTGGTGCGCTCGCCGACATTGACGAAAGGAATAGCCGACGTCAGCTCGAACGGCTCCAGGCCGGAGAGCCGCAGGCGCGGCTCGATCGCGGGGATCGCGCGCGGCCGGTGCGGCGCCACGGAAGCGGCAATCGCGGCGATATGATCGGGCGTGGTGCCGCAGCAGCCGCCGACGATGTTGACGAGGCCGGCGGAGGCAAACTCGCCGATCAGGCGCGCCATATATTCCGGGCTCTCGTCGTACTGGCCGAATTCGTTGGGCAGGCCGGCGTTCGGATAAGCACAAACCAAAGTGTCGGCGACGCGGCCGATGTCGGCGATGTGCGCGCGCAAATCCTCGGCGCCGAGCGCGCAGTTGAATCCGATGGTGATTGGTCTCGCGTGGCGCACCGAATTCCAGAACGCCTCGGGGAGTTGCCCCGACAGCAGCCGGCCGGATTTGTCGGTGATGGTGCCGGAAACCATCACGGGCACGTCGATGCCGCGTTCCTCGGAGATCTCGGCGATGGCGTAGAGCGCGGCCTTGGCGTTGAGCGTGTCGAAGATGGTCTCGACCAGCAGCAAATCGGCCCCGCCGTCGAGCAGGCCCTTGATCTGCTCGCCATAGGCGGCGCGCAGATCGTCGAAGGTGACGGCGCGGTAGCCGGGATTGGATACGTCGGGCGAGATCGACGCGGTGCGGTTGGTCGGGCCGATCGCGCCCGCGACAAAACGCGGCTTGCCGTCCTCTGCGCTGACGCGTTCGGCAGCGGCGCGTGCCAGTCGCGCGCCTTCGAGATTGAGCTCGTAGGCGAGGTCCGACATCTCGTAATCGGCCTGCGCGATCGAGGTCGAGGAGAAGGTGTTGGTGGCGACGATGTCGGCGCCGGCGCGCAGGTAAGCGGCGTGGATATCCTCGATCGCCTTAGGCTGCGTCAGGATCAGAAGGTCGTTGTTGCCCCGGATGTCGCGGTGGAAATCCGCAAAGCGCGCGCCCCGAAACGCCGCCTCGTCATATTCGAGCCCCTGGATCATGGTGCCCATGGCGCCGTCGAGCACCAGGATGCGCTCGCGGGCTGCCGCGAGCAATGCGGTTCGCTTGGGGGAAACAGGCACGGTCATCGGATCAAGCGGCTTTCTGTGCGCCCGCGGGGCGGATGCCGAGCAAATGGCAGATCGCGAACACGAGGTCCGCGCGGTTCATGGTGTAGAAGTGAAAGGTGTCGACGCCGTGCTTGTTGAGCTTCTGCACCTGGCCCGCCGCCACCGTGGCCGCCACCAGCTTGCGGGTCTCGGCGTCGTCGTCGAGGCCTTCGAATTTCGCAGCGAGCCAGTCAGGCACGCTGGTGCCGGCGCGGGTCACGAAGGCTCTCGCCTGCCTGAAATTATGCATCGGCATGATGCCGGGCACGATCGGAATGAAGATGCCGCGCGCGCGAACCCGGTCGAGGTAGCGAAAATAGAGGTCGTTATCGAAGAACACTTGCGTGATGGCGCGGGTCGCTCCGGCATCGACCTTGGCCTTCAGGACGTCGATGTCGGCGTCGAAGTCGCGGCTTTCCGGGTGCTTTTCCGGATAGGCCGAAACGGAGACTTCAATGTCCGGATATCGCTTCTTGATGCTGGCCACGAGTTCGGGCGAAGTCTGGTAGCCATCCGGATGGGTGAAGAAAGCCGTGCCGATGCCGCCGGGCGGGTCGCCGCGAAGCGCCACGATGTGGCGGACGCCGATATCGTGATAGCGGCGCACGATCTCATCGATCTCGCCGCGCGCGGCGCCGACGCAGGTCAGATGCGCGGCGGGCAGCAGCTCGGTCTCGGCCAGGATGCGGGCGATGGTGGAATGGGTGCGCTCGCGGGTCGACCCGCCGGCGCCATAGGTCACCGACACGAAACTGGGGGCGAGCGGCGCCAGGCGCTTGATGGTGTTCCACAGGCTCTTCTCCATCTCCTCGGTTTTCGGCGGGAAGAACTCAAAGGAGATCGCAGGCTGTTTCAGCACGCGCTGGCCATCCGCTATGGGGGGCGTAACTTCGGTCATGGCACTCACAAATTCCGCAACGATGGACGGCATCAGGGTCTGGCTCTGGAACGGATAAAATAGGCGAAACGGGAGCGCCAAAACAGCCCATCATCTATGGGAAGTGGCCCAATTTTTGTAGAAAGTATGATATTTTTGACTATTTTATACGTGAGTGGGCAAAGCCATGATCTCGACCGGATTCGCAAAAAGACGAGTGTTTAAAGGCGATTTTGGCCGATATTGCGCTGTTTGCGATGGTGGGCAACATTGGAATGCTAAGAAATCTTATTCAATTGGCCCACCTTCGCACTGAGCTGAGTCATGTCATGCCCGCTGTCGCGGGACTGATCTGCGGGGGCGGGGCCTTTCTGGCCTCGAGCTGCCGCACTAGGTTAGGTGCATGATTCCGCTTTCCGTCCTCGACCTCTCCGTCGTCACCACCGGCACCAAACCCGCCGCGGCGCTGCGCAACAGCATCGATCTGGCGCGCCATGTGGATGCGCTGGGCTATGTCCGTTATTGGCTGGCCGAGCATCATAATCTGGCGTCGGTCGCGAGCCCGGCGCCGGACCTGATGATCGGGCAGATCGCGGCCGTGACGAAAAACATCCGGGTCGGCTCCGGCGGCGTGATGCTGCCGAACCATGCGCCGCTGGTGGTGGCCGAGCGCTTCAAGATGCTGGAGGCGCTGTTTCCAGGCCGGATCGATCTCGGGCTTGGCCGCGCGCCGGGCACCGATGGCGCCACCGCGCATGCCTTGCGCAGCCGGCTCGATCGCCGCGAGGGCGATGATTTTCTGGAGCGGCTGCACGAGCTGACCTTGTGGGAGACCCGCGATTTCCCGCCCGGCCATCCCTATAACAATGTGGTGGCGATGCCCGACGATACGCCGCTGCCGCCGATCTGGCTGCTCGGCTCCAGCGATTACAGTTCAGAACTGGCGGCGCAGGTCGGCATGGGATTCGCGTTCGCGCATCATTTTGCGTCTTTTGATGCGGTGGCGGCGATGACGAATTACCGCACCCACTTCAAGCCGTCGGGCTGGCGCTCGACCCCGCACGGCATCCTCGCGGTCGCGGTGGTCGCGGCCGAAACCGATGCGGAGGCCGAACGGCTGGGGTCGTCGATGGATCTCAACCGTCTGCGCCGGGATCGCGGGCAATATCTCCCGCTGCCCAGCGTCGAGGAGGCGCTGGCCTATCCCTACACCGAGAGCGAGCGCGCCTCGATCGCCCGCAACCGCGAGCGGCTGTTTGTCGGCAGCCCCACCACGGTGCTGCAAAAGCTGCAGCCGATGGTCATGGCCAGCAAAGCCGACGAGCTGATGGTCATCACCGCGGTGTATGACCACGACGCGCGCAAGAAATCCTACAGCCTGCTGGCGGATGCGTTTGGGCTGGCCAAGAAAGCGGCGGCGTAGCCGCTTACCCTCCCCTGGAGGGGGAGGGTAAAGTGCCTAAATCACTCCTGCTTCTCGCTGAACGTCGCGCGGAAGGGATGGGCGGGATAGACCCCGACAATCCTGAATTCGCGAGAGAAGAATTGCAGTTCCTCCAGCGCGAAAGCCAGGTTCTTGTCGTCGGGGTGGCCGTCGACATCGGCGTAGAACTGCGTGGCGAAGAAATTGCCGTCGATCATGTAGCTTTCCAGCTTCGTCATGTTGACGCCGTTGGTGGCGAACCCGCCCAAAGCCTTGTAGAGCGCGGCGGGCAGGTTGCGCACCCGGAAAACAAAAGTGGTGACCAGCGGTCCCGAGCCCTGCTTGGCCCAGTTCGCCTCGCGCGCCAGCACCACGAAGCGGGTGGTGTTGTGGGTTTCGTCCTCGACATCCTCGGCCAGGATGTCGAGGCCGTAAATATCGGCTGCCAGCCTCGAGGCGATCGAGGCGCAGTTCTTGTCGCCGCGCTCGGCCACGATGCGCGCACTTCCCGCGGTATCGCCCGACACGATCGGCTTGATGCCGAGTTTGCGGATGATGCGGCGGCATTGCCCGAGCGCATGGACGTGGCTCTCGACCGTCTTGATATCGGCCAGTTTGGCGCCACGCGGGGCCATCAACTGGTGATGGATCGGCAGGAACCATTCGCCGACGATGAACAGGCCGGACTGGGGCAAAAGGTGATGGATGTCGGCGACCCGACCGGCGACCGAATTCTCGATCGGGATCATGCCGAGATCCGCTTCGCCCGAGGAGATCGCGGCGAGCGCGTCCTCAAAGGTCGGGCAGGGCAAGGCTTCCGCGTCGGGATAGGCCTCGGCGATGGCGATGTGGGAGTTCGCGCCCGGCTCGCCCTGGAATGCGATTTTCATGGTCTTGGTCGCTGGTTTGATCATGGCGCGCCTTGTATCAGTCGCTCAGGCTTTTGCTAGTATTTGGCGCGCGGTTTCGAGATCGGCCGGCGTATCGACGCCGCGCGGCACGGTGTCGACAATCGTGATGTCGATCCTTAATCCCGCCTCCAGCGCCCGCAATTGCTCCAGCTTTTCCTGCTGTTCGAGCGGCGAAGGCGGCAGCCGGACAAAGCGCTCCAGCGCGGCGCGGCGATAGGCATAAAGGCCGATGTGATGGTAGCGCGGCCCCTCGCCCCAAGGCGCGGTGGCGCGGGTGAAATAGAGCGCGCGCAGCCGCCGCGGGCCGATCGGTGAGCCGACCGCCTTCACGACATTCGGGTTCAAGGCCTCTTCCTCGGTATGGATTTCCGCCGCCAGCGTCGCGATATCGACCGCGGGGTCGGCCAATGGCGCCAGTACGTTGCGGATATTGTCCGGCAGGATGGTCGGAAAGTCGCCCTGCAGGTTGACGACGATCTCAGTGTTGCCTTGGGGGTCGAGCTTGCCGAGCGCCTCATGGATCCGGTCCGATCCGGAAGGATGGTCGGCGCGGGTCATGACGGCCTCAAAGCCATGCGCCGTCACCGCCGCCGCGATCTCCGGCGTGTCGGTGGCGACCGCCACGCGGCCTATCCCTGCGGCTTCCGCCCGGCGCAGCACATGGACGATCATCGGCAGGCCGGCGATATCCAATAGCGGCTTGCCCGGCAGGCGAGTGGCGGCCATGCGGGCGGGAATCAGTACCAAAATACGGGGTTCGGTCATCAGAGTGAGGTCTGGACCCGGTCGATAACAAGCCGGAAATGATGGGGATTGGTCGAAAGCTGGCGCATTTATACGGGTTGCCAGAGCACGGGCAAACCGATATCTGATCGTGGCTCGGGATGCGGTGCGAAAGCCTGATTCCTGACGTTCATCCGCGGCCGTCTCTCCGGCCTAAAGTCGACATTTCCGGCCTGGAGCCTGATCCAAAATGGACTCCTTCGAACTCAATAAAATTATCGGTGCCATTCTGGGCACCTGCCTCGTTCTTTTGGTGATGAACTTCACCGCCGGCGCGTTCTTCGCTCCCAAGATGCCGGCAAAGCCGGGTTTCGAGATAGCGGTGAAAGAAGAGGCAGAAGGCGGCGGCCATGCCGCCGCGCCGGCACCGTCCGAACCGATCGAGAAGCTGCTGCAGACGGCGTCCGTCGAGAAGGGAGCCGCTTCGGCGAAGAAGTGCGGCGCCTGCCACGACTTCACCAAGGGCGGCCCCAACAAGGTCGGCCCGAACCTTTACGGCATCGTCGGCCGCGAGCGCGCCGGCGAGCCGGGCTTCAATTATTCCGCCGGCATGAAGGCCAAGACCGGCAAGTGGACCTATGACGATCTCAACCAATTCATCGCCAATCCCAAGGGCTTTGTCCCCGGCACCGCGATGGGTTTTGCCGGTATCCCGAAAGACACCGAGCGCGCAGACGTGATCGATTATCTGCACACGCTTGCGGATAATCCGGTTCCGCTGCCGACGGCGGCGAAATAGCGGCCCCGGTTTCAAATGGATTTTTCGCTGCAAACGGCCGGGCTCTTGCCTGGCCGTTTTTGCATTCCGGTCACGACCGGACGAGACCGGTTCCAACCCACCGGCCAGGCCCGAGGGCTTGCTATTGCTGGTCGCGCTTTCGTTACCGGGACTTTTGGCCGCACAGATGCCCGGCAACGGGTGCTATCATGAGCAAAAAGCAACTTAATCGGTCGAAACCTTGCCTTATAGTGCGGCCTCAATAGCGCAACGTAGCCACAGGAACCCTTCATTTGGCCCTTACCCGACGACATCTTTTGCAGGGCGGCGCGCTTGCCACGATCGCCCCGGCCCTTGGCGCTGCAACCGGCCTCCCGGCAATAAGCCCGGCGCACGCGCAGACTTCCACGGGCGAGCCGGTCTGGCGGCACGCGCTGTCGCTGTTCGGCGAAGCCAAATATCCGGCCGGCTTCAAGCGCTTCGACTACGTCAATCCCGATGCCCCTAAGGGCGGCGTCGCGCGGCAAATTTTGATCGGGACCTTTGACAATTTCAATGTCACGGTTGCAGGCGTCAAAGGCTCAATCGCGGTCGCTGTCGGACAGATTTATGAATCGCTGATGACGCCATCGCTGGACGAAGTCTCGACCGAATACGGCGCGTTGGCGGAGACGGCCAGCCATCCCGAGGATTTTTCCTGGGTCATCTACCGCTTGCGCGCACAGGCGAAATGGCACGACGGCAAGCCAGTGACGCCGGACGACGTGATTTTCTCCTTGGACTCGTTCAAGAAATATCATCCGCAATATTCGGCCTATTACCGTCACGTGGTGAAGGCCGAGAAGGTCGGCGAGCGCGGCATCAAGTTCATTTTCGATGCACCCGGCAACCGAGAACTTCCGCAAATCGTGGGTCAGTTGACGGTGCTACCGAAGCATTGGTGGGAAGGCACGGATAGCGAAGGCCGCAAGCGCGACATCTCCGCCACGACCCTGGAGAAGCCGCTCGGCTGCAGCGCTTATCGTATCAAGGAATTTGTACCGGGCCGCTCGATCTCGCTGGAGCGCGTGAAGGACTATTGGGGACGCGATCTCGGCGTCAATATTGGGCGCAACAACTTTGACGAACTGCGATACGAGTATTTTCGCGAATTGACGGTGGCGCTTGAGGCCTTTAAGGGCGACCAGGTCGATTGGCGTGTCGAGAATAGCGCCAAGAACTGGGCAACCGCCTATGATTTCCCAGCGGTCACGGAAAAGCGCGTATTGTTGGAAGAGTTTCCGAACCGTAGCTCCGGGGTTATGCAGGCGTTCGCGCTGAATGTCCGCCGCGACAAGTTCAAGGACTCGCGGGTACGCCGCGCGCTGAATTTCGCGTTCGATTTTGAAGAAATGAACAAACAGATTTTCTTCAACCAGTATAAGCGCATCAGCAGCTATTTCGACGGCACCGACCTGGCGTCAACTGGCCTGCCGCAGGGCAGGGAGTTGGAAATCCTCAAGACGGTTCGCGCGGATGTGCCTTCGGAGGTATTCACGACCCCTTATACGAATCCGGTCGGCGGCAGCCCGGAAGCCGTGCGTGATAATTTGCGCGAGGCGCTGCGTTTGTTCAAGGAAGCCGGCTACGAAGTGCGCGACCAGAAGCTGGTTGATGCCAAGACCGGATCGCAGTTTGCGTTCGAACTGCTCGATGAGGATCCGACCTTCGAGCGGGTGATGCTGTTCTATAAGCCGTCGCTGGAGCGACTCGGCATTGCCGTCAGCGTGCGCACCATCGATCCGACGCAATACGAAAACCGGCTTCGTAGCTGGGACTTCGATGTGGTGGTGTCTTCCTGGCCTGAATCGTTGTCGCCGGGCAACGAACAGCGCGAGTATTGGAGTTCGCAGGCAGCCGATATGGCTGGCTCCCGCAACATCATTGGCATCAAGGATGCGGCGATCGATAAATTGATCGAGCGCGTGATATTCACCAAGGACCGCGATGATCTGGTCGCGGCGACCAGGGCGCTCGACCGCGTGCTGTTGTGGAATCACTTCGTCGTGCCGCAGTGGAATTATCCGAAACAGCGTACCGCGCGATGGGACCGCTTCAGCCGACCGTCTGAATTGCCAAAATACGGCTTGTCCGGCTTCCCCGCG
The DNA here is from genome assembly GCA_963753875.1 of uncultured Alphaproteobacteria bacterium. Taxonomy (GTDB): domain Bacteria; phylum Pseudomonadota; class Alphaproteobacteria; order Rhizobiales; family Xanthobacteraceae; genus Bradyrhizobium. The sequence goes on along the minus strand of CAVWDY010000018.1, from coordinate 202,731 downwards.
ATCTGGTGGTTCGACGCCGAGAAAGCCGCCAGGATCGGCAAGAGGTCTTGAGGGATTTTCCGCGTATGGCGCAACTCTCACGCCGGCATCTGCTCGGTCTTGGCGTCGGTGCATTGGGCGCATCCTGGCTGCGGCCTGCGATTTCAGCCGATGCCGGCACCGAGGCTCACGGGATATCGGTGTTCGGCGATCTGAAATATCCGTCCGATTTTCATCATTTCGAATACGTCAACGTCGCCGCGCCAAAGGGCGGGACATTTTCGCTGATTCCTTACGCGCGCGGCTACAATCAGTCCTACCAGACCTTCAATTCGTTCAACGCCTACATCCTTAAAGGCGAAGGCGCGCAGGGCATGGACATGACGTTCGCGCCGCTGATGGTGCGCGCCGGCGATGAGCCCGATGCCATGTATGGCCTCGTTGCAAAATCGGTGTGGATCTCAGCCGACAAGCTGACCTATCGCTTCACGTTGCGCCCCGATGCAAGATTTCACGACGGTTCAAAGCTGACAGCGCATGACGCCGCATTCTCGCTGACCATGCTCAAGACCAAAGGGCATCCGCTGATCCTGCAGCAGATGCGCGACATGGTGAAGGCGGAGGCGGCCGACGACGCGACGCTGGTCGTGACCTTCGCCGAAAAGCGCGCGCGCGACGTGCCGCTCTATGTCGCGGGTCTGCCGATCTTCTCGAAGGCCTACTACGCCACAAAGCCGTTTGATGAATCGACGCTCGATATCCCCCTGGGGTGCGGGCCGTACAAGGTCGGGAAATTCGAGGTCAATCGCTACGTCGAGTTCGAACGGGTCAGGGATTGGTGGGGCGCCGACCTTCCGGCCGCCCGCGGCAGCTATAATTTCGATATTGTCCGTTACGAATTCTATCGGGATCGCGACGTCGCGTTCGAGGGATTTACCGCAAGGAGCTACCTGTACCGCGAAGAGTTCACTTCGCGGATCTGGGCGACGCGTTATGATTTCCCCGCCGTAAAGGACGGCCGCGTCAGGCGCGAGACCCTGCCCGACGACACGCCGTCGGGTGCGCAGGGCTGGTTCATCAATACCCGCCGCGACAAGTTCAGGGATCCTCGCATCCGCGAGGCGCTGATCCAGGCGTTCGATTTCGAATGGACCAACAAGACCATCATGTATGGCGCCTATGCGCGCACCCATTCACCGTTCCAGAATTCGGACATGATGGTGAGCGGCCCGCCGTCGCCGGAAGAGCTCAAGCTGCTCGAGCCGTTTCGCGGCCAGGTGCCGGACGAAGTGTTCGGCGTGCCGTTCGTGCCGCCGGTGTCGGACGGATCGGGGCAGGACCGCACGCTTTTGCGTAAAGCGCAGCAATTGCTGCAGGATGCCGGTCTCGTCATCAAGGACGGCAAGCGGCTATTGCCGAACGGCGATGTCTTCAGAATCGAATTCCTGGTCGATGAGCCCAGCCTGCAGCCGCATCACGCGCCCTATATCAAGAATCTCGGCACCATCGGGATTGAGGCCAGCTTGCGGCTGGTCGATCCCGTGCAATACCGCGCCCGCGTGGAAGATTTCGATTTCGACATGACGATCGAGCGCTTTTCCATGTCGGCGACGCCGGGCGACGGCATGCGCCCGTTCTTCTCCTCGCAGGCGGCCAAGACCAAGGGATCGTACAATCTGGCCGGGATCGCCGACCCCGTCATCGATGCGCTGATCGAAAAAATTCTCGGCGCCGACAACCGCGCCGATCTGACGGTCGCCTGCCGCGCCTTCGACCGGGTGTTTCGCGCCGGGCGCTACTGGGTCCCGCAATGGTATGCCCATACGCATCGGCTCGCTTATTGGGATATGTTCGCTCACCCGGAAAAGCCGCCGCGCTACGCCCAGGGCGTCGGCGCGCCGGAAAATTGGTGGTCCGACGCGAGCAAAGTGGCCAAGGCCGAGCAGGCGAAATAACCATGAGCGCCTACATCGCACGCCGCATCTTCCTGATGATCCCGACGCTGCTGGGAATCCTGTTCGTATCGTTCGTGGTGGTGCAGTTTGCGCCGGGCGGGCCGGTGGAACGCGTGATCGCGCAGCTCTCCGGCGCCGATACCGGCGGCACCTCGCGGATTTCGGGCTCATCGGGGGGAGATTTCGGCGCGCGCGGCCAGGTCGGCGCGTCGTCTGACGCGGTCAATTCAAAGTACCGCGGTGCGCAGGGGCTCGATCCCGATTTCATCAAGAGCCTGGAGAAGCAATTCGGCTTCGACAAGCCAGCGCCGGAACGTTTCGCGCTGATGGTGTGGAATTTCGCACGGTTCGATTTCGGCAAGAGCTATTTCCGCGATGTCAGCGTGCTGCAGCTGATCAAGGAGAAGCTGCCGGTCTCGATGTCGCTGGGAATCTGGATGACGCTCCTGACCTATCTGATTTCGATCCCGCTCGGCATACGCAAGGCGGTCATGGACGGATCGAGGTTCGACACCTGGACCTCGGCGGTGATCATCATCGGCTTTGCGATACCAGGGTTCCTGTTTGCGATCCTCCTGATTATCCTGTTCGCCGGCGGCTCCTTCTTCAACATCTTCCCGCTGCGCGGCCTCACCTCGGACGGCTGGGCGCAATTCCCCTGGTACTGGAAGATACTCGACTATTTCTGGCACATCACGCTGCCGCTGATCTCGATGGCGCTTGGCGCCTTCGCCACCATGACGCTGCTCACCAAGAACTCGTTCCTCGATGAGATCCGCAAGCAATATGTGATGACCGCGCGCGCCAAGGGCTGCAGCGAAACTCAAGTGCTCTACAATCATATTTTCCGCAACGCCATGCTGATCGTGATCGCCGGATTCCCCGGCGCCTTCATCCACGCTTTCTTCTCGGGCTCGCTCCTGATCGAGACCATCTTCTCGCTCGACGGGCTCGGCCTGCTCGGCTTCGAGAGCGTGCTGAACCGCGATTACCCCGTGGTGTTCGGAACGCTGTTCATCTTCTCGCTGGTCGGCCTCGTCGTCAATCTGATCTCCGACCTCGCTTATATGTGGGTCGATCCGCGGATCGATTTCGAGGCGCGGGAGGTCTGATGACAATCACAGCACCGCCGCCGGTCGAGACCACTACGCAGTCGCCGCTCGCCTCGACGGTCCCCGCCGCCCGCCATCGGTTCAGCCTTTCGCCGCTCAATCGCCGCCGCTGGCAGAATTTCAAATCGAACCGCAGGGGCTATTGGTCGCTTTGGATTTTCCTGTTCCTGTTCTTCGTGTCGCTGTTCGCCGAGTTGATCGCGAACGATCGTCCGTTCCTCATCAAGTTCGAGGGGCATCTGTATTGGCCGGCCTTCGTCAGCTATTCCGAGACCACTTTCGGCGGTGACTTCGAGACCGCTGCCGACTATCGCGATCCCTATTTGCAGAAGCTGATCGCGGACAAGGGCGGCACCATCGTCTGGCCGCTGATCCGCTATTCCTACGATACGCACAATCTCGATCTGCCGACGCCCGCGCCATCGAAGCCGACCTGGATGCTGACCGAGACGCAGTGCAAGGAGGTGGTGGACAAAAAACGCCTGATGAGCTGCCGCGACCTCGAATACAACTGGCTCGGCACCGACGATCAGGGCCGCGACGTGGTCGCGCGCCTGATTTACGGCTTTCGCATCTCGGTGCTGTTCGGCCTCAGCCTGACCATCATATCGTCGATCGTCGGCGTCGCCGCCGGCGGCGTGCAGGGCTATTTCGGCGGCTGGATCGATCTCGGCTTCCAGCGCTTCATCGAGGTCTGGAGCGCTATCCCATCGCTCTATCTCCTGTTGATCCTGTCCTCGGTGCTGGTGCCCGGCTTCTTTGTCCTGCTCGGCATTCTGCTGTTGTTCTCATGGGTTTCGCTGGTCGGTCTGGTGCGCGCGGAGTTCCTGCGCGGGCGCAATTTCGAATACATTCAGGCCGCCCGCGCGCTCGGCGTATCCAACGCCGTGATCATGTTCCGGCATCTGTTGCCGAACGCCATGGTGGCGACCATGACGTTCCTGCCGTTCATCGTCTCGTCTTCGGTGATGACGCTGACCGCGCTCGATTTTCTCGGTTTCGGCTTGCCGCCGGGTTCGCCTTCGCTCGGCGAATTGCTGTCGCAGGGCAAGTCCAACGTCCAGGCGCCGTGGCTCGGCTTTACCGGCTTCTTCGCGGTTGCGATCATGCTGTCGCTTTTGATTTTCATCGGCGAAGCGGTGCGCGATGCGTTCGATCCGCGCAAGACGTTTCGATAACTCCGTGGTAAGGTTTCAATCTGCTAGAGGTGCGCCATGAACAGGATCATTCGCGAGAACTATCCAGCGTCGAAGCTTCCTGAGGATTTACGGGCCGGTGTAGATCCTTCATCAACCGTCACGGTTACTATTGTCGAAGAGGAAAAAAGACCAGAAAAGGTGATGAGCCTTGAAGAGATTTTTTCTCTGAAGGGCTTCCGCCGACGCTCTGCCGAGGAAATTGACGAGGATTTGCGCCGTCAGCGAGACGAATGGGATGACTGAATTGCCCTCCAGTCTCATCTACCTGGACACTAACGTTTTCATCAAAGCGGTTGAGGGTCTAGATGAAGCTGCAACTCCTGCGAAGACGCTCATCAAAGCTCTTCGTCATCGGCGCTCCGGAATTGCAGCGACCAGCGAAATCACGTTCGCAGAAGTTCTAGCTCCACCCAAGCGCCCGGACGCACTGCCGCTTCATATGAAGCGCCGCGCATATCTTGACCTGCTGTTATGGAGCGGCTTTGTCTCACTAATACCTGTAACTCGCGATATATTGCTTGAGACAGCCGCGTTGAGAGCGATGGGTCGGTTCAAACTGCCTGATGCTGTTCATCTGGTATCGGCCACTCGGGTTCGATGCCGTTTCTTCGTTTCGGCAGACAGGGATTTCGACAAAATGCCGGAAGGTATGGAGCGGGTGAACTGCGACCACGATGACCTGCCTCGCTTGCTGGAAGGATGGTCTTAATGGACGCCATCAACCAGCCCCTGCTCGATATCAGCGATTTGTCGGTGGCGTTTCATCAGCCCAGCGGCACCTCGACCGCGGTCGACCATGTTTCCTTTGCGATCAGGCGCGGCGAGTGCGTGGCGCTGGTCGGGGAATCCGGTTCCGGAAAATCCGTCAGCGCATTATCGATCCTCAAGCTATTGCCCTATCCCACCGCGTCGCACCCGTCGGGCAGCATTCGCTTCAAGGGCCGCGAACTGCTGACGCTGTCGGAACGCGAGATCCGGGGTATTCGCGGCAACGACATTTCGATCGTCTTCCAGGAGCCGATGACCTCGCTCAATCCGCTGCATACGATCGAGTCGCAGATCGGCGAAATCCTGCGGCTTCACAGCGGCGTCAGCGGCGGGATGGCGCGGGCGCGCACGCTTGAACTGCTCACGCAGGTCGGCATTCCCGAACCGGAAACGCGGCTCGGAAGCTATCCGCATCAACTGTCCGGCGGCCAGCGCCAGCGCGTCATGATCGCGATGGCGCTCGCCAACGAGCCCGATCTCCTGATCGCGGATGAGCCGACCACGGCGCTCGACGTCACCGTGCAGGCGCAAATCCTGGCCTTGCTCGCGGAGATTCGCGCGCGGCTCGGCATGAGCCTGTTGTTCATCACCCATGATCTCGGCATCGTGCGCCGCATCGCCGACGTGGTCTGCGTCATGAATGGCGGCAAGATCGTCGAGCAGGGGCCGGTGGAGCAGGTTTTTACGGCGCCGAAGCATCCCTACACAAAGGCGCTGCTGGCGGCTGAGCCGAAGCCCGACCCGGCGCCGCCGCGGCCCGACTCTCCCGTCGTGATATCGGCGGCCGATCTCAAGGTCTGGTTTCCGGTCAAGCGCGGCCTGTTGCGTTCCACGGTCGGACACATCAAGGCGGTCGATGGCGTCAGCCTGAAGGTGCGAAAGGGCGAGACGCTCGGCGTTGTCGGTGAATCCGGCTCCGGCAAGACCACGCTTGGCCTAGCGCTATTGCGGTTGATTTCATCCGACGGTCCGATCGTATTTCTGGGCAAGGAAATCCAGGGCTTGCGCTTCAAGGCGATGCGGCCATTCCGCCGTGACATGCAGATCGTGTTTCAGGATCCGTTCGGATCCTTGAGCCCGCGCATGTCGGTCGGCGACATCGTTGCCGAAGGCCTCAGCGTGCACCAGAAATCGCTTTCGGAGTCCGAGCGCGAGGCGCGCGTGATCAAGGCGCTCCGGGATGTCGGCATGGATCCGGCGACTCGGTTTCGTTATCCGCATGAATTCTCCGGCGGCCAGCGCCAGCGCATCAGCATTGCCCGCGCCGCGGTGCTGGAGCCGAATTTCGTCGTGCTGGATGAGCCGACCAGTGCGCTCGACATGTTGTTCCAGGCGCAGATGGTCGATCTCTTGCGCGAATTGCAGCGCAAGCGCGACCTGACCTACATGTTCATCTCGCACGATCTGCGCGTGGTCGCCTCGCTCGCAAGCCACCTGATCGTCATGCGTCTCGGCAAGGTGGTGGAGGAGGGGCCGGCTTCGGAATTGTTCAAGAACCCGAAGACCGATTACACCCGCGCGCTGTTTGCCGCCGCGTTCCGTTTGGAGACCGCGAATGGCGGGGCTGTCGCAATCTAGTGGATGAAGTCTGACGCCAGGCGCCTAACATGGAAGCTCTCAGGTTCCTTTGCCGTTGGACCAAATTCGGCGCATAACTCAGTTGTTGTGGTGCGATATTACGGTAGCGATTGGGGGAATAGCGGGCGCGACGCTGACCTCACGCTTGTGTAGCGACTGACCCACTTGAGACATTGGGTGGACCACCAGCCCACCGCTGCGATGGCGATACGAGTCCTACTCTGACGTGCCAAAGCGCTACGCCTGAGGCGCAGCCGGAGTGAGGCCATGGCGGCGCATGATTTCCGCCATCTTTGCTCGGTCCGGCGGGCCACCGGCCGCCGCGTTGATCACCTCGGCAGAATCGCGGAAATACTGCGGACCTATCGCGGCCGGCGTGATCACGCAGAGCGCCCTTGCGTTCTGGTTTCCGTGGTTATCAAACCGGTGAACGGCGCCGCGCGGAATGCATAGCGCCTGCCCGGGGCCGACGTCGACTTGTTTTCCGTTAACGGTCCAGGTCAACGCGCCGTCGAGGCCGTAAATCGTCTCTTCGTAATGGTCGTGGCTATGAGCCGGAGCCGCCAGGCGCTGCCCACCCGGGACACTGACCTCAAAAGCCGCGACGCTAGCATTCGAGTTTTCTCCGGTGATCAAGAAGCGCACCGCAAGCGGCCCCAAGCGGATGGTCTCGTCGGAAGGATTAACGCGGAAGTCGATGGCTTGCTGTAGCATTACGAGTTCTCCCGTAGTAAATAGAATTTACTACTAAGTAAACTCCATTTACTGGAAATGTCAATGCCTTCATCGCTGAAAAATCTGCCGGTCAAACCGGAGAACATGCTCATCGGCGCCATGCTGCGCGTTCCGGCTCAGGCGATCCATCGTCGTATCATCAAGGAGCTCAACGCGGCCGGTTTTAAGGAGCTGCGCGAGCCGCATATGGCGGTGCTGCAGTTTCCGGGGCCGGATGGGGTTCGCCCGGGCACGCTCGCCGAGCGCGCCGGCTTGAGCAAGCAGGCTATGAACCAGCTACTCCGGAGCCTCGAAGGTCTCGGTTATATCGTCCGGTCCGATGCACCCAACGAGGGCGGCGCGCGAATTATCGGCTTTACCAAACGCGGACGCGCCGCATACTCAAAAATCCACGACATACTCCGCGACATCGAGCGAGAATGGAGTGCTGAGCTTGGGGCCGCACGTTTCGCCGAGCTCAAAGAGCTACTATGCCGCGTCTGGAATAGCCCGTTGATCCGGTAGCCGGCGAAAATGGCATCGGACTACAGCAGTCCTAAGGATCGATCGTTGGCGGCCTCTCTTTGACTTCCGAATGGCACATAGCGTCGGTTATTGCGGCGCAGCGACATGTCCGGAGCTGGCAGGGGTAAACCGGACTCGCGCCCGACGGTTTCGATTCGACGCTTCAAGCCCAAGGCGACATCACGTTTGATCGATTTTGCGTGTGGGAGTGGGCGCCAAGCGTCAGATTTCACGCCACTGGATGGCGTTATGTCATCCGCTTGATCGCCGTGATCTCGCTGCCCGCGGCCTTGATGCGCGCAATCGCCTCGCGTGTGTCTTCGATCGCGGTGGCCATGTGATGGGCGTTGGCGTGAACGATGGTGTCGGCGTCGCGCACGATCGCGACATGGCTTTTCCAGAAAATAAGATCGCCGCGCTTGAGTTTTTTCGCCTCAGTCTGGTCCAGCGCCCTGCCGAGACCGTCCTGTTGCATGTCGCTGTCGCGCGGGCAGCCGGTGCCGGCGGCGTTCAGCGACACCTGCACGAGCCCGGAACAATCGATGCCGAGGCTGCTTTTGCCGCCCCACAGATAGGGCGTGCCGGCGAACTGCTCGGCGACCGCGACGAAATCCGGGACATGGCTGTCGATAGGGCCGACATGGTGCCGCGGCAGGTACCAGCCCTCGCGCGTCACGGCGAAAGGACCCTCATCGCGCGTCACCGTTATCATTGCCCCCATCACCAGCGTATCGGCCGGCGGCAGTTTGATCGAGGGACCGGGAAAGGCGAACGTCCGCAAGCTCGTGATCTTGTGCGTGGGCTTTCCGGCGGGCTTTGTCAGTGCGCGGTCCGGAAGCCAGCCGACATAGCCATCGCTGTTGAGTTGACCCCAGGCCCAGCCTTCGCCGTTGCGGTCGTAGATCATCGCGCGCTCGCCCTTGAGCGCCTGCGTCGCAAGCTCGGCGTCGGGAGACGGTGCGCAGCGCAGCGGCGCGATGGCCTCCGATATTTCGAACTCTTCGCCGGTGACGAAGCGTTTCGCCTTGACCTTGCCTTCGAGATATTTCGCGGCAAGGTCTCCCCGTGCCGGCGTCAGGCGCGGATCATCCATAGCGGTCGCTCAGCAGTTTGTAGATGGCGCGTGCGGCCTGGCATTCGCCGCCCTCCGGCCGCGCCGGTTTGGCCGACGGCGTCCAGCCGTAGATATCGACATGCAGCCAGCTTCTGGCGGCTTCGACGAAACGCTGCAGGAACAGCGCGCAGGTGATCGAGCCGGCGAAGCTGCCGGACGGCGCGTTGTTGACATTGGCGACTTTGGAGTCGAGCCAGCTGTCGTAAGGCGGCCAGAGCGGCAACCGCCACAGCGGATCGTTCTCTTGTTTCGCGCACATCGCGAGTTCCTGCGCCAGCGCGTCATCGTCGGTGTAGAAGGGTGGCAAATCCGGACCGAGCGCCACCCGCGCCGCACCCGTCAGGGTGCCGAGATCGATCAGGAGATCGGGCTTCTCCTCGTCGGCGAGCGCCAGCGCATCGGCGAGCACCAGCCGTCCTTCGGCGTCGGTATTGCCGATCTCCACCGTGATGCCCTTGCGCGAGGGGAAGATGTCGAGCGGACGGAAGGCGTTGCCGGCAACGGCGTTCTCGACCGCGGGAATCAAAACCCTCAAGCGTACCTTGAGTCTCGCGTCCATCACCATCAGCGCCAGCGCCAGCACATTGGCGGCCCCGCCCATGTCCTTCTTCATGATCAGCATGCTGCCGGATGGCTTAAGGTCGAGCCCGCCGGTATCGAAGCAGACGCCCTTGCCGACCAGCGTCACCTTGGGATGTGCGGGATCGCCCCATGTCATATCGATCAGGCGGGGGGCGCGCGGCGACGCCATGCCGACCGCATGAATAAGCGGAAAATTCTGTCGCGTCAGGTCCTCGCCGATCACGCAATTGAAATCCGCGCCGAAGCGCTTCGCGAGCTGCTGTGCCGCCAGCGCCAATTCCTCCGGTCCCATGTCGTTGGCCGGCGTATTGATGAGATCGCGGGCAAGGGCTGCCGCTTCGGCGATCCGCGTGATCTCGGCGACGTCAACGCCTTCCGGGGGCGCCAGTCTGACCTCCGGTGTATCCGTTTTACGGTAACGGCCGAAACGGTAGCTGCCGAGTGCGAAGGCAAGCGCGGCTAGGCGTGCTTCATGCGGCGCAACATTGGCGAAACGGTAGACACCCGGCGGCAGCAGGCCCGGCAACTGGCCGGGCCGGAACGGATCACGGAATTTGCTGGTCTCGTCGTCCACGCCGAACACGACCTGAGCGATCTCTCCATTCGCGGAAGGCAGCGTCAGACATGCGCCGGGTTTGGCCTGAAAACCATTGGCAAGCGCGAATTGCCGGGCCGGCGCGGGAAGGTCGGCTGATATTGCTTCCCATGTCGCCTTGGTCGCAAACGTGATGGGAATAGCCGGCGTCGCAGGCGCGGTCGCGAACACTGAATGCATGCTTCTCTCGGTCTTCAACTGAAACGGACTGGGCCAGGGCCCGAATTTCTATAATGCCATATAAATCCTAACCAGTCCGAATAGCGCGCCGTCCATTTCAACTCGTTTCGCGATCGAGGAATGCCGATGGTCGTGCCGCCCAACGGCCGCTGCTCTACACGTTTGCGCATGACCGTGATAGCCTGCCGGAATTGACCAGCACCTTGGGAGCTTTAAATGGCCAAGAAGGGTTTGGGTGCCCGGCATCGTGACACGACGGGCCGCATCGACAAGAAGCACGGCAACACACGCGTCGGCGCACTGCGCAAGCACCATAAATAGCCCGACGCGGGACAGCCCCTCGTCCATTGTTGTCGGGCATCAATCCTCCTGGGCTGGAATTCCATTTTCTCTACGATGAGGAATGCGATGGACGTTTTGTTGGGCACGGTCGCCGCTGTGGGGCACGCGATTGATCAGGTGTTGATCTACGTGGAGAGTCACCACTGGATTTTCGGGGCTCTCGCGGGCGGCTATATTTTTTACCTTCACGATAAGGCCGTTCACGCCAGATTTGACGCGCTTGAAAAGCGCCTGGACGAAGTCAGGAAGCGTCTCGCCGTTGAACTCTGACGGGTACGCCGGAAGGTCGGCGCGGCCCCGCGCCACCGGCGAGCAGGTGGCGTGTTTGCATTAGCTGCGCCCGCGTGTCGCGGCAGGTTACGGAAAGTGCCGGCTGGCAGGCTCAATCTGCATGGAATCGATGGCTTTTGCCGAAAGGCAGCGTTAACCCGGCGTTAGGGTTAACAGACTATTGCTGGGCCCATTCGGCTCGATCAGTCGCCAGATACCATGAGTTAAGGTGCCATGCGTCAGCAGTCCAGTCTTGCCCGGCTTCTTGCGTCCGCGGCCTTGACGGCGATTTTGGCCGCTGGGCTCGGCGGCTGTCAGACCATGTCCGACATAACAGGATCGGTGTCGCCGAAGGCTGAATCGAGCCCCGACGCCAACCCGCCTCGCGCGGTGGAAATCTACGGTGAGCGCTACCGCGCCGACCCCAAAAATGCCGACGCCGCGCTGGCCTATGGCCAGGCGCTACGTGCCACCGGGCAGCGCAGCCAGGCCGCCGCCGTGCTTGAACAGGCCACCCTCGCCCACCCCGACAACAAGGCGCTGCTCGCCGGCTACGGCAGGGCGCTTGCCGACAACGGCAATTTCCAGCAGGCGTTCGACGTCCTCAGCCGCGCCCATTCGCCCGATAACCCCGACTGGCGGATCCTCTCGGTACAGGGCACGACGCTCGATCAGCTTGGCCGGCACGAGGAAGCGCGCCAATATTACGCCAGCGCCTTGAAGATCGTGCCCGACGAGCCGTCGGTGCTCTCCAATCTCGGTCTTTCCTATGTTCTTTCGAAGGACCTGCCGAAGGCGGAAGAGGTTCTTCGCCAGGCCTATGCCAACACCAGAGCCGATGCGCGGGTGCGGCAGAATCTGGGCCTCGTGGTCGGCCTGCAGGGCCGCTTTGCCGAGGCTGAGCAGATCGTCCGGGCCGATCTGCCCCCTGACGAGGCGGCGGCAAACGTCGCCTATCTGAAGCAGATGCTGAACCGCAAGGACGATCCGCGCAAAGGCACCGCATCAAGAATGCCCGTTGCCTCTCTCAACCGTCCCGAATAGCGGTTCGCTCAGGCCATCTTCAGGACGAACGCTGGCTAAGGTCCGCTTTCTACGCGCGGGCCAGAGCGTGATGAGATGAGATCGAGTGTGTAGCGACGACGGAACTGCGCTCCCTCTCCCGCTTGCGGGGGTCCGAAGCTCGCTCTCTGGGTCGGGGTGGGGGTGCTTCCGCAAAACACGCTGGTCGAGGGGATAGGCCTTCCCCCACCCGCCACGCTCAGGCGCGCAATTGCGCTGCCGAGCGTGTCGACTTCCCCTGCAAGCGGGAGAGGTCAAGCGGAACCCGCCGACTGACCGATTTAATCAAAAGCCATCGCGCTCTAGAGGGTTTTCGAGCGAAGCATGCCCTCGGACTTGATCCGGGGCTGGATGCCGGTTCGCATGAAGAAAACGCGTCAAACAAAGATTTCAGCCTCGGTTCTGATTCAATCAGAACCGAGGCTCGAATGGCATGATTGCAGCCAGGACAATCGGCGCTCGCCGCGCCGATCGGGTCATTGCATCGCGGCGACCTTGATGCCGGTCGGCCCGAGGATGACGACAAACAGCACCGGCAGGAAGAACAGGATCATCGGCACCGTCAGTTTCGGCGGCAGCGCGGCAGCCTTCTTCTCGGCCTCGTTCATGCGCATGTCGCGATTTTCCTGCGCCATGACGCGCAAGCTCTGACCCAGCGGCGTTCCGTAGCGTTCCGACTGCTGCAAGGCCAGGCAGACCGATTTGACGCCCTCAAGGCCGGTGCGCTTCGCCAGGTTCTCATAGGCGACCTTGCGATCCTGAAGGTAGGAGAGCTCCGCGGTGGTCAGCGTGAATTCCTCGGACAGCGCCACCGACTGCGACACGATCTCGACGCTGACCTTGCGGAACGCGGTTTCGATCGACATGCCGGATTCGATACAGATCAGCAGCAGATCGAGCGCGTCCGGAAAGGCGCGTTTGATCTGGAGCTGGCGCTTCGAAATCGCGTTTTTCAGGAACAGCATCGGCGCCTGCAAACCGAGATAGGCCGCGCCGATGCAAATGCCGATCTTGATCGGAACCGACTTCTCCATATGCGATATCACGAATACATACAGCACCGCCGCTATGAACAGCACGATGGGCGTCACCAGGCGGAAGAACAGAAATGTGATGTAAGGCGCCTGTCCGCGGTAACCCGCCATGGTGAGCTTTTCGCGCGCGGCTTCCTGGGCCAGCCATTTTCCGAGATTGAAGTCTTCCACCACCTTGGAGACGAGCTGCTTCGGCGTCTGACGCAGCGAAACCTTTTCGGTCTTGGAGAGGCGCTCGCGCTCCCGCGCCCGGATCCGCTCGCGTTCGCTGGCAACCGCCTTCATGCGCTTTGCCAGTCCTTCGCCTGCGAACAGCGGCATGATCAGCGTGTAGGCCGTCGCGCTCACGGCGATCGCGGCGAGCAGCATGGTCATGAAGTGTGCGTCGTGGAGCTTATCTACTAGAAATCCAATCATGCTGCACCGTCAGAAGTCAAAGTTGATCATTTTCTTCATTACGAGGATGCCCATGGACATCCAGATCACGCAGCCGACAAGCATCAGCTGTCCGGTCGGATGCGTCCATAACAGGGAGATATAATCGGGGGTGGTGAGATAAACGAGCAGCATGACGATCGGCGGCAACGCGCCGATAATGCCCGCTGACGCCTTGGCTTCCATCGACATGGCTTGGATCTTCTCAGCCATCTTCTTGCGGTCGCGCAGCACCTTGGACAGGTTGCCCAGGGCCTCGGAGAGGTTGCCGCCGGATTTTTGCTGGATCGCGATCACGATCCCGAAGAAATTCGCCTCCGGCACCGGCATCCGTTCGAACAGGCGTCCGCATGCTTCGCCAAGCGGCATGCCGATGGCCTGGGTCTCGATGATGGCCAGGAACTCGCTCTTGAGCGGTTCGGGCGCATCGGCTGCGACCACCTTGATGGATTCAAACAACGGCAGGCCGGCCTTGATGCCGCGAACGATCACGTCAACGGCGTCCGGCAGCGCGCGCAGGAAGTTCTTTTCCCGCCGTTTCTTGAGAAAACTCAAGCCCCAGCGCGGCAGCCCGAAACCTGCGGCGAAGGCCAGGCCGATGGCCCCAATCGGACCGCCTCCGGCAAACATCGCCAGGGCAAAGGAAATGGCTGCCAGAATGCCGGAAGCAATCATGAACTTCTGCGGTGTCCAGTCCAGACCGGCTTGCGTGAGACGGGTGTTCAGCGAGACTTTCTTGTCCTTCAGCCGCCGGGCTTCGAGTTCCTTCAACGATCCTTCGACCTGTTCGCGGCGCGAGCGCTGGTCCTTTTGACTTTGCCGGGCCGCAATCGGCTCCGCCTTGGCCACGGAGGCACGGCGGTTCTCGGCCTTCTTCTGCCCCGAGAGCAAAGGATAGATAAAAACCCACGCCAGGCCGCCGATCGCGGCGGCGGCGAGAAAGGCCAGTGCGAGTGCTTGCATTTTCATGGTGGTTTCCTCAGACCTCCGTGGCGACTTCTGCGGCGTCGAGCGCCGCGGCGAGCCGCTTCTCTTCGCCGTAGTACCGCGCACGATCCCAGAAGCGCGGCCGTCCGATGCCGGTCGAGCGATGCCGGCCGATAATCTTGCCGTTGGCGTCCTCGCCGACCATGTCGTACAGAAACAGGTCCTGGGTGATGATGGTGTCGCCCTCCATGCCCATCACCTCGGTGACGTGCGTGATGCGCCGGGAACCGTCGCGCAGACGAGCGGCCTGGATGATGACGTCGATCGAAGCACATATCATCTCGCGAATGGTCCGCGAGGGCAGCGAAAACCCGCCCATTGTGATCATCGATTCGCAACGCGACAGCGCTTCGCGGGGATTATTGGCGTGCAGCGTTCCCATCGATCCGTCGTGACCCGTGTTCATGGCCTGCAGCAGATCGAACGCTTCCGGTCCGCGGACTTCGCCGACGATGATGCGTTCAGGCCGCATGCGCAGGCAGTTCCTGACCAGTTCGCGCATGGTGATCTGACCCTCGCCCTCGATATTGGGCGGACGGGTTTCCAGCCGCACCACGTGCGGCTGCTGCAGTTGGAGCTCGGCCGCGTCTTCGCAGGTGATGATGCGCTCGTCGTCGTCGATGTAATTTGTCAGACAATTCAGCAGCGTCGTCTTGCCGGAGCCGGTACCGCCAGAAATCAGGACATTGGCGCGGCAGCGCCCGATGATCTGAAGGATTTCCGCGCCTTCCGGCGTTATCGCGCCGAACTTGACAAGCTGGTCGAGGGTCAGCTTGTCCTTCTTGAACTTGCGGATCGTCAGTGCGGGGCCGTCGAGCGCGAGAGGCGGAACGATGGCGTTGACGCGCGAACCGTCGGCGAGGCGGGCGTCGCAGATCGGCGAGGATTCGTCGACGCGTCGGCCGACCTGGCTGACGATGCGCTGGCAGATATTCAGCAATTGCTGGTTGTCGCGGAAGCGAATTCCGGTGCGCTGGATTCGTCCGCCGACTTCGATGAACACCGTTCCGGCGCCGTTGACCATGATGTCGGAGATGTCGTCGCGTGACAAAAGCGGTTCAAGCGGGCCATATCCGAGAACGTCGTTGCAGATGTCGTCGAGCAGTTCTTCCTGCTCGGCGATCGACATGACGATGTTCTTGATCGCGATAATCTCGTTGACGATATCGCGGATTTCCTCGCGCGCCGATTCGCCGTCAAGTTTGGCGAGCTGAGCAAGGTCGATCGCTTCGATCAAGGCGCCGAAGATCGTTGCCTTGACCTGATAGTAGGTATCCGAACGCCGCGCTTCGATGGCGGGCGCAGGCGGCGGCGGTTTCGCCGGCGACAAGGGCGGGGAGGAAACGGCAGGCGGAGATGGAATACGCGCAGCCGGCGCGGCGCCGGAAGGGGGTTCCGGCGCGCTGACGGCAGTCCTCACGACCCTCGAATCGCCTTCTGCTCCGCTACGCTTACCAAACACGACTACACTCCACGCGGGTCAAGTTACTTCGCTCGCAGCTTCGCGATCAGGGGTGACAGGAACGAACCCCGTGGCTTTTTGGCCTCGCCGCGGCCTGTCAGCCGTTGCGCGATCTGCAGGAACATTTCGGTGCTGCGATGGGTTGCGGAGATTTCCGCAATCATCTGGCCATTATTGGCCGCCGAGCCGAACATTTGCGGATCGAACGGAATCGACGCGATAGGCTCGCTCTCGATGGCCTTGGCGAATTCGCCTGAATTGATTTCCGGCCGCTTGGGTATGCCCACCTGATTGAGACAATAAAGCGGTGTCCGGTCGTTGGGCCGCGATGCCTTCAAGAGGTCGAATATGTTCTTGGTGTTGCGCAGGTTGGCAAGGTCCGGCGCCGCGACGATCAGGATATCATCCGCGCCGACAAGGGCGCGCTTGGTCCATCCCGACCATTGATGGGGGATGTCGAGCACGATGCACGGCATCGTCGTGCGAAGCGTGTCGAAGATCGCATCGAAGGCTTCGACGCCGAAGTCATAGACCCGGTCCAGCGTTGCCGGCGCCGCCAGCAGACTGAGATGGTCGGTGCATTTCGACAGCAGGCGGTCGAGAAACGCCGTATCGACGCGATCGGGCGAAAACACCGCGTCGGCGATCCCTTGCGGGGGGTCCTGATTGTAGTCGAGGCCGGCGGTGCCGAATGCGAGGTCGAGGTCGGCCACGACGGAATCCAGCGCGAGGTCGCGCGCGATGGCCCAGGCCACGTTGTGCGCGATCGTGGATGCGCCAACGCCGCCCTTTGCGCCGACGACCGCGATGATGCGGCCGACGGCCTTTGCTTCAGGCGAGGAAAACAACCCGCAGATCGAGCGCACCACGTCGATGGCGTTGACCGGCGCAATCACATAGTCGCTGACGCCGCGACGGACCAGTTCGCGATAGAGCGTGACGTCATTGATGCGGCCGATCACGATGACGCGTGTTCCGGAATCACACACGGTTGCGAGCTGATCGAGGCCGTTGAGGATGTCGTTGCGGCCTTCAGTCTCGAGAATGATTACGTTCGGAGTAGGCGCGCTGCGATAGGCTTCGATGGCCGCCGCCATGCCGCCCATTTGAATCTTGAGATGGGCCTTGCCGAGGCGCCGATCCTCACCCGCCGACTGCACCGCCGCGGCGGTTTCCACGGTCTCGCAGAAAGCCTGCACCGACACCCGCGGGGCCGGGGCGATGTGATCGTCCACGAGGGGCGGAGTGCCGTCCGGCTGCGCTTCGGGGGTTTGGCGTGCGTAGCTGATCATTTGCCTGTATCGCTGAGTTTAGCCTTTTCGGCTTCGGGATAGGTCGTCGTGGTCGCGGTGCCTTTGCGATACTTCTCAAAGCCTTCCGTGCGCCGCGCCGTATAGGCCGGGGTTTCAGGACGCGGCTGAACGAAGTCCGACGGATTGTCGATCATCGCCGCCATATTGTGCTGATAGGCACAGCCGAAATTGTAGTACGGCTTGTTTTCGAAATAGCTTTTGTCCTTGATGGAGGGGCCGAGATCCTCAGGCCACAAGCCGCACGGCCCGGCCACGGCGGAAATTTTCGGATAGTTCAATCGTATCGTTGCCAGCTGGCGCGGGTCCTCTGGATGGTAGTGGCGGACCGTGATGCCGCGCGGTGGCACGCCGGCCGCCGAAAGCAGCGCGTGAACTTCCCGGAACGCATCGGCAGCCGTCCGCGCATTGGGCGTACCGACCGGCACGTCGGCCACGATCGCGCCGGTTCCTTCCTGGAGCCAGATCTGCGCCAGTCCCATTACGTCGGCGCGCTGCTCAGCCGACAGGCCCCCGCGTGCGCGACCGACGAAAATCACGATGGAGCGGTCGGCCTCCTGGATCGCGATCGGGTGCCGCAGCCGATAGTCGTCAGGGACGCTTGCTGTCGCCACCACTTCGTCGGTATGCGTACAGGCGCCGAGCGCTATGGCGAGACCGGCAAGCGCCCCCGCGATGCGGAAGGCGCGCCTGTAATCGACGGGTATCTTGGCTGTCATCTTTTTCGTCCTTGTCCCGTCTCAGTCAGTGATAAAGCCGTAGGTGCCGCGATAATTCCGGGCCGGTTCGGCGCGACCGGGAACGCCGTAGATCCGATTGATGCTGCCCAGAAGATCCGATTGCGGATCCGAGGCCGAGGCAAACCCGTCATCCGGACGCGACAGATCCTTCTGCTTGACGGCCCGAACGACATAGGGCGTCACCAGCACCATTAGTTCGGTCTGGTTGTTGATGTAGTCCCGGCTGCGGAACAGCGAGCCCAGGACAGGCACTTGTGAGAGACCGGGAAGCCCGTTGATCGCCTGTTTGGTCTGTTCCTGGATCAGGCCGGCCATTGCCATCGAGCCGCCCGATGGAATTTCCAGCGTCGTCTCCGCGCGGCGGGTCTTGATTGAGGGAACCTGAATGCCGGTGATGTTGATTGAATTGTCGTTGGAGACTTCGGACACTTCCGTCATCACCCGCAGGCTGATCCGGCCCTCCGTGAGCACGACCGGCGTGAAATTGAGCGAGATGCCGAATTTCTTGAAGGCGATCGATGGCGCGCATTGCCCGACAGAGCCCGCCGCCGTCGTTTGGCAAGTTACGCCGGTCGAAATCGGAAATTCGCCGCCGGAGATGAATGTTGCCGAACTCGCCGGAAATTGCAGTCAAATTCGGCTCCGCCAGCGTTCGCACCACGCCGGCGCTCTCCATCGCCCGTAAGGTAGCGTTAACCGACGGAGTCGACCCGAATGCCGTGGTGATGGCGTTGCCGGCGACCAGCGGCTGACCAGTTGCCGTGAAGGGATTGGTGTTGTTGAAGTTCACGACCGCGGTGCCATAGTTGAACTGGCCGCTGAGGTCGATGCCGAGCTGCTTGACGATCGACCGCGCGACTTCGGCGACCGTGACCTTCAACATCACCTGATCGCGGCCCCGGACTGCGATGGAGTTGACGACCTTTTCGGGGCCGCCCGCCAGCCGCGCGGCGAGATCGCCTGCCTGCTGTGCCTCGATCGGGCTCGCCGCGGTGCCGGTAAGTATCACGCCGTCGCCGAGGCCTTCGATCTGAATGTCGGAATTCGGCAGTGTCTGCTTCAGCGCGGCGCGCGCACCGTTAAGGTCGCGCTTGACCGCGATGTCATAGGCCGCAATCTGCTGGCCCGCGGAATCGAAGAACACGATATTGGTCTGACCGACCGCCGCGCCGATGATGTAGGCGCGCTGCGCCGAACGCACGACCGCGTTTGCAATCTTCGGGTCGGCGACCAGCACATCCTTGATGTCGCGCGGCAAATCGATCACGATTGATTTGCCGATGCCGAGTGAGAGAAAGCGCGCGTTCATCTGTCCATCGGCGGCGACCGGCGCGATGGGGCGATCGTCGCTCGCCACGGCCGGGACCAGGGCCGGATTGAGCGTCATCGCGGCGACGGCCGAAAACGACAGGGCGCGGATCAGAAAGGTCCGCATCGGCTGATTTCCCCTGCATTTCATGTCGTTAAGTCCTTTTGGTCACTTCTGTATCGTGGTCGGGTTTGTGACGCCGTAGCGAACCACATTGATGTTGCCGCGCCTGGCGCTATCGTCGGGCCTGATATCGACCTGATTGAGATCGGCAATGCTGCGCAGCGCCAGCGACAGCGTGCCGGCCTGGCGCGCGGCGGCGAGAATCGATGTTTGCTCGGGCTTCAACTCGAGCGTTGCCGTCTTGCCGACGACCGAGTTCTGGCCGTCTCTCTCTTTCGGCGCCTGGTCGATCGCGAGAACGCGGATATTGCTCAGGATAATTTCCGAGACCACGATGTCGGCAGCCGCGGCGCGATCCGGGTTCGGGTTCTTCTCACGCCTGGTCAGAATGACATCGACCCGGTCGTTGGGCAGAATGAAGCCGCCAGCGCCGGTCTCCGGCGAAATCTCGGTCGAGACGGCGCGCATGCCGGTGGGCAGGATCGCCGCCATGAAGCCCGATCCATTGGCTTTGATCAGTTTCGGCTCCCGGATCGGTTCGCCCGCGATAAAGGGTGAGCGCGCGATCGAGCCGGCGATCTGGGTGGTGGCGTCCGGACGATCGTTGCGGCGAATGAAGGTATTGCTTGCCGCCGCCGCCGGCCAGGTCTGCCACTGCATGTCGTCGGGCGTGAGCGTCTGGCCGAGGCCGATATCGGCTTTGGCCACGAGAACCTCGACGGTCTGCAGTTGCGCGACCGGTTCCGGAGGCGGCCTGCTGTCCGACCCACTCGCAAGATAGGCGGCGACGCCGCCGGCACCGACAGCGATGGTCAGGACGACAATGCGTGCGGTATTCATACGCTTCACTTTCCACATTACGCTGCGACGCTTCCGCCGCCGTGATGGGAGTTGACCAGCTATTCGTCAAAGCATGGTTAATGAGGCGTATCTAAATCGCCTTAACAGCGGGTTTACCTCTGGGGCGATCAGCGAATGACGAAATGCGTCAGATCGACCGCCTTGATCCATTCCGTCTCCGGGTAGACCACCAATGCTCCGATGGCGAGTGCAATGCCGTAGGGAATCCCGGTTTCCTTGGCGTGCAGTCTGAGCAACCAGGCCTGGCCGGCCAGCGGGTAAGGTAATGGCCATTGCCGGAACTGGAGCAGCAACAGCGTCAGGGCGCCGCCGAAAAGTGAGGCATAGACCAGATAGTTCAGCAGATGGCCGAAGCCGAACCAAAGCGCCGCACTGGCCGCTACCTTGGCATCGCCGCCGCCGACCCAGCCCATGGCAAAACAGACAAAAGCCACCGCGAGCACGGTGGCGCCGGCACCCAGATGCGAGAGGATATCGGAAGGCGCCATGCCGCTCAGGATGGCCAGAGCCAGGAAGCCCGCCGCCAGCGCCAGCGATACCCGGTTCGAAATCGTCATCGTGAAGAGGTCGCTCGCCGCCGCAAACGCCATCAGGGCGGGAAACAGCAGGAGGCGTGCAACGTCGAGGATCATGGATATGCGGCCTGTGCTGCTGGCGAGAGCTATGACAATCGTCAGAACCTAGCGTTCATAGGTGAACAATCGGGAAATGGCAGCGCCTACCACCAAACGCTCGCAATGCGGCAGGCGAGAACGAGAAGCGCCAGCGCCAGCGCGGCGCAGACCAGTTCCGTCGGTGAATAACCCCACCCCCCGGACGGCACGGACACTGGTTTTGCCGCGGCGGCGGCTGGAGTGGTACGCATAGCTTACGCCATTGACTGCAAGCAGAAGCAAAAAAGGCCTCGGATTGACCGAGGCCTTTGATGCCGGTGTGTAACCGTCGCTTACTTCAGCGAGGTGTTGATCGAGCTGAACTTGGTGTTCAGGTTGCTGCCGAGGCCGTTAACGACAGCGATAATCGCGAGCGAAATGCCGGCTGCAATCAAGCCGTATTCGATGGCGGTGGCGCCGGACTCGTCCTTCACAAAACGCGCAATCAGATTCTTCATAGGTAACTCCATGTGAACACGTGGCTGGTCGAACTAACTGTGGTCTTGCCGGCGTTCTCAGCACCGTGACCATGGCGTCACCCTAAGGTCGGACAATTGCGGTGCGGTTAATTCGATTGCGCAAACATCGCTGGAACTTGCTGTTGTTAAGCAGAGTAAATTTGGAATTAAGGCCTTTCATACAATGCGATCGATGCCGGTCGCGCCGACGAAGCCCAATATATAAGAGACAAGCGAGCGGCGCCGCGCGTTCTGGTTTACGGCTCCTTAAGCGGCGAGGCGTACCCCTGAAATCCCCGATCGATGAGGCCGCCATGTCCAATCTAACCCTTGAAGTCGTCGAGATGCTGGGTCAGACGATCGCCAAGGTGGTGCCCATCACGATCGTGCTGGCGCTGGTGTTTTCGGTGCTGACCCATTTCTGGGCCTGCAATCCCGGAGCGCCCTGGTGGCGCAAGCGTGAACTCGTCACCGACATCTGTTACTGGTTCTTTGTTCCAATGTTCGCGCGCGTGTTGCGGATCGGGCTGCTCGTGCTCGGCGCCGGCGTGGTCTTCAACATTCATGACGCCGACGAACTGATTGCCTTTTATGACAATGGCCACGGTCCCTTGTCCCAGTTGCCGCTGTGGTTGCAGGGCCTGTTGTTCCTGGTTCTGTCCGACTTCATGCTGTACTGGCTGCACCGGCTGTTTCACGGCGGCGGTTTCTGGAAATATCACGCGATCCACCATTCGTCTGAAGATCTGGACTGGATATCGGCCGCGCGGTTCCACCCGGTAAACCTGTTCCTGGGGACGATCGCGGTCGACGTGATCTTGCTGATGGCCGGCATCTCCCCCAACGTGATGCTCTGGGTCGGGCCATTCACGACGTTCCACTCAGCCTTCGTTCACGCCAATCTGAGCTGGACGCTTGGTCCGTTCAAATACGTGCTGGCCACCCCGGTCTTTCACCGCTGGCATCACACGCCGCTGGAAGAGGGCGGCAATACCAACTTTGCCGGAACGTTTCCGATCTGGGACATCCTCTTTGGAACATTCCGGATGCCGGAAAACCGGCTTCCCGATAATTATGGTGCCGACGATCAGCGCATTCCGAACGAAATTGTTGGGCAACTCGCTTACCCTTTTCGACACTAGGTTCACGGCCGGCTGAGAATCTCGAACCCATTTGCAGTTCGTTCACTAATTGACGTCAGATTTGCCCCGTCGGGCGCCGGTTCCGCTGCGTATCGCTTTAGCCGGCTTGTCAACGTCCCGGGGTATTGTATGTCGCTCAGTTCCTTGCGCATTCGCGTGCGCGCGTGTTTCGTAGTCCGGTCTTTGGCGGCTGCAATGCTGTTGTGGCCGGTCGCCGCCCTTGCCGCCGAGCCGTTGGCCAGTACCATCGCGGTCAACGTCGATCAGTCAAGGCTCGTCAAGCTTCCCGCCCGCGTTACCACCATCGTCGTCGGAAATCCGCTGATTGCGGACGTCGCGCTGCAAGCCGGCGGGGTGATGGTCGTGACCGGAAGAGGCTACGGCGCAACCAATTTCATCGCGATGGACCGCAGTGGCGAGGTCGTGGTGGATCGCACGATCCAGGTCGTTTGGACAGGTAAGGCCCGAGCGACCAGCTCATCACCGTATATCGCGGCGTCGATCGCGAATCCTGGAGCTGCATGCCGATTTGCCAGAAGCGCGTCAACCTTGGCGACGGCGAGGCTTACTTCAAGTCGGCGATGGATCAGGCCGTTACTCTCAGCAACCAGGCCATCACCGCAGCGACGGCTTCCAAGCAATAGAATTTTGTTATTAGCGCGGCCCGCGGACGGTGTCCGTCGGCGTTGCTGCGACTACGGCTGCGAGGCACGCTTTCGAGGATGGTCAACACCCGGTTAACAAAGCGGGTCGTTCTGCTTTGATCCGGCGAAACACTTCAACAATCAGTTTCCGCTACTTCTCACGGGTCGGACAATTGCTGCCGTGTAGGGGTTTCCTTGATGTCGTCACCTGCTGCTTCAACAGCCGCCGCCGGGAGCATTTTTCGCCGATTCCGGCGTAACCGCCGGGGTTCGGCCGCCGTCGAATTCGCCCTGGTCGCGCCGGTTTTCTTCGCGCTGCTGTTTGCGATTATCGAAACGGCCATCATGTTCTTTGCCAGCCAGGTGCTCGAAACCGTTACGCAGAATTCCGCGCGCCAGATTCTGACGGGAACAGCGCAGAGCGCGAGCTATCCCGACTGGTCGCATTTCAGGGACGGTGTTGTCTGCGCTCAAATCCCCGCTTTGTTCAGCTGCCCAAAAATCTACGTCGATGTGAAAAGCTATTCGGCATTCTCGAGCGTAGTCATCAACAGCCAGATCAATGCCAGCGACAATTTCGACGCAAGCACCCTTAGCTACAGCCCCGGCGGACCCGGAGACATTGTTGTGGTGCGGCTTTTCTATCAATGGCCGCTGTTTGTCACCGGGCTTGGGTACAACATCTCCAATTTATCCGGGAATCAGCGGCTGCTGGTCGCAACCGCCGCGTTCCAAAACGAGCCTTATTGAGGCAGCAGCGATGAAGACAGCCCAGATGTCACGGATTGGATTTCGTATATTGCGTTCCGCCCTAGATATGTTCAGGGATCGCAGCGCTATCGCTGCGACGGAATTTGCCGTGATCGTTCCGATCATGCTGGTGATGTTCTTTGGCACGGTCGAATTCTCGTCTGGTGTGGCGGTCGATCGCAAGGTCACGCTGGTGGCGAGAACGCTGTCCGATCTGACGTCGCAAGCGCCGTCATCGGCGCCTCAGGCGACATACGCTAACGTGAACGACAGCTATTTGCAAAACGTCTTCACCGCCAGCATCTCGATGTTCCAGCCGTATCCGCCGACGCCCACAAATGCCACGATTTCGGAGATCTATGTCGACTCCAGCAATGTCGCGAGGATTCAATGGAGCAAGGCTGCGACCATCGGGAGCGGCGCCACGCAGGCAACGCTAGTGGCGTCGAGCCGCAATCCGGGCGACGTCGTTACAACTTTGGTGCCGCCAGCGCTTTTGGTGAAGCAAACCTATCTGATCCTCAGCGAGGTGAGCTATCTCTACGTACCCACGATCGGCTACGTAATGGTGAAGACTGGCGTGACGATGAGCGATGTCGCCTATACCAGGCCGCGTCAGGTCACTTGCTTGATTTATAATAATCTCCTTCCTGCCCCCAGCTCCTGCCCGTTGACCTGAGGCTGATTGCCGGCTCTTTCGCAAATGGAAAAAGGCCGCGCTGACAGCACGGCCTTTCCTGTTTGTCGGAATTTTCCGTTCCTTGCTCTCGCGAGCCGGACCGGATGAAATTCGCTTAGCCTGCGGCGCGCAGATTGTCGGCCGAAGACTTGCCAGAACGGCGATCGGCTACGATCTCGTAGCTGATCTTCTGGCCTTCACGCAGCGTTCCAAGCCCGGCGCGCTCTACGGCGCTGATGTGCACGAACACGTCGTTGCCACCGTCATCCGGTTGAATAAAGCCGAAGCCCTTGGTTGCGTTAAACCACTTCACGGTTCCCATGCTCACGGGGGTAGTCCCTTCTCAAGATAGATATAGTAGAAGCCCACTTTTGATGGGCTGGTGAGATCGAATTTTTGGAAGGGTCGTCAGCGTCTAAACCGGCTGTACCGGTGGATAGCTAATGTCGTCCGGCCGAAAATCGATAAAGTCATATTATTCCAAAATAGCCCCCAAAACAATCCTGAGGTGCGCGATTTTTTTGATCGCGCCGAGGGTTGCGGCTGGAGGCTACTGTCCGCGTGCCGATATGATCTCGTCACGGGCTATTTCGCAAGGTGCGCCAGCGGCGCTTACCTGCGGCGGAACTGGCCGCGCGGAGGCGCGCCACGCGGAGCGCCGCCGCCACCACCGGGACGCTCGTCCTTGTGACGGAAGATGAGCCGGCCTTTTTCCAGATCATAGGGCGACATCTCGATCGTCACCCGGTCACCCGCCAGCGTCTTGATCCGGTTCTTTTTCATCTTGCCGGCGGTGTAAGCGACGATCTCGTGTCCCGCGTCCAGCTGGACGCGGTAACGGGCATCGGGGAGGATTTCGGTCACCAGTCCTTCGAACTGGATCAGCTCTTCTTTAGCCATGGTTATCTCCAGGTCGATCGACGGCTAGCGTGGCCGTTGAGTGCGGTTGGGCCGGGTATTCGGACGGCTTTCGCGGTACAAAAAAGCGACGCCCTGCATCCCTTCAGCCTTGCCGGCGCCTTGCGACGGACGGTGCGGCTCCTGCCGGTTGACCTCGTGGCGGTTGGTTTGCGGAGCGCCATTATTACCACCAGGACGGCGGCGGCGGCGAGGGCCTTTCGATCCCGGCGCGGCTTCATTTGCGCGTCCGGTGTGCGCGCGCGGTGCAGACCGCCCGCCACGGTGTTGGGCCGGCGCCGGTGCCGCGTCGCGGTGGCCGGGTGTGCGGCGGTCTTCCCTCGGCAATACGATGCGGATCAATTTCTCGATGTCGCGCAGATACGCCAATTCCTCGCCTCCCGCGACGAGCGAGATCGCGACGCCTTCGGCGCCAGCGCGCGCGGTGCGGCCGATGCGATGGACGTAGGTCTCGGGAACGTTGGGCAGATCGAAATTCACCACATGCGAGATACCATCGACGTCGATGCCGCGGGCGGCAATGTCGGTGGCGACCAGCGTGCGAATCTCGCCGGCGCGAAATGCCCCGAGCACCCGCTCGCGGTGATTTTGCGACTTGTTGCCGTGGATGGCGTCGGCGGTGATGCCGGCCCTGGCGAGGCCCTTCACGACCTTGTCGGCGCCATGCTTGGTCCGGGTGAAGACCAGCGCGCGATCCACCGGTTCCTGCTTCAGAAGCTGCGCCAGCAAGGCAGGCTTGGCCGAGTGATCGACCTGGATGATGCGTTGGGTGATGCGCTCGACCGTCGAGGCCACCGGCGTCACCGCCACCCGCGCAGGGTCACGCAGCATCGCTTCGGCGAGTTCGGCGATATCCTTCGGCATCGTTGCCGAGAAGAACAACGTCTGCCGCCGGATCGGCAATTTGCCGACGATTTTGCGGATGTCGTTGATGAAGCCCATGTCCAGCATGCGGTCGGCCTCGTCGAGGACGAGAAACTCGACCTGTCCGAGCTTCAGCCCGTTGCTTTGCACGAGATCGAGCAGGCGGCCCGGCGTGGCCACCATCACTTCGACGCCCTGCATGACCGAGCGGACCTGACGTCCCATTGGCACGCCACCGATTGCCAGCGCCGAAGTGAGGCGCATGTGGCGGCCGTAGGCGTTGAAACTGTCAAGAATCTGCCCCGACAATTCACGTGTGGGACTGAGGACGAGCACGCGGCAGGCCTTGGGCTGCGGCTTGATGCGGTTTTCCAGAATGCGGTGCAGGATCGGCAGCGCGAAAGCCGCGGTCTTGCCGGTACCGGTCTGGGCAATGCCGACCACGTCACGGCCGGCGAGTGCGAGGGGAATGGTTTGAGCCTGGATGGGCGTGGGCGTCAGATAATTCTCTTCCTTGAGCGCACGCGAGATGGGATCGGCGAGGCCGAAATCCTGAAAGGAGGTCAAAAGGTGGGTACTTTCCATTGTAAAAGGCAGGCGCCCGACATCATTAGTCAGGAGCGCGCGAGGCGGTGTCTGGGACACCCGCGTGTTTGGGGCGTCGGCTTTGGTTAGCTGAAGGGGCAAGCCAGAAACCGTTGGACGGGCTCAGAACACGCGGCTCGCAGTGACCCGATGATTCCGGGGTCGTCCCGCTCATATGGAACACGAACACGGCGCTTTCAAGGTGAATCGTGAACCCGCGCCCCTCGGGCCGTCAAAAACTGCCGCAAAGGCTTAATTTACAGCCGAATCGCGGGTCGAATTCGCCGGACACGATGCTAAAAATTTGTGCCGGTAGTTTAGACGACCGTCATATTTGCTTATAGATTAATCGTTTTGCAAGTAAAGCATACATTTTTTTCGCCTAAATATTAGGCGAAACTGGTCTCCTGCTAGTCGAGGATGCCGAATTCCTCAAAGAAGCCAATCGCTTACCGCAATGAGGCACGGTGGCATGGTTCTTGCGATTCCGTTAACGCAGGCGGCCGTGGGGCCGTTTCGCAACGTTTCACGCCTGCGTCAGGGAGATGACATTTCATGCTTACACAACTCACTCACGATATAGCGACGCTGAGCCGCCGTCGCTGGCTCGCGGCGACCGCCGGGCTGGTCTTGGGCTTGGCCGCGTTCTCGACCGCGAAAGCAGCTGACGACACCATCAAGGTCGGCGTGCTCCACTCGCTCTCCGGCACCATGGCGATCAGCGAAACCACGCTGAAGGACACTATCCTCTTCCTGATCGACGAGCAGAACAAGAAGGGCGGCGTGCTCGGCAAGAAGCTCGAAGCTGTCGTCGTCGATCCCGCTTCGAACTGGCCGCTGTTTGCGGAAAAGGCGCGCGAGCTGATCACCAAGGACAAGGTCGCCGTGGTGTTCGGCTGCTGGACCTCGGTCTCGCGCAAATCCGTGCTCCCGGTGTTCAAGGAGCTGAACAGCATCCTGTTCTACCCGGTGCAGTACGAGGGTGAGGAGAGCGAGCGGAACGTGTTCTACACCGGCGCTGCGCCGAACCAGCAGGCCATTCCTGCGGTCGACTACCTGATGAAGGACGAAAAGGTGAAGCGCTGGGTGCTGGCCGGCACCGACTACGTCTATCCGCGCACCACCAACAAGATCCTCGAAGCCTACTTGAAGTCGAAAGGCGTCAAGCAGGAAGACATCATGATCAACTACACCCCGTTCGGACACAGCGACTGGCAGACGATCGTGGCCGACATCAAGAAGTTCGGCTCGGCGGGCAAGAAGACCGCGGTGGTCTCCACCATCAACGGCGACGCCAACGTTCCCTTCTACAAGGAACTCGGCAACCAGGGCATCAAGGCGACCGACATTCCGGTGGTCGCGTTCTCGGTCGGTGAAGAAGAGCTCGCCGGCATCGACACCAAGCCGCTGGTCGGCCATCTGGCCGCGTGGAACTACTTCGAGTCGATCAAGACGCCGGCCAACGAGAAGTTCATCAAGGAATGGCAGGCCTACACCAAGAACCCGAAGCGCACGACCAACGATCCGATGGAAGCGCACTATATCGGTTTCAACATGTGGGTTAAGGCGGTCGAGAAGGTGAAGTCGACCGATCCGGACAAGGTGATCGACGCACTGCCCGGCACCGAAGCGCCGAACCTGACCGGCGGCATCTCCAAGATGCTTCCGAACCACCACATCACCAAGCCGGTGTTCATTGGCGAAATCAAAGCCAATGGCCAGTTCGACGTGGTGTGGAAGACTCCGGGCCTGGTGGCCGGCGATGCATGGTCGAAGGAGCTCGAGGGCTCCAAGGATCTGATCGGCGACTGGGTTGGCAAGAAGTGCGGCAACTACAACACCAAGACCAACAAGTGCGGCGGTCAGGGTTCCTGATTCCCGAGGCATGATCCCGGAGAAGCGGGAACCGGTTTTCGAAAGGTCCGTGCTCGAACAAGAGAGCATGGTCCGGAAAATGGGAATCGGTTTCCCTCGGGACAAACGCGAAGCGCTTGCCCGGAGATCATGCTAAACTAATGAGCCAATCCACGAGACCTGGAAGGCGGCGATGTCGCCGCCTTCCATCTACTTCTGCCGGGGTCGTCCAGTGGTCGCCAATGTCTTTGACCGTCTTCGCGCACTTGTCCTCTCAGTCTGTTTGATCGCCGCCTTCGCCTTGCCAGCATTTGCCGGCCCATTCGAGGATGCGGTCGCCAAATTCGCCAATGACGAGTTTTCCGATACCGAAGAGGCGATTGGGACGATTGCGACATCGGGCAATCCG
Organism: uncultured Alphaproteobacteria bacterium; assembly: GCA_963753875.1. Lineage (GTDB taxonomy): Bacteria > Pseudomonadota > Alphaproteobacteria > Rhizobiales > Xanthobacteraceae > Bradyrhizobium. The sequence goes on along the minus strand of CAVWDY010000018.1, from coordinate 173,539 downwards.
CTCGCCTTTCCCATCATCAGCGCGCTCCAGGATGGCCGGCTGTCGGCCGATCCCGACACCAGGAACGTCTATGTCACGCAGGCGGACGGCAAGATCATCGACGCCGCAACCGGCGCCGCGGTGGACAAGCTGCCGGACAATGCCGCCGCCGTGCGCCTCAATAACCGCCTGCGCCGCACGGTGGAGGCCGCGCTCGGCGGCCTGACCCTGCTGTCGCCCGATCCCGCCAAGCGGATCGCGGCCGCCCAATCGGTCTTCAAGACCCATGACGAGGCCATGCTGCCGGTCGTTGATGGTGCCCTCGCGAAGGAGACCAACAAGGGCGCAAAGCTCGCCTTCACCGAGGCGCGCGCGGCCATCCTGCTTTTCAAGGCAGACGCCACCGACGCCGAAAAGCTCGAGGCCATTGCCACCATCAAGGCGCGGGGCGATCAGGAAGCGCTGGCGCTGCTGACCGGCCTCACCGGAGAACAGCCGCCCGCGATCGCGCGTGCCGCGGCCAGCGCGACTTCGGCCATCCAGAGCAATCTCGCGCTGTGGTCGACCGTGCAGAATGCCTGGTATGGCCTCTCGCTTGGCTCGGTGCTGCTGCTCGCCGCGATCGGTCTTGCCATCACTTTTGGCGTGATGGGCGTCATCAACATGGCCCATGGCGAGATGGTGATGATCGGCGCCTACACCACCTTCGTGGTGCAGGAGGCGATCCGCACCAGCTATCCGGGCCTGTTCGATTATTCGCTTTTGATCGCCGTGCCATTGGCCTTCATCGTCGCCGGTGCGATCGGGGTCTTGATCGAACGATCGATTATTCGCTTCCTCTATGGCCGCCCTTTGGAAACGCTGCTGGCGACCTGGGGCCTCTCGCTGGTGCTGCAACAGGCCGTGCGGACCGCCTTCGGCCCCACCAACCGAGAAGTCGGCAATCCCTCCTGGATGAGCGGCGCGTTCGAGCTCGGACAGATCACGATCACCTATAACCGGCTGTGGATCCTCTGCTTCACGTTGGCGGTGTTCGCGATCCTGCTCGCCATGCTGCGCTATACCGCGCTCGGCCTGGAGATGCGCGCGGTCACCCAAAATCGCCGCATGGCGGCGTCGATGGGGATCGCCACCTCGCGGGTCGATGCATTGACCTTCGGCCTCGGTTCGGGCATCGCCGGGATCGCCGGCGTGGCGCTGTCGCAGATCGATAATGTCAGCCCCAATCTCGGCCAGAGCTACATCATCGACTCCTTCATGGTGGTGGTGTTCGGCGGCGTCGGCAATTTGTGGGGTACCTTGGTTGGTGCGTTCACGCTCGGCATCGCCAACAAGTTCCTGGAGCCGGTCGCCGGCGCCGTGCTCGGCAAGATCGCCATTCTGGTGCTGATCATCTTGTTCATCCAGAAACGCCCGCGCGGCCTGTTCGCGCTCAAGGGGCGGGCGGTGGAAGCATGATGCCGCACGTGCTCACGCGTTCGCTGGACCGCAGCGCGACCATTTTCCTGATCGTGGTCGCCGCCTGCGGCGTCTTGATCCCGCTCTCGAACCTGCTGCTGCCGTCCGGCTCCACGCTGCAGGTGCCGACCTATCTGGTCGCGCTGTTCGGCAAATATGTCTGCTACGCCATTCTGGCGCTTTCGATCGACCTGATCTGGGGCTATTGCGGCATCCTCTCGCTGGGCCATGGCGCCTTCTTTGCGCTCGGCGGCTACGCCATGGGCATGTATCTGATGCGCCAGATCGGCAGCCGCGGCGTCTACGGCAATCCGATCCTGCCCGACTTCATGGTGTTCCTGAATTATCCGAAACTGCCGTGGTATTGGCACGGCTTCGATATGTTCTGGTTCGCAGCCCTGATGGTTGTTCTGGTGCCGGGCCTGCTGGCTTTCTGCTTCGGCTGGCTGGCGTTCCGCTCCCGTGTCACCGGCGTTTATCTCTCCATCATCACGCAGGCGATGACCTATGCGTTGTTGCTGGCGTTCTTCCGCAACGATTTCGGGTTCGGCGGCAACAATGGCCTGACCGATTTCAAGGATGTTCTCGGCTTCAACGTGCAGGCCGACGGCACCCGCGCCGCGCTGTTCGCGTTGAGCTGCGTGGCTCTCGTCATCGCTTTCCTGATGTGCCGGGCGGTGGTGACCTCCAAGCTTGGCAAGGTGCTGATCGCCGTTCGCGACGCCGAATCCCGCACGCGGTTTCTCGGCTACCGCGTCGAATCCTACAAGCTGTTCGTCTTCACGCTGTCGGCCTGCATGGCCGGCGTCGCCGGCGCTCTTTATGTGCCGCAGGTCGGCATCATCAATCCCGGTGAATTCGCGCCCGGCAACTCCATCGAGGCCGTGATCTGGGTCGCCGTCGGCGGCCGCGGCACGCTGATCGGGGCTGCGCTCGGGGCTGTCGTCGTCAACTACGCCAAGACTTTCTTCACGTCGGGCCCGTTGGCGCCCTACTGGCTGTTCATGCTCGGCGCCCTGTTCATCCTGGTGACGCTGCTCTTGCCCAAGGGCATCGTCGGCACCTTCAATGCATGGTGGGAGCCGTGGAAAGCGCAGCGCGTGTCAGCAAATGCAGAGAGCGCCGCGCGCGAAGACGGCGTCAGCGAACCCGATATGGCGGAGTGAGCGGATGAACGTCATGGATAACCGCTCAACCTCCGCGCTGCTCTATCTCGACGGCGTGCATGTCTCGTTCGACGGCTTTCACGCCATCAACAATCTGTCGCTGACGCTTGCGCCCGGCGAAATGCGCGCCATCATCGGCCCGAACGGCGCCGGCAAGACGACGATGATGGACATCATCACCGGCAAGACCAGGCCGGACGAGGGCACGGTGCTGTTCGACGGCATTACCGACCTGACCCGGCTCGACGAGACCCGGATTGCCGAACTCGGGATCGGCCGGAAATTCCAGAAGCCGACGGTGTTCGAGAGCCAGACCATCGAGGACAATCTGCTGCTGGCGCTCAATGTCGATCACAGCGTGAAAGGCACCTTGTTCTGGCGCGAGACCAGGCCCGAGACCGAGCGCATCGAACGCGTGCTGGAAACCATCCGCCTGAAGGACGCCCGCAACCGTTTGGCGGGAAGCCTGTCGCACGGCCAGAAGCAATGGCTGGAGATCGGCATGCTGCTCGCGCAGGATCCGAAGCTGCTGCTGGTCGACGAGCCGGTCGCGGGAATGACCGATGTCGAAACCCACCAGACCGCCGAGCTTCTGAAGGAAATCAACAAGGACAAGACCATCATGGTCGTCGAGCACGACATGACCTTTGTGCGCGAACTCGGCGTCAAGGTGACGTGCCTGCACGAAGGCACCGTGCTGGCCGAGGGAACCATCGACCAGGTGTCGGCGAATGACCGCGTCGTCGAAGTCTATCTTGGAAGGTAGCGAATAGTGAGTGGCGAATAGCGAATAGAGTTAAGGTGCACGAACTATGAGAATCCCACCCATTCGCCATTCGCCATTCGCTATTCGCGCGACCGGAGGTCGCCGATGCTGAAGGTCGACAACATCAACCTTTATTACGGCGCGGCCCAGGCGCTGCGCAGCGTCTCGCTCGCGGCCGAGCCGGGCAAGGTGACGTGCGTGCTCGGCCGCAACGGCGTCGGCAAGACCAGCCTGTTGCGCGCGATGGTCGGACAGTATCCCATTGCCGGCGGCTCGATCACGTTCGACGGCGCTGACATCACCGGCCTGAAGCCCTATGAACGGGCACGGCGCGGCATCGGCTTCGTGCCGCAGGGCCGCGAAATCTTTCCGTTGCTGACGGTGGAGGAAAATCTCAAGACCGGCTTTGGTCCGTTGAAGCGCCAGGACCGAAACATTCCCGATGACGTGTTCTCATTATTCCCGGTGCTGCAATCGATGCTGGGCCGCCGCGGCGGCGACCTCTCCGGCGGCCAACAGCAGCAGCTCGCGATCGGGCGGACGCTGGTGATGCGGCCAAAGCTGCTGCTGCTGGACGAGCCGACCGAGGGCATCCAGCCCTCGATCATCAAGGATATCGGGCGGGCGATCACTTATTTGCGCAGCCTCGGCAACATCGCGATCGTGCTGGTCGAACAATATCTCGACTTTGCCTGCGAGCTCGGCGACAATTTCGCGGTCATGGACAGGGGCGCCGTGAAATACGCCTGCGATCGAAGCAATCTCGACGCGAGCGAGATCAGCCGCCAAATGGCGCTGTAGAGCATGATCCGGAAAAGTGGAAACCGGTTTTCCGAAGAGATCATGCTCAAACAAAGAGATGACATCATGATCCGATTCGACCTAATCGAATCATGAACGAGTTGGCGTGTGACGCGACGGCTTAAGGTCGCGCGCCCTTTTGGGGTAAGTTGGGGGCGAATGCGGACCGATACCACGAGCGCGACTTTGGCGATTTTCGCGGCCAACCGTGCAAGGGGCGCGGTGGCCTTCGACGTGCATCAGGTCGAGGGCGTCACCCGCCGCCGCCACTTGCATGAATCCGGCTCGCTGCGCGTGCGTTTTCCCTCGCCCGAGGCGGAAGGCCTGTCGGCGGTATTCGTCAATACCGCGGGCGGCGTCGCCGGCGGCGATCGTTTCGACATCGATATTGCGGCCGGCGAGGGGGCGCGGCTCGCGGTGACCACGGCGGCGGCGGAAAAAATCTACCGGGCCGAGGGCCCCGCCGCGCGGATCAATATCGCGCTGAAGGCGGAGGCTAGCTCGCGTCTTGCCTGGCTGCCGCAGGAAACCATTCTGTTCGACCGGGCACGGGTGCTGCGCCGGTTCGACATCGATCTTTCGGAAAGCGCCTCGCTCCTGCTTTGCGAGATCGTGGTGTTTGGCCGCGCCGCGATGGGGGAGCGAATGCTGGAAGGCGAATTCGTCGACCGCTGGCGGCTGCGCCGCGGCGGCCGGCTGGTGTTCGCCGAGAACATACGCCTCGATGGCGACATCGGCGAAAAGCTCGCGAGTCCCGCGGTCGCCAAGGGCGGCGTAGCGATCGGCACCGCGTTGATCGTGCCGGGCGACGAGGCGCTGGTGGAGCGGATTCGCGGAGTGACAAATTCGTTTGGCGGCGAGGTCGGCATCTCCGCATGGAATGGGTTTGCAATGGCTCGCTTCTGTGCCCAAGATGCGGCCCGGCTTCGCGCCGATATGATGGCGGTGCTCGGCCGCGCCAGTGGTTCGGCGTTGCCGCGGCTCTGGCTCAACTAGGCGGTTCAACCAGGTGGCTCAACGAGAATGTCGGCTCAACCAGATCAGTTAAGGTCAATCAGAGTGTTCGCATGAATCTGTCTCCCCGCGAAAAGGACAAGCTCCTGATTTCAATGGCGGCCATGGTGGCGCGACGCCGGCTGGAGCGCGGCGTCAAGCTCAACCATCCGGAAGCCATCGCCATCATCTCGGACTTTATCGTCGAGGGCGCGCGTGACGGCCGCACCGTGGCCGAACTGATGCAGGCCGGCGCGCAGGTCCTGACCCGCGCCCAGGTGATGCCCGGCATTGCCGAGATGATCCATGACATCCAGGTGGAAGCGACGTTTCCGGACGGCACCAAGCTTGTCACCGTGCACGAGCCGATAAGGTGAGATTGTCATTCCGGGGCGCCGCGAAGCGGCGAACCCGGAATCCAGAGGTTATTAATTCCAAGATTCCGGGTTCGCGTCTTCGACGCGCCCCGGAATGACACAGGAGGCCAAATGATCCCCGGTGAACTCTTCATCAAGGACGGTGAGATCGAACTCAATGCCGGCCGCAAGACCGTGACGCTGACGGTCGCCAATTCCGGCGATCGTCCGATCCAGGTCGGCTCGCACTACCATTTCTTCGAAACCAATCCGGCGCTGAAATTCGACCGCAAGAAGGCGCGCGGCATGCGGCTCGATATCGCCGCCGGCACCGCGGTGCGGTTCGAGCCGGGGCAGACCCGCGACGTGCAGCTCGTGGCGCTCGCCGGCAAGCGCACCGTCTACGGCTTCCGCGGCGACGTGATGGGGAAGCTGTAAATATGTTCGGAACAGTCGGAGCCACATCATGTCCGTAAAAATAAAACGTTCCGTCTATGCCGACATGTTCGGGCCGACCACCGGCGACCGGGTGCGGCTCGCCGACACCGAGTTGATCATCGAGGTCGAGAAAGATTTCACGACTTACGGCGAGGAAGTAAAATTCGGCGGCGGCAAGGTGATCCGCGACGGCATGGGGCAGTCCCAGGTCACCAACAAGCAGGGTGCGGCCGACACCGTCATCACCAATGCGCTGATCGTCGACCACTGGGGCATCGTGAAGGCCGACGTCGCGATCAAGGAGGGCATGATCAGCGCCATCGGCAAGGCCGGCAATCCCGACATCCAGCCCGGCGTCACCATCGTGATCGGCCCCGGCACCGACATCATCGCAGGCGAAGGAAAGATCCTCACCGCCGGCGGGTTCGACAGCCACATCCATTTCATCTGCCCGCAGCAGATCGAACATGCCTTGATGTCCGGCGTTACCTCGATGCTCGGCGGCGGCACCGGGCCTTCGCACGGTACCTTTGCGACGACCTGCACGCCCGGCCCCTGGCACATCGCGCGGATGATCCAGTCGTTCGACGCATTTCCGGTCAATCTGGGCCTTTCAGGCAAGGGCAATGCCTCGCGTCCGGCATCGCTGGTGGAGATGATCAAGGCCGGCGCCTGTGCGCTCAAGCTGCACGAGGATTGGGGCACCACGCCCGCCGCGATCGACAACTGCCTTGCCGTCGCCGACGATTACGACGTCCAGGTGATGCTGCATTCGGACACGCTGAACGAATCCGGCTTCGTCGAGGATACGGTCAAGGCCTTCAAGGGCCGCACCATCCACGCCTTCCATACCGAGGGCGCCGGCGGCGGCCATGCGCCGGACATCATCAAGATCGCCGGCCTGAAGAACGTGCTTCCTTCATCGACCAATCCGACGCGCCCGTTCACCCGCAACACCATCGACGAGCATCTGGACATGCTGATGGTGTGCCACCATCTCGATCCCTCGATCGCCGAGGATCTGGCGTTCGCCGAAAGCCGCATCCGCAAAGAGACGATCGCGGCCGAAGACATCCTGCACGATCTCGGTGCGCTTTCGATGATGTCCTCGGATTCGCAAGCCATGGGCCGGCTCGGCGAAGTCATCATCCGGACTTGGCAGACCGCGGACAAGATGAAGAAGCAACGCGGGAAGCTCGCCGAGGACAAGGGCAATAACGACAATTACCGCGTCAAGCGCTACATCGCAAAATACACCATCAATCCCGCGATCGCCCATGGCGTCTCGAAGCTGATCGGCTCGGTGGAAAAGGGCAAGCTCGCCGACCTCGTGCTGTGGTCGCCGGCTTTCTTCGGCGTGAAGCCTGAATGCGTCATCAAGGGCGGCTCCATTGTCGCCGCTCCCATGGGCGATCCCAACGCGTCGATCCCGACGCCGCAGCCGGTGCATTACCGGCCGATGTTCGCGGCGTTCGGCAAATCGCTGACGGCCTCCTCGGTGGTGTTCTCCTCGAAGGCCGCGGTGGCTTCCGGGCTCGCCAGGAAGCTCGGCATAGCCAAGAAGCTCTACGCGGTCCAGAATACCCGTGGCGGCATCTCCAAGAAGAGCATGATCCACAACGGCGCCACGCCGAAAATCGAGGTCGATCCGGAAACCTACGAAGTCCGCGCCGACGGCGAACTCCTCGCCTGCGCGCCCGCCGAAGTGCTGCCGCTGGCGCAGCGCTATTTCATGTATTAGAGCGCCAACCATGATTTACCTCGCAGGCATCTCTCCTAAGCCCGGGTCGCGGGATTTCCCGCTATGATCCGCGCCACGCAGGTTCGCGGGCAGCAGCGCTGGAGTGAGCCGCCGGCCGATACCGTCGTGCTCGATTTCGACGATCGGCACCGGCGGCGGATGGCGATGACGGGCACGCGCGGGCTCGAGTTTCTGCTCGATCTGGAGAACGCGGTCGCGCTGCGGGGCGGTGACGCGCTGGTGCTTGACGATGGCAGGCTGGTCGAGGTGGTGGCGGCGCCGGAGCCGCTGGCGGAGATCCGCTGCAACGACCCGCAGCACCTGGTTCGGGTCGCCTGGCATCTCGGCAACCGCCATCTGCCGACGCAGATCACGGGCAGGGGCCTGCGCATCCGGCGCGATCACGTCATCGAGGCGATGGTGAAGGGACTGGGCGCGCGGATCGTCGAGATCGAAGCGCCGTTCGATCCGGAAGGCGGCGCCTATGCCGGTGGCGGCCCTGCGCACGCGCCGGCAGGCGAAGCGCATGACCATGCCGGGCACGATCATTCATCGCACGCCCATGGCGGTCATCATGACCATGACCACGGTCATCACCACGACGACCACCATCGCCATGACGAGCATTGCGATCATGACCACCATGGCCATTCCCATGCTCATGACCACAAATAAGCCGGCAAAGCCGCGGCGCCGTGCGGTGGTGCGAGCCGATGAGGACACGACGCCGGCGCCCGGCGCCTCGATGCAGGAGAGCGAAGCCGCGGCGCTGTACCGGCTGATGACCTGGCTGTCGCCGTCTTTTCCGGTCGGCGCCTTCTCTTACTCCAGCGGCATCGAATGGGCGGTGGAGGCCGGCGATATCGGTAACGCCGCAGACTTGCGGGGCTGGCTTGCTTCCATGCTGGCGGATGGACCGGGGTTTTGCGACGGCGTCTTTCTTGCCCATGCGCATCGGGCCGCGTCGTCTGACGACGATGCAGGGCTTCGCGGGGTCGCCGAGCTCGCTGCCGCCCTCGTGCCTTCGCGCGAGCGCCATCTTGAGACTTCCGCGCAGGGGCGGGCGTTCGTCGAGATCGCGCGTGCGGCCTGGAACTGCGCTTCGCTGGATCGGCTGGCTTCATCCTGCGGCGACGCCATCGTTTACCCGATCGCGGTCGGCCTCGTCAGCGCCGCGCATGCGATCCCGCTCGCGTCCACGGTCCACGCGTTCCTGCACGCGGTGACATCGAACTGGATATCCGCCGGCGCCCGCCTTGTTCCTCTGGGACAAACCGATAGCCAGCGCGTGCTGGCGCAGCTCGAGCCTGTCGTGGGCGCAACCGCAAGACGCGCGCTCACAGCCTCGCTCGATGATCTCGGCAGTGCGACCTTCCGCGCCGATCTCGCCAGCATGCGGCACGAGACGCAATATACGAGGCTGTTTCGGTCATGAGCCCTCTCCACCCGTCGTCCCCGCGAACGCGGAGACCCATAACCACCGGCGCTGGCTGCTGCGCGAGGCGTTGGCCATCCTGCTTCATCGATAGATCACGCGGTATGGGTCCCTGCGTTCGCAGGGACGACAATGACGGAAAGAGTGCCAGACATGTCTAAGAACGGCCCGCTTCGTATCGGCATCGGGGGTCCCGTTGGCTCTGGAAAAACCGCGTTGATGGACCTGCTCTGCAAGTCGATGCGCCAGCGCTACGACATCGCCGCGATCACCAACGACATCTACACCAAATGGGATGCCGAATTTTTGGTCCGTTCCGGCTCGCTGACGCCCGATCGTATCGCCGGCGTCGAAACCGGCGGCTGCCCGCATACCGCGATCCGCGAGGATGCCTCGATGAATCTCGCGGCGGTTGCCGACATGCGCGCCAAATTTCCGGACCTCGACATGGTGCTGATCGAATCCGGCGGCGACAATCTCGCCGCGACCTTCTCGCCGGAACTCGCCGATCTGACGATCTATGTGATCGACGTCGCGGCCGGCGACAAGATCCCCTCCAAGGGAGGCCCCGGCATCACCCGCTCGGACCTTCTTGTCATCAACAAGATCGATCTCGCGCCGCATGTCGGCGCGTCGCTGGAGAAGATGGATACCGATGCCAGGCGCATGCGCGGCGAGCGGCCGTTTGTCATGACCAATCTCAGAAAGAGCGAGGGCCTCGAGCGCATTATCGGCTTCATCGAGGCCAAGGGCGGTCTCAGTCCGCCGGCGCGGGCCAAGGCGGGCTAAGACCAAATCGTTAACACTTGCGGCAGGCCCCGCCTGAGAGGACGGCGGATTGAATCCGCAGGTCCGGGAACAAAATCCATCCGCCGCGGTTAATGTTCGCTGGCCCTGCCGAAGCACCACGTGTGGTGTTAGCCCATTTCTCTTCGTGTTAAGTCCGACCCGCCGCCGCAGTTGCGTACCGATGACCGCTCCTCCACAATGCCGAACGGTTGGCTTTCATTTTGCCTCGGTTTATGGCCGCCGCCGGCGGCGGCCAAATGCTTGTTCACCTTCTTTGCCAAGACCTCTTTTTTGAGTGAGCGTGTGGTTCGGCTAGGTCTTATCACCGGTTTTATCGCGCTCATCGGGGTTTTGCTCTCCGGTCTTGCGGCCTATCGCGTCCATGATGAGGAACTGACGGTCGACAGGATCGCGCTGGCGCGGGCGATCGACGTCCACGCCAGCCTGGTTCAGGACCGGCTGACGGAGCGCGAACTGCTCGCGCGCGTCGCATCGGGCCTGTTCCGTTCGCCCTCCGTGATCAAGGCCAATATGCTGAAGCCGCTGCGATCCTCGATCTATGCTTTCAAGACCGATTTCGTGGTCGCAGGCTGGATCGCGCGGCTTGAGCCCGACGAATTGGAAGCCGCACATATTGAGCTCGCGGGGGCGGGGTTTCCGAACCCGACCATCCGCGGTTACGACGATGCGCCTCTGGATACGCGGTCTCTCGACAGGCCGGTCGATTTGTTGATGGATGTCGAACCCCGCAGTGAAGCGATGAAGGCGTTTCCGGGTCGTTGCTTCGATCAGCATCCGATTCTGGGGCCGATGTTGGCGCGAGCCATGGCCGAGGGAAAGCCTGTCGCGTCCGATCCCCTTCCGCTGTTGCGTCCGGACGGGCCGATCGGCCTCGTGCTTGCCGCGCCGGTTCTGCAGGAGGGTGAAGCGCAGCCCGCGGGCTTTGTGACGTTCTCCTACGAACTGGCGCCGCTGATGCTGGCCAATGACGACCTGTCGCTGTTCTCGGTGGTGCTGAAAGACCCGCGCAGCGACAATGGCGAGCTGATTGCCAATGATCGGGGCGTCGTCATATCGAGAACGGTAAGCCCACCAGGCCCCAGACCATCGGTGACGAGGACGGTTGCCTTCGGAGGGCGCGACTGGTCGCTCGGCTATTACGCCAAGTCCAACGCGGTGATGCGGGCCCAACAGACCGCCGCGATCGTGGCCGCCATCGGCCTCGCGCTGACCGCCATCGTCTGCGGGCTGTTCGGCTATGTCGCCTACAACAACCTGCGGCTCAGCCGTGAAATCCAGGTTCGGATCGGCTTTGAGCGCCGGTTGACGGCGGTCATCGACGAACTCAATCACCGCGTCAAGAACATCCTTGCGGTGATCCAGTCGATCGTGACCCGCACGCTGCGCCATGGTTCGGACATCGAGGTCGCACGCGAACTCCTGATCGGCCGGATTCATGCCATGTCGAACGTGGTTTCCCTGCTCAGCGAAAGCCAGTGGCAGGGCGTGAAACTGAAGGGGCTGTTCGAAGCGCGCGCGATACCTCACGCCGAGCGTATCGCGGTCTCTGGTCCCGAGATCGCCGTCAGCGCGCGGGCGGCGCAGTCGCTTTCGCTGCTGTTCTTCGAGCTGGCGTCGCATTCCGACGAAGGGCTTTCGCTGGTCGGCAAGCACCCTCACATCGTCGCGCATTGGGAAGTGACCGGGGATGGGCCCGAGACGACCTTTCATTTTCGCTGGGAAGAGTTCAACACCAGCGCGGCGACCCGCCGCGCCGACAGCGATTTCGGCGTCATCCTGCTCGACCGCGTCGCGCCGGAGGCGCTTGGCGGAATATCGAAGCGATACTTTACCGATGTGAGCTACGTGTACGAACTCACCGCGCCGATGCAGACCGTGGTCGATATGTCGGAGAGAGACCGGACCGAACAGTTTTCGGCGCCGCTCAATCCGCTGCGGTAGCGGCGGAATTTGAAACCATCATCGCGAGCGTCAGCAATCCAAAGCCACAAAAGAAGGTCTGGATTGCTCGCTTTGCTCCTCGCAATGACGGCAAATGAGAGTCTTAAGGCTGATATCAGCCGCCGCTGCCGCCGATCACCGCGCGCACGGTTTCATCGGGGCCGAAATCCTCGGCGCCATCGACATAGAGCAAGGCGGAGAGTTTCGATCGCGCCCGGTTGACCCGGCTCTTGATGGTTCCGACCGCGCAACCGCAGATCGCCGCCGCATCCTCATAGGAGAAGCCGGAAGCGCCCACCAGGATCAACGCTTCGCGCTGGTCCTGCGGAAGCTTCTCGAGTGCCGCGCGGAATTCCTCGAATTCCAGATGCGACTGCTGCGCCGGCTGGGTTTTCAGGGTTTTGGCATAGCTGCCGTCGGCGTCCTCCACCTCCCGCCGCCGTTTGCGATAGTCCGAGCGGAACAGGTTGCGCAGGATCGTGAACAGCCACGCCGGCAGGTTAGAGCCGGGTTGGAACGAGTCGATATTGGCAAGGGCGCGCAACAGCGTCTCCTGCACCAGATCGTCGGCGCGGTCGCCGTTGCCGGAAAGCGAGATCGCGAAGGCGCGCAAGCTCGGAACCGACGCCAGGATGTCGTCGCGGAGTGAGTCGGTGAGAGGCATTATTCCCCTCCGTCATTTTTGTCGCCCGCAGTCCCAAGGTGGGGATTGGCCTCAGGCACATCAAGCTTCCGGATCAGCTCCACGAACCGGTCCGGAACCCCCTGCCGGACGACGTCGTCGTACATGGCGCGCAGCTGGTGGCCTATTCTCGATTGAATCTCGGCATTCAGGCCGCCCTGCTTTTTTGTTTCCTTCATGACCTGATCCACGCTTCCCCGTGTGTTAAGCTTATGTATTTTCACGGCTATTCCTCAAATTTGCCCCTGCGCCAGCCGGCTGTTCGAAGTGGCTAATTCAAAGTTCGCGGAAAAGTTCCGTAAACTGAGGGAACTTTTCTTGGCCCCAGGCGTAGTCACCGAACTGCCAGGGGGACACCAGGTCGCCCCCGTCAAATGTTTGTGGCCCAAGAAACTGTCGCTCAAGACAAGGATTGGAGTGGGGATGTCCCGATCACAGGTTGTTGCCGAACACTTGCCATTGCTGCGCCGCTATGCCCGTGCGCTGACCGGAAACCAGGCGTCGGGCGACGCCTATGTTGGGGCCATGCTTGAGGCCCTACTTCAGGATCCCGCCCTGCTCGATGAGCGTCACGGGCCCCGCGCCGGGCTTTTCCGGCTCTTTACCCAAATCTGGAACTCGGTCGCGATCAACGACGCCCCCGACGTGACGACCTTGCCGATGCCGCCCGAGCGGCGGCTTTCGAACATCACCCCTCTGCCGCGCCAGGCCTTCCTGCTGCTGTCGCTCGAAGGCTTCTCGGAGGAAGAGGTCGCGTACATTCTCGGAACCGACGTCGCCGAGACCCGCAAGCTTGCCGATACCGCCGGGCGCGAAATGGCGGCGGAGATCGCCACCGATGTCTTGATCATCGAGGACGAGACCTTCATCGCGATGGATCTCGAAAGCCTGGTGAAGAATCTCGGCCACCACGTGATCGGCGTCGCCCGCACCCACACCGACGCGGTCGCGCTCGCCAAGAACCGGAAGCCCGGCCTCATCCTCGCGGATATCCAGTTGGCGGATGGTTCATCCGGTCTCGACGCCGTCAACGAGCTGTTGCGGACGTTTGAGGTCCCGGTGGTGTTCATCACCGCCTACCCGGAGCGTTTCCTGACCGGCGAGCGCCCGGAGCCGGCGTTCCTGATCTCAAAGCCGTTCCAGCCCGCGATGGTGTCCGCCGTCGCCAGCCAGGCGCTGTTCTTCCAGCGCAACTCGCGCAACAGGGCGCCACGGGTGGCGTAAGACGGGCGGCGTAATCCCAAAGCTATTGTAGTGAAATGATCCGACGCGCTGATGGCGCGCCGGGCCATTTGGTGTCATGGACATTATCAGATCACCTCGGCGCACCCGCCGACGGATTGAACAATTTTTCCCCATTCACCTGATACGCGCCGATCGTCTGCTGCCCGTCGGACGACACCAGCCAGTCCGCAAACACCCTCGCCAGGCCAAGCTTTGCGCCTGCGTGTTTTTGCGGATCGAGTTCGATGACGTCGTATCGGTTGATCAGGCGCGGGTCGCCTTCGACGGCGATGACCAGCGATCCCTTGTTCTGAAAGCTGAGCCAGGTGCCGCGGTCGGTCAATGTGTAGGCGTCCATCGCGCTGGCGGCGTTGAGCGCCTGACCCATGCCGCCGCCAATGTCGCGGTACCATTTTTCCTTGAAGGGATCAGGAGCCAGCCCGGCGATTTTCCAAAGCCGCAGCTCGGCTGCGTTGGTGCCGCTATTGTCGCCGCGCGATACGAAGGCGGCTCGCGCGGAGGCGATGGCTTTGAAGGCCGCGACGCTGTCGTTACCGCCGCGCACATGGGCCGGATCGGCGGCGGGACCTACGATGACAAAATCGTTCCAGGCGATCTGCCGCCGCCTGACGCCATGGCCCTCGTCCATGAATTGCTGCTCGGCTTCGGGATCGTGCACCAACAAAACGTCAGCGTCACCGCGCCGCGCGGTGTCGAGCGCCTTGCCGGTTCCCTGCGCCACCACATGGACCGCGATCCCGGTCTTCGCCGTGAATTGCGGAAGGATTTTGGTCAGCAGGCCGGAAGCCTCGACCGACGTGGTGGACGCCAGCACGACGGATTGCGCTGTGGCCGGACCGGAATAGATGGCGGCAACGGCCGCGGCCAGCGCCAGCAGGGATCGGATATTGCTCATGCTTCGTCGCTCCCCGCCGTTCGCGCGCTGCCGGCCAGTGCGAAGACCGTCGCGCTGATCGAAATGCTGATCCCGACCAGCACGGCTCCGAGCGCGAGCGCCAACGACAGCTCGCCCTGACTTGTCTGCAGCGCGATGGCGGTGGTCATGGTTCTTGTCAACCCGCGGATGTTGCCGCCGACCAGGATCACCGCGCCGACCTCCGAGATGGTCCGGCCGAAGCCGGCCAGCACGGCCGTCAACAGATCCGCGCGGATGATGCGGAGAATCTGCGGAATGGCCTGCGTTCGCGTGGCCCCGTCGCAGATCAACTCGTCGCCGTAGCGCGCCCAAGCCCGCTCGCTGGCGCGATGGACCAGCGCGGTCATGATGGGCGCGGCCAGGATCGCCTGGGCGATCACCATCGCAGCCGGGGTGAACAGCAATTCAAGGAAGCCGAGCGGGCCGGAACGCGACAGCGCCAGGTAGAGGATCAACCCGACGACGACCGGCGGCAGGCCGAAAAACGCGTTCACCAGAACGACAAGCAACCGCCGTCCCCGAAAGGAAAAAACGGCGAGAGCGCTCCCCAGCGGCAGGCTGACGGCCGCTGCGACAGCCGTCGCCGCGAGGCTGACGCCGATTGAAAGCCCGACAATCCCGAGGAAATCGCCCAATGCCCCACCGTTCAAATGCAGCGTTCTGTTGCTGCACGTGGAAAAACCACGCGTCAATCGTTGCTGGCGTGGTTGGGAGCCGATGTTTTCTTGAGGCGCTGGAGCGCCAAGCGGGCGCGGGGTCGATTATTCGTTTTGAAATCAACCGCGTAACGGAAAAAAAGCAGGGCGCGGCTGGCATCACCACAACCGCGCCCTACGTCACCGGTCAATGGGGCAGGGGGGATAACCGGCTGCCGGAATGACGCACAGGCCCCCGGAGTCGTTCCGGCCCCGCGACATTTTTTCACACACAGTTAAGTGATTGCGGGTTCCCCGAAACCTTGTGGTTCCCGCTGCGTTGTTGGCCTGATCGCCATGGGGCGAGGACGGCGGGCAAAACATGTCACGGCTGGCAACTGGAATCTTCGGCGCGATCACGCTCTTGCTGACCTTTGGCGCGGCGCAATTTGCGTCGGGCCGTGATCTTTCCGAAGCGACGCAGGATCGTCCGCCGAATTCCGTAGCCGCGCCTTTGGCCGCGGGCGGGACCGCCGTCAACCGCGCCTCCAAGGCCGACCGCGTGGCCAACGTCATGGGATCGTCCGCGCAGACGCGTACGATTTCGCTTCGGCTGGACGGCTTCTCCGATACGTCTTTCCTGGTTCGCGTTCCCGTGGCCACCGGCGCCGGCAATTCCTCATCCGCGCCCTCCGGGACCAAGTCGGGGAATCGCAGGCTGACGGTGGCCTGCGAGCCCGTCGTCAGCGTGTTGACCGAAGTCGCCAAGCTGCTTCAGCCCGGCCGCTGCGTGACGTGAGGGTTTCTGCGACCCGTTGTTCCGGCGTGCGGCGACGCTGATTTTGCGAAAAATCAGGCTGCGCGGATCTTGCCCAGGAACTGGGTGACCTGGTTGCTCAGCTGGAGACTCTGCGTCTCCAGCGTCTCGGAGGCTTGCTTCACGTTTTCCGCCGCCGCCGCGGAGGCATCCGCGTCGGTTTTGACGCCCGTGATATTCTCCGAGACGTTTCGGGTGCCTTGCGCGGCGTGCTGGGTGCTGCGTGAGATCTCCTGGGTGGCGGCGCCCTGCTCCTCGACCGCGGCAGCGATCGCGGTCGCGACCTCGTTCACCTCGCCGATGATGTTGCCAATGCCCTTGATGGCCTCGATGGCGTCGCCGGCCACCTTCTGAATGTCGGCGATCTGCTCGGAGAGTTTCAATCGTTCCGGGAACGCGTGCCACCAAGCTGTCGACCGATCAGCCCGCCGCCTTCGCCTCCCGGCGCCGCGCGGTCAGGATGTATTCGGTGTAGCCGTTCGGCTGCTCGCGCCCCTTGAAGATCAGGTCGCAGGCCGCCTTGAAGGCTGTGCCGTCGAAGGAAGGCGCCATCGGCCGATACAGCGGATCGCCGTTGTTCTGGCCGTCCACCACCATCGCCATCCGCTTCAGCGACTCCATCACCTGCTCCCTGGTGATGACGCCCTGATGCAGCCAGTTCGCCAGATGCTGACTCGATATCCTCAGAGTCGCGCGGTCTTCCATCAGCCCGATGTCGTGGATGTCGGGCACCTTGGAGCAGCCGACGCCCTGGTCGATCCAGCGCACGACATAGCCGAGAATGCCCTGGCAGTTGTTGTCGATCTCCTGCCGCACATCGTCGGGCGCCCAGTTCGACTGCGATACCGGGATGGCGAGGATGTCGGCGAGCTTTGCGCGTGGGCCGCCCTTGGCGAGTTCCTGCTGGCGCGCCAGCACATTGACCTGGTGATAATGCAGCGCGTGCAGCGTTGCCGCGGTCGGCGAAGGCACCCACGCGGTAGTGGCGCCGGCCTGCGGGTGCGCGATCTTCTGCGTCAGCATATCCGCCATCATGTCGGGTGCGGCCCACATGCCCTTGCCGATCTGGGCGTGGCCGGGCAGGCCATCGATCAGGCCGATATCGACGTTCCAGTCCTCATAGCCCTTGATCCAGGGTTGGGCCCTCATGTCGTTCTTGCGAATCATGGGGCCTGCTTCCATCGAGGTATGGATCTCGTCGCCGGTGCGATCGAGGAACCCGGTGTTGATGAAACAGATGCGCTTGACCGCCTGCTGGATGCAGGCCTTGAGGTTGACCGTGGTGCGGCGCTCTTCGTCCATGATGCCGACCTTGATGGTGTTTTCCGGCAGCGCCAGCATCTTCTCGACGCGGGCGAACAGTTCGCAGGTCAGCCGGACCTCGTCGGGGCCGTGCATCTTCGGCTTGACGATATAGACCGAGCCGGTGCGGCTGTTGCGCACCTTCGAGTTGCCCTTGAGATCGTGGATCGCCAGCAGGCCGGTGACGGCGGC
This sequence comes from uncultured Alphaproteobacteria bacterium, assembly GCA_963753875.1. Taxonomy (GTDB): domain Bacteria; phylum Pseudomonadota; class Alphaproteobacteria; order Rhizobiales; family Xanthobacteraceae; genus Bradyrhizobium. The sequence goes on along the minus strand of CAVWDY010000018.1, from coordinate 155,866 downwards.
ATCGAGCAGGCCTTCCGGAATTTCCTCGCCGGCGCTCGTCGAGCACCGCATCGGTGAACATGTGATGGCCGACATTGCGCATCAACAACAGGCTGCGGCCGTGCAGCTTGAGTTCCTTGCCGTCGGGGGCCTTGTAAACGCGGTCGGGGTTCAGCGCGCGCGTCAGCGTCTTGCCGCCCTTCTCGAAGTCGGCCGACAACGTGCCGTTCATCAGGCCGAGCGTATTGCGATAGACCAGCACCTTGTCCTCGGCGTCGACGGTGGCGACGCTGTCTTCCATGTCGAGGATGGTGCTGACGGCCGATTCCAGGATCATGTCGGCGACGCCGGCCGGATCGTCCTTGCCGATCATGTGGCCGCGGTCGATCTTGATTTCGATATGCATCCCGTTGTTGACCAGAAGGATGGCCGAAGGCGAAGCGGCGTCGCCGCGATAGCCCGCGAATTGCGCGTTCGATTTCAGCGCGGTGGCGTTGCCGCTCTTCAGTTTGACCGCGAGCTGGCCGCTGATGACGCTGTAGGACGTCACATCGGTGTGGCTGCCGGTCGCCAGCGGCACGGCGGAATCGAGGAAGGTCTTGGCCTTCGCGACCACCTTGTCGCCGCGCGCCTTGTTGAAACCCTTGGCCCCCTCGCTGGCCTCGTGCGGGATCGCGTCGGTGCCGTAAAAGGCGTCGTAAAGACTGCCCCAGCGCGCGTTGGCGGCGTTGAGCGCGTAGCGCGCATTGGTGAGCGGCACGACCAGCTGGGGTCCGCAGATTTTCCCGATCTCTTCGTCGACATTGGCTGTCTCGACCTTCTGGGTCGCGGGCTCCGGCAGCAGATATCCGATCTCCTTCAGAAATGCGGTGTAGGCGTTGAGGTCGATCGGCTTGCCCTTGTTGGCGCGGTGCCAGTCGTCGATCTTCGCCTGCAGGGTGTCGCGGAAGGCAAGCAGCTCGCGATTTCCCGGCGCCAGATCGCGGACGATGGCGGCCAGTCCTGCCCAGAACGCGTCGGGCGAAATCCCGGTTTTCGGGGTCGCTTCCTTGGCGATGAAATCAAACAGGACAGCGGCGATCTTCAGTCCGTGGACATCGATACGATTCATGACGGATTTTTCTCACGAGAAACCGCATTCAAGTGCGGTTTTCAGGGGCAAAAAAAGCAAGAAACGCGCCGTGAGGCGCGACGTTCAGGGGCCTTTTAGCGCCAAAGCTGACCCTAAGAAAAGCCCTTCTATTGCCTATTACAGCGGCGGTGGCCGGCTCAAATATTGGCAGCCAGATCAATCACTTCGTCGAACAGAACGCCGGTCCGCCTCAGCATCGTTTCGATCGCGTCGGCGGCATCGCCGACCGAACGCGCCGAGGTATCGAGCGTCAGCTCGCAGTTCGCCGGTGGCTGGTAATCGTTGCCGGTCCCGGTGAATGCCGGCAGCGAGCCTGCGCGCGCCTTGGCGTAATGGCCCTTCGGGTCACGGCTCTCGCACACCTCGGCTGGCGTTGCCACATAGATCTCGCGGAACGCGGTGTCGGCGATGCGGCGCGCCGCCGCCCGGTCTTCGCGCGAGGGCGAGACCGCGGCGACGATGGCGACGTGTCCGTTGCGCGCGAGATGGGTGGCGACTTCGGCGAGCCGGCGAATGTTTTCGGTGCGATCGGCCGCTGAGAAGCCGAGATCGCGGTTGAGCCCGGCGCGCAGCGTGTCGCCGTCGAGCAGCACCGGCGAGCCGCCATTGCCGAACAGCCTGCGTTCCAGCGCGCGCGCCAAAGTCGATTTTCCGGAACCCGGCAGTCCCGTCAGCCACACCACCGCGCCGTTGTGGCGATAGCGCGCCGCGCGTTCGTCGGGGCGCAGCGCGGATTCCACCGGCACGATATCGACGGGAATGGCGCGTTGTCCGGCATCGACCGACAGCACCAGCCCGCCGCCGGCGATGCGGCCGCCGACCTCGATCACCAGCCGTCCGGTGCGCGGATTGTCGGTATAGGGATCGGCGGCGATCGGCTGCGCCAGCGAGATGTCGATCTCGCCGACATGATTCTTCGCGATCGATTTATTCTCGATGCTCGACAATTCGCCGGGATCGACCGCCTTCTCGATCGCGACCACGGTGGCGCGGACCTCCCGCGTGCCGAGCCGGACCAGGATTTGCTCGCCCTTGGCAAGTTCCTTGTCGTGCAGCCAGAAGATCCGGGCGCGCAGCCGGCGCGTGTCGCGCGGGCTTGTTTCGACGTGGGCGATGACGTCGCCGCGTTCGATGAACAGTTCGCGATCGAGCGTAATGCCGACCGATCGACCCGCCGTCTGCGCGCCCTTGACCGGCGTCACCGGCCAGCCCTCGACGCTCCTGATCTTTGCGATCTTTCCGGCAGGCATGATGACGATCTCGTCGCCGGCGGCAAGGCCGCCGGATTCGATCCGGCCCGCGACAATCCGGCGGTCGTCGAATTTGTAGATCGCCTGCACCGGCAGCCGCAGCGCAAGCTGTTCCAGCGGCCGCGCCGGCTCAAGCGCATCGAGCGCCTCGACCACGGTCGGGCCGTTGTACCAGGCTACTCTGCGCGTGCGCTCGGCAACGCCATCGCCATCGCGCGCCGAAATTGGAATCACCGCTAGAGGCGTCACGCCGAGACCGGTCAGATGCGCCGAGATCTCATCGCTGATCTCGGCAAATCGCGCCGCGCTGAAATCAACCCGGTCCATCTTGTTGACGACGACCGCGACCTGTTTGACGCCAAGAAGATGCAGCAGATAGCCGTGGCGCCGAGTCTGGTCGCGCACGCCTTCCAGCGCGTCGATGATCAGGAGCGCGCCGTCCGCCTGCGAGGCGCCGGTGATCATGTTGCGCAGGAATTCGGCGTGGCCCGGCGCGTCGATCAACACCACGTCGCGCGATTTGGTGCGGAAGCGGATCTGCGTGGTGTCGATGGTGATGCCCTGGTCGCGCTCGGTCTGTAGCGCGTCGAGCAGGAACGACCATTCGAACGGCATGCCCCGCCGCGCGCTGACGGCCTTGAGCATTTCGAGTTTGCCTTCCGGCAGGCTGCCGGTCTCATGCAGGAGACGGCCGACCAGGGTCGATTTGCCGTGATCGACATGACCGACGATGACGATGCGCACCTGCGGGCGCGTGGTGCCGTTGGGAGTGGCCGATATCGCGGCGGGAACGGTCATGTTCATTGCTACGCTCAACCCATTATCCGTCAGAGATAGCCGGCGACACGCAGCCGCTCGAAGGCGTCTTCGGTTTCGTGATCGAGTGCGCGGCCGGAACGTTCCGGCACCTTGGTGCGGTCAAGCTCGATGAGAATTTCCTCGATATTCGACGCGGTCGAAGCCACGGGATTGGTGATGTCGGCGTCGCCGAGCGAGCGATAGCGCTTGCCGTCCCTGGCGAGATACAGCGGAACGATCGGGATGTTTTCGCGCTTGGTATAGGCCCAGATGTCGGCTTCGGTCCAATGCAGGATCGGATGCACGCGCAAATGCGCGCCCGGCGGCGGCGAGGCGTTGAACTGATCCCAGAATTCCGGCGGCTGATCGCGCACGTCCCATCCGCCTTCGGTGCCGCGTGGCGAGAACACCCGTTCCTTGGCGCGCGTGGCCTCTTCGTCGCGGCGAATGCCGGCGATCAAACCGTCGAAGCCGTATTTGGCGAGCGCGAGCTTCAATCCTTCGGTCTTGCGCGCGGCGGACCGCGCGGCCGGCGGCAAGGTCGGATCGACGGTCTCAAGCGGCGGGCACGGTTCGATCCTGAGATCGAGCTCCCATTCCTTGCCGTAGCGATCGCGGAACGCGTACATCTCCGAAAATTTCTTGCCGGTGTCGACATGCAATGCCGGGAACGGCACGCGGCCGAAAAAGGCCTTGCGCGCGAGCCAGATCATCACGTTGGAATCCTTGCCCAGCGACCATAGCAACGCCAGTTTCTTCAGCCGCGCGAAGGCCTCCCGAAAAATGTAGATGCTCTGGGCTTCCAGCGCGTCGAGGTGATCCATCGAGGGCGCGTGGGCGCGGCCATCGGTTGAAATTTGCGTGACCGTGGACTGCCTGATCGGGATTGCCCGATGCAGCCGGTCATTGGCGTGGTCGTTGTCGAGAAGATGCATCTACCGGCCCTTGGCCTTGGGAGGCGAAAATTCTATAGTTGCACTGCAATAGAGAAGAAATAATTTTCTCTTTGCGGGCGTTGAACGAGACATATATAGAAAATAATTCCAGTCAACCCCGGAAGTTGGGGAAGCGAGTGTCGGATGCGATTCCTGCCGGTATTCCTCGATCTGCAAAGCGGCGTGGTGCTGTTGGTTGGCGCCGGCGATTTGGCGCGCGCGAAATTGCGGCTGCTCGCCGCCGCGGGTGCGCGGGTTCGCTGGTATGCGACCGATGGCCATCATGATCTGAGCGCTCTTGATTTGACCGCTCTTGGCGCGGACGAGGCGGCGCGGATCGAGCTTGCCGCTGGCGATCCGTTGACCGCCGATCTCAGTGGGGTGATCGCCATTCTTTGCGCGGGCGCGGGCCGTGTCGGGCCCGCGATGTCGGCGCGGGCGAAGGCGGTCGGTCTGCCCGTGAACGTGATGGACGACCTCGCACATTCGACTTTCATTTTTCCCGCCGTCGTCGATCGCGGCGACGTGGTGGTGGCCGTCGGGACCGGCGGCGCCTCGCCGGTGGTGGCGCGCCGCGTGCGCGAGCGCATCGAGGCCGCGCTGCCCGCCCGCATCGGCGAACTCGCCGGCTTCGTCGGCCGCTGGCGCAAGACCATCCATGGCCTGATCCCCGAATTTGCCTTGCGCCGCCGCTTCTGGGAGCGCGTGGTCGACGGCCCGATCGGTGCGCTGGTTCTCGCGGGGCGCACTGAGGAGGCGGAAGCGGCGCTGAAGGAAATTTGCGATCCCTCTGACTTCGCCGGCGCGCTGGCGTCGGGCCGCCCCGAGGGCAAGGTGACGCTGGTCGGCGCGGGTCCTGGCGATCCGGATTTGCTTACGGTGAAGGCGTTACGCGCACTGCAGGACGCCGATGTGGTTTTCTACGATGAGCTGGTATCGCCGGAAATTCTCGATCGTGCGCGCCGCGACGCCGCGCGCGTGCCGGTCGGCCGCCGCGTCGGCAAATCCGGCATCGGCCAGGACGCCATCAACAGCCTGTTGGTCGAAGCTGCGAGATCAGGAAAGCGCGCGGTGCGGCTGAAGGGCGGCGATCCCTTCGTCTTCGGCCGTGGCGGCGAGGAGATCGAAGCCCTGCGGCAGGCCGGCGTCGCCTATTCGGTCATCCCCGGAATCACCGCAGGCCTTGGCGCGGCTGCGCAGTTCGAAGTGCCGCTCACCTTCCGTCACGAGGCGCTACGCATCACCTTCCTCACCGCGCACAAGGCCAGGGATGCTGAAGCCGTCGACTGGTCCATCCTGACGGACCAGAAGATGACGATCGTCGTCTATATGGGCATCACCGCGGCGCCCTCGGTGCGCGCTGGCCTTTTGGCCGCAGGGCGTTCGCCGCGGACGCCGGTCGGCGTATTCGCGCGCGTCACGCGGCCGGACGCCCAGGCCGTCGTCGGAACGCTCGATGGGTTGCCTGATCTCGTCGAAAAGATCGACGGCGGGCCCGCCGTCCTCATCATCGGCGACGTGGTCGCGCATTCGGCGCCCTGGCGCCATCAGAACCTCGCTCAACTTGCCTCATATTTTCAGGTCGCCGCCGAATGACGTCTCCGCTGCAACAAAAGATCAAGATCACGGGTCCCTCCATCGTCACCGCCAACCGCACCTTCGATGGCGCGGTGATCTATCGAACGGCCGCCAAGGGCTGGTCGACCAGCCTGTCCGACGCCGCGATCGTCCGCGCCGCCGACGAAGCGCGCGCGCTGCTCGCCGAATCCGTGGCCGACGATGTCGGTGCGGTCGGCCCCTATATCGCGCCGGTCGAAATCAAGGATGGCGGCAAGATCAAGCCCGGTAACCTGCGCGAACATATCCGGCAGAGGGGTGTCACCATCGATCTTCCGGTTCCGGCATAAGGCCAATCCATCATGTACGCATACGACGAACTCGACCGCACGCTCATCAACGAACGCGTCGAGGATTTCCGCGATCAGGTGAAGCGCCGGCTGTCCGGTGAGCTCACCGAGGACGAATTCAAGATGCTGCGATTGCAGAACGGCGTCTATCTGCAACTGCACGCCTATATGTTTCGGGTCGCGATCCCCTACGGCACGCTGTCGTCGAAGCAATTGCGGCGGCTGGCGCATGTGGCGCGCCGCTACGACCGCGGCTACGGGCACTTCACGACGCGGCAAAACATCCAGTTCAACTGGATCAAGCTCGCCGAATTGCCGGATGCGCTGGCCGATCTCGCCGAGGTCGGCATTCACGCCATGCAGACGTCAGGCAATAACACCCGCAACGTCACGTCGGATCAGTGGGCCGGCGTGACGCCCGGCGAAATCGAGGACCCCCGCATCTGGTCCGAGCTGTTGCGGCAATACACGACGCTGCATCCGGAATTTTCCTTCCTGCCGCGCAAGTTCAAATTTGCGATTACCGCCTCCGCGCACGATCGTGCCGCGATCAAGGTTCACGATATCGGCCTGCGCCTGCACAAGAATGCGCAAGGCGAGACCGGCTTCGAGGTGCTGGTCGGCGGCGGATTGGGCCGTATCCCGTTCATCGGCAAGACCATCAAGCCGTACGTCGCCGGCCGCGATCTCCTGAGCTATGTCGAGGCGATCCTGCGCGTCTACAATCAGTATGGCCGCCGCGACAACATCTACAAGGCGCGCATCAAGATCCTGGTGCACGAACTCGGCATCGAGAAATTCGCCCAGGAGGTCGAGGACGAATGGCGCGCGATGCGCGACAGCGCGCTGACGCTGGATGACGCCGTCATCGAGGACGTCCGCTCGCGCTTCTCCTATCCGGCCTACGAAGAGCTGCCGCACATGCCGGAGGAATTGAAGAAGGCGGCGCACGATCCGCTGTTCGAGAGGTGGCGCAAGAACTCGGTGTTCACCCACAAGGTGCAGGGCTACGCGATCGTGACGCTGTCGCTGAAGCCGGTGGGTGGGCCGCCCGGCGACGCCACCGCCGGCCAGATGGATGCGGTCGCCGATCTCGCCGACAAATATTCGTTCGGCGAAATCCGGGTAGGCCATGAGCAGAACCTGGCGCTGCCCCATGTCGCGAAACGCGACCTGCCGGCGCTCTGGGAGGCGCTCGACAAGATCGGGCTGGCGACGCCGAACGTCAATCTGGTCTCCGACATCATCGCCTGCCCGGGACTGGACTATTGCTCGCTCGCCAATGCGCGCTCGATTCCGATCGCGCAGGAATTGACCCGGCGCTTTGCCAATCATGACACCGCCGACCTGATCGGCCGGCTGCACGTCAACATCTCCGGCTGCATCAACGCCTGCGGCCATCATCACGTCGGCCATATCGGCATTCTCGGTGTCGAGAAGAACGGCGAGGAATTCTATCAGATCACGATCGGCGGCCGCGCCGACGAGAACGCCGAGCTTGGCGCCTTGATCGGACCCGCCGTGGCCTACGGCGAAGTCGCCGACGTGGTCGAGGATATCGTGGAAGCCTATCTTGCGCTGCGCGCGCGCCCCGACGAGCTCTTCGTCGACACGGTGAAGCGGCTCGGCGTCGAACCCTTCAGGGAGCGGGTCTATGCCACTCGTTAAGAACGGAACAAGTGCCACCGACACCTTCGTCCACGTCCCGGACGGCGCCGAACTGCCGGGCGACGGCGCGGTCTTGATCTCGGTTGCGCGGTTTCTCGACGATCCGGAAGCGCTGTCGCGGCGCGAGGGCAAGCTGGGGGTGATCTGGCCGAACGGTCGCGACGTCGATGATCTCGTGCCGTTCCTCGACCGGCTCGCGGTGATCGCCCTGGTGTTTCCGACGTTCCGCGACGGCCGCGCCTACAGCCAGGCGCGGCTATTGCGCGAACGTCATGGCTACGACGGCGAATTGCGCGCCACCGGCCAGGTGCTGCGCGACCAGTTCGTGTTCATGCTGCGCGCCGGATTCGATGCATTTGAAGTGAAAAAAGAAAGCGACGCGGAAGCGTTCGCTATGACCTCAAAGCGTTACTCGGTGTTCTACCAGCCGACCGGCGACGGCCGCATCACCGCGCTTCACCGGCGGATGCAGCAGCGCCATTCGGAGAGTGCCGGATAGTGAGTGAGCTTGCGCAACCAGCATGGGCGGAGCGGACGGCACCTGCACCGGATTTGCCGGCGGCGGAGGAACTCGATCATGCGCTTCGCAATGCCACGCCGGCGGAGGTGATCGCCACGGCCGTGCGGACCGTTGGCCGCGAACGTCTCGTCTTGGTCTCATCGTTCGGCACCGAGTCGGCCGCCCTGCTCGAAGTAATGGCCGACGTCGATCCCGCAATCCCCGTGATCTTTCTCGACACCGGATGGCTGTTTGAGGAGACCCTGGCCTATCGCGTCACGCTGATCGCGACGCTGGGCCTGCGCGATGTCCGCTCCATCAAGCCGCTGGCCGAGACGCTGGCCCACGAGGATCCGGATCGCGAATTGTGGTTCTCCGATCCCGACGCCTGCTGCCGGATCCGGAAAATCGAGCCGCTGAAGCGGGCCTTGGCGCCCTTCAGCGCATGGATCAATGGGCGCAAGCGCTTTCAGGGTGGGCTGCGCGCAGCTATCCCGATGGTCGAGGATGACGGCATCCGGCTGAAGTTCAATCCATTCGCAAACACCTCGCGCGAGGAAATCGAGGCGATCTACGCGCAGGCAAAATTGCCGCCGCACCCGCTGGTCGCATCAGGTTTTCTCTCGGTCGGATGCATGCCCTGCACCAGCCGGACCTCACCGGATGAGGATGCGCGGGCCGGCCGCTGGCGTGGCCGGGCCAAGTCGGAATGCGGCATCCATACGGGCAAGACGTCGTAGGACCAGCCCGTCATTCCGGGATGCGCCGAACGGCGCAGACCCGGAATCCAGACGTATTTGACTCGAGATTCCGGGTTCGCGCGGAGCCTGTCATCGGGCGCGCGTTCGCGCGACCCGTTGGCGCGCCCCGGAATGACGACTTAAATTGGGCAATCGTTCACCATTCAGCCACGGTTGGCATGCAACAACCACGGGCAATCTGGGGGAACCTCGAATCATGCGCGCGTTGGTCGCGATTATCGGGCTTTTGGCGCTTGGCGGCTGCGCGGCGGATGTTCCGCTCGAACAGCCGAGCATGTATCTCAACATGGCCGAGGGCGGCGCCAAGCTCGATCCCCAGGCCGCGGCCACGATGATTTCGCTCTACCGGAAGAACAACGGTCTCGGCGCCGTGGTGGTCGATCCCGAGCTGATGAAGGTTGCGGAGGGGCAGTCGCAGGCGATGGCCAGCCGCAACAAGCTCGACCACGACGTCAAGGCGCCGCTGCAGAAGCGCCTGAATGCTGCCGGATACCCCGCGACGCTATCGGTGGAAAATATCTCGGCCGGTTACCACACGCTTGCCGAGGCGTTTTCCGGCTGGCGCGACTCGCCGCCACACCGGGCGAATATGCTTCAAAACGGTGTCACAAAATTAGGCATCGCGGCGAGCTATGCTCCGAATACCAAATACAAGGTATTCTGGACGCTCATTCTTGCATCGACCGAACCGCGCGATCAATTGGGCGTGAGGATCCCTTCGGCCGCCCTCGCTGATTGACGCCATCGCGAACTGACGCCACGGTACGCGCTCAACTTCTTGGTCGACCCGAGGCCGATGATGAATTCTGCCGATGCAGCGCCAACCAGGACTCCCGCGACGGCACAGCGGGTGCTCGTTCTGCAAGGCGGCGGCGCGCTCGGCTCCTATCAGGCGGGCGCCTACCAGGCGCTGTGTCATGTTGATTTTGAACCGGACTGGATCGCAGGCATCTCGATCGGCGCCATCAACGCCGCGATCATCGCCGGCAATGAGCCGGCAAAGCGCGTCGACAGACTGAAGGAATTCTGGGAGATGGTTTCATCTCCGGTGCCATGGGTTCCGGTCACGAACGGCACCCGTGAACGTTCGCTGTTCAACGAGACCAGCGCCGCGTACATCGCCACCTTCGGAGCGCCGGGCTTCTTCGCGCCGCGGGTCCCGCCCGCGCCGTTGTGGCCGAATGGAAGCCCGGAGTCGCAGAGCTACTACGACACCTCGCCGCTGAGAAGGACGCTGGAGCGTCTGGTCGACTTCGACCGCATCAACGATCTGCAGTGCCGGTTGAGTGTCGGCGCGGTGGGGGTGACCTCGGGCAATTTCAGATATTTCGACAATGTGGAGTTCAACAGGATCGGCAAGAGAATTGGCCCGGAGCACATTATGGCGTCCGGCGCGCTGCCGCCGGGCTTTCCCTCCATCGTCGTTGATGGCGAGCATTACTGGGACGGCGGCATCGCCTCCAATACGCCGCTCGACTATGTGCTGGATGCCGAGACCACCAACGACCTCTTGATTTTCCAGGTCGACCTCTTCAGCGCCCGCGGACCGCTGCCGCGCACGTTGCTGGAGGCCGCCGAGCGCGAGAAGGATATCCGCTTCTCCAGCCGCACGCGCATGAACACCGACAAGAACCGGCAGCTCCACAACGCCCGCAAGGCGGTTCGCGACTTGATCGGCAAGTTGCCCGACGATCTGAAGGACGACCCGTCGGCAACCTTCCTGCGCGAGGCCACGAGGGAGAGCACCGTTACGGTGGTGCACCTGATCTACAAGAGCAAGAACTACGAAACCTCGTCCAAGGACTACGACTTTTCCCATGTCGCCATGGTCGAACATTGGGAGGCGGGTGTACGCGACGTTCACTGGTCGATGCGTCACAAGGACTGGCTTGCTCGGCCGCAGCCGGGCGAAACCATGGTGACCTACGATCTCTCGGGGGAAGAAAGCCCCGTCAAAAAGGAGTGAAAATATGGCTACGTTGACAGGCAAGACCGCGGTCGTGACCGGCTCGACCAGTGGCATCGGATTGGCCTATGCGCGCGCCTTTGCCAGCGCCGGCGCCAACATCGTTCTCAACGGCATGGGCGCGCCTGCCGACATCGAGAAGGAACGCGCCGCGATCGAAAGCGATTTCAAGGTCAAGGCCATCCATTCGCCCGCCGACATGACCAAGCCCGCGGAGATCGCCGGCATGATCGCGCTGGGAGAAAAGACGTTCGGCTCGGTCGACGTCCTCGTCAACAATGCCGGCATCCAGTTCGTCTCGCCGATCGAGGAATTCCCGGTCGAAAAATGGGACGCGATCATCGCGATCAACCTGTCGGCGGCGTTTCACGGCATCCGCGCGGTGGTGCCCGGCATGAAGAAGCGCGGCTGGGGCCGCATCATCAACACCGCCTCGGCGCATTCGCTGGTGGCTTCGCCGTTCAAGTCGGCCTACGTCTCGGCCAAGCACGGCATCGCCGGCCTCACCAAGACCGCGGCGCTGGAGCTTGCGACCTTCAAGATCACCTGCAACTGCATCAGCCCGGGCTATGTCTGGACACCGCTGGTCGAGAAGCAGATCCCCGACACCATGAAGGCGCGCAACCTGACCAAGGAGCAGGTCATCCACGACGTGCTCTTGGCGGCGCAGCCGACCAAGGAGTTCGTCACCTCCGAGCAGGTCGCAGCCCTGGCGCTGTTCCTGTGCGGCGACGACGCGGCGCAGATCACCGGCGCCAATCTGTCGATCGACGGCGGCTGGACCGCGGAGTAGGCGCTTTCCTTTGCCTTCCGTCGTCTGCGGGAAAGGTACAATTCCTGCGCTACTCCGGGTCAGCTGCCGGGGGTCGCCTCGACGTATGCCGGATATGGAGAATGTCGATGGTGTCGTTGCGCGCCCGATAGAAGATACGAAATGGATAACGCACGACTGTTGCGGCCCGGACTTGGGAGCGCTGCGAGACACGTGGCGAAGCCTCGGGCGCGCGGCGGATGCGGTCAATGACACTTTCCAGCCGGCGCCCAATTGACTCGGCTATCGCGGGACTGGCGATGGCGGTGTAGTAGGTCGCGATCACGTTGAGATCAGCCAGGGCCCGCCGCGAATAGACGAGCTTCATGCAGAACGAAATTTCGCAAACGCTGCCTTAATCTCGGCCTCGGATGCGACTTCTCCGCCGTCGATAGAGGCCATCGCGGCGTCAATAATCTGCAATTCTTCCCGGGAGGCGAGATAGTCGCGGCCCTGCAATTCGTTTTCGATCTGATTGGCAACCGCAACCAGTTCATCCTGCGCCTCTTCCGGCCAGGACTGTACCCGCTTCAACAGGTTTTTGAGATCCATCATAGTCATAATAAAATTATATCACGCAGGAAGCCATTTTCCAACCGCTACGGCGTGCCGTCGGAGTCACTCTTCCCGAACGCCAGCACGTGAAGCCCGAGCCGCTGGCGCACGATCCAGAACAGGAGCACGGTTTCAAAGACAAGCGAGATCGAGGTCGCGGACGCCGCGCCATGGCCGCCGAACCGCGGCACCAGGGCGACGCAGAGCGCCACATTCATGACGAAGGCCAGCGCATAGGCCAGCGCGCAGATATATTGATGGCCGAGCATGTTGAGCAGCCGCTCGACCGGGCCGATCGCGGAACGCACGACGAGGCCGATGGCGGCGACGAACATGATGTCGTAGCCGGTCACGAATTGCGGCCCGAACAGCCATAGCAGCGGCTTGCCGAACGCCAGCAGCAGCACGGTCGCCGCGAGCGAGGGCCAGAACGTCCATTTGATCGCATGCGCGACATAGGCCGACAGCCGCGCTCTGTCGCCGAGGGCGTGATACTCGGCAAAGCGATGCGCCGTCGTCGCCGACATCGCGTAGTGGATGAAAGACACCAGCGCGAGCGTCTTCACCACGGCGAAATAGACGCCGACTTCCTGCGAGGGACGGAACTGCTGCAGCACCAGCACATCGGTGTAGGACAACAGCAGGTAAAAACCCTCGACCATCAGGATCGGCAGCGAGACCGCAAGCCAGCCGCGAAAGTCATAGGCTTTCGGACCAGGCTCGATGTGATGGCCGAGTCGGCGGTTCAACGCCACCATCTGGCCGATCATGGCGATCCAGACCGCGGCGGCACTTGCCAGCATCGCCGCCGTCGCGCCGAGGTTGAAGCCCAGCGCGAACATTCCGGCGGTGACGCCGATGATCAACGACTGGCGCACGATGAATTGCGGCATCAATCCAAGCCGCATCCAGTCATGCGAGCGCGCGATGCCGTCCTGGGTGTTGGCCACCACAAAGGCCGGCAGCGTGACGCAGCCGATGTAAAGCGGAACGACCGCGCCGGCATCGATCCACGGCGACAGCAGTTTCACGACACCAGCCAGCAGCGTTGAGACAATCGAAGAGACGATGAAAGTCATCCAGCGGCTGCCGGACAGAAAGCCGCGCAGCAGCGCGTGCTCGCTGCGGGTGCGGTATTCGGGAATGATCTTCTGCGCCGACGCCGAGATGCCGAAATCCATCATGCTGCCGAGCAGCAGCACCCAGGTCCAGACGTAAACATAGACGCCGTAGTCGGAGCCGCCCATCCAGCGCGCGAGCAGGATCTGCGAGAGATAGGCGAGCGCGGCGCTGACGACGCGGATGATGAAAATCGTGCCGGCAAGCCGCCGGGTCACCGAGGCTTCGCTGGAGCCGCCAAGAGAACTGTCAAGTGAGTCACCGAGCATCGAGCGCAGCCGCGCGCGCATGCCTGTGGGCACAGGTGTTGCGGATTGGGTGTCCGTCACGGCCAAAGCGGGAAATCCTTGCGCCACAAGCGATGCGGCGATCGTTTCGGCCTATCAACTATTCGTTAAGATTCGGTTGGGTGTTGACCCTTCCAGGATCGTCCGGGGCGGGAGCGAAGCGAGCGAACCCGGAATCTCGAGGTTCCCCGATGTGCAATTGCACATCTAAAGTCCATGCGGAGCCTGTCATCGGGCCGCGCTTTGCGCGGACCCGTTGGCATGCCCCGGAACGACGCCGCGGCTATTCCAGATTGATATTGAATTCGTAAGCGCGCTCGCCGCCGACCAGCGTCAATTTGAGCGCCGCGCCTTCGGGATTGGTTCCCGGCGGCACGCCGTCAAGCTCAAAGGCAAAGCGTTTGACGCCGGGCGGGCTGTGCTCGAGCAGTTTTGGAACCGGCAGTCCCCAGTCCGGGGTTGGTCCCTCGACAAACAGGTTCACCGTTCTTGCGTCCGGCGCGACCACGTCGACCAGAACGGTGGATTTGCCTTCGCGTTTGACGTCGCGGATGGTCAGCGGGTTGGGATCGCCGACGCTGGCCGGCTTGGGAACCGTGTCGAGTGCTGCGAACAGCACACTATCTTCGGTGCTCGCCACACTGGCGAAGGCGAGCTCGGTGCTGGCTTCGACGGGAATGCAAATTTTCTCACAGACGGCGTAGCTGATATCGGCACGAAGCGTGACCGGTTTGTCGGTGTTTTTCGGGACTATACGCAAGGGCAGCACGACCTGATGGTGATAGCCCAGCGAGGTGCCACCGGCGCCGTCGTCGAATTTCAACGGTGCCGGCCACAGAACGGTCACGGCCTCGATATTGTCCGATTTGGAGAAGTCGAAGCGCGGCGGAACGCCGGAATCGCCGGAGGTACGCCAGTAGGTCTTCCAGCCCGGGTCAAGCTGAACTGCGATACCGCCGAGCAGCACGGAACCGCTGCGCGATCCTGCGAGCAACCGGACAGCGGAGTGCGCGCCCACTTGCCAGAGCGAAGCATCCTCGGCGCGCGCCTCGATCGCCAGGGATGAGGCAAGGGCGGTCAAGGCAAAGCCGAGCGCGGCTCGCAGGGGAACTACGACGGTCATGGGAGCGTCCTTACAGCCAAGCGAGATGGTAAGCCATTGAATTGCTTGTGATGGTTTACCAAACTTCCCGCCGAGCTTGATTGACAGAACCGCCACCCAATATCAGGATGCATCATAACATGAGAGTCCTTTGCGGATGAGCCCTGAAGGCAAAAGACCGAGAACGTTTCGTCACGATGCCGCCGGCGCCGGCGGCGAATCGGCGGACCAGGGCTATCTCGACGGTCAGTTGCTGATCGCCATGCCCGTGATGGGTGATCCGCGCTTTGAGCGGTCGGTGATTTATCTCTGTGCGCATTCGGCCGAAGGCGCCATGGGCATCATCGTCAATCGTCCGGCGGGCAGCATCGACTTTCCCGGACTATTGATGCAGCTCGATATCATCAAGAAGGCCGACCAGATCAAGCTGCCGGAAAATGCCGAGACCATGAAGGTCTTGAAGGGCGGTCCGGTGGAGACCGGCCGCGGCTTCGTGCTGCATTCGAGCGATTTCTTCATCAAGGATGCGACGCTGCGGATCGACGACGAGATTTGTCTGACCGCGACCGTCGACATCCTGAAGGCGATCGCGAAGGGCGCAGGGCCGAAGCAGGCCATACTCGCGCTGGGCTATGCCGGCTGGGCGGCGGGACAGCTGGAAAGCGAAATCCAGGACAATGGCTGGCTGCATTGCGACGCCGACCCGGATCTGATCTTTGGCGGCGACGTCGAGGAGAAATACGGCCGCGCGCTGCGCAAGATCGGAATCGATCCGGGCATGCTGTCGAACGAAGCCGGGCACGCGTAGACCGATTGTCATGCCTCGCGCAGGCACCTAGCACAATGCGATGTCGTCCCTGCGAACGCAGGGACCCATAACCCCAAATGGTTGCGATCGGATGCGATGGCAGCCTCATCGCATGGCGACGATGAGCGGCTTCAATATGAGAGGACACGGCGTATGGGTCCCTGCGTTCGCAGGGACGACGAGGACCTTCTACTCCGCCGCCTGCTGCGCCACCGTGGGTTCGGTGCCGGCCACCGTGGCGCGGCGCATGTCGCGCGGCTGCGACTGATCGTAGCGGCGCACCCGGTGCATGGTCTGACGGTTGTCCCACATCACGAGATCATGCAGCGACCATTTGTGGACGTAGATGAATTCGCGCTGCGTGGCGTGCTCGGTGAGATCGCGCAGCAGCAGCCGCGCCTCCGGCACGCTCATGCCGAGGATTGAGCCGGCATGCGACGACAGATAGAGCGACTTGCGGCCATGCACCGGATGGGTGCGGACCAGCCGCTGCAGCACCGGCTTGAACATCTGCTTCTCTTCCTCGGTGTAGTCGAGGAAACCCAGCGATCCCCGCGAATACATCAGCGAATGTTCGCAGATCAAATCCTCGATCTCGGCCTTGGTCTCGTCGTCGAGCGCGTCGTAGGCCGCGCGCATGTCGGCGAATTCGGTGTTGCCGCCCTTGGGGTTCACCACGCGCGCCGACAGTAGCGAGAATTTTGCCGGAATGGGGCGGAACGAACTGTCGGAATGCCACAGGCAGTTGCCGAGATTGAACAGATGGGTGCGGTGATCGCGCGGCAGCGGCTTGCCGTCCTTGCCGAGGTTGGAAACGTCGTTCAGCCCCGAAGACAGCCGGTAATCTTCCTTTTTGGTGACGGTGCCGCCGCGCGCGTTCTCGCGCTGGCCGAAGTTCAATGCAAAGGCCAGTTGCTGCTCGTCGGTGATGTCCTGATCGCGGAACAGCAGCACGGCGTATTGATCCATGCCGGCTTCGATATCCCGGACCTCTTGCGGCGTCAGCGGCTTGCGCAGATCGACGCCGGAAACCTCGCCGAAAAAATGCGGGTGAAGCTGCCGGATCGTCACGGTCATGGCCTTCCTCCTGGTCGTCGCGCGCGGTTAATCCCGCTGCATTTGCATCAAAAAGCTACTCGCTGACATTGCGAAGTCAACGGCGTGGGGCGCGCGGGTGCCATCCGGCGGGAGCCGGAAGGGACCCCACCATCGCCGCCATTCAGGCGCATGCGACTTTGCGTGGATAGCGAAAGCCAGAGATGATTGCTGCGAGATTCCCAAGACGGGTAATTGCAGATCTTGGGGCTCGCGCTGACATGCGCCGGGGAATGACGAAAAGATATTATCGCGTGAGGTTGCCCGGCGGCGCCGACGCCGACCGCCCGACATTAGCCGGCGGTCGCGGCACGCCAGGCGCGCGGGGCGGCGGCTGCACCTGGCGCGGCGGCGGACTTCCAAAGCCAAAGAAATTCCGCAATGCCGGCTGCGCCGATGGCGGTGGCGCGGGTGGTTGAAGCGGCGTGCCCGGTTGACCCGGCTGAACGGCGACAGGCTTTTTCGGCTTCGGTGGTCCTGCGGGCGCTGTAGCGGACGGCGTTCCATCCGGAGAAACCGAGGCCACCGGTGTTTCGCCTCTGGCCTGCTCGCGTCCGACCTCGCGGCGCGGCCAGGCAAAATCATCGGCGCGGCCCGCGGGCGGCGCGAGCGGTTCGCCCTTGACCAGCGTTCTTGCGACCAGCGCATCGACCGCGGCCGGGCGCGATCCCGGGCCGCCAAGCAATTGATCGGTGCCGACGGAGGAAGCCACCAGCGGCAGGATCGGTCCAGCCAGCGGACGCGGCGCCGGCTGGCCCGGCTGCGCATTGGCATCGGGGATTGCCGGTTCGCTCGGCAGCGCGATCGGCCCGGAACGGCTCGCCAACAGCCGGGTGATCTCGCGCTCGACATAATGCGCCAGCTTGCGCGCGCCGGGCTTGGTGAAATACACGCCGTCATAGGAGCGCAAGCGCCGGATCTGGCCCTCGAAGTCGGGACCCTGCTGCAGGAAGCGGCCGGCCTCGTCGACAAATCCGTCCCAGACGTCGACATAGGTGATGCCGGCCTTGGCGGAGGCCTCGCGGTACAGCGAATCCAGCAACAGCATGTCCGAGGTCGCCTTGGCGCCACGCACCGCGGGAAGGCCTACCCACAGCACCGGCACGCCCTTGGATTTCATGACGGCGATCATCTCTTCGATTTTCTTGGTGTAGAGTTCGACCCATCGCTCCTCGCGGAACTCGACAAGGCCGGTCGGCGAGCGCGTGCCCCTTTCCGGTGTGATGATCGGCGGAACTTCGCCATTGTCGGCGGCGTCGTCCGGGGACAGTTCGGCATCGATGGCCTTCTCGTCGGGCTTTGCCGCGGCGTTATCGGCCGCGTCATCGCCTTTCGCGCCGGGCTTCGCATCGCCAGGCTTGCCATCGCCCTTGGTGCGGACGTCCTTCTTGTCGCTCTTTTTGTCCCCGGGCTTGCCCTCGGATTTCTCCGTCGCGGGCTCCCGCATGGCGACGCGGTCATTGAGGCCGAGCATGACGACGATGGCGTCCGGCTTCTCGGCGGAAAGGATGGTCTTGGCCGCCGCGGGCCAGTCCGCCGGATCTCCCTTCGGCTGATATCTGATGAGGCCGGAGACGGTCTTGTGTCGGCGAATCACGCCCATATCGGGCTGCTCGACATAAGCATCCTCAAGACCATAGGCGAGCCAATCCGCCATGGCGTCGCCGAGCACCAGCACGTTGCGTTCCGGTATGGTTTCGCGCTTCTCCGGCGGCGGCGCCTTGGAAAAATTCTGAACCGGCTTGGGCGCCTGCTGCTGGAATGGCGCGAACAGGTCGCCGCCGAACCAGCCACCCGGTCCCCGACCGCTTGGCGGCGCCGATTGCGGCCGCGGCGGTCCGCCGAAATTGAAAAACTGCGCCGACGCAGGTCCGACGATGCCAACCAGCAGCGCGACCGCGACGGCCAATACGATCAGCGGGCCGGTCTCGGTGAACACCCGGAAAAAGGACTTTGTCTTTGGCATGCGGCTCGGTCGCAAGGGGTCGTTCGGGCAATCCCTATAATAGCTGAATCAGGCCGCAAGCGGGCAGATTTCGAAGCCATCGACCGGGCAACGCCGGCTGCTAGCAAGGGCCTAAAGAAACGTCGTAGAGCACGATCCGCAAGAGCTGGGAACCGGTTTTCCCGCCGGGTTCTGTTTGGGGGTAAACAGGGTTACTTTCGGGGCCGGATCGCCCCGGAATCAGTGCCCGCGGAGCCGCTCCAGCACCTCCGAGGAGGCAAATCCGTCCGCAGGCGCCCCGATCGAGGCCTGGAAGCCGCGCAGCGCCTCCCGGGTCTCGCCGCCGAATTGGCCGTCCGGGGTGCCGCGATAGAATCCCCGCTGGGCGAGATGCTGCTGCAGCTCCAGCCGCTCGGCGCGCGACAATTCCCGCTCCTGCCGCGGCCAGGGCTGCACGAAGGGCGGCCCGCCGCGTAAGCGGTCGGCGAAGTGGCCGATCGCCAGCGCATAGGCCTCCGCCGGATTGTATTTCATGATCACGCGGAAATTCTGCAGCATCAGAAAGCCCGGCCCCTCCGCGCCGGCGGGCGCCAGCAGATAGGCCTTCTCGGCGGAGGGCGGGAATGGCTGGCCGTTGGCACGTTTGAGGCCCAGATGCTCCCATTGCGCAATCGTCATCGCCTTCGCGCGATCCGCCAGCATGTAATTGAAGCCCTTCGGCACGACGACTTCGTAGCCCCAGGTCTGGCCGGCCTGCCAGCCGTCTTTCTTGAGGTTGTTGGCGGTGGAGGCGATCAGGTCGGCCGGATCGTCGACCACGTCGCGGCGGCCATCGCCGTCGGCGTCGACGGCATAGCGCTTGAAAGCCGTCGGCATGAATTGGGTGGGGCCGAACGCGCCGGCCCAGGAGCCCCGCATCTGTTCGGGGCGTAGATCGCCATGGTGCAGGATCTCCAGCGCCGAGAGGAACTCATCCTTGAAATATTTCTGGCGGCGGCCGATGCAGGCGAGCGTCGCCGTCGATTGCAGAACGCTGCGATCGCCCATCTGCGTCGAGTAGTTCGACTCGATGCCCCAGATCGCCGCGATCACGTAGCGGTCGACGCCATGGGCCTTTTCCGTCGCGTCGAACTGCGGCTTGTACTTGGCGAGGATTTCGCTGCCCTTGGCGAGACGGTTATCATTCACCAGGATGTCGAGATAATCCCAGATCGACTTGGTGAATTCCGGCTGCGAATCCATCAGGTCCATGATGCGCAGGTCAGGCGTCAGGCCCGCGGTAAAGCGCTGAAAGCTGGCTTGCGAGATGTTGCGGCGCGCGGCGTCCGGCCACATCGAGGCGACACAATTGTCGAAATTCGCCGCCGCCTCGCGGATCGCGTTTGCGGTCATCAGCGGGTGGCCGGAGGCGCCGTCCTCGCCGCTCCATGGCAGCGGCGCGCCGCTCGCAGCTTGTGCTCCTTGCGCCGAGGCGCCGGGCTGGGCCGGCGGCGGGGTCTGGCCGCCTTTCGAGGACGAGCCGTTGAAGATGTTGCCGAGAAAGTCGAGCGGACCGCCGCCTGTGGATTGCGCGCGCGCCGGCCCGCACCAAACGAGCGCCGCGGCGAGGATTAGCGCGCCCGTGTGTCCTATCGCCGATCGTCCCGTTCGTCGCGTCATGTCCCACCCGCTCGGCGCTGAAATAACCGACTTTCAGGAGGCCCGGCCACGGTTTCCAATAGCTTAACAAGTGCGGGTTTTTTGCGTTAGGGCATGATCCGGAAAAGTGGGAACCGGTTTTCCGAAAAGATCATGCTCATACAAGGATATCCAGGGGTTTCGCCCATTTCCTCAAAAAGGAAGGCGGCACGGGGGTTGCATTCACACATCCGCCCTTGTTCCCGGCTGCAAACCGGCTACCAACATGCGATCAAGATGCACTTTCCTTTCGTTCTCTCAAGGCAGCCCGATACCCCATGAAAATCCGCAAAGCCGTCTTTCCGGTCGCCGGTCTCGGCACCCGCGTCCTGCCCGCCACCAAGGCGATGCCGAAGGAAATGTTGACCATCGTCGACAAGCCGCTGATCCAGTACGTGGTCGATGAGGCCAAGGAAGCCGGCATCGAACATTTCATCTTCGTCACCGGCCGCAACAAGGGTGTGATCGAGGACCATTTCGACCGGATGTATGAACTCGACGCCACGCTCGCCGCGCGCGGCAAGAAGGCGGAAATGGAGATCCTGGCCCGCGATCAGCCGGAGGCCGGCGCCATGAGCTTCACGCGGCAGCAGGCGCCGCTGGGCCTTGGCCACGCGGTGTGGTGCGCACGCGATATCGTGGGCGACGAGCCGTTCGCGGTGGTGCTGCCGGATGAACTCGTGCTCAACACGCCGGGCTGCCTTGCGCAGATGATCGAAGCCGCCGGCAAGCTCGGCGAAAAGTCCAACCTGATCGCGGTGGAAGCCGTGCCCGACCACCTCACCCACCAATACGGCATCTGCGGCGTCGGCAAGCGCCACGCCCAAAGCAACATGTTCGAGGTCGCCGGCATGGTGGAAAAGCCGCCGAAGGGCACCGCGCCGTCGAACCTGTCGATCACCGGGCGTTACATCCTGCAACCGGAAATCTTCAAGATCCTGCAAACCCAGGAGCGCGGCTCAGGCGGCGAGATCCAGCTCACCGATGCGATGATCGGGCTTGCGAAGACGCAAAGCTTCTACGGCGTCGAGTTCAAGGGCGAGCGGCACGATTGCGGTTCCAAGGCCGGGTTCCTCCGCGCCAACATCGCCTTCGGCATGGCGCGCGCCGACCTCCGCGATGGCCTGCGCGCCGAGATGGAGAAGTATCTGGAGAGGTGACGGCAAAAGCGCTGGCGCTTTTGCCGTCATTCCGGGATGGTGCATAGCACCAGACCTCGGATGTGCAATTGCACATCGTAGTTCGATGCGGAGCCTGTCATCGGGCCGGCCATAGGCCGGACCCGTTGGCATCGCCCCGGAATGACTGTTCAGGCCACCAGCGACAGCTTCGGGAGGCCGGCCAGCACGGTGCAATTGCGGCCGTCGGCCTTGGCCGCGTAAAGCGCCTTGTCGGCGGCAGCCACGAGCCGGGTCCAGTCCGTCGTATCGTCGGGCACTACGCTCGCGACACCGATGCTGACGGTTGTGATCGCTGTGTCGCCGAACCATTGCTGAACCTTCAGCCGGATCGTTTCGGCCACCCGGAGCGCTTCCGCAGGCGAGAGTCCCGGCAACAGCACGGCAAATTCCTCGCCGCCGTAACGCGCGGCGCAATCGCCGGCCCGCCGCACCGAATCGGAAATGCAGATCGCGATGCCAACCAGCACCTCGTCGCCGGCCTGGTGCCCGAACGTGTCGTTGTAGCATTTGAAATGGTCGGCATCGATCATGAGCAATGTAAGCGGCATCTTCTGGCGTGCCGCACGCCGCCATTCGGCTTCGATGGCGGCATCGAACTTGCGCCGGTTTCGTAACCCCGTGAGCGCGTCGGTCGTGGCAAGCTCCTCGAGCTTGTCCTCGGCTGCCGCGCGACGGTCGACTTCGCGCGCCAGAAACAGCGTCACGCCGAACACGAACACAATAAGCACCACCATGATCGCGCCGATCCGTGTCACCTCGATGCGCCAGAGCCCGAGAATATCGCTCCAGGGCTTGCCGACCAGAACGACGAGCGGCCTCGTGCCATCGCGCCAGATGTAGAGCCGCGGATCGTGGTTCGCCGTGGCGACCCCCGAATATGATCCGCTCGGCTCGGACAGCACCCGCTGCACGTTAGGCAAATAGCTGAGATTCTTGCCGATCACGTCGAGGTCGAACGGCGTCCGCATGATCACGGTGCCGTCGCGGCGAAAAACGGTGATGATGTCGTCCTGGCCGAGATGCAAGCGGCTGAACAGGTCGTGAAAATAGCTGAAGCGGATCGAGCCCGCGACCACGCCGAGAAAGCGTCCGTCTTCGCCGGTAATGCGCCGGCTAAGCACGATGGCATAGGCGCCATGGTGCAGCATCGGGCGGCTGATGAACAGGCCCACGTCGGGCTGGTCGCGATGAACCTTGAAGTACTCCTCATCGCTGCGATCTTCGGACACCGGATCCAGCGTCGTGGCGTCGATGGTCAGTCGGCCCTCGGCATTGAATACTTGAATCCCGCCAAAATGTTTCGCGGTCGCGGCGTGATCGAACAGGATTAGTTGCCGGATCGGCTTGCTGACCTCGTAGATCTCCGGCGCCACCATGTTGCCGGCGACGGCGCGCAGCGACAGGTCGTAAAGCTCGACGTTGCGGCCGATGTCGGAATCGATGCCGGATGCAAGGTTTTCAAGGGTCTGGCGCGCCAGTTCTTCCTCGCCGCGGCGCATGTCGAGCATGACGCTGACGCAGATCGCGGAAAAGCCGATAACCGTGACCACGGACGACAGGATCAGCAGCTTTGCCGATAGCCGCCAGGGCCGGCTGGCCATGTCCTTGCGCCGTGCTAATCCCATGCCTCGCTCCCGCTCCTGCGCATGCGCCCGGAATGGTTGATGTCGGCTTAAATGGCGAGCGTTTGTGCGCTAATGAGTTAACGCTTGGTTGCGGCGATCGGCAGAACGCATCGCAGGTGTTGCGGTTTCGAACAACAGCGCAGCGGATGAATTTCATTCTTCGTTCCAGGCTTGACCGTACTACGGCAATGCCGTAGGTAGATAGAGCATTCCGATGTAGACTGTCGTTGAAACGCCGGCTTATCTTTCCGACGCGGATCGGCTGTTCTCGCCGGACGAGCGCATGGCCATCGTGGAGCGCCTGGCCAATGACCCCACATGTGGCGCGGTCATTCCAGGCAGCGGCGGCCTTCGCAAGGTGCGGTTCGGCTTCGGCGCGCGCGGCAAGAGCGGTGGCGCGCGAATCATTTATCTGTTCAGCGGTGAGAGCCTGCCCGTGTTCATTCTGACGGTTTTCGCCAAGAACGAGAAAGCAAATCTTTCGCCTGCCGAACGCAATGCCTTGGCGAAGATGGTTACTGAGATGATCGAAAATTACCGGAGACGAAAATGACAAAAGCCGCGTTCGACAAGATCAAGGCTGGGCTCGAGGAAACCAAGGCCTATCTCGAAAGATCCGCAAACAAGCGCGGCTACGGGATTCACGTTCCGGCGCGCGTGAACGTGAAGAAGATCCGCACGCGACTTGGCCTCTCGCAGGAAAGCTTTGCGCAAACCTATGGGTTCGCGTTGTCAGCTGTGCGCGATTGGGAGCAGGGGCGCCGGCAGCCGGAACGCAGCGCACGCATCCTGCTCAAGGTCGTGGAAAAGGAGCCGGAGGCCGTAACGAGGGCCTTGGCGAAGACCGCTTGAACATCCACCGGGTTCGCCTGTGAACGATTACGACGCGCTGCGGGACTATCTGAAGGAACAGAAGCTCCCCGAATTCGTGCTGAGCTTCGAAGAGATCGAAGAGATCATCGACGCCGCGCTGCCGCGCGCGGCGCAGCGCGCGTCGTGGTGGGAGACCTTGCGCAGCCCGCAGGAAAAGATGCCGCAGCGCGAGGCCTGTCTCGCCGGCGGTTACATCGCGACCAGGCTCGCGGACGGCAGACGCGTGCGGTTCAAGCGGATGCCCCATCGTCGTCCCGGCGTTCGCCGCGACGACGGCATGGAGTAGCGCTCAGCCCGCCGCCTCGAGCCGTTCTTCGGTCAATAGCCGCATCGCGGCGTCGGCGTCCATCGGCTCGCCGAAGGCAAAGCCTTGCGCGTATTCGCAGCCCAACTGGTAGAGCTCGACCGCGTCGGAATCGGTTTCGGCGCCTTCGGCGACCACGTCCATGCCGAGGTCATGGGCCAGCGCGATGATCGATTTGAGGATCACCGGCCTTGTGCCGCGGCTGGTGGTGCGCACGAAGGACTGGTCGATCTTGATGGTGTCGAACGGAAAGCGCTGCAGATAGGCCAGCGACGAATGGCCGGTGCCGAAATCGTCCAGCGATAATCCAGTTCCGAGCTCGCGAATCCGCGTCAGCATCTGGGCGGCGTGTTCCGGATTCTCCATCACCAGCGATTCCGTCAATTCGAGCTTCAGCGTGCCGCGCGCCACCGAGGAGCGCGACAGCACGGTGCGGATGTCGTGGATCAGGTCGTGCCGCAGCAATTGCCGCGAGGAGACATTGACGCTGGCGAAGATCGGCTCGCGCGAACGCATCGCGCGCTGCCAGACGGCGAGCTGCTTGGCGGTCTGGTCCAGCACGAACATGCCGAGATCGACGATCAGGCCGATCTCCTCGGCGATGGAGATGAATTCCACCGGCGACATGCGCCCGAGTTTCGGATGATCCCAGCGCGCCAGCGCCTCGAAGCCCGCGATCGAACGATCCTCCAGCCGCACGATCGGCTGATACAGGATGGTGATTTCCTCGCGCTCGATGGCGCGGCGCAATTCGCTTTCCAGCGTCAGCCGGTCGGTTTTTCGCGCACGCATGGCCGGCTTGTAGACGTCGATGCGGTCGCCGCCGATGCGCTTGGAGTGATACATCGCAAGCTCGGCGTCCTTGATGATCTCGTCTGACAGTTGCGTCTGCGGATCGGAGAGCGCGAGCCCGATCGAGGCGGTGAGAAAGATCTCGCGGTCGTTGAAGGCGATCGGCGCGCGGATGGTCTTGCGGATGGTCTCGGCGAAGGCGGTGATGCGCGCCGGGTCCTGCTCCGACATCAGGATCAGGCCGAACTGGTCGCCGGCAAGCCGCGCCAGCGTGTCCTGGGGTTTGAGGATGCGGGTCAGCCGCCGCGCCAGCGTCAGCAGGATCGAATCGCCAACCGCGATGCCGACGGAATCGTTGACCTGCTTGAAGCGGTCGAGGTCGATCACCATCAGCGTCGGCCGCAGGTTCGGCATGGTCTTGGCGAAATTGGCCACCGCGCCAAGACGATCGATGAACAATTTGCGGTTCGGCAGGCCGGTGAGGTTGTCATGCACCGAATCATGGAGCATGCGCTCCTCGGCGTTCTTGGCCTCGGTGACGTCGGTGAGCGTTCCGACCACACGGGAAACCTCGCCGTCGGAGCCGACCACGGGGCGCGCTTTCAGCGCGAACCACATGAAGTGTCCGTCGGGCGTGCGCAGGCGGAAATCCTGCACCAGCCGGCCGCGGCGCTGGTCGAGCACGCTGTCGAGCGCCGCGCGGAAACGGTCCTGATCGAGCGGATGCAGCACCTCGAGCCATTTCGCGGCCGGGCCTTCCAGCGTGCCGCGCTTCAAGCCCAGCAGGCTTTCGGTTTCGGGGCTGGTAAAGACCTTGTCGGCGGAGACGTCCCAGTCCCAGATCAGGTCGCCCGAGCCGGTCAGCGCCAGCGCCCGGCGCTCGACATCGGAGACGACGCCGGTGGTGGCGCCGCCGCCGGCGAAGGCGTGCTGCATCACGGTGAATCCGATCAGCATCACGATCAGAACCAGGCCGCCGAGCAGCGCCGGGCCGACGATGTCGTTGGTGACGCTGCCCGCCACCGTCATGCCGGCGGCGATCACCCAGACCACCAGCAGGAACCAGGTCGGGATCAGCAACACCGCGCGGTCGAAGCCGTGGGTCGAGAGATAGACGATCAGCGCAAAACCTGCGAACGCGATCAAGACCAGCGACATCCGCGCGATGCCGGAGGCGACCGCGGGATCGAACAGGGCCAGCGCGACCAGCGAGCCGAGGAAGGCCAGCCAGCCGACGGTGATGTGGGAATAGCGCACATGCCAGCGGCTGAGATTGAGATAGGCGAACAGGAACACCAACAGCGTCGCGGCCAGGATGGCTTCGCCGCCGGCGCGCCAGACCCGCTCGGCATTGTTCGACATGTCGAGCACCTTGCCCCAGAAGCCGAAATCGACGCCGATATAGACCAGCACCGCCCAGGCAAGCGCGGCGGCGGCGGGAAACATGATGCTGCCCTTGACCACGAACAGGATGGTCAGCACCAGCGCCAGCAATCCGGAGATGCCGATCACGATGCCCTGGTACAGCGTGAAGGAGTTGACCTTGTCCTTGTAGGCGTCGGGCTCCCACAAATAGAGCTGCGGCAGTTTATCGGTGCGCAGCTCCGCGACAAAGGTGATGACGGCGCCGGGATCGAGCGTGATGCGGAAAATGTCCGCGGCCGCGCTCTCCTGCCGCTCGGGGCGGTCACCGGTGGACGGCGTGATGGTGGCGATACGCGACAATCCGAGATCGGGCCACAACAGCCCTGACGACACGATGCGGTAATGAGGTGCAACGATCAGACGATCGAGCTGGTCGTCGGTATTGTTGGCGAGCGCGAATACCACCCAGTTCTGCCCGCCTTCGCGGGCACGGACTTCGATGCGGCGGACGATGCCGTCGGTGCCCGGTGCGGTGGAAACCTGGATGCGGTCGGTGTCGCTGCGCTGATGATCGAGCACCGCGGTCAGGTCGATCGCAGGCGCGTCGCCGCGGACGCTGACGGCGTCGATCGCGCGCGCCGGCGGCGCGGCCGCAAGAATCATGAGGCCCAGCGCGAGTGCCGCCGATTTGAAGCCCCTGCAGAGCAAGCGGCGAACTCGGAGCAGGGGCTTCAAATCGAGAAGCGGCACTCGAATGATATGTTTGCTAGTGCCCATGATTTTCCGAAGTTCGCGAAATGCGAGTGCAGCGGCGGCGTGCGAACTTCGGAAAGTGGGCACTAGCCGGCGCAAGGCACCTGATCAGACGCAATGTCGGTTCTCCGCGATCAACATCGTTTGCGGGCGAGGCCTGCCGCCCGACGTTGCCGGATAAATGACATGAATGCGAAGGAAATCAAAGGGTTTCCGGCCGGGCTTCGTTCGCGAGCGTTAAAGCGCCAACACAATTTTGCCAATATGTTCGCTGGTTTCCATGCGGCGATGCGCATCCGCGGCCTTTTCCAGCGGGAAAGTGCTGTCCATCAGCGGCTTAATGCGCCCTTCGCGCAACAGCGGCATCACCTTGGCCTCGATCGCTGCGACCATCGTTGCCTTGTCCGCATTACTACGGGGCCGCAGCGTCGAGCCGGTGTGGTGCAGCCGCTTCACCATCAGCTTGGCAAAATTGACAGTGGCCTTGGGCCCGCCGAGCAGCGCGATCTGGACGACGCGCCCGTCGATCGCGGCCGCATCGTAATTGCGTTCGATGTATTCGCCGCCGACCATGTCGAGAATGACTTGGGGGCCTGTCCCCGACGTCGCGGTCTTTGCTGCCGCGACGAAGTCTTCGGTCTTGTAATTGATGGCGTGGTCGGCGCCGAGTTTGAGGCAGGCGTCCGCCTTCTCCTTCGATCCGACGGTGACGATCACTTTGGAACCGAAGGCCTTGGCCAACTGGATCGCCATGGTGCCGATGCCGGACGAGCCGCCGTGGATCAGAAGCGTCTCGCCCGGCTGCAGCGCGCCGCGCTCGAACACGTTGTGCCAGACGGTCATCAGCGTTTCCGGGGTGGCGCCGGCCTCGAGCATCGACAGCGCCGGCGGCACCGCCATCGCCTGGGCATCCTGCGCGATGCAATATTGCGCGTAGCCGCCGCCGGCCACCAGCGACATCACCTTATCGCCGAGCTTGTGCTTGTGGCTTCCGGCGCCGAGCGCGACGACTTCGCCTGCGACTTCGAGGCCGGGCAAATCGCTGGCCCCGGGCGGCGGCGGGTAGGAGCCGGATCGCTGGGCGACATCGGGACGGTTGACGCCGGCGGCGGCGACCTTGATCAGGATTTCGTTCGGTCCCGGCGTCGGCACCGGGCGGGTTTCGGGCAAGAGCACTTCCGGACCGCCGGGCTTGCTGATGCCGATGACGGTCATTTGCGAAGGGACTTTTTCCATGATTTATCCTCGGCCAAACGCTAAGAGTTTTAAGGGAGGCACCTGATTAGCCAGCGGCGTTCGCGCTGGCAACCGACTCACTGTCTGAGGGAGCACGGAGCAAGGCATATGGCCATCGAGGACGACGACAAGCCGAGAAAGAAAATCACCCACGAGATCGGGCAGGACCTCTCGCTGCTGTCGGTCGAGGAACTTAGCCAGCGGATCGCGCTGATGACCTCCGAGATCGAGCGGTTGCAGGTGGCCATGACCAGGAAGCGCGCCTCGAAGGAGGCGGCGAATAGCTTCTTCAAGACATAGGGATTTGAGTTCGATCGCGCCCCACGTCGTCCCGGACAAGCGAGCGCAAGCGAACGCGATCCGGGACCCAGAACCACAGGCAGATGTTGTTGCAAAGGCTGGGGCCCCCAGCGCGTCGCATCAACAAGACCCGGTGGTTATGGTCCCTGCGTTCGCGGGGACGACAACGGCAGAGTGTGGCCAAAACTCGGCCAATGGCCGACATGGCTAACGAACGCTGAAAAAAATCGTTCGTTTACGATCGATTAAGCTTTCTCGCTTATGACTTGGAGCGTCCTCTTTTGGACACCGAGTGGCTCCTGTCCACTCTGTTTGACGCCTCCCTGTTATCAACTTCAAAAGCCGCCGGAAACGGCGGCTCTTTTTTTGGCGTCTTCGCTTTCCGTCACCGCCTTGGAAACCATAAAAGCGCTTGCGGCTGGACTCCGGCCCACGGGCGCGCAATGATTTGTTTATCATAATCCGTCGGTTCCAAGCCGGCATCGTTAAGCAGTGGCGTGAGGGCGTTAACCATGTCGGACCATGCGCAAAGCGAAACCGCACTTGTTCAATTCAGCGAACGGCTGACCAATTCGGCGGCGTTCGGAACCTTGTTCCGCGAAGGCATGGATATGGTCGAGGAGACGGCTGCCTATCTCGATGGCGCCGGCCGCACCGAGGCCAAGGCGCTCGACCGCTCCGTCAGCCTCACCTACGCGACGGAAAGCATGCGTCTGACCACCCGCCTGATGCAATTGGCGTCATGGCTGTTGCTGCATCGCGCCGTGAAGGAAGGCGAGATGACCCTGACCCAGGCCAATCGCGAAAAGACCAAGGTCAAGCTCTCGGCCGCCGATCCCGGCCCGAACGAGATGATCGAAAAACTGCCGCAGCAATTGCAGGACCTGATCGTCCGTTCGACGGCGCTGCAAGCCAAGGTGCGTCGTCTCGATGCGACGATCCACGCGCCGGCCACCGAGCGCGCCCCGATCGGCAATCCGCTGGTGCCCCAACTCAACCGTCTGAAAGCGGCGTTCGAGCAGTAAGTCTCCTGAATACCCCGTCGTTCCGGGGCGATGCCAACGGGTCCGGCCTATGGCCGGCCCGATGACAGGCTCCGCATCGAACTACGATGTGCAATTGCACATCGGAGAATCCTAGGATTCCCCGATGCGCAATTGCGCATCTGAGGTCTGGTCCTTCGGACCATCCCCGAATGACGGAAGCTGAGTTGCGTCAGCTCGCTACAGCGTGCGACAACACAAAAACAAAAACGCCCCCGATCGACCAGGGGCGTTTTGCTATTTTGCGTCGAATGGGAAGCCGAAGGACTTCAATCCTTCTTGAGGAAGCCCGAGAACTTCTTCTGGAACCGCGAAACACGGCCGCCGCGATCGAGGATCTGCTGGGCGCCGCCGATCCAGGCCGGATGCGACTTGGAGTCGATATCCAGGTTCAATTTGTCGCCTGCCTTGCCCCAGGTCGAGCGCGTCTGGTACTCGGTGCCATCGGTCATGACGACCGTAATCATATGATAATCCGGGTGAATTTCGGCTTTCATGGCAGATCCTTCGGCGCGCCGGCGCCCGTGTTTCGGGTGTTGAGGTGACGGATTTGGCCGGCTCTATAACGTAGCCCGCCCCTCAAAACAAGCTAAGTATCTTCCCGAACCGGGCCTGGCCGGGATTTGCCAGCGGTGGCTGTGGGGCCTATCTGGGGGGTGGCAAAGCGATTGGTTGAGATCTCATGAGCGCAATGGAACGGCTTGAAGACCGGCGAGACGAAACAGCGCGGCGCGATCTGGCGGCCGCAGAGACCTCCGCCATCGCGACGGCGTCCTCCGTCGAAGCGGCGCTGACCGCATCGCCGGCCAAGCGCAGCGCGCGGCTTCGTCCGCTGCTGGCGCTGGCGCCCTATGTGGCGCGCTACCGCGGCCGCGCCGCCCTCGCACTCGTCTCGCTGACGATCGCCGCGATCACGACGCTCGTGGTACCGGTCGCGGTGCGGCGGATGATCGACTTCGGCTTCACGTCCGAAGGCATCGCCAGGATCAACAGCTATTTCAGCGTCATGATCGCCGTGGTCGCGGTGTTGGCCTTCGCCAGCGCGTCGCGGTTCTATCTGGTGATGACCATCGGGGAACGCATCGTCGCCGATCTCAGGCGTGACGTGTTCGCGCATCTGATCTCGCTGTCGCCGGCATTCTTCAACTCCTCGCGCAGCGGCGAGCTGATGTCGCGCCTGACCGCCGATACCACCCAGATCAAATCCGCGGTCGGCGCCTCGGTGTCGATCGCGTTGCGCAACATCATGATGTTCATCGGCGCCACCGCGATGATGGTCATCACAAGCCCCAGGCTTTCCGGCCTCGTGCTGCTGGCCATCCCGGTGATCGTGCTGCCGCTGGTGGCGTTCGGGCGCTGGGTGCGCAGGCTGTCGCGCAACGCCCAGGATACGCTGGCGGATGCGACCGCCTACGCCTCCGAACTGGTCGGCGCGATCCGCACCGTTCAGGCCTATACCGGCGAGCGGCTCGCCAATGCGCGCTTCGGCGGCGAAGTCGAGCAGGCCTATGAAGCCGCCCGCAGCTCGACCCGCGCGCGCGCGGTCTTGACCGCCATCATCATCTTCATCGTCTTTACCAGCGTCGTGGT
Organism: uncultured Alphaproteobacteria bacterium; assembly: GCA_963753875.1. GTDB lineage: Bacteria > Pseudomonadota > Alphaproteobacteria > Rhizobiales > Xanthobacteraceae > Bradyrhizobium. The sequence goes on along the minus strand of CAVWDY010000018.1, from coordinate 124,510 downwards.
GATCCTCTGGATCGGATCGAACGACGTGCTGGCCGGCTCGATCAGCCCGGGCCGGCTCGGCCAGTTCGTCCTGTATGCGGCGTTCGCCGCGCTGGCGCTCGGCCAACTCAGCGAAGTCTGGGGCGAGGTCTCGGCCGCCTCCGGCGCGTCGGAACGTCTGTTTGAAATTCTTCGCGTCAAATCGCAGATCGCCGCACCGGCGTCGCCGCGCGCCTTGCCAGTGCCTGCGCGCGGCGACGTCAGTTTCGAAAATGTCAGCTTCGCCTATCCGACGCGGCCAAACGTGCTGGCGGTCGATGGCGTTTCGCTCTCGGTGCGCGCCGGCGAGAAGGTCGCGATCGTCGGCCCGTCCGGCGCCGGCAAGAGCACGCTGTTTCATCTGCTGCTGCGGTTCTACGATCCCGCCTCCGGCGCCATCTCTTTCGACGGGGTACCGGTCAGAACCGCCGATCCGGGCGAGGTGCGCAAGCGGATCGCGCTGGTGCCGCAGGAATCGGTGGTGTTCGCCGCGACCGCGCGGGAGAACATCCGCTTCGGCCGGCCCGAGGCGACCGACGCGGAGGTCGAGCACGCCGCCGATCTGGCGCACGCCACCGAATTCATCCGCCGCCTGCCCGGCGGTTTCGACGCCCAGCTCGGCGAGCGCGGCGTCACGCTGTCGGGCGGCCAGCGCCAGCGCATCGCGATTGCGCGCGCGATCCTGCGCGACGCGCCGCTTTTGCTGCTCGACGAGGCGACGTCCTCGCTCGATGCCGAGTCCGAGACGCTGGTGCAGACCGCGCTGGAGGAACTGATGCGCCACCGCACCACACTGGTGATCGCGCATCGGCTTGCCACCGTCTTGTCCTGCGACCGGATCATGGTGCTGGATCAGGGCCGCATCGCCGAACAGGGCACCCACGCCTCGCTGGTCGCGGCAGGCGGACTCTATGCCCGGCTGGCCCGGCTGCAGTTCGAGGGGGCGTAAGAGCATGATCCGGAAAAGTGGCAAACCGGTTTTCCCTCGCGACAAACGCGAAGCGTTTGCGCGGAGATGATGCTCAAATAAGCGATGGATCAGCGATCCCCGCACTTCGGCGAAAGCATCGGTACGTTCGCCCATACCCAGTTCTTCCAGGAGCCATCCGCGCCGACGCAGGCCGCCGAGGAAGCGGACGGCGCCTTGTCGGCAGCAGCGGCGGCATAGTGCCGATCGACCCACGTCGCCGATACAAATCCCGCGGCGATAACGGCAATAAAGGTCGCCGAGCCCATGGCAAGTTCGGTTCGCGTCATCGGACCTCTCCGCTGTTGATGTGGGCTACGCCTTCCACTCCATCCTCAGCACTGGCCGTCCCGACGTCGGGTTCACGTCCTCTCCGGCGTGGACAAAGCCGTTACGTTCGTAGAAGCGGATCGCGCGCACATTGTCGGTGTTGACCAACAATGTGATGCGGTCAGGCGACAGGCGTTTTGCCTCGTTGACCAGCCGTTCGGCGAGCGCCGAGCCCCAGCGATCGGGGACGACCACGAGCTGGTCGAGATACCCTTTGGCGTCGATGGTGACGAACCCGAGCATTGCGTCAGCTTCTTCCGCGACGATGATCGCCGCATTCGGCACCAGTTCGTTGCGCCAGCGTTCGCGCCACCACGGCAGGCGCGCGGAAAAATCGATCGAAGGATAGGCCTGCTGCCAGGTCTTGAGCCACAGCGCGATCGCGGCATCTTCGTCTTCGGCACGATAGGGACGTAAGGTGAATTGCGTGCTCAAGCTAAGACCGTCATGGCCGGGCATGGCCGTCCGGAGGACGGCGTCGCTTCCGCTTGCCTATGCCCGGCCATCCACGTTCTGTCTTGCCGGCGAATCGAAGGACGTGGATGCCCGGCATCGCAGACAAGTTTACGCAGTCTGCGCAAAAGCAGACTGCCCGGCCGGGCATGACGATAGTTCAGATTCGGGCCTGACATTACGAGTCCTACCGTTCCGTCAGCTTCAGCTCGATGCGGCGGTTGCGCCGGTAGGCGTCTTCGGTCGCGGCGGTGTCGAGCGGCTGGAACTCGGCGAAACCGGCCGCGACCAGCCGCTGCGCCGGAACGCCGAGCGAAATCAGATATTGCACCACCGAGATCGCGCGCGCCGACGACAGCTCCCAGTTCGACTTGAACAGCGGGCTGTTGATCGGCCGCACGTCGGTATGGCCGTCGACCCGCAGCACCCAGGCGATTTCGGCAGGGATCTGCTTGTCGAGATCAATGAGCGCGGTCGCGAGCTTGTCGAGTTCGGCGCGGCCTTCCGGCAGCAACAGCGCCTGTCCAGTGTCAAAAAATACTTCTGACTGAAACACAAAACGGTCGCCGACGATCCGTATGTCCGGCCGGTTGCCGAGAATGGCGCGCAACCGCCCGAAGAATTCGGAGCGGTAGCGCGACAACTCCTGCACCCGTTGCGCCAACGCGACGTTCAGCCGCTGACCGAGATCGGCGATCCGGCCTTGCGATTCCCGGTCGCGTTTCTCCGAGGCTTGGAGCGCTTCCTCGAGTGCGGCGAGCTGGCGGCGCAGTGCGCTGATCTGCTGGTTCAATACCTCGATCTGCGCCAGCGCGCGCGCCGACACCTGCTTTTCGGAATCCAGCGCCTTGTTGAGTTCGCTGGCACGGCCGGCGGCGTCGCTGCCCGCGCCGGCGAGACTCTCATAGAGGCCCTTGACGCGGTCGCGCTCGGTCTCGGCGGAGGCGAGACCTGCCCGCATTTGCGTGAGCGTGTCTTCGAGATTGAGTTTGCCGAGCTTTTCCAGCGACAACAGGTCGTTCAACTCCGCGATCCTGGCGTTGAGCTGTTCCAGCGCCTTGTCCTTGCCGGTGACTTCCTGCGACAGGAAGAATTGCACCACCAGGAATACCGAGAGCAGAAACACGATCGAGAGCACCAGCGTCGACAGCGCATCGACGAAGCCCGGCCAGTAGTTGAATCCGCTCTCACTGCGGCGCGCACGGGCAAGGGCCATTTGAAGTCTCCGCTACTCTCGTGTCCCGGCTCCGCGGCTCGGCGTCGAGCACGCCGCACGGCGTCCGGGGCACGATCTCCTTGGTTGACGCGTGTTCTTCAAGCGAACCGGTATCCACTTCGCTTGAAAACGCTATCCCTAATCCTTCTCCGGCTGGCGGGCGATCCGCTCCAGCAGCCGCTTGATCTCGCGGTTCTGCTCGCCCTGGCCGTCGGCCCATTCGCGGATCATCTGCTGCTCGGTCCGCATATGCGTGACCAGGCCCTGAATGGCTTCGGCGAGATTGGCCATCGCCGCGGTGGTGCCGCGGCTCGTCCCGCCTTCTTCCAGGCTCAGCCGCAGCCGTTCGACGGCGGCCTGCAATTCGCCGCCCGCGCCGGTCTCGCCGGAATAGCCGCGCACCGTGGAGGCGAGCCAGTCTTCGAGGTCGGTATAGAAGCGGTTCTGCGCCTGGCTCGATTGCAGGTCGAGAAAGCCGAGTATCAGCGAGCCGGCGAGGCCAAACAGCGAGGACGAAAACGAAATACCCATGCCGCCGAGCGGCGCGGCCAGGCCTTCCTTCAGCGTGTCGAACAACGCGCCGGCGTCGCCGCCGACCTTCAGGCCGTCGATCACCTTGCCGACGGAACCCACGGTTTCGATCAGGCCCCAGAAGGTGCCGAGCAGTCCGAGAAACACCAACAGGCCGGTCATATAACGTGAAATGTCGCGGGCCTCGTCGAGGCGGGTGGCGATGGAGTCGAGCAGATGCCGCATGGTCTGCTGCGAGATGGTCATTCGCCCGCTGCGCTCGCCGCCGAGGATCGCCGCCATCGGCGCCAGCAGCGTCGGGCGCCGGTCGATCGCAAGCCCGGGGTCGGCAATTCGGAAATTGTTGACCCAGGCGACCTCCGGATAGAGCCGGATCACCTGGCGGAAGGACAGGATGATGCCGATCAGAAGCACCGTGCCGATCAGCGCGTTGAGCCCGGGATTGGCGAAAAAGGCCGTGATGATCTGCTTGTAGAGCACGATCATCACCAGCGCGCACAGCACGAGGAACACCAGCATCCGCACCAGGAAAATCCGTGGCGAGGATAATTTGACCGGTTCGATCTCCATCGCGGAGCGGGAAGAGGGGCCTGAAGGCATTGGCGATGTCATCCGTTGCGAGGAACCGCTTTTCGGACCCCAATATGGCACAGCGAGCCTGAGAAAAAAGCCGGTTGCGTTCAATCGGGGGGCAGGAAAAGGGAACTTCCGCGTGAAACCTGGCTTGGGCTTCGACGTATTTCCATAAAATTTTGACGTCTCAGGCGGTTAACGGGGATTTTCGATGATTTTTATCTTGAAAAAGTGGGTACCGGTTTTCCCTCGCGACAAACGCGAGGCGTTTGCGCGGAGATCATGCTCAAACAAAAGGATAGAGCGGGGTAACGATTCGAAGAAAAGTCATCTCGCTCTAGATAGGCACAAAGGGCAGCCGGTATAGCGCAATAGAAGGCAAAGACCCGGCCCCAGCGCCCAGCCACGCAATAGCCGCCTCGTTCTGCGGCGACCTGCGTGGGATCGGGGCACGCCGACGAATTCGCCGATAGCGGCGCGGCGTACTGAATTATCCGCTTATCGCGGATAATGACGGCGTGGCCGCCACCCCCGGCCAGCGTTCCCCGGATGCTGCGCAGCGCGGAGCGGTGCGCAGCTGATCCGGGGTCCATTCTTTTCCTGTGCATGGGTCCCGGATCTGCGGAGCAGCGTGAAGGACGTTGCACCGCATCCGGGATACGATAGCGCCGTCACTTCCCCAGCGGCTTCAGAATCTTCACCAGCTCGGCGTGGATGAATTCATTGCCGCAGATCACGTTGCCGGTCGTGAGCGGGTCGTCATCGCCTTCTATCCCGCTGACGATGCCGCCGGCTTCGCGCACCATGATCTGCCCGGCCGCCATGTCCCATGGCTGCAGGTTGCGTTCCCAATAGCCATCGAGACGGCCGGCCGCGACAAAAGCCATATCGAGCGAAGCCGCGCCGAACCGGCGCAGGCCCGCCACCCTGTTCTGGATCTCGGCCATCTCGAGGCGCGACAGCTCATGGTCGCCGCGCCCGATATGCGGCAGCCCGCAGGCAATGACGCAGTCGGAAAGCTTGCGCCGGCCGGCGACGCGCAGGCGCTGATCGTTGAGGAAGGCGCCCTTGCCGCGTTCGGCGGTATAGAGCTCGTCATTGGCGGGATTGTAGATCACGCCGGCGATCATCGTCCCTTCGCGCTGCAGGCCGATCGAAATCGCAAATTGCGGAATGCCGTGCAGGAAGTTGGTGGTGCCATCGAGCGGATCGACGATCCAGGTGTGGCTCTTGTCGTCGCCGATCCGCCTTCCGCCTTCCTCGCCGATGAAGCCGTAGCCGGGTCGTGCCTTGGCGAGGTCGGAGTAGAGCATCTCCTCGGCGCGCCGGTCGGCCATGGTGACGAAATTGGCCGGCCCCTTCATCGATACCTGAAGATTTTCCACCTCGCCGAGGTCGCGCTTGAGACTGCGGCCGGCGTGGCGCGCGGCCTTGACCATGACGTTGATAAGGGCTGAATGCAGCATGATCTCGGCTTGAACTCGACTATGGAACGTTTATCTCCGCGTTTCCGCGGCGAAAGCGCGCTCCCTCTCCCATCGGGAGAGGGTTGGGGTGAGGGGTTAGGATTTCAGTGAGGTTCGAACCCCCTCACCCGGCGCTACCCGGACGACGCTGCGCGTCGCCGTAAGCGCCGACCTCTCCCCGCCGGGGAGAGGTGAAAATAGCAGCCCGATGCCAAATTGTGGACCGGGCCCCGGACTGGGTGCACCGCGGTTGCGGTGGCGTCAAGCCAGTGGAGTGGATTTGACATTCGCTTCCCGCCTTGCCGCAGACTTCGCAATGCCAATGTCAAATCCAAAACTCCACTGGAAACATATGTTTGCCAGTGGTCCTTCTGATTCCAACCTTCGCAAAGGTGCCTGCCAGACCGGAATGCGAAGGTTAGAATCGGACCACTGGATCATTTGGCGCCCAGCCATTTGCGCACGCCGGCTTCCGCCCTGGCGCGATCCTCCGGGCTCAGGTTTGCCAGGGCTTCGTCGAGCGCGGGGTCGCCCTTGCCGGCGGTTTTCGCGATGGTATGCCATTTGAGGGCCTCCACCCTGTCGACCGGCGCGCCCTGTCCGCTCGCCAGCACGCGGGCGAGGCGGTTTTGGGCGACCGGATTGTTCTGCCGGGCCGCCTTGCGCAACAGCGCCACCGCGGCGGGCTCGTTCTTTGGCGTGCCGGTGCCGTTATAGAGCGCGATCGCATATTCGACCTCGGCGTCGACATTGTCGGCCAGCGAAGCCGCCTGCAGCAGCCGGACCGCCTTCTCGATGTCTTTCGGGACGCCGGTGCCCTCCTTGTAGAACGTCGCGAGCGCGTATTGGGCTTCCGGGCTGCCGGCGTCGGCGGCGAGGCGAAGCAATTCCGCCGAGCGTCTGAGGTCCTGCGGCAGCGTCTGTCCGTCGAGATAGAGCAGCGCGAGATTGTATGCCGCCTTGGGGTTGCCGAGCTTGGCCGAGGACGCCAGCAATTTCACGGCTTCCTCGCGATTGACCGGACCGCCGCGGCCGGCGAGGCGAAGCATCGCCAGTTCGAACATGCCCTCGCGGTCGCCCGCATCGGCGGCGCGCCGGTACCACTCGGAGGCTTTCGTATCGTCGCGCTTGACGCCGAACCCGTTGGCGTAGAGCTCGCCGAGCATCGTCATCGCCTTGGGATCGCCGTTCTCCTGCGCGCGCTTGGTCGCGAGATCGAATGAGGTTTTGTAAAAGCCGCGCTGATAGGCGCCGAACACCAGATCGACATTGGGATCGTCGGGCGCCGGTGCCGGTGTGACCGTCGCGGCCGGCGCAACCGGCGTTGCCTCAGGTTTTGCGTCGGGCTTCTTGGCGGCTGGCTTTGCTTGTGGCTTGGAAGCGGGCTTTTGCACCGCCGGTGGCGTCAATGACATTTGCGCCGCCGCGTTTGCCGTCACCATCAGAAAGCTTGCAAGGATCGAGATGGAACGCAGGATCTTCATTTCCAGCGTTATCCCTGCTCGGCTTTGGCTTTTCCGGACGTCGCGGCGTACGCCTGCCTGATCGCCTGCTCGGCTTCCATCAGCGCCGCCTCCGCGCCGCGCGGATCGGCCCAGATGAAATCGCCGACCAGCACAAAATCCGCGCCTGCGGCGGCGAATTCACCGGCCTCATCAAGCGACCCTGCGAAGCCGACGCATGGCGGCTCGAACAGTTCGTCCCACCATTGCAGGCGCTCGGAGATGGCTTCGATCGACGGCCGTTGCCCGCGCGCGTCGGGCTCTCCGAACAGCACATAATCCGCACCCAGTTCGCCCGCCGCCATCGAATCATGACGTGTCTTGAGTCCGCCGACGCCGGCGATGCGGTCGGGCTTCAACGTCGGCAGCGCATCCTCCAGGGCCGCGATGCCGGTCAGATGCGCACCATCGGCGCCGGCGCGCGCGACCAGTTCGACATGGCCGTCGAGCAACAGCGCAGCGCCCTTGTCCTGGATCACCGGCGCCAGCGCCTTGACGCGTGAGATCATGGTGCGCTGGTCCGTCGGCTTCAGCCGTACCAGCACGGCGGCGACGTCGGCCCCCGCGAGCAGGCGGGGAAGGCTCGCCAGCAGGTCTTGCGGATCGTCCACGTCAGGCGTCGCGAGATAGAGACGCGGCACGGGACGCGGCGGTACAGGTTTCGTGGCCAAATCTATCCCGCCTTCTTTGCTTCCAGATCAGGCTTCCATTCGCCTTTGCTCGCAAGCGAATTCATCCGCGCGCGGTGGTCAAATGCCCGCTGGCCCGCGGCGACGTTCTCGGCCTTGCCCAACCACGCCTTCTGCGGCGCCGCCTGCAGCGCGCGTCCATAGGAGAAGGTGAGACGCCATGGCAGGTTGCCGATCCGGTTCATGGCGTCAAGATGCGCGGTGGCGTCCTCGTCGGACTGCCCGCCGGAGAGGAAGGCGATGCCGGGCACCGCCGCGGGGACGCAAGCCTTCAACAGCCGAATGGTCTTCTCGGCGACCTCCTCGACGGGGGATTGGCTTGCGCTTTTCTTGCCGGGGACGACCATATTGGGTTTCAGGACCATGCCTTCCAGCGCGACGCGCTGGATCCGCAGTTCCTGAAACGTCTTGTTGAGAACGCGCTGGGTCACCTCGTAACAGCGATCGATGTCATGGTCGCCATCCATCAGGACTTCCGGCTCGACGATCGGAACGATCTGCGCGGCCTGGCACAATGCGGCGTAACGCGCCAGCGCGTGGGCGTTGACGTGGATCGCGGTCATGGTCGGGATTTTCCGGCCGCCAGTGCCGTAGCCGGCGCCGATGTCGATCACCGCGCGCCATTTTGCGAAGCGCGCGCCCCGATCGTAATATTTCTTCAGGCGCCCGGCGAGATTGTCCAGCCCGGCGGTGACCAGTTCACCCGGGCAGCCCGGCAAGGCCTGCGTGCCCTCATCGACCTTGATGCCGGGTATGGCGCCGGCCTGTTCGATGAGCCTGATGAGCGGCGTGCCATCCTTGGCGTCTTGCCAGATGGTCTCGTCGTAGAGAATGACGCCGGAGATGCATTGCGTCATCGCCTCAGTGGTGCGGAACAGCATTTCGCGATAGTCGCGGCGCGATTCCTCGGTGGAAGCGACGTTGATGGCGTCGAAGCGCTTCCTGATCGTGCCGGAGGATTCGTCGGCGGCGAGCAGGCCCTTGCCCGGTGCGACCATGGCGAGGGCGACCTGTTGAGATCGGCGAGATTCATCGGTGCCTCCTCGGAAAAAGCGCGAATTCCTTGCAGGTCAAAGTAGAGCATGATCCGGAAAAGTGGGAACCGGTTTTCCGAAAGATCATGCTCCAGCAAAGATCTAGACCGTTCTCGGGCAACGACCAAGGAACGTCGCAATGCAACGCAAGAAAGCGCGAGGGAAACCGGGAGGCCGGCCTGCTTGCCCGGCAGCGGCTTTCGTTCACGCGACTTTCGGGTCGAGCTCGCCCTTGACGTAACGCCTGGCCATCTCGGCCGTGGTCAGCACTTTCTTGATCTTGCTGGCTTGGCCTGCGGTATTGAACTCCTGCAGCCTTTGTTTGCAGAGCCTGGTCATCGCTTCCATCGCGGGCTTGAGATATTTGCGCGGATCGAATTCTTCCGGATTATCCTTCAGCACCTTTCGGATCTGTCCGGTCATCGCCATCCGGTTGTCGGTGTCGATATTGATCTTGCGGACACCGTTCTTGATGCCGCGCTGGATCTCGGAAACCGGCACGCCCCAGGTCGGCTTCATCTTGCCGCCATTGGCGTTGATGATGTCCTGCAGATCCTGCGGCACCGAGGACGAGCCGTGCATCACCAGATGCATGTTGGGCAGCTTGCGGTGAATTTCCTCGATCACGTTCATGGCCAGAATGTCGCCGTCCGGCTTGCGGGTGAACTTGTAGGCGCCGTGCGAGGTTCCCATCGCGATCGCCAGCGCGTCGACTTTTGTCTCTTTGACGAACTTGACCGCTTCATCGGGATTGGTCAGCAGCTGGTCGTGGGAGAGCTTGCCCTCCGCGCCATGGCCGTCTTCCTTGTCGCCCATGCCGGTCTCGAGCGAACCCAGCACGCCGAGTTCGCCTTCCACCGAGATGCCGCCGAGATGGGCCATGTCGGTGACCTTTTTGGTGACGCCGACATTGTAGTCCCAGTCGGCGGCGCTCTTGCCGTCGGCCTTCAGCGAGCCGTCCATCATCACCGAAGTGAAGCCGGCCTGGATCGCGGTCATGCAGGTGGCGGGTTCGTTGCCGTGATCGAGATGCACGCAGACCGGAATCTGCGGATAGATTTCGGTGACCGCATCCATCATGTGCTTGAGCATGATGTCGTTGGCGTAGGACCGCGCGCCGCGCGAGGCCTGGATGATGACCGGCGCGTCCAGGCTGGAGGCGGCCTCCATGATGGCGAGCGCCTGTTCCATGTTGTTGATGTTGAAGGCCGGCACGCCGTAGTCGTGCTCCGCCGCGTGGTCGAGCAATTGACGCAACGTGATCCGAGCCATGGGTCCTTTTCTCCGCGTTGGGGCTGCAATGCCCGGTCCGGCCTGAAATTAATCTAGAGCATGATCCGGAAAAGTGGGAACCGGTTTTCCGAAAAGATCATGCTCAAACCAAGAGATGAAATCATGATCCGATCCAGCCGGATCATGATTGTATTCTCAAAACCTCGACACCGGGCAACGGTTTGCCTTCCATCCATTCAAGAAACGCGCCGCCCGCGGTCGAAACATAGGTGAAATCGCCGGCCACGCCGGCCTGGTTCAAAGCCGCCACCGTGTCGCCGCCGCCGGCGACCGAGATCAGCTTCTTCGCCCTGGTCCGCTCGGCCGCGTGCCTGGCCGCCACCATGGTGCCGCGGTCGAACGGCGTCATCTCGAACGCGCCGAGCGGGCCGTTCCAGACCAGCGTCGCGGCGTCGTCGATCGCCGCACGGATCCGGGCGACCGACTGCGGCCCGACATCGAGGATCATGCCGTCGGGCGGAATCGCATCGAGGCCGTAGGCATGCGACGGCGAATTGGCCGCGAAGTGAAAGGCCACCACGGCATCCACGGGAAGGATGATGGCGCAATTGGCGGCTTCCGCCTTCTCGAAGATGCGCAGCGCGGTCGCCGCGAGGTCTTTCTCCGCCAGCGACTTGCCGATGCCGACGCCTTGGGCATGCAGGAAGGTGTTGGCCATGCCGCCGCCGATCACCAGCGCGTCGACCTTGCTGACGAGATTTTCCAACAGGTCGATCTTGGTGGAGACCTTGGCGCCGCCGATGATCGCGATCACCGGCCTGGTCGGCGCTTCCAGCGCCTTGTTCAGCGCGTCGAGTTCGGCCTGCATGGTGCGCCCGGCATAGGCCGGCAATGTGTGGCCGAGGCCCTCGGTGGAAGCGTGCGCGCGGTGCGCCGCCGAGAAGGCGTCGTTGACCCAGATGTCGCCGAGTTTTGCCAGTTCCGCCACGAAGGCCGGATCGTTCTTCTCCTCTTCTTTATGGAAACGCGTGTTTTCCAGGCAGAGGATATCGCCGTCCTTCATCGCCGCGACGGCCTTTTCGGCGGCATCGCCGACGCAGTCGTCGGCGAACGCGACGGGCTTCTTGATCACTTGCGAAAGCGCCGCCGCGACCGGCTTCAGCGACTCCTTGGGATCGCGCCCCTTGGGCCGGCCGAAATGCGCGAGCAGGATCACCTTGCCGCCCCTGGTCGAAATTTCGGCGATGGTGGGCGCGACGCGCTCGAGCCTCGTGGCGTCGGTGACGCGGCCTTGCTCCATGGGGACGTTGAGATCGACGCGCAGCAGCACGCGCTTGCCCTTTACGTCGACGTCATCGAGGGTGCGGAAGTTAGGCATCTTCACTCCGGATCGTCACCCTGAGGTGCGAGCGGCGCAGCCGCGAGCCTCGAAGGGTGATCGTGCCGCCATCCTTCGAGGCGCGCCAAGTGGCGCGCCTCTCAGGATGACGGTGAGAGACTTACAGCAGTTTCCCCATCGCCACGGCGGTATCGGCCATGCGGTTGGAAAAGCCCCATTCATTGTCGTACCACGACATCACCCGCACCAGCGTGCCGTTCTGCACCTTGGTCTGGTCCATGTGGAACGTGGAGGAGTGCGGGTCGTGGTTGAAGTCGATCGAGACGTTCGGCGCGGTGGTGTAGCCGAGGATGCCCTTGAGCTGCTGCTCTGAGGCGCGCTTCATCGCCTCGTTGATTTCCTTGGCGTCGGTCTTGCGCGAAGCCACGATCTTCAGATCGATCACCGAGACGTTCGGGGTGGGAACGCGGATCGCGACGCCGTCGAGCTTGCCGTTCAGTTCCGGCAGCACCAGGCCGATCGCCTTGGCCGCACCGGTGGAGGTCGGAATCATCGACATCGCCGCCGCGCGGCCGCGATAGAGATCCTTGTGCAGGGTGTCGAGCGTCGGCTGGTCGCCGGTGTAGGCGTGGATCGTGGTCATGAAGCCGGTCTCGATGCCGACGGTGTCGTTCAAGACTTTCGCCACCGGCGCAAGGCAGTTCGTCGTGCAGGAGCCGTTGGAAACGACGAGATGGTCCTTGGTCAGTTTGTCGTGGTTGACGCCGTAGACGATGGTCGCATCGGCGTTTTCGGCCGGCGCCGAAACCAGCACGCGCTTGGCGCCGGCAGTCAGGTGCAGGGAGGCCTTGTCCTTGGCCGTAAAGATGCCGGTGCATTCCAGCGCGATATCGACGCCGAGTTGCTTCCACGGAAGCTTGGAAGGATCGCGCTCGGCGGAAACCTTGATCTTGCCGTTGCCGACGCTGATCGAGTCGCCGTCGACGGTGACGGTGCCGGGGAAACGGCCGTGCACGGAATCGAAGCGCAGGAGATGGGCGTTGGTCTCGACCGGGCCGAGATCGTTGATCCCGACCACCTCGATATCGCTGCGGCCTGACTCGGCGATCGCCCGCAGCACGTTGCGGCCGATGCGGCCAAATCCGTTGATCGCGACCCGGACTGCCATGCTCGTTTCTCCTCTAAAGCTGATGCCGTCCCCGCGGGAGGCGCTTCCCGCAGAGATTTGGACGGCGGATCGCCCGGTTCGGCCGGACGAGGACGGACTAGATGGCTTTTTAGCTAGCCCTTTTTCCGGTCAAGCTCAACCTTCAACCCAAGCGCTTCAGGGCAGCGTTAACCGCGGCCTCGGCGGTAATTCCGAAATGCTTGTACAGATCCTTGGCCGGCCCGCTCTCGCCGAAACTGTGCATGCCGATAAATGCGCCATCCTGCCCGATCACGGCGTCCCAGCCCCACCGGACCGCGGCTTCGATCGCGATCTTGACCGGAGCCTTGCCGATGATGGCCTCTCGCCGGTCGGCCGGTTGCGCCAGCAGCAATTCGAGCGAGGGCACCGACACCACCCGCGTCGCAATGCCGCGCTCGGCCAGCTGTTTCTGCGCGGCCACCGCGATCTCGACCTCGGAACCGGTGGCAAACAGCGACACCCTGGCCTCGTCCTGGGCCGCGACCAGCTCATAGGCGCCATGGCTGCAAGCGTTGTCCGCTGGCGCGGTGGTGCGCAGTTGCGGCAGGTTCTGGCGGGTCAGCACCAGCACGGTCGGCCCGTCGGTGCGGTTGAGCGCGAGCTCCCAGCACTCGGCGACTTCGACCGCATCGCAGGGACGGAACACCCGCATGTTGGGAATGGCGCGCAACGCGGCGAGATGTTCCACCGGCTGGTGCGTCGGGCCGTCTTCGCCGAGCCCGATCGAATCGTGGGTCATCACATAGACGACGCCGGCGCCCATCAGCGCCGCGAGCCGCATCGCCGGACGGGCATAGTCGGTGAACACCAGGAAGGTGGCGCCATTCGGCGCGAAGCCGCCGTGCAGGAAGATGCCGTTCATCGCGGCAGCCATGCCGTGCTCGCGGATGCCGTAATGGATGAAGCGGCCTTTCGGGGTCTTGGCCGAGAAGTCGACCGCCGATTTCGCCTTGTTGTTGTTGGAGCCGGTGAGATCGGCGGAGCCTGCCAGAAATTCCATCGGCATCGCGGCGGCGATCGCCTCGATGACGGATTCGGAGGATTTGCGGGTGGCGATATTCTGCGGGGTATCGAGCAGCGCCTTCTTGTGGGCCCTGAAGGCTTTCGCGAGCGAGGCCGGCCGCTCATGCCGCAAGCGGCGGTCGAACTCGGCGCGCTTGCGGTTCGACAGCGTGGTCAGGCGCGCTTCCCATTCCCGGCGCGCCGCGGCACCCCGGCTGCCCGCCTCGCGCCAGGCTTTCAACACGTCGTCGGGTACCGAGAACGGCGCGAGCGAGATGCCGAGCTTTTCCTTGGCGGCCTTGAGCTCATCGGCGCCGAGCGCCTCGCCATGGGCTTTCGCGGTGCCAGCCTTGGTCGGCGCGCCGTAGCCGATCGTGGTCTTGCAGGCGATCAAGGAGGGCTTGCTGGACTTTTGCGCGCGGGTGATCGCAGCCGCAATCGCCTGCGGATCATGGCCGTCGATCCGTTCCGCCGCCCAGCCGGCGGACTTGAAGCGCTTCACCTGGTCGACCGAATCGGCGATCGAGACCGGACCGTCGATCGAGATGCCGTTGTCGTCGTACAGCACGATCAGTCTGTTGAGCTTCCAGTGCCCGGCCATGGCGATCGCTTCCTGCGACACGCCCTCCATCAGGTCGCCGTCGGAGGCGAGCACATAGGTGTGGTGATCGACAATCTTCTTGCCGTATTCGGCGGCGAGCATTTTTTCCGCAAGCGCCATGCCGACCGACGTCGCGATACCCTGGCCGAGCGGACCGGTGGTGGTCTCGACGCCCTTGGTGCGGAAATTTTCCGGATGGCCCGGGGTCAGCGAATCGACCTGGCGGAAATGCTTGATCTGATCCAGCGTCATCTCCGCATTGCCGGTCAGATAGAGCAGCGCATAGAGCAGCATCGAGCCGTGGCCGGCCGAAAGCACGAAACGGTCGCGGTCCGGCCAGCGGGGATCGGCGGCGTCGAACTTCAAAAATTGCGTGAACAGCACGGTCGCGATGTCGGCGGCGCCCATCGGCAGGCCGGGATGGCCGGATTTCGCCTTCTCGACGGCGTCCATCGCGAGCCCCCGGATCGCGTTGGCCATACGGGTATGATCGACCTGCGTCATGATGAAAATCCGTCTGAAATGAGATGCTTGGTGGCGATCCGCACGCGAGGCGAATTGCCCCGGCACGGGCCTGTGGCCAAGCCCGATAGCAATGGGAAGTCAGGGCTGGATAGCACCTCATTTCCCGCAAGTCCAAGGCAGTGAAACGCATCGCAACGCGGAAAAGTTGCGTGGGGCACGATCCGGAAAAGTGGTCATGCTCAAACAAAGATATCTAGCGGTGCATAGTTCCGAAGCGGCGTTGCGCTGGCCTCGCTTGCCACGTAAATTTCGTCGTCTAAACGCTTGCCGAACCGCCGGTTTTGCTGTGCGTCCGGCTTACGGAAGGTGCGCGCTGTGAGCGATCATCCCGCCAACGGTTCGGGCAACGCCGAGCCGGCCACACCCGACATTGACGTCGCGACGCGCCGGCTGATGTCGGCGCTCGACGCATTGGAAAGAGCCGTCGAGCGGCGGCGCGAGGCCGACCGCGACGAGGATGAGCTGGCGGCGCGGATTCAGGCGCTCGGCACGGATCGATCGCGCCTGGCCGACGAACTCGACGGTTCCCTCGTCAAGTCGCGCCGGCTGGAGCGCGCCAATCGCGAGATCGCCGAAAGACTGGATGCGGCGATCGGCACCATCCGTTCCGTGATCGATGCGGAGGGGAGTTCATGAGTCATATCAACGTCACCATCAACGGCCGGCAATACCGGATGGCCTGCGAGGAAGGCCAGGAGGTACGGCTCCTCAAGCTCGCCGAGAGTCTCGAGGCGCGAATCGGAAGCCTGCGCGGCAAGTTCGGGGAGATCGGCGACGCGCGCCTGACGGTGATGGCGGCGCTGACGGCGTGCGACGAATTGCTCGACGCCAACAACCGGATTCGCGCCCTCGAAGAGGAGATCGCGGCGCTGCGCGACGTCCGCGTGGCCGCGGCTGATCGCGCCCGGTCGACGCAGATCGCGGTGTCCAACGCGCTGAACGCCGCCGCCGACCGGATCGAGAAGACCACCCAGGTGCTGAACCGCACCATCGGCGGCGGCGTGGCGATTGGTTAGCGGGGCATTATCCTCCCGCTTACCCTCCCCTGGAGGGGGAGGGTCGACGCTCATGAAATGAGCGGCGGGGTGGGATGGAGGTCTATCGTCATCAGTGCTTCAGCGTCTCGCTCGCGGATGGATCACCCCACCCCGTCTCGCATCTTGCTTCGCGCGATGCGAGCCGACCCTCCCCCTCCAGGGGAGGGTAATTGCGCCCGCGTTAACGCTGGCGGTTTGGCCGCATCGTGGTTACATTCCGCCTCGCGAGGCTGCGTCGCGCGTCAGGAGCCATATATCCCCGGGGCCTTATCGATCCTTTAGGGAACTGTCCCTGGCCGGGTCCGTGGACCCGGACATATGGTGCCCACCTACTTTCGTAGGGAACTCCGGGATCGAGCGCTCCAACGGCCATTGCGGCTTCGCACTTTTTTGTTTCAACCCACCCGTCATCACCCGCGGAAGCGGGTGATCCAGTATTCCAGAGACGCCCGTGATAGAACCGTGAAGCCGCGGCGTACTGGATCTTCCGCTGGAGCCTGTCATCGGGCTCGCCGAAGGCGAGACCCGGTGGCGGGATATGACGGCAGAACATGATGCTCGATGTCAGCTTTGCCGGCAGCCCAATCAAAGAGCGATCTCCGCGCCGCCGCGCTGGCGGCGCGCGATGCGTTGAGCGGCGAGCAGCGCGCCGCCGCGGCGCTTGCCCTCGCCGCGCGAGGGCTGCCGGTTGAAATCGCGCGAGGGGTGATCGTCTCCGGCTATGCGCCGATCCGCGGCGAGATCGATCCCGCGCCCCTGATGCGGGCGCTTGCCTCGCAAGGCGCGCGGCTCGCGCTGCCGGCGGTGCTGGCGCGCGGCAAGTCGCTGGCGTTTCGCGCATGGTCGCCCGACGACAGGCTGATGCTGGGACCGCTCGGCATTCTCGAGCCGTCGCCGGCCGCCGCCGAGCTCATTCCCGACATCATGCTGGTGCCGCTGGCGGCGTTCGACCGCCTCGGCCACCGCATCGGATATGGCGCCGGTCACTACGACCATACGCTGGCGCATTTGCGCAAAGTCAAACCCATCGCGGCCATCGGGCTGGCTTTCGCCGCGCAGGAAATCGACGCCGTTCCGGCGTTGCGGCACGACGAGCGGCTTGATTATGTGCTAACGGAAACGAAAGCATTCGATTTCCGGAGTTTGTGAGTTGCGCATTCTTTTCGTGGGCGACGTCGTCGGCAGGGCCGGTCGATCAGCCGTTTCAGAACATCTGCCCGGCATGATCCGCGACTGGCGGCTCGATCTCGTCGTCGTCAATGGCGAGAACGCGGCCGGCGGCTTCGGTATCACCGAGGCGATCTATCGGGAACTCATCGACGCCGGCGCCGATGCCATCACGCTTGGCAATCATGCCTGGGATCAGCGCGAGGCGCTGGTGTTCATCGAGCGCGCGGGCCGGCTGGTTCGCCCGGCGAATTTTCCGAGCGGCACGCCGGGCCGGGGTGCCGCGCTGGTCGACGCCAAGAACGGCCAGCGCGCGCTCATCCTCAACGCCATCGGCCGCGTCTTCATGACGCCGTTCGACGATCCGTTCGCGATTGTCAATCGCGAACTCGAGGCCTGTCCGCTGCGGATGGCGGCCGACGCCATCGTGGTCGATTTCCACGGCGAGGCGTCGAGCGAAAAGCAGGCGATCGGATTTTTCTGCGACGGCCGCGCCAGCCTCGTGATCGGCACCCACACCCATGTGCCGACCGCCGACCACCAGATTCTCCCCTCGGGCACCGCCTACATGACCGACGCCGGCATGACCGGCGATTATGATTCGATCATCGGCATGCAGAAGGACGAGCCGCTGCGGCGCTTTACCTCCGGCATCCCCTCGGGCCGCTTCGAGCCGGCGCTGGGTGCTGCGACGCTGAGCGGCGTCGCGGTCGAGACCGACGACGCGACGGGCCTCGCGCTCAAGATCGCGCCAGTGCGGATCGGTGGAAGGCTGGAGCCGGCGCTGCCGGGATTTTGGATGGGGTAGGAGGCGGACTGGCCGGAACGAACAGATGCCAAATAGCCTTTAATACAAGGCTTCCCAGAAATCCCTTGAATATGCAGTCACGCGATTTGGTCCCGGCACAGGTCCTCATGTGGTCGCCATGGGAAGAGCGGACGTAGTGCGTACAATCCATTTCGGTGGCGACCCCGACCGGACATGTTGCGCCGCAGCCACGGCTCGCAAACAAACCGCGATTATCCCTCGGCGGCGCCCGACCGGCTTCGCCGCAATTTCTTCGGCAAAGCTGCATTGTGCAGGTCGAGCTGAGAGATTGGAACCGCTCGACCAAACAGATAACCCTGCACAAGGTCTACCCCTGCCTCACGCATGTATTCGAACTGTTCTTCGGTCTCGACCCCTTCAGCAGTCGTCACGATGCCGAGACCTTGCGCTAGCGCCAGTGTCGAGGCGACCACCGCCTTGCAGTCACGGCGGTCGAGGACGCCTTGTGTAAAGGACTTGTCGATCTTGATCTTGCTGAATGGGAAAATGGTCAGATAATTCACCGACGAATATCCCGTGCCGAAATCATCGAGCGCCACGGAGACCCCGAGGTTCTTCAATTGCCGTATGGTGGTCAGATGCGCTTCCCGGTTTTCAAGAAGGGAGGTTTCGGTGATCTCCAGCTCCAGCCGTTCGGGCGCAAGACCGGTCTCCACCAGTGTGCATAATACGACGTCGAACAGGTTCCTGTTTTTGAACTGAACCGCCGAGATATTGACCGCGACCTTGACATGTTTAGGCCACGAAGTCGCGTCCTTGCACGCCTGCCGTAGAATCCATTCTCCGAGTTGGACGATCAGCCCCGTCGATTCCGCTAGCGGGATGAATCGATCAGGCCCAATCAGACCCTTCGTCGGGTGGAGCCAGCGGACCAGCGCCTCAACCCCGCAAGGCAGTCGCGTTTTGACATCCACCAACGGCTGGTAGTGCAACTCGAACTCATCGTGAGCAATGGCGTCCCTCAATTCTCTTTCCGCTGATTTCTGAGTATGGGCGACTTCGAGCATTTCCGCTTGAAACACACCAAAATCGTTCCCGCCTTTGGACTTGGCGTCATAGAGTGCGAGGTCCGCACTCTTCATGAGTTCCTCGGGTTCGACGCCATGTTCCGGGCCTAACGCGATTCCAATGCAGGTCCCGATACTGGCCTGATGGCCACAGAGATCAAATGGCTGGGTGATGGCATTTATAATTCTCAGCGCAAGCGCGATAGCGCCTTCGTGCTGGTTGGGCTCGCCCTCCTGGATAATCGCAAACTCGTCGCCACCGAGGCGCGCCAACACGTCGGTTTCGCGAACTGAAGATTTCAGGCGTCGGGCGACCTCAACCAGCAACTGGTCGCCGGCGGGGTGCCCCAGCGCGTCATTGACGGCCTTGAATTTATCCAGGTCGAGCATCATCACAGTGACGGCCCCGCCATTCCGTCTAAGGCGCTCACTTGCTTCCTCGAGCCTCGCATTGAACTCCGCGCGGTTGGCGAGCCCCGTCAACACGTCATGCCGCGCCAGATAAACGATCTCTGCTTCCGCCCGCCGCCGTTCGGTAATGTCTTCGTGCGTTGCCAGCCAGCCGCCATCCGGCATGGGCTGCCGGGTAACGAGCACGAGGCGCCCATCGGCAAATCCGTCGACCCTGCTCGAGGTTGAGGTCGTCGGAAGCTGGCTCAATGCGGCAATCGTTGCATTGGCGGCAGAATCGCTTGTCCCGCCTTCAAGAATGCCGCGGGAGATGCGATCGGCGATAATCGCGTCGTGTGGCGTCCCGACCACCAGCAAATCTGGCGGCAATTGATACAGTTCCGCAAAACGTTCGTTCCAGACTACAAGCCGCTTCTGACCGTCAAACATGCAAAGCCCTTGCGGCATATTGCTCAAGGCCGCATCAAAGCGGGTATTTATGGTCTCAAGCTCGGTGGCCTTTTGGGCCAGCAGTTCTTCGCTGCGTTTTTCGGCCGTAACGTCCTCATGGGTTGTCAGCCATCCGCCATTGGCCATCATTTGACGCTTGATCGAGATAACCCTCCCATCGACAAGCTCCTGGAGCTCATTCGCCTGTTTTACGCTGACGCTGACATAGGTATCCGGCGGCGTATTAAAATTGGTGCCCTTCTCGCGGCGATATTCCAGAATTTGCCGTAGCGTCGTGCCCGGCTTCACCTGGTCTTCGCTGATGTGATATATTTCCGCATAACGAGCGTTCGCTACGATGACCCGCTGCTCCGCATCAAAGAGGCAAAGACCCTGCGACATGTTATTCAGGGCAGCGTCGAACCGGGCATTCATGAGTTCCAGTTCGGCTGCTTTCTCCGCTGCCAATTGTTCCTGACGTCTCTGCGCGGTGACATCTTCATGGGTGGCGACCCAGCCGCCATCGGCCACCAACCGGTGCATGACCTGGATCGACCGTCCATCCGGCGCACCAGTGATAAAGCCTTCACCACGCGCAACATGCCCCAAAATACGCGAACAATGTTCGTCGACGTCGCCTTGAAGCGATCCAATTTCGGTTCGATATGCTATCAGATCGCGAAAACTGCAACCTGGCTTCACCACATCGGGCGACAGCCCGTACATCTTGATATAGCGCTCGTTGCAGACGACGAGCCGCTTGTGTTGATCGAACAGCGTCAGTCCCTGAGTCATATTGTTGACGGCGGTATCGAGGCGTTGCTTTTCCACCGTCAGCCGACGCCGGGACGATTGATATTGTCGCGACAGCTGCCGGACGATCAGGAACAGCGTGACTGCTATCGCCACCGCGGACAAAGCCGCGGCGACCATCATGAATTTGGTATGCGCATGCCAGTCGGCCAGCGCGGCCGCAACCGTCATGGTCGCGACGACCACAATCGGGACATGGCTTAGCTCGGCCGCCGAACCGAGCCGGTCCTGGCCGTCGACGCGACTTTGCACGCGCAGGCTTCGTTGGCCAGCTTCGGTGAGAACCTTATTCAGCAGCGAGGCCGTTTTGAAGTTTTGCCCGATCATCGATTCGACGTGCGGATGACGAGCCAGCAGCGTCCCGTCGCGGTGGAACATGGCAATCGCGGCGCCTTCGCCAAGCGCGACAGACGCGAAGAAATTCTCAAAATTAACGGGATCGATTCGCCGCGCCATCACGCCGAGAAAAATCCCGTCCGGTCCATTCAGCCGATAGGCGATCACCGTAGTCCACTTACCGGTGAAAAAGCTGCGAGCCGGTTCGGCCAAGGCGACTTTCGATTCAGGGGACGATTTGAAGGCTTTGAAGTAGGCCCGGTCGGCAATGCCCGCGTCCGGTAGCGGCCAGACCCCCGATGAGTTGATCAGCTTTCCGTCTGAATCGAAAATATTGACGTCGCCGATATAGGACAGGGCGCTGGCCTTGGATTTCAGCATCAGGTGCGCGTCGAGGGTCGACATCCGGTTCTTGAACGTCTCGGGCGACGCGATTTCGGAAAATTGCATTTTCGAGATCAGGTCGTTTGCGATGACCTCGGAGTCCTCGAATTGCTGGTCGAAGTGGCGGGCGAGCAACCGCACCGTATTATCCAGCTCGCGCACGCTGTTTTTGATGGCGCGCTCGCGTAATTCGTCGACCGTGATCACGGTGCCGATCAGGATCGCCGCGATCAGCGCCATACCGCACAGAATGAGCCAGCGGATTGGACGCTGTCGAATCGGGGCGTTGGCGCCGGCCTGATCGATATCGTCAGCCGGCATTCGGCCGTGACGGAAATCCGCCCACATCGGCAAAAGTCGCTTCCGCATTGTCCTGCTCCCACGGGACAGGGGTACCATGCGTAAAATGGAGGGCGGGTTAGGAATTCCAGTTAGCGAAGTGTGAAATTTGAATTGTTCTCTCTGGAGAGAACAGGGGGCGGCTTCAGTAATGTGAGAACGCCCTTTCGAATTGATGTAGATCAACAATCTGGATCAAGTCATTCATGGATCGAGAACGGTAACGCCAAGCAGATAATTTGGGACAAGCGCGTCCAGTCCGGTATCGCATACCGAAGAGATGATGCCGTGGCCGGCACCCACACCCATGTGCCGACCGCCGACCACCGGATCCTCGCCGGCGGCGCCGCCTTCATGACCGACGCCGGCATGACCGGCGATTACGATTCGATCATCGGCATGGAGAAGGAAGAGCCGCTGCGGCGTTTCACAACGGGCATTCCCTCGGCAAGGTTCGAGCCGACGCCGCGGTCGAGACCGACGATGCGACCGGGCTCGCGCTCAGAATCGCGCCGGTGCGGCTGGGCGGCAGGCTCGAACCGGCGCTGCCGGGATTTTGGGTGGGGCAGGTGGGCTGGGCTGGCTGGACCAACAGTTGCCAATAACCTTTCTATAAGGCTTCCCAGAAGCCCCTTGAATGTGCAGTCACGCGACTTTTGGTCCCGGTACATGTCCCCATGTGGTTGCTATGTCGGGAAAAGCGGACGCGGCGCGTACAATCCGTTTCGGTAGACCCCTAACGGACTTTGACGAGGGCCTTCCAATATCCGTACTTGAACTTACGATGCATCCTTCGAGCGTTTGGGGGACGGGAATGAGGCGGCGGGAGTTCATCACGCTTGCAGGCGGGGCTGCGGCATGGCCGCTGGCGGCGCGCGCGCAACAGGCAGGCAGGGTTCGACGCATCGGTTTGCTGATGACGATGGCCGAGACAGAGCCGGAAGCACAGGCTCGCCTCACATCGTTCCGCGCAGGGCTACAGCAGTTGGGGTGGACGGAAGGACATAACATAAAAATTGACTATCGCTTCGCTGCCGGCGATCCCGACCGCTTGCGATCATCGGCGATGGAGCTTGTACGTCTGGCACCCGATGCAATCTTGGCAAATGGAACGGCGATTTTATCGGCGCTAAAGCGGGAAACTCAGAACATCCCAATCGTTTTCGTGCTCGTCCCCGATCCTGTTGGCGATGGCTTCGTCGATAGTCTGGCTCGGCCGGGCGGCAACGTTACTGGCTTGACCAACTTTGAGTTTCCGATGGGTGGGAAGTGGGTTGAGTTGCTGAAAGAGATTGCGCCGCGCCTCTCACAAGTGGCGCTGGTTTTCAACCCAGAAACGGCTCCCTACGCTAGGAAATTTTTGCAATCTGTTGCGCAAGGTGCAGAAGCGACATTATTGCCTGTTCGGAGTGATGCCGAAATTGAGCGTGCCGCAGAAACGGTTGCGAGCAATTCGAACAGTGGCTTGATCATCTTGCCTGACCTTTTTACATCGGGCCATCGCGAGTTGATCGTGGCGCAAGCAGAGCGATACCGTTTGCCTGCGATTTATCCGTTTCGGTTTTTTGCGAGAAGTGGTGGCCTACTTTCTTATGGCGTCGATACACTAGACCTTTTTCGTCGGTCGGCATCGTTTGTTGATCGTATTTTGAAAGGCGAAAAGCCCAGCGACCTTCCGGTCGAAGCGCCGATCAAATTCGAACTGGTGATCAACCTCAAGACCGCAAGAGCGCTCGGCCTCGATGTGCCCCTGCAACTTCAACAGCGCGCCGACGAGGTGATCGAATGAGAAGGCGAGAGTTTATCGGGCTTGTTGCCGGTTCGGCGGCGGCATGGCCGCTCGCGGCGCGGGCGCAGCAGAGCGCGATGCCCGTGATCGGTTTTCTTGCAAGCCTATCGTCAGCCTATGTTGCGCATTTTACACCTGCGTTCCGCGCGGGCCTGAGTGAAACTGGCTACATCGATGGTCAGAACGTTTTGATCGAATTTCGCTCGGCCGAGGGACAATACGACCGCCTGACCGCCTTGGCCGCCGAACTTGTCGATCGCAAAGTTGCGGTGATCGTAGCTACTGGCGGCAGCGAACCGGCTAAAGTAGCAAAAGCGGCGACCGCCACGATCCCGATCGTCTTCATTAGCGCCGCCGACCCTGTCAGGGCCGGAGTTGTTATCAGTTTCAATCGGCCGGGGGGCAATATAACGGGTGTGAGCCTGCTCGGATCGGCATTGGAAGCAAAACGACTGGAACTGCTGCACGAAATGGTTCCGGGAGCGTCCCCTATTGGTGTGCTTCTAAATCCGAAATATCCGGATTTCGACCTTGAGCTGCGCGAGCTGCAGGACGCGGCAAACGTGATCAATAGGAAAATTATTGTTGCGCGAGCCAGTACGCAAACCGAGGTCGACGCGGCCTTCACAACGATCACTCAACAAGCTGCGAGCGCGCTTCTCGTTGCACAAGACGCGTTCTTTAACAGCCAACGCGACTATTTGGTGGCACTTGCCGCGCGCTTCAAGCTACCCGCGATCTACAATCAGCGTGAACAAGCTGAGGTTGGCGGTTTGTTTAGCTACGGGACCAATTTTGCCGACGGGTACCGACAGGCCGGTGTTTATGCCGGGAAGCTTCTTAAGGGTGCCAAGCCAAGCGATCTGCCGGTTCTGCAGCCGACCAAGTATGAGTTTGTGATAAATCTGAGGACCGCCAAGGCACTCGGCCTTGTCGTGCCTTCCTCTCTGCTGGCGCTCGCCGACGAGGTGATCGAATGAAGCGGCGGGAATTTATGACGATCATAGGCGGTGCAGCGGCGTGGCCCGGGTTAGCTCGGGCGCAGCAGCCGAAAATGCCGGTGATCGGATTTCTCTGCGCTGCATCGTCCCGGTCGTTTGCAGAATTTGTGGTCGCATTTCGACAAGGCCTCCGCGAAACCGGTTACGTTGAAGGCCAAAACGTCACGGTAGAATACGAGTGGGCAGACGGCAACTACGAGCGCTTACGCACGATGGCAGATGATTTTGTTCGCCATCAAACGACTGTGATCGTCTCAGCGGGCGGTATACCGGCTGCGCTGGCGGCCAAGGCAGCGACCACAAGCATTCCGATTGTTTTTTTCTCCGGCGCTAATCCGGTCGAACAGGGACTTGTCGGCAGCCTTAATCAACCGGGTGGTAATCTTACTGGCGTGACGACTTTGAGCATGGAGGTTGGAGCGAAACGCTTGGAATTGCTGCATGAGTTGGTCCCGACGGCAACCAAAATGGCGCTCCTCGTCAATCCAACTACCCCCACCTATGCCGAGGCCGCGACAAAAGCCACACAGACCGCGGCTCATGCCCTCGGCCTGCAACTCGATATTCTTCATGCGAGCACGGAACACGAAATAGGCGCGGCCTTCGCGATCTTAACCGAACGGCACATACAGGCGCTGGTGATCGGCGGCGACAATTTTTTTAACAGTCGGAGCGAACAACTCGCCGCACTTGCGCTTCGGCATAATGTGGCTGCGATCTATCAATATCGGGCGTTCGCTGCGGCTGGCGGACTACTGAGCTATGGCGGCAGCATTACGGATGCGTACCGCCAGATTGGCATATACACCGGACGTATTCTTAGGGGGGAAAAGGCGGGTGATCTACCGGTACAGCAGTCCGCGAAGGTCGAACTAATTATCAACTTGATAACCGCCAAGGCGCTCGGCCTTACCGTGCCGCCGTCACTGCTCGCCCGCGCCGAGGAGGTGATGGAGTGAGGCGACGGGAGTTCATCACACCTATTGGTGGCGCGGTTGCATCGCCGCTCGCAGGGCGGCCGCAACGGCAGACCGCGAGGCGAACGTATTTATAGGTCTCACTTGAAGTAAAAGGTTTCAACATGGCGGCGCGACCGAGCACAAGTTTTGAATTAGAGAGATTGCGTAGCTTCAAACTCTCGCGCCGTAGCTTCCTAGTGAGAGCCGGGGCCACTGCTGTCGGTGGCTTTGCGCTCAAGCAAAGTCCAGCGTGGGCGGCTATCGTCCGTACCGACATCGCGAGCTTGCCGCCTTACGGCAATGGCACGCTGCCTCCCGGCATTCGCTCTCGCACCGTGAGCAACGTCAACGGCCTTACGGTGCATGTGTTGGAAGCTGGCTTCGAGATACCCGGGCGGCAGGCCGTGCTGCTTTTGCACGGCTTTCCGGAGTTGGCCTACAGCTGGCGGAAAGTGATGCTGCCGTTGGCGTCGGCCGGCTATCACGTCATCGCCCCCGATCAGCGCGGCTACGGTCGGACCACGGGCTGGGATGACGCCTATGACGGGGACCTCACTTCCTTCGGCCTTCTCAACATGGTCAGGGACGCCTTGGGGCTGGTCTCGGCTCTCGGCTATCGGTCAGTCGCAGCGGTGGTCGGCCACGATGCCGGATCGCGCGTCGCGGCATGGTGTTCCTTGGTGCGACCGGATGTGTTTCGCTCGGCGTCATTGATGAGTGTCCCTTTTGGGGGCACACCCCCAATGCCGTTTAACACCGCCAATGGCGCAACTCCGCCGCGTGCAGCACCCACTGACGCCGAAATTGACGCCCAGCTTTCCACGCTTCCCCGCCCGCGCAAGTATTATCAGGAGTGGTATCGGACACGGGAGGCAAACAACAATATGATGAATGCCCCGCAGGGCCTTGGCGCTTTTTTTCGCGCCTATTATCACTTCAAGAGCGCGGGTTGGGCGGGTAACAAGCCATTCCCGCTCAAGTCCAGAACCGCCGAAGAGCTGGCAAAAATGCCGACGTACTACGTGATGGATTTGGACAAGGGGATGGCAGAGACTGCGGCATCGGAGATGCCTACTGCCGCCGAGGTCGCGTCGTGCAAATGGCTCACCGACGACGAACTGGGTGTTTATGTCGCGGAGTACGGCAGGACCGGCTTTCAAGGCGGCCTTCAAGGGTATCGGCGCGGCTCGGACCCCAAGAACGTTGCCGAACTGCGGACGTTCTCGGGGCGCACTATCGATGTGCCATCGTGTTACATATCGGGGAAGAGCGACTGGGGCATCTACCAGACGCCGGGCGAGGTCGAGAGGATGCGCAACAGTGCATGCACGCAAATGGTCGGCTTTCATCTCGTCGAGGGAGCCGGTCATTGGGTGCAACAAGAGCAGCATGAAGAAGTGAGCAAGCTGCTCCTACAGTTCCTACAGGATCAGCCTCAGCGTGCGCTGATCAAATAATTGAATTAAAACCATGTCTGTTCATGGCTCTCAAAATTTGAGGAGAACAAATTGCAGATGAAGCTTTCAGTCGCAATTGTTGCGGCAGTAAGCCATCGGTGTCCGGCTATTAATTTGAAATAATGGCCCCCACGCGGGATTCAGTCGACGTGGCGATACCAAGCGGGTCACGAGATGGCTGGTCGGGTCGAACGGCCCCTGGTGATTTGCCCGACGGGCTCCGCGGCCATTCGGCTGTCCAGCCCCGTTTGCAAAAATATTTCCTTTTGCGCCTGACCCAAATCACTTCATGAGTCGAGCCATCCCGTCCCGCAAGAGGGGCGTATCGCGGTCGTCACGGACGTTGGGTGCGGGATGCGGTGGACGCGATGGCGGCGCGCTGACGAGCGGCGCCAGCGCGGACGGCGAAGTCGTGTGGTCCTGACGCCCCGACGCTGGCGTCAAGTTCGCGGGAAGACTCCGCGGGCGATGGTGGCAAACAAGCCCGGTCACCAGGGAGAACGTGATGAAACCGTAGACCTGTGATCGGCTGGCCTCAAGGCTGGCGCTGCGCGCCACCGCCTCCGGCGGCTGCCGGCCTTGACCCCATCCGCTCACCGGTCTGTTGGGCTTTGCAAGCGCTCGGCCGAATGCCGAGCGCGAGCGTGGCGCACTCGTTAGCCCACCGCATAGCGACTGGCATCCCATTTCTCGCCGCGGGCGATCATGATGTTGAGAATGACGATCAGCTTGCGCATGCAGGCGACCAGCGCAACCTTTGCCTTTTTGCCCTTGGCGATCAGGCGACGATAGAAGGCCCTGAGCGCCGGGTTGTGCCGGGTCGCCGCTCCCAGGCATGCCATGTAGAACAGATTGCGGACCTTGCGGCGTCCACCCTTGATCTGGCGCTCGCCCCGCCGTTTACCGCTATCATCATCGTAAGGCGCGACGCCCAGCAAGGCGGAGATGGCCTCGTTGCTCACCTGGCCCAATTCCGGCATCGCTGCGATGAGGCCGGCAGACGTCGTGCCGGCAAGCCCCGGCACGCTCTCGATGATCTCGGCGCGCTTGGCAAAATGCGGCGTGGCCTTGATCATGGCGGTGATCGCCGCCTCGAGATTGGCGAGCTCGACGGCTATGTTCTTCAACAGCCGCGCATGGCTTTTTTGCACCGGTTCCGGCACATCCTGCTCGCCTTTGTTGCCCAGCATGGTCCTTATATCGAGCAACCCCTGGCGCGCATTCACCATCTGTCGAAGCGTCTCGCACGCAGCATCGTGGGCCTGGCTTGGCGCCTCGCCGAATATCTCGCCAAACCAGGCGATCGTGTCAGCGTCGATGACGTCATTCTTGGCCAGTCGCCCAGCGGACTGGGCGAAGTGGCGCACCCGCTTGGGGTCAACAATACGAACTTCGATATCCTTCTCGCGCAGCGCCCTGGCCCATCCGCGCTCATATCCCCCGCTTGCCTCCATCACTGCCTTGGTCACCTTGTGCTTGCGAAGCCAGGAGATCAACTGCCGCCGTCCCTCCGCGGTGCTTGGGAACGTTTGCCGTTGAGACAGCGCGCGAATGCTCACATCCGCCTTGTCCTTGGCGATATCGATACCGGCGACAACCAAACCGTTTTGTGTCATCATCCAACTCCCTTCCTTGCTCGGTTCGGGCTCTAAGCCCATGCAACTGTTCGGGTTGAGGAAGACACCGGATCTGTCCCTCGCTCCCCGTCAGGCTCTTGCGGCCTTTGAGCACCACGGGCTCAGATCCAGCGACGGGCGGCTGGTCAAAGCCGCCCGTTCGCACATTCTGGCAGATTTTGCAGACACAAGAGCACGATATAAGCCGTCAAACCATTGCGCGGGGAATGCCGGGTGATTTCGGTGTGACCTGACTAACGCGTGTGCGTTCTATCGCTATCATTGCACGCGCGGCAATCGGGCGCATCGGTCGCCCGGCATTCCCTGCGCCCTCTGTTTTTTCGAGGGGCAAAGGATCATGCATAGCTCGGACGCTTCGCGCCGCGAGAATGCGAAGCCGTGTCTTCTCCCTCGCCCCGCTTGCGGGGAGAGGGTCGGGGTGAGGGGGACTCTCCACGGACTGCCAGCGCGGAGAGTCCCCCTCACCCGAATTGCATCGGACGATGCTTCGCATCGCCGAGCGCAATTCGACCTCTCCCCGCAAGCGGGGCGAGGTAACTCGAAGCGCCCGTGCATGGCTCTTTGAAAACCGAATCGGAAGAAGCACGTCCGGCCTCGAACGCTAGAATCCGAAGAACTTTTCCCGCAATGCGTCTTCGTACTTCGCCTTTGCGTCCTTCACTTTGGTGCGCCTATCGTCCTCTTCGAAATGCGCCGCCTCCCAGCGGTCGACGTCGGCGACATCGTGGTTCACGGAAGCAAGCGCCTCCTCCTTGCGAATGGAGGCGACCCACTGCTCGACCGCTTCCCTGTAGGCGGCCTGCAATTCGTCGAGTTCCGGATGCTCACCGCTCATGTCAAACCCCCGACTGGTATATTTGCCAGTTCCGGCGTTTATAGAGAGCCCAAATGAACAAACGACGACATCGCGCCTTGCAATAGCTTGTTGTCCTCAGTCCCGGCACGCGGAAATCATGGCGAACAATACTGCAGAACCCCGGTTTGCCCGGCTTCGCGAAATTCCGCCGGCGGTGTGGGCGCTCGGCTTCGTCTCGCTCTTGATGGACACGTCCTCCGAGATCATCCACGCGCTGTTGCCGGTCTATCTTGTCCAGGTGCTCGGCGCGTCGATGGTGACGGTCGGATTTATCGAAGGCATCGCCGAAGCAACGGCCTCGATCATGAAGGTATTTTCCGGCGCGGTCTCGGACTGGCTGGGCAAGCGCAAACTACTCGCCGTCATCGGCTATGGATTGGCGGCACTCACCAAGCCGATATTTCCGCTGGCGCCATCGGTCGGCTGGCTGGTCGCCGCACGCTTCGTCGATCGCATCGGCAAGGGCATCCGGGGGGCGCCTCGCGATGCGTTGATTGCCGATGTTACGCCGGCGCATTTGCGCGGCGCGAGTTTCGGACTGCGTCAATCGCTGGATACCGCGGGCGGCTTTATCGGCCCGGCGCTGGCCGTCGGGCTGATGTGGCTGACGGCGAACAATTTCCGCACCGTGTTCTGGATCGCGGTTATTCCGGCGTTTCTCTGCGTGGCGCTGCTGGTTCTCGCGATCGATGAACCCGAGCGCCCTGCCGGGCTTCGCAAGGTGAAGTCGCCTTTGAGCGCCGCTGAACTGAAGCGCCTTGGCCTCGCCTACTGGTTTGTCGTCGGGATTGCGGTGGTGTTCTCGTTGGCGCGGTTCAGCGAGGCCTTCCTGATCTTGAGGGCCCAGGCGGTCGGTCTGCCGGTGACGCTGGTGCCGCTGGTCCTGGTGCTGATGAATCTCGTCTATTCGTTCGCGGCCTATCCAGCCGGCGCATTGTCGGATCGCGTCAACCGCATCATCCTTCTCAGCATCGGTTTCGGCTTCCTGGTGGCGGCCGACCTGGTGCTCGCGTTCACGAACGGTCTCGCCGGCGTCGCCGCGGGCGTAGCCTTGTGGGGGTTGCATATGGGGTTCACGCAGGGGCTGCTTGCCACTCTCGTCGCCGACACGGCTCCGCCCGAGTTGCGCGGCACGGCCTACGGGATGTTCAACCTGCTCAGCGGACTTTCGCTTCTGGTCGCCAGCGTGCTGGCGGGAGAATTGTGGGAGCACGTCGGACCCCAGAGCACCTTCCTCGCCGGCGCGGTGTTTACGGCGCTGGCTTTCTCCGGTCTTGCGATGGCCCGCCGGATCGCGCCCAATGTCGGCGATGGCGGCAAGTTTGAGTAGGGCGGGATGGCATTTGATTGAATTGGTCAGTCGGCGGGTTTACTTCACCTCTCCCGCTTGCGGGGGAGGTCGACGCGCTTGGCGGCGCAATTGCGCGCCAAAGCGCGGCGGGTGGGGGAAGGCCTATCCGCTCGACCAGCGTGTTTTGCGGAAGCACCCCCACCCCAACCTCGAGAGCGAGCTTCGCTCGCCTCGGACCCCCGCAAGCGGGAGAGGGGGCGCACTTCCGTAGCCCCGGCTTCAGGACTGCCGAAAGCCCATGCGGAACGCGCCCCAGTGGCGGCCGCGGACGGAGATTGGAGAAGAGAGGTCCTTCATCAGGACGAAATTGCCGCCGCCCATGTCGCGCCGGTAGGTCTGCAGGAGAAACGGCTTCGTGTTCGCCGCCACCTTCTTCACCGCCCGATCGTCGAACAGCCGCCGGTTGCGGCAGTTGGCGTTGTTCCAGACCGGGTCGGGCCCCTGCGGCAGGCGGTAGTTCGGATTGTGGGTGGGAAGATAGCCGCCCTTGGCCCACGCCACGCAGAATACGATGCGTGGGTCGGCCTTCTGAAGCGGATCCTGGATCGGCGGCAGGATCCGGTCGGTGAACGCGACATAGGAGGTCAAGTATTGTTTGGGATCGGTGCCCGGAATTTCGCGGTAGTTCTCGTCCATCAATTGGTCAAGGCTGATGTCGCCGCGCTCAACCGCCGTCTCGAACGCCGCTGAAATTTGTTTCGCCGTGTCGACCACAACGCGGATCAGCGGCGCGTCGGATGTCTCGACCCCGCTATCGGCGATCAGTTCGATGAGGTGCTCGGAAAGGTCGAGCAGCTTGGCGACCCGGTCGTCGGCATGCTTGAGGTCGATCGAGGACAGATCGACGCCCTTGGCGAGATGGCCGAGTTCGTCGATCACCATGTCGCAGTGCGCGAGGTTGGAGGTCGCCGCCTTGGCGACCCCGTCGATCTCCTGGTTGACCGCGGTGAAGCCGTCCTGGACGCGAACGATAATGTCCTGGATCTGCCCGGCGCCTTCGCCGGCGTTCTTGGCCCGCAGCGAGGCGTCGCCGCTCTCGCCGATCAGATTGCCGACCTGGCCGTCGAGATCGCGGACGGTATCGCCGATCAGATGCGTCGCCTGGCGCGTCGCTTCGGCGAGGCTCTTCACTTCGTTGGCGACGACCGCAAAGCCTCGTCCCGCGGCGCCGGCGCGGGCGGCCTCGATGGTCGCGTTCAGCGCCAAGAGGTTGGTTTGCTTCGCAATCGCCTCGATCGAGCCCGACACCTTGGCCACCTGCGCGAGCGCGGTTCCGACGGCGCCGAGACGGTGTTCGATGCGGCCGACCGCTTCGATCAATTCGGCGATATGCTGCACCGCCGTCTCCACCACGGCGCGCGATTGCATGATTTCGCCGACGGCGGCGGATGTCGCGGTTTGCACCGCCTGCGACGCGGTTGCGATATCGTGGTTGGCGGAAACCATCGTTTCGGCGGTCTGCTGCAGTTGCCCGAAACGGTCGGATTGGGTGGAAACGCGGCCGGCGACTTCCCGCAGGTTTCCTGCGACGTCGGCGAGCTCGACCCCGAGGCCGCCGATCCGGTTCGAAAGCCGATCGACGAGGTGTTCAGCGTCCGAGGGGACGGCTGCCGCGCCGTCTTGTCTTGTGGCCTGTGCAACCGACATCGCCGCGTTCCTTTGGGTCGATAAACTCAATGATTGTTTCCTGCTCAAAGCTTGGCGGTTCCGGCGGACGTTTTTTAAACAAACCAAACGCCATGGATTCCTTCGGCAATTCGAATATGAGGCCGGTATCCTCCCATTGCGTCATGAAATCAGGGTTAACAATTGCCTCGCAATTGGCACTACTGCGTTACCGAAAACGCAGGCAAATCTTTGATTTTGGCAGGTCACCGGCCTATAACGCCGCGCTTTCCACCCAAAACAACCCGGACGAATCCCGAAAGAAACCGCATGGCCGGACATTCCCAGTTCAAGAACATCATGCACCGCAAGGGCCGGCAGGACGCCCAAAAATCGAAAGTGTTCGGCAAGCTGGCGCGGGAAATCACGGTCGCTGCGAAGCTTGGCACGCCCGATCCCGCCATGAACCCGCGCCTGCGCGCAGCCGTGATCGCGGCGCGCCAGGAGAACATGCCGAAGGACAATATCGAGCGCGCCATCAAGAAAGCGATTGGCGGGGACAGCGAGAACTACGACGAGATCCGTTACGAGGGTTATGGTCCGGGCGGCGTCGCCGTGATCGTCGAGGCGCTGACCGACAACCGCAACCGCGCCGCGTCCGATATCCGCTCCTACTTCACCAAGTCGGGCGGCAATCTCGGCGAAACCGGTTCGGTCGCGTTCATGTTCGATCGCACCGGCGTCATCGAGTACGACGCCAAGGTTGCATCCGACGATGCCATGCTGGAGGCGGCGATCGAGGCCGGCGCCGACGACGTCGTATCAAGCGAGAATGGCCACGAGGTCTACGCCTCGCAGGAAACATTCCGCGAAGTCGCCAAGGCGCTGGAGGCGAAATTCGGCGAGGCCCGCAAGGCGGCGCTGACCTGGAAGCCGCAAAACACGTTGCCGGTGGACGACGAGACCGGCGAGAAGCTGTTGAAGCTGATCGATCTCCTGAACGAGCACGACGACGTGCAGAACGTCTATGCCAATTTCGAGGTTTCGGACGCGCTGGTCGCCAAGATGGGCGGCTGATTAGCCCGGCGAGTTGCTCCATTCTCCGCTGTCGTCGCCCGGCAAGAGCGCGAAGCGCGTCTTTTCCCGGATGACCGGGCGATCCAGTACTCCGCGAGTTCGAGATTTATCGCAGACGTCTCGGCGTACGGGATACACCTTTCGCGGGGTATGACGGCCAGTAGTCTATTTCGCATACCCGCCTCCGGCGTTATCAATATCCCATGATCTCTCAGCCAATTCGCCAGCCCGTCCGCATCCTCGGCATTGATCCCGGCCTGCGCCGCACGGGTTGGGGTGTGATCGAGATCGAGGGCAACCGGCTTGTTTTCATCGGCTGCGGCTCGGTGGAACCGCCGGAAGGCCTGCCGCTGGCAAGCCGCCTGTTGGCAATTCACGAGGGACTAGCCGCCGTGCTCGGCGATCTCCGTCCCGCTGAAGCCGCCGTCGAACAGACCTTTGTCAACAAGGACGGCGTCGCCACGCTAAAGCTCGGCCAGGCGCGCGGCGTGGCCATGCTGGCGCCGGCGATGTTCGGGATATCGGTCGCGGAATACGCGCCGAACCAGGTGAAGAAAACCGTGGTCGGCGCCGGCCACGCCGATAAAAGCCAGATTCTGGTGATGCTGAAGATCCTGCTGCCCAAGGCCGAGCCGAAATCTCCCGATGCCGCGGACGCGCTCGCCATCGCGATTACGCATGCGCATCACCGCCAGAGCGCGGCACTGCGGCTGAGGGTGGTGGAGGTATGATAGGCAAACTCAAGGGCCTGATCAACTCCTACGGCGAGGATTTTGTCATCCTCGACGTCGGCGGCGTCGGCTATCAGGTGCATTGCTCCGGCCGCACGCTACAGGCGCTGCCGTCGCCCGGCGAGGCCGCGGTGCTCTCGATCGAAACCTATGTGCGCGAGGATCAAATAAGGTTGTTCGGGTTTCGCAGCGATATCGAACGTGAGTGGTTTCGGTTGCTGCAGACCGTGCAGGGCGTTGGCGCCAAGGTGGCACTCGCGGTGCTCGGCACCCTGCCGCCGACGGAACTTGCGAACGCGATCGCGCTGCGCGACAAGGCTGCGGTGACGCGCACGCCCGGCGTCGGCCCGAAAGTCGCCGAGCGCATCGTCACCGAATTGAAGGACAAGGCGCCGGCCTTCGCCAACGTCGATCCGGCGCTGGTGCATCTTTCGGGTGCGATCGACCATGATCGTGCGCCGCGCCCGGTCACCGACGCGATTTCGGCACTGGTCAATCTCGGTTACGGCCAGCCGCAGGCGGCGGCCGCGATCGCCGCGGCCTCGCGCAGCGCCGGTGAAAACGCCGAGACCGCGCAGCTCATTCGGCTCGGGCTGAAGGAGCTGGCGAAGTGAATCAATGGACTTCAGCTCCGAGCGCACATCCCCTTCTTACCTCGCCCCGCTTGCGGGGAGAGCATAGGCCGCCTTCGGCGGCCGTTCTCGGAAGAGAACGCCGAAGCAAAGCTTCGGCTACGTCGCCTCTGGCGATCCGGGTGAGGGGGGCTCTCCGCGAGTCCGACTCTGTGGAGAGTCCCCCTCACCCCGACCCTCTCCCACGCAGGGAGAGGGAGGCGCAGCTTCGTGCTATGCTTACCGCATGACCCCGCCCTCCCGCATCGTCACGCCCGAACGCCGCACCGACGATGTCGGCGATACCTCGCTGCGCCCGCAGCTCCTGTCCGAGTTCGTCGGCCAGGCGCAGGCGCGCAAGAACCTCTCGATCTTCATCGAGGCCGCGCGCAAACGTAACGAGGCGCTCGACCATGTGCTGTTCGTCGGTCCTCCTGGTCTGGGCAAGACCACGCTGGCGCAGATCGTCGCACGCGAACTCGGCGTCGGCTTTCGCGCCACCTCCGGCCCCGTGATCGCCAAGGCCGGCGATCTCGCCGCACTCCTGACCAATCTCGAAGAGCGCGATGTCCTGTTCATCGACGAAATCCATCGCCTGAGCCCGGCGGTCGAGGAAGTGCTCTATCCGGCGATGGAGGATTTCCAGCTCGACCTCATCATCGGCGAGGGACCTGCGGCGCGCTCGGTCAAGATCGAACTGGCAAAATTCACCCTTGTCGGCGCGACCACGCGCGCAGGCCTTCTGACCAATCCGCTGCGCGACCGTTTCGGGATTCCGGTGCGGCTGAATTTCTACACTGAGGAAGAACTGGAAAAGATCGTCACCCGCGGCGCCCGCGTGCTCCAGATCGGCATGACGCCGGATGGCGCCAATGAGATCGCGCGCCGTGCCCGCGGCACACCGCGGATCGCGGGACGGTTGTTGCGGCGGGTGCGGGATTTTGCCTCCGCCGCGGATGCTGCCTCGATCGATCGTGCGATTGCCGACAATGCGCTGAGCGCGCTGGAAGTCGATGCCGCCGGCCTCGATGCCATGGACCGGCGTTATCTCACGACGATTGCGATGAATTACGGTGGCGGTCCGGTCGGCGTGGAAACCATGGCGGCGGCGCTGTCGGAGCCGCGCGATGCGATCGAGGACATCATCGAGCCGTTTCTGATCCAGTGCGGCTATCTGCAGCGCACCCCGCGCGGGCGTCTTTTGACCTCGCACGCGTTCCGGCATCTCGGCCTCGCCGAGCCCGCGCGCGATCCGGCGCAATTCGGATTGTTCGGGACCGGGAGCGAGGACGAGTGATGGATACCGGCACGATCAAGATCGTCGCGGCGCTGATATGCGATGCTGCGGGCCGGGTGCTCTTGGTGCGCAAGCGCGGAACGATCGCGTTCATGCAGCCGGGCGGCAAGCGCGACCCCGGCGAAGACGATATCTCGGCTCTCTCACGCGAGATCGCGGAGGAACTCGGTTGTGACGTGGTCCGTGCTTCGGTCAGGCCGCTCGGCGAGTTCGACGCCATCGCCGCGAATGAACCGGGCTTTCGGGTGCAGGCGTGCCTGTACGGGATCGATGTGGCCGGCGCTATCACGCCGAGCCGCGAGATTGACGAGACGATCTGGATCGATCCTTCGGCGCCTCCCGATATCCTGCTGGCGCCGCTGACACGCGACCATGTTTTGCCGCTGGCCTCCGCGGAGAGGGGCGCGGGAAATGCCTGATGCGATGTTGTCCCTCGACGGCGAGATCCGTGACGGCCGTCATCACATGCAGGTCCGTGTTTATTACGAGGACACGGACTTCTCCGGCATCGTCTATCACGCCAATTACCTTCGTTTCATGGAGCGCGGCCGCACCAATCATCTGCGGCTGATGGGCGCCGAGCAGCACGCGCTGTTCGCGGAAGCGCAGGTGGAAACGCCGGGTTTTGCCTTTGTGGTGCGTTCGATGCAGATCGACTTTCTCAAGCCGGCGCGGATGGACGACGTGCTCGACGTGGTGACCTGGCCGGTCGTCGTGAAGGGCGCCTCGATCACGCTGGCGCAGGAGGTACGGCGCGGCGAGGATGTGCTGGTCACGGCGCAGGTGCGCGTCGCCTTCATCAGCGAGGGGCGGGCGCAGCCGATCCCGAAATCGCTGCGAACGTTGATGAAGGCTGATTTGACATAGCTATCGGTCGATAGGCAGACGGCCATCGACACCGCAAGCCGCGGCGATAGACTGGCGGCCTCACCAAAATACGAGGTCACCATGTCGCGCCCGCCGCTTCCACCCTTCACCCGGGAAACCGCCGCACAGAAGGCCCGCATGGCGGAAGACGCCTGGAATTCGCGCGACCCCGAGCGCGTCGCGCTGGCCTATACCGAGGACAGCCGCTGGCGCAACCGCTCGGAATTTTTCGAGGGCCGCGCCGCGATCGTGGCCTTTCTCACCCGCAAATGGGCGAGGGAGCTCGACTATCGCCTGATCAAGGATCTTTGGGCGTTCGATGGCAACCGTATCGCCGTGCGTTTTCAATACGAATGGCATGACGCTGCCGGGCAGTGGCATCGTTCCTACGGCAACGAGCAGTGGGAGTTCGACGAACACGGCTTGATGCGCCGGCGCGAAGCCAGCATCAACGATGTCACCATTGCCGAAAAAGACCGCCGCTTTCACTGGCCCGCGCCGGGGCCGAGACCGGCGGATGTTGCCGGGATTGGGCGAGAGCCCGTTTTGAATTTGCCCGGCGTCGTTCGCGCCTTCGCGGACGACAGTGAGTCGTTAATACCCTCGCGCGGGATCGACGAGATTCTCCAGCGCGCCGCCGGCCTCATAACGCGCGATCTGGCGCGCGACGTATCGCGATATTTCGTCGGGATCGGTGTCGGCGGCGTTGTGCGGCGTCAGAACAACCTTCGGATGCGTCCAGAACGGGCTATCGGGTGGGAGCGGCTCGGTGGCATAGACATCGAGCGATGCGGCGCCAAGCGTGCCGTCGTCGAGGCACGCCAGGATGTCGGCTTCGTTCTGCAGCCCGCCCCGTCCGGCATTGATCACGACCGGCGCGCCCATTGGACCGGTTCGGTTCAGTCTGGCAAACAGATCGCGGTTGAGGATGTGCCGCGTATCCGGCGTCAACGGCAACAGGCAGACCAGAATGTCGGTCCGTTGCAGAAACGCATCGAGCTCCCCCTTGCCGTGAAAGCATTGGATGCCGGCGATCGCCTTGGGGCTGTTGCTCCAGCCCGCCACGCGAAAGCCGATCCGTCTCAATACGTCGGCGGCATCGGATCCGAGCGTGCCAAGGCCCATGATGCCGACCGAAATGGCGCCGGCCGGCCATTGAAACTTCGGCTGCCAGCGGTTTTCGCGCTGGCTGGCGCGCAAGTAGAGTTCCTGCCGGTGGTGCATCAGCACATGCAGCACGACATATTCCGTCATCCGATGGGTGAGATCGCCGACCGCGACGCGAACCAGCGGCACTTTCGGCAGCGACGAATCGGCCATCAGCGCATCGACGCCCGCCCCAAGATTGAAAATGACCCGCAGGTTCGGAAATGCCGCAAGCTCGCCCGGGGCCGGCTTCCAGACGGCGGCGTATTGGACATCGGCGGGATCGCCGTTCCCTTCCGCCAGCAGCCAGACCCGGCGGTCCCCGCACACCTCGTCAAACCGGCGCTTCCAGCGCGCAGGCGACCAGTTTTCGGTCCCGCCGTGAATGAGCAGCGCGAGCGTACCTTTATTCATCGCAATTTTGCGTCCTACCGAGGGAGTTCTGGGTGACCATACCGGGGCATGTTTCCATCACAAAATATTTCGTTCAGCTGTCGGCCCCGGGCATACTCGCCCGTCATAGCGTGGGGGGTTCAGAAATTCTCTTCACAGCGGCCGCGAGTTCGTCAAGAGAACTTCTGAACCCGAACCACACTATCGTTGTCGTTTTCTGGTGTCCCTTTGAATTCGAAGTTCGCTAAACCAGATGCCGCAACGTTGAGCGAACATCGAATTCGGGACACCAGTACCAGACAGGAACCTTTGCCTATGCTCTACGCCATCCTTTGCTACCACGATGAGGACTTCGTCGGTTCCTGGACCAGGATTTCGAGATCGGTCTCGCCAACCTGAAAAAGCTCACCGAGAAATAGCCAAACCTATTCGAAGCGTTCATCACCAAGGAGGAAGAGATGCAGATCAATCCCTATCTGTTCTACGACGGCAATTGCGAAGCGGCGTTCAAGTTCTATGAAAAAGTGCTCGGCGCCAAGATCGAGGTGCTGTTGAGAAATGAAGAGGCGCCGGAAGAAATGCCAACGCAGCCGGAACGCAAGAAGAAAATCATGCACGCCCGGATTTCGATCGATGGCCAGGTGTTGATGGCGTCCGATGCACCTCCCGATCATTTCCACAAACCGCAGGGCTTTTCGGTCTCGCTGACGGTCAAGGATCCCGCGGACGCCGAGCGCAAGTTCAAGGCGCTGTCGGAGGGCGGCAGCGTGAACATGCCGTTCGGCAAGACGTTCTTCTCCAAGGGATTTGGCATGTGTGCCGATCAGTTCGGCATCCCCTGGATGGTCAACTGCCCGCCAGAGGGCTGATCGTCCCTCATCGGCAGGAAGGATAGATCGCCGCGAGTTCGCGTCCGCGCAGCAGAAGCAGCCGCGAAGTCAATCCGCCGCGGTGACGAATCCAGCCCCGCACCGCGGCGGGATAGGCCTGCAGCACAAGTTCGGAGGCCTCCGGCTCGGCATACATCCGGCCGCGCCGGTCGATCGACCGCGCGGCATGAAATCCCAGCACCGCCCGGCGTGTCACGCAGATACGCTCGTTCGGCACCATGCTCAGCACCAGCGTGCAGGCCGAAAGGCAGGGGCCGTCGATCACGACGCGTTCGCCCGAATCGCGCACCCGCTCGAACAGGTCGAGAAACGGGCCGACTTGTCCGCCCGGGCTCGCAAGGATGCGCACCTCGGCTTGCGCCGGCGACGGGACGAGCGCGCCCAGGACCGCACAAAGAAAGATTGCCTTCAGGATTGCCATTCGTGCCATGGGCGAAGTCTTCGGATCCGTTTGACCAGACCAGATTATCAACGGCAATTCGGGCGGCAAGGTTTCGTCACTTGTCTGCGCCGGAAACACCGGCCTCGGCGAAGGTCGCCATTCCGGCACGATCCGCGCGGTGCTCGCCGTCGCGCTCGATCTTTTGCCCGACGCCGCGCTGCGCTTTGCGATCGATCCGCTGTCGCTGACGCAGATCGATCGCCTCGACAATGGCTGGCGTGTCGTCGGCGTCAACCGGCGCGGGTAGTGCGGTCTCGATCCCAGCGCATGCGTTAGCGCGCCCCGGCCGGGGCGCG
The DNA here is from genome assembly GCA_963753875.1 of uncultured Alphaproteobacteria bacterium. Taxonomy (GTDB): domain Bacteria; phylum Pseudomonadota; class Alphaproteobacteria; order Rhizobiales; family Xanthobacteraceae; genus Bradyrhizobium. The sequence goes on along the minus strand of CAVWDY010000018.1, from coordinate 84,685 downwards.
CATTCGTTTGGTCATCGGCTAGCTTGGGATCGCAGTCGATCAGGCCGCCCGGTTCTTGATCGCACCGACGATCGCCGTGAGAACGGCGCCTGCAACGCCGCCACCGGCCACCTGTCCGATGATGCTGCCGATATCCGGCGTCGAGGCGGAATTGGCGAGCATGGGAATCAGCATGCCGAGGATCTGTCCCCCGGCGCCGCCGCCGATGGCACCCGCGATGGTGTTTCCGAGCGTACCGAGATCGATGTTCTTGGCCGCACCCGCGGCGACGTTGCCACCGATGGCCCCGCTGATGATCTGGATGATGAGGTTGATGAGCGTTCCCGACATGGCGCGAAACTCCCCCGATCCGGTGTTCAGTTTCAGCGTTGTCTACGGCGCCGGACCATCGCCGCGCCCGGTTAGCTTAGGCGCTTGAGCCGGGGAGGTCATGCTGCGCCGGCGAAGGATTCTGAAAAAATCAGGACAGATCGCCCATGAACGAGATGAAGCGTTACCCGTTTCGTCTCTCGCCGCGCAGTGTCGGCAATCCGATGCCGGCGGCGTCGAAGCCGCCGTCGACGGCGAGAATCTGCCCGGTGATGTAGCTTGCGCGATCGCTGCAAAGGAAAAACACGGCTTCCGCCAGTTCTTCCTCGAGGCCGTAGCGGTTGAGCGGGATAGCGTCGTGGTAGTCGGCGCGGATCTCCGGGGTGTGGACGGCTTTCGCCATCGCGGTGTCGACCGGGCCGGGCGCGACGCCGTTGACGCGGATGCCGAGCGAAGCCAGTTCGACCGCGAGCTGTTTTGTCAGATGCGCAAGCCCGGCCTTGCTGGTGCCGTAGGCCGAGCGCAGCGTGGAAGCACGCACCGCGGAAATCGAAGTGATATTGACGATCGCGCCGCCGCCATGTTCGCGCATCAAAGGCACGGCCGCCTTGGTGCACAGGAACGGCCCGGTGAGGTTGACCTCCAGCACACGGCTCCAGTCGGCGTCGGATGTCTCCAGAAGCGGCGCGAACACCGCGATCCCGGCATTGTTGACCAGCGCGTCGAGCCGGCCGAATCGCCCCTCGATTTCCGCGAACGCGCGCACCACCGCCTTCGCATCGGAGACGTCACATTGCAGCGAGAGCGTACGATCGGGCGCCGCCAGCGCTTCCACGCTCTTGCCCAGGAGTTCGCCCTCGATGTCGAGCAGCGCCACGCGCCAGCCCTCGCCGAGGAAACGCCTGGCCACGGCAAGCCCGATGCCGCGTGCGGCGCCCGTCACCAGCGCGACTTTTTGCGGGGCAGGGGTCATGAGTGTTCCATCGTTTGTGATTGTCGCGCGGTCTCTAGCACGGAAGGCAAGCGTCTGCTTTCATAGCCGCGCAATCCCAGCAACACAAAGGGCCGAATGCGATGACCGTGAATGACCCCAAGGACGTCCCGATCGAACAATGGCGGCCAGCCCTTCGAAGGCGACAGGATCAAGCGCATTGACGTCTATTTCGGCGCCACCTATCAGAACGGCGCCTTCGTGCGACAACGAGAAAATTGAACCGGAGTTATCTGGATGACTAACGCGGACGGCCTTTCGAAGACGCTCAATCGAATACACGACGTCATGACCGGCCATGTCGAAAGCGGCGACATGCCCGGCCTGGTGACGCTGGTGAGCCGCCGTGGCGAAGTCCATGTCGATGCGATAGGCCGCCTTGCATTCGATGGTCTGCCGATGACGCGCGACACCATTTTTCGCATCACCTCGATGACCAAACCGGTCACCGCGGCCGCCGCGATGATCCTGGTCGAGGAAAATAAATTGCGGCTCGACGATCCCGTCGATCGATGGTTGCCGGAACTTGCCAATCGCAAGGTACTGCTCGCGATCGATGCGCCGATCCATCAAACGGTGCCGGCGAGACGCGCTATCACGCTTGGCGATCTGCTGGCGTTCCGGTGCGGCTACGGCATGATTCCGGTATTTCCGGATCGCTTTCCGATCCAGAAGGCGATTGCGGAAGCCGGGTTTGCGCCAGGGCCCGTATTTCCGTCCTTTCCACCGGACGAACTGATGCGGCGTTACGGCAGCCTGCCGCTGATCTATCAGCCGGGCGAACGCTGGCTGTATAACGCCGGAACCGAGATCCTTGGCGTCCTGATTGCGCGGGTGGCCGGCGTGACGTTCGGGGAGTTCCTGCGCGATCGCATCTTTGTACCGTTGGGAATGAAAGATACCGGGTTCTATGTGCCCGCGGACAAACATCATCGGTTCGCGACCTGCTATGCCCGAGACCCTGCGACGCAAAAGCTGAAAGTCTTCGACTATCCGGTGACCGGTAAATTCTCGAGCCCGCCGGTCTTTGAAAATGGCAGCGCAGGGCTGGTATCGACCGCGGACGATTTCAATGCCTTCGCGCAGATGCTGCTGAACGGCGGCCATCTTGGAAGCGAGCGCATCCTGTCGCCGACATCGGTGGAGTTGATGACGACGGACCAGATCTCGTCGGAAAACAAGCAGGAATCCCAATTGTTCCTGGGCGAGTCGAGAAGCTGGGGTTTCGGAATGTCCGTCTTCAAAAAGCTCGACGATCCCAATGCCGCGCCCGGCCGGTTCGGCTGGGACGGCGGCTATGGAACCTCCTGGTATTCCGACCCGCGCGAGCAACTCACCGGCATTCTGCTCACCCAGCGGATGATGGATTCGCCACAGCCGCCGCGCGTATTCACGGATTTCTGGACCTCTATGTATCAGCCCGTTGACGATTGAGCCGCGCCTCTCATCTCCCCTCCCTCCGCTTCGCGCAGCGAAGTGGCGGGGAGGGGTCGGGGGTGGGGGAACTTTCTCTCGAGCCACTCAGCAAAGAAGTAAAAAGAAGAGCCCCCACCCCGACCGTCTGCGCTTCGCTATGACGGTCGACCCTCCCCACCGCTCGCAAGCGCTCGCGGGAGGAGGGTGAATATGTGCGCCCGAACATGGCGGCAATTAGCTTCCGAAATAATTCCGCAGGACATGTCGGTGCCGCAAAACCCCGATCGTCTTTTCTGAGACGCGCCGGCTCGTCCGGGGCCTGTCGAGCTGAACAAGGAACGGAGAGCTTTGATGCAATTCATGATGTTGATGATTCCGAGGGGTTACGAGACCGCAGCACCTGGCGCGATGCCGCCCGCGGAGGCGGTCGCCGCGATGATGAAATACAACGAGGCGCTGAAGGAAGCCGGTGTGCTGATCACGCTGGACGGGCTGCACCCGCCCTCGATGGGCGCGCGGGTTTCGTTCGCCGGCGGCAAGCCGGTCGTGACCGACGGGCCGTTTGCCGAGTCGAAGGAAGTGCTGGGCGGCTACTGGATGATCGACGTGAAGTCGCGGGAGGAGGCGATCGCCTGGGCCAAGCATTGCCCGGCCTCCAACAACGAAATCATCGAAATCCGCCAGGTCCAGGAAATGTCGGACTTTCCCGCCGACGTCCAGGAGGCCGCGGCCGGGTTTACCGAATTGCAAACCAGGTCCGGGCATTAGCACCGGGCAAACCCGAGTACCTAGTGACCTCGACGGCCGGCTCATGTAAAAGCCTTTCACATGAGCTGGCGCAAGGAACAGGGCCGCGCCGAGCGCGGCTATCACCACGGTAATCTGAAAGAGGCGCTGCTGCAGGCAGCCCTCGGCTTGATTGCGGAAAAAGGCGCGGCCGGCTTCACCTTTGCCGATGCCGCGCGCATGGCAGGCGTCAGCCCGGCGGCGCCGTACCGGCATTTTCGCGACCGCGACGAACTGCTGTCAAGCATTGCCCAGCGCGGCTTCGAGCAATTCGAGGCGATCCTGACTCAGGCCTGGGACGACGGCCGTCCCGACACCGTCACGGCGTTCGAGCGGGTCGGGAAGGCCTATCTCGCCTTCGCCCGCGAGGAGCCGGCGTTCTATTCGGCGATGTTCGAATCCGGGCTTCCCGTCGACCTTAATCCAACGCTATTGGCGGCAAGCGAGCGCGCTTTCGCCGTGATCAGGGCGGCCGCGGAGCGGCTCGCCGCGCTGGCGCCGCCCGGCACGCCGCGGCCGCCGGCGCTGATGATGGCGCTGCATATCTGGTCGATGTCGCATGGCGTGGCGTCGCTGTTTGCGCGCGGCGACGCGGCTCGCCGCAAGCTGCCGATGTCGGCGGAGGATCTATTGGAAGCGGAAGTGCTGATCTATCTGCGCGGGCTCGGCTTCCCGACCGATCGCAGATCTTCCGCCCAGGAGCCGGCGGATAAAAAGACGGCCGGCCAACCATCGGGCCAGCCATCGGGTCCTTGGGGCACTCCAAAATAAATTGGCGGACGCTGCCGGCGCCCAGCTTGACAAAAATCCGGGATGGTTTACGTATGTAAATGTTATTTACATTCACAACGGCGTGATGCCGTCATGGAGAGGGAAATGGCCTACACCGCAGATGTCAATCGATGGCGCGGCCCCGCTGAAGAGCCTTACCGCCCCCATATGCTGAATTCACCATGGCACCCCGGCTGGATCGCCGTGACCGTGCTTGGTTTCATCATCTGGTGGCCGATCGGCCTTGCCCTTCTCTTTTTCACACTCGGGAGCAGAAAAATGGGTTGCTGGAGTCATCACGATCGCTGGTCGAACAAGATGGAGCGGATGCAGTACAAGATGGAACGGATGCGCAACCGGATGGAGCGCCGCGGTTTCCCGTTCGGTCCGCCGTCCAGCGGCAACCGCGCCTTCGACGAATACCGCATGGAGACCCTGCGGCGCCTCGAGGAGGAGCAGACCGAATTTCGGGATTTCCTCGATCGCCTGCGTCACGCCAAGGACAAGGAAGAGTTCGACCAGTTCATGGCGCAACATCGCTCCCGTCCGACGCCTCCGCCCTCTGACGGCCAGCCCCAGGCCTGACGCGGCCTGGCTTAGCCTCAAGGGCGCAGCGCCCCACCGACCCGATGGCGCGAGAGCCGTCCGTTTGCAAAAGCAGACGGACGGCTTTCTCATTCCGGTCATACGTTCCGGCCATATAATGGCCTATTCCGGGCAGTTTTCGCCGTTCCCACGGCCGGCATTTCCGACAGCCAAAATCCCCTTTGGTAACCGGACGTTAACCATGATTAGCGTCTGGTTAGCGGCGTAAGGACGCGCGGATAGCCCTCGTTTTGACACGTTGGCAGGGGATGCAAGCCTCGGCTTTGGACGGGCCTCCCATGTGACACAACGCGGCTCTCGCGCTGGCGCTTACCGCCGCGCTTTTCGTGCGGCCGTGGAACGGGCCGCCATTGCTTCCTAAGCATTTGGCTCCCGGAGGATTTGGGACACTTGCGTTGAGAGGACACCGCTTATGAATCCGGCCGACGTGGCGCAGTCCGCCTTGCCGCTCCCATCCGCTGACGTTTCCTTGATCGCCCTGTTTTTGCAGGCTCACTGGATCGTGAAAGCGGTCATGCTGGGGCTGCTCTCCTGCTCCATCTGGGTCTGGGCGATCGCGATCGACAAGATTATCCTCTATTCGCGCACCAAGCGCGCCATGGATCGCTTCGAGCAGGCATTCTGGTCCGGCCAATCGATCGAGGAGCTCTATCGCGCGCTTTCGGCCAAGCCGACGCAATCGATGGCGGCCTGTTTCGTCGCGGCGATGCGCGAGTGGAAACGCTCCTTCGAAAGCCAGGCGCGATCCTTCGCCGGCCTTCAGATGCGGATCGAAAAGGTCATGAACGTCTCGATCGCCCGCGAAATCGAGCGGCTGGAACGCCGGCTTCTGGTGCTGGCCACGGTCGGCTCGGCGGGCCCGTTTGTCGGCCTGTTCGGCACGGTCTGGGGCATTATGTCGAGCTTTCAGTCGATTGCCGCTTCCAAGAATACCTCGCTGGCGGTCGTGGCCCCCGGCATCGCCGAGGCGCTATTTGCCACCGCCATCGGCCTTATCGCCGCCATTCCAGCGACTATCTTCTATAATAAGTTCACTTCCGAGGTGAACCGGCAGGCCCAGCGGCTGGAGGGGTTCGCAGACGAGTTTTCAGCCATCCTGTCCCGCCAGATCGACGAGCGTGCGTAACGGCCGATATCGGGATATTGTGAGCGCATTGTGAGCACCAGAACATGGCGATGAACATGGCAGGCTCGCCGGGCGGCGGACGCCGCGGCCGGCGCCGCGCTGTGATGGCGGAGATCAACGTCACGCCCATGGTGGACGTGATGCTGGTGTTGCTGATCATCTTCATGGTGTCGGCGCCGCTGTTGACGGTCGGCGTGCCGCTCGACCTGCCGCAGACCCAGGCCAAGAGCCTGGAACAGGACAAGACGCCGCTGCAGCTTTCGGTCGATATCAAGGGGCGGGTATTCATCAACGACACCGAAGTCGCCATGAATGAACTGATCCCGAAATTAAAGGCGATCACCGACGCCCGCGGGGGCCTGGACGAGCGTATATTCATGCGGGCGGACAAGAAGGCGGATTACGGAACCGTGGCGCGCGTGATGGGGCAACTGTCCGGCGCCGGGTTCAAGCGGCTGGCACTGGTTACCGAAGTGGAGCAGGGGTCCTAGAGCGTGAAGGTCGACAAGACACTGGTTGCGTCTGTGGCCCTGCACGTCCTCGTGATCGGGTGGGGACTGGTGTCGTTCTCGTCCAAAGTGTTCGAGTCGATTCCTGAAGAATCCTTGCCCGTCGACATCATCTCCGCCGATCAGCTGGCCAAGGTCGCCGCCGGCATGAAGTCCGGCAAAAAGGAAAATCCGAAGCCGCTGGTGGAGAAGGTTGCCGAGGCGAAGCCCGTCGAGGATGCGGTCGGCAAGATCACCGAGAAGGCGCCTGTCGTGACCGACACGACGCCGCCGCCGCCGCCAAAGGTCGAGGAAAAGCCGGTCGAGAAGAAGCCCGATCCGCCCAAGCCGGTCGCCGAAGCCAAGCCGAAGGAAGAGCCGAAGCCGATCGAGAAAAAGCCGGATCCGCCCAAGGTCGATCCGATCGCGGAAGCCCTGAAGAAGGAAGAGAAGAAGCCGCCGCCGAAGCCGCAAGTCCAGGCCACAACGCCTCCGCCGCAGCCGCAAAAGCCGAAAGAACGCACCTTCGATCAGTCGAAGATCGCGGCGCTTCTCGACAAGCGCGATCCGGCCCGGCAGGCCACCACAGGCGACACCCTGAATTCCAATGCCGCGCTCGGCCTGGCCAAGGGCAAGGCCGCGGACAATTCCGCCACCTGGGGCTCCATGTTCCAGTCCCAGGTCGAGCGCTGCTGGAAGAAACCTTATGGCGGCATCGAGAGCCAGAATCCCGAAGCCGCGTTCACGATCAGGCTAAAACGCGACGGTACGCTTGAAGGGATGCCGGTACCGGAAGGTACGCCGGGCACGCCTTATCTTCGCGTCTACCAGGAGAGCGCGCTACGCGCGATCATCGAATGCCAGCCGTATAATCTGCCCGCCGCCTTTTTCGACGAGTGGAAATACTTTGCGCCGGTATTCACCGAACGAAAGATATGAAGGCGGTCGCCCCTTGCGGTCGCGGACATGAAATGAAGCCCCTGCAAATGACTGACAAATCGCGTGAGATGCCGTTTCGCCTGAGCCGCCGGCAGCTACTTTCCGGAATGGCTTCGCTCGGCGTGCTGGCCGGTGGTCCCGTCCGCAATGCCTTCGGGCAAAAGCGCTTGATCATTCCCGAGGGTGATTTCGCACCGCTTCCGATCGCTATACCCAATTTCGTCGCCGGCACGCCGTCGGATGGCGAAGTTGGTGTCGGCGTGACCCAGGTGATCACCAACAACCTCAAGCGCAGCGGATTGTTCGCCCCGATCGATCAGGCCGCCTATATCGAAAAGGTCGTCAACATCGACGCAGCGCCGCAATTCCAGAACTGGAAGACCATCAGCGCGCAAGCGCTGGTGACCGGCCGCATGACCCGCCAGCCTGACGGACGGTTAAAGGCCGAATTCCGCCTCTGGGACGTCGCCACCGGCCAGCAACTGACCGGCCAGCAATATTTCACCTCGCCGGAATACTGGCGGCGGATCGCGCATATCATTTCCGATCAGATCTATGAGCGCCTGACCGGCGAGAAAGGCTATTTCGACAGCCGCGTGGTCTTCGTCGACGAAACCGGCGCCAAGGAGCGGCGCGTCAAGCGGCTGGCGCTGATGGATCAGGACGGCGCCAACGTCCGCTATCTGACGCGCGGCAGCGATCTGGTGCTGACGCCGCGATTTTCGCCCTCGACCCAGGAAATCACCTATATGGAATTCGGCCAGGGTGACCCGCGCGTCTATCTGCTCAATATCGAGACCGGGCAGCGCGAGATCGTCGGCAATTTTCCGGGCATGTCGTTCTCGCCGCGCTTCTCGCCCGACGGCCAGCGGGTAATCATGAGCCTGCAACAGGGCGGCAACTCGAACCTGTTCGTGATGGATCTGCGGTCGAAATCGACCACGCGCCTTACCGATACCCCGGCGATCGATACCTCGCCGTCCTACGCACCCGACGGGACGCGTATCTGTTTCGAATCCGACCGCGGCGGAAAGCCGCAGGTTTATGTGATGCCGGCGACGGGGGGATCCGCCCAGCGCATATCCTTCGGCGAAGGCAGCTATTCGACGCCGGTGTGGTCGCCGCGCGGCGATTACATCGCTTTCACCAAGCAGGGCAACGGACAGTTTTCCATCGGCATCATGAAGCCCGATGGCTCGGGCGAGCGGATTCTCACCTCCGGGTTCCACAACGAAGGACCGACGTTTGCGCCGAACGGACGGGTCCTGATGTTCTTCCGCGATCCCGGCGGCAATGGCGGACCCTCCTTGTTCACCGTGGATATTTCCGGGCGCAACGAACAACGGGTTCCCACCCCCGGCTTCGCGTCCGATCCGGCGTGGTCACCACTGCTGTCGTGAGGTCGGCGCCACGGCAATAGACCGTGTGGCCAGTTGGTAGGCAAACCTTGCCTAGCCTGCTGATTTAGCGGGCAGATTCCCGCCTCACCGGGCAAAAGACAACATCCCGGTAACGATGTTCCCTCAGAAAGACTTCATCTGCGGCAAGTAAAACTGCGAGCCTGAAAAGGGGCGCTTAGACTCGAGATGCAGCTTGCCAATCAGCGGGAAATACCTAACCGGGAGATATCGCCGTCCATTCGCGCGGCGTTGATTGATTCGCTGTTCGAAGCTCCCGGTCCGCTGTTCGCGGGTATCGTCTTCGTGGCCATCGCGGCGGCCCTGACCGCGCTGAAGACCGGAGCAGATCTGATCTGGGCGTGTTTCGCGCTTCTCGTCGTGGCCGGCGCTATTCGCGCGTTCGACTTGGCGCAGTACCAGGCGCGCAAAGCCACGCTAACTGCCGATGAAGCTGCGCGGTGGAAGAAGCGCTACCAGATCGGAGCGATGGTCCAGGCCGCTGCGATCGGCACATGGTGTTCCACCACTCTGTTGGTCAGTGACGACGCCGTGGCCCATATGATTTGTTTATCCGTCACCACCGGGATCGTGGCGGGAGGTGCGGGGAGGGCCTATGGACGGCAGTGGATATTCCAGCTGCAGGCTGCACTTTGTTTCGGTCCAACGGTGATCGCGCTGGCATTGCGTGGCACACCCTACTACATAGCCATGTCAGTCGTGAGCGCCGTATTTCTTGTGGCTCTCACGCAAATCTCGGCTAACCTGCACAGAATATTCATGCAGGCCGTGGTGGCGCGTGAGCGCGAAGCGGCGCTCGCGGGCCAGTTCGATACTGCGTTGAACAACATGCCACATGGTCTGTGCATGTTCCGCGCCGATGGGCAGCTCGCGGTGATGAATCATCGGTTCAGCGAAATGATGGAGCTGCCCGACGATTTCGTCGAGCGCGAGTTCTCCGCCTCCGATATCGTCGATGCCTGCGTGCAGGCCCGGTCGATCTCGGCGGCGAGCGGCAAGATTATTCTCTCCGAGATCGAGGATTCACGGGCGCGCGACGTCATCACCACCGACCCGGATCCGGCCCGCGGCCGCTCGCTGTCATGGACGTTCCAGCCGATGGCCGGCGGCGGCGCCGTCGTGCTGCTCGAGGACATCACCGAACGGCGCAACGCGGAAGCCAGAATTACGCATTTGGCGCGGTTTGACGAACTGACCGGGCTTCCCAACCGGGTCAATTTCCGCGACGAAATCGAGCGTCTCCTGGCGGTCCCGCATGATGCCGAGCAAATGTCGGCATTGCTGTTTGTCGATCTCGATCAATTCAAACAGGTCAACGACACCCTGGGCCATCCCTGTGGCGACCAGCTGTTGTGCGCCGTCGCCGATCGGTTGCGCGCCATGCTGCGCCCGGAGGATTTCGTGGCGCGGTTCGGCGGCGACGAATTCGTGGTGTTCCAGCAGAACATGAAATCGCCCGAGGAAGCGGCGAGTCTTGCCCGGCGCATCGTCGACCACTTGAGCGAGCGTTACAAGATCGACAATCATTTGGTCGAGATCGGCGCCAGCGTCGGGATCGCGATGACGTCGCCGGCCATCAGCGCCGACACGCTTTTGAAGAACGCGGACATGGCGCTTTATCGCGCCAAGGCGGACGGCCGCGGTACCTTCTGCTTCTTCCGCGACGAGATGGCGCAAACCGTCGAGGCGCGCCGCAACCTCGAACTCGACCTGCGCAAGGCGCTGGCGAACGAGGAATTCGAGCTGTTCTATCAGCCGCTGGTCAATCTGCAATCGGGGCGGATATCGACCTGTGAGGCACTGCTGCGATGGAATCATCCGGTGCGCGGCACGGTTTCGCCGATCGACATCATTCCGGTCGCCGAGGACATGGGGTTGATCGTCGACCTCGGCCGCTGGATCCTGCGCAAGGCGTGCATGGAATGCATGCAATGGCCGGAAGCCGTCAGCGTCGCGGTCAATTTTTCGCCGCAGCAGTTCCATCAACGCGACGTGTTGAGCGAGATTCGATACGCGCTCGAAGTTTCCGGACTGCCTGCCAGCCGTCTCGAAATCGAGATCACCGAATCGTCGCTGTTGCGCAACACGCAGATGACCCACGATGTCCTGTCCCAATTGCGCGCGCTTGGCGTGCGAATTTCGCTGGACGACTTTGGCACCGGCTATTCAAGTCTCAGCTATCTGCATAATTTCCCGCTGCAGAAGGTGAAGATCGATCGCTCGTTCCTGGAGGGAATAGATAGCGATCGTCCGCTGACGCTGTTGCTCGGCGTGGCGCGGCTCAGTGCGGATCTCGGCATGTCGGTCGTGGTCGAAGGCATCGAGACCAACGAGCAACTGGAACTGGTCAACGCCGAGGGTACGGTCACCGAGGCGCAGGGTTACCTGTTCAGCCGGCCGGTTCCAGCGCTGCGAATACGCCAGCTGCTGAACGCGTCTCACGGCCACCGGCCGGATGACATGTATCTCGCGGGTCCCTCGCGATCGATCGCCTGACTTTACTCGATTAGTCCCGCCGCGTCTTTCTCTCGGCTCCCCCGGGTTTTTGCGGGCCCCAAAGGTTAACCCTAACGTCTCGAAGCCTTTGCAATTTTGTTAAGGAGCTATTAATCTTTTTCCGCGCGCGCTTGGAAGTGTGAGGGGTATCAGATGAAGTCCGGAGCCGAACCGCGCACGTCGCCCGTTCTGCGGGGATCAGGGCTATTTGATCGCGTCGACTACCGGCTCATCGAAACTCCCGAGGAAAGAGATTCAGTCTACTTAATGCGTTATAGAGCCTATCTGCATGGCGGATTGATCTTGCCGTCAGAGTCTCGACGCGTCAGCGATGTTTATGACGACGCGCCCAACGTCTGGATGTTCGGAGTCTATGTTGACGGAGAACTCTGTAGTGCTCTGCGCATCCACGTCCTGACTTCGGAGTGCCGGTCGTCCTTTGCGACCGAATTGTTTGGCGATGTTCTTCACCCTCGCCTCGATCAAGGTGAAGTTCTCATCGATCCGGCTCGTTTTGTTGCAGATCCCGAAAAAGCCCAGCAGTTTCCCGAGCTTCCCTTTGTGACGCTGCGGTTGGCCTATCTGGCATGCGAGCATTTCAACGCCGATTCCGGGCTCGCGCTCGTTCGTCCCGAGCACCAGGCGTTCTATCGCCGGGTCTTTCTGCACGAGACCATCGCCGAACCGCGTTCATTTCCGAACGTGTTGAAAAAGGTCGCATTGATGGCGTCCGGATTCCGGAGCCTGCGGGGACAGGTCTTGACCCGTTTTCCCATTATGCGTTCAAGCGCGTTCGAGCGGCGGATGCTGTTCGATCGTGGTAGCGAGCGGTTGCCGGTGATCGACTTGCCGGAACTCGCCTTCGAGCGCGCAACGATGGTTCCGCGCTCCTGACCGACGGTCCGGCGGCTGGACCCAAATGGCAGGGTGCTTTCGCGGACTTTCTTGCGGTCCAGCACCGCGGAAGGGCCCGGATGCTCGGGAAAACAGCCGATTTCGACCCCAACTCCCGCTTGCTTTCACCCTCGTGCCACATTTACAACTCATTAACCATCACGGTTGCTTTTCACCGCATGCTGGCATTTGATCGGGTTTGGCAACGCCCCATCAAGGTTGACGGAACGTTCGCTTAACCATCGCCCTGTAGACCGGATAACAGTCGAAAAACGTGAGCGTGGAGGCTCCGGAATGAAACATCAGATGCGTATCCTCCGGGGATTGAAGCTGGCCGCGGTGCTCGCGGTGGCGCTGTCGATGGGCGCCTGCGCCAAGAACCCCCTCGCCGATGGCGCGATGGCCAGCGCCGCTACCCCGGGCAGCCAGCAGGATTTCGTGGTCAATGTCGGCGACCGCGTCTTCTTCGAGAGCGATCAGACCGACTTGTCGCCGCAGGCGATCGCGACCCTGGAAAAGCAGGCGCAGTGGCTGCAGACCTACAACCGCTATGCCTTCACCATTGAAGGCCATGCCGACGAACGCGGCACCCGCGAATACAATATCGCTCTGGGTGCGCGGCGCGCCCAGTCGGTGCGCACCTTCCTCGCCTCGCGCGGCATTGATGCCTCGAGGATGCGGACGATCTCCTACGGCAAGGAGCGCCCGGTCGCGGTTTGCAACGACATCTCCTGCTGGTCGCAGAACCGCCGCGCGGTCACGGTGTTGAACGTCAGTTCCTGAGGCGTCAATCTCAACAAGACTTGCATTTTCGACAAGGTTTATCGCCGGCGCCCCTCGGGCGCCGGTTTTGATTTGGGCGCTTTGCGCGAAGCCCTGGCTTCCAGTCCAGGCCAACTTCTTGCCTGCGTTACGCGTTTGTCTCAGTCACATTTTTGGCGTACTCCCTCTCTCAAGGTGATCCGTTTTCGATCTCACGTCGATTTCCTCCGTCGGGCCAGAATGTCATCCAGGTTTCATAAAGTTACGCACGCCGCGGCATTGTCCGCGATGCTGGTATTGTGTTCGCCGGCCTTCGCGCAGTCCGATGATGTGGACCCGGAGATCCGGATTCAGCAGCTCGAAAACCAGCTGCGGCAACTCACCGGGCAGAACGAGGAGCTGCAATACCGTAACCGGCAGCTCGAAGAGCGCCTGAGACTGCTTCAGGGAGGCGCGCAAGCGGCTCCCGGCGGCCAGCCCGCCGCCTTGCCCAATACCGCCGCGATGCCCCCGGTGCAGCCGAATCCGCCTCTCCGGCAGCCGCAGCCGCAGGTAGGCTATGAGCCGCAGATCGCCGCTCCGGCGCCGATCGTCCAGGAACCCGCAGGAGTGCCTCCGGGCGCGCCGCCGCAGCAAGGCCGCCGCCGCGGCGATGCCTTCGATCCCAGCCAGAACCCGAACGCCCCCGGCGCGCCGCGTGCGCTCGGCGGCGGCCAGCTGCCGATCCCCGCCGAAGCGCCCATCGGCGCGCCCGGCGGACGAGGCGCGGGCGAGCCGCTCGATCTTGCCAACACCGGCGGGGCCGGCAATCCGCCGGGAGCCCTGCCGCCACCGCCGCCGCGCAATACCAATGGCACCGGGGCGCTCGCCACGTTGCCGCCGTCGGCAACGCCGCGGGACGAGTTCGATCTCGGCGTCGGCTATATGCAGCGCAAGGATTATGCGCTGGCCGAAGAAACGATGCGCAACTTCGCGAAGAAATATCCGAGCGATCCGCTGATCGCCGATGCGCAATATTGGCTGGGCGAGAGCTTTTTCCAGCGCCAGCTCTATCGTGACGCGGCCGAATCCTTCCTGTCGGTGACAACCAAGTTCGACAGATCGGCGAAAGCGCCTGATGCATTGCTGCGGCTCGGCCAATCGCTGGCGGCCCTGAAGGAGAAAGAGGCCGCCTGCGCTGCGTTCGGCGAGGTGACGCGGAAATATCCGCGCGCCTCCAATGGCATCAAACAGGCCGTGGACCGGGAGCAAAAGCGGGTCAAGTGCTGAGGCGTGATCCGCCAAGGCGTGCCGTTGGGAATGCATGCCTTGGGGCAGAAGCGTGAATTAGGTGTTCGCGCTGGATGACCCCAGGGTATCATAAGCGCCCATTTGGATCTGAGCGCGCGACCGGACGCAGAACCTGCGTCCACCTCAACTGACAGCGTTTTCGTACCGCGCGAGTCCTAAAGACAGGCTTCCAAGTCAGCCGGCGGCACCATGCCTGACGATGAAAAATCCCCAATCTCGGCACAGCGCGCGAAAGCTCTGTTCGCGGACTGGAGAAGCGCGCCCGCGATCGTTCTGGCCGTTTCCGGTGGCCCCGATTCAATCGCGTTGATGTGGCTCGCAGCCCGCTGGCGCCGCGCGCTGACGCGCGGACCGCGCCTCGTCGCTGTCACAGTCGATCATGGTTTGCGCGCCGAGGCGGCGGGCGAGGCGCGCGGCGTCAAGCGCCTGGCGCGCGCGCTGGATCTGCCACATCGCACGATGCGCTGGACCGGCGCCAAACCAAAATCCGGCTTGCCGGCCGCGGCGCGGGCCGCGCGCTACCGCCTGCTCGCCCAGGCCGCGCGCGAGAGCGGCGCCACGCATATCCTCACCGCGCACACCCGCGACGACCAGGCCGAAACGTTGCTGATGCGCTTGCTCCGCGGCAGCGGCATCGCGGGTCTTTCGGCGATGGCGCGGGTCACCGAGCGAGAGGGCGTGCTGTTGGCCCGTCCGTTTCTGAATGTTTCGAAATCGCAGCTCATCACGACACTCAGAAAGGCGAAGGTCGGCTTCGCCGACGACCCGACCAATCGGGATACGAATTTTACCCGGCCCCGCATCCGCGCGGTGATGCCCCTCCTCGCCGCGGAGGGTGGCGACGCGCGCAATCTGGCGCGGCTGGCGTCGCGGCTGGCCCGGGCCAATACGGCAGTGGAAATACTGGTCGACGGCGCCGAGCGCTATCTGGCGCTCAGGGATATCAGCGCAGCGTCACGTCAGGGGATCGGCGCCAAGCCCTTCGACGCCAAGACCTTTGATACCAAGACCTTTGATACCAGGACCTTCGATGCCAAGGCGTTTGCAGCGATGCCGGAGGAAATCCGTCTGCGCATGCTCAAGCGCGCGATCGATCGGATCGGTCACGAGGGGCCGGCGGAACTTGGCAAGGTTGAAGCCCTGCTGTCGGTGCTGGACCAGGCGCTGGCGGAATCAAACCCGAAGCGCCGGCCGCGGCTCAAACAGACCCTTGCGGGCGCGCTGGTGAGTCTGATCGACGATCGGATCAGCATCGCGCCGGCGCCGCCCCGCCGCCGCCGGGCGGATTGAGGCGGCAGCATCCGGTGCCTGAGGTCTTGCCCAAATCCACCCTGGCGGTCTTAACCACCCCGGAAAACACCCGTTCCAGCGCCATGATTTGAGCCGGAATCACGCTAAGATAGCCGAAATAGTCCTGTGTGGTTCCCTTGGCAGCGACCGCGTCGGCACCTAGATTGTAACGTAGTCGGCTTTTGGGGATTCTTCGGGGTTTCCCTCGCGCCTACCCAAGGAAATAAGGCCGCGATCCGCGCGACCACGAAGGAAGATCGATGAACGCCAATCTGCGCAATTTCGCCCTCTGGGTCATTATTGTTTTGCTGTTGTTGGCATTGTTCACGCTCTTCCAGAATCCTGGTCAGCGCGCGTCTTCGCAGGACATCTCCTTCTCGCAGCTTCTGACCGAGGTCGATCAGAACCACGTCCGCGACGTCGTCATCCAGGGGCCGGAGATTCACGGCACCTTCACCAATGGTTCGAGCTTCCAGACCTACGCGCCGAACGACCCGACGCTGGTCTCGCGGCTGTATAACGGCAAGGTCTCGATCACCGCGAAGCCGCCCGGCGACAACGTGCCGTGGTTCGTGTCGCTGCTGGTCTCGTGGCTTCCGTTCATCGCGCTGATCGGGGTGTGGATCTTCCTGTCGCGGCAGATGCAGGGCGGTGCCGGCAAGGCGATGGGCTTCGGCAAGTCGCGCGCCAAGATGCTGACCGAGGCGCATGGACGCGTGACGTTTGAGGATGTCGCCGGCGTCGATGAGGCCAAGCAGGATTTGCAGGAGATCGTCGAATTCCTGCGCGACCCCGGAAAGTACCAGCGGCTCGGCGGGCGGATTCCGCGCGGCGTGCTCCTGGTCGGCCCTCCCGGCACCGGCAAGACGCTGATCGCGCGCGCGGTCGCCGGCGAAGCCAACGTTCCGTTCTTCACGATCTCGGGCTCGGACTTCGTCGAGATGTTCGTCGGCGTCGGCGCCTCGCGTGTCAGGGACATGTTCGAGCAGGCCAAGAAGAACGCGCCCTGCATCATCTTCATCGACGAAATCGACGCGGTCGGCCGGCATCGCGGCGCCGGCCTCGGCGGCGGCAATGACGAGCGCGAGCAGACGCTGAACCAGTTGCTGGTCGAGATGGACGGCTTCGAGGCCAATGAAGGCGTGATCCTGATCGCGGCGACCAACCGGCCGGACGTGCTCGACCCGGCGCTGCTGCGCCCCGGCCGTTTCGACCGCCAGGTGGTGGTGCCGAATCCGGATGTCGTCGGCCGCGAACAGATCCTCAAGGTTCACGTCCGCAAGGTGCCGCTGGCGCCGGATATCAACCTCAAGACCATTGCCCGCGGCACGCCCGGATTCTCCGGCGCCGACCTGATGAACCTCGTCAACGAGGCCGCGCTGACCGCGGCGCGGCGCAACAAGCGCATGGTGACGCAGGCCGAATTCGAAGAGGCCAAGGACAAGGTCATGATGGGCGCCGAGCGCAAGTCGCTGGTCATGACCGAGGAAGAGAAGATGCTGACCGCCTATCACGAGGGCGGCCATGCCATCGTCGGCCTCAACGTGATCGCGACCGATCCGATCCACAAGGCGACCATCATTCCGCGCGGCCGTGCGCTTGGCATGGTGATGCAACTGCCCGAGCGCGACAAGCTGTCGATGTCGCTGGAGCAGATGACCTCGCGCCTGGCCATCATGATGGGCGGCCGCGTCGCCGAGGAACTGGTGTTTGGCCGCGAAAAGGTGACTTCAGGTGCGGCCTCCGACATCGAACAGGCGACGCGCCTGGCGCGGATGATGGTGACGCGCTGGGGCCTTTCCGAAGAGCTCGGCACCGTGTCGTATGGCGAGAACCAGGACGAGGTGTTCCTGGGGATGTCGGTATCGCGCACGCAGAATGCGTCCGAGGCGACCGTGCAGAAGATCGACAGCGAGATCCGGCGTCTGGTCGAGGAAGGTTACAACCAGGCGACCAAGATACTGACCGAGAAGCGTGCCGACCTGGAGGCGCTGGCAAAGGGCCTGCTCGAATACGAGACCCTGAGCGGCGATGAGATTCAGGATTTGCTCAAGGGCAAGAAGCCGAACCGCGAGTCGGTGCTGGAGCCGACCACGCCGCGCACCTCGGCGGTACCGCCGGCCGGCAAGCCACGTCCGCGCCCCGATCCGGAGACCGGACTGGAGCCGCAGCCGCAGGCCTGACGCCCGCGGCGTCGATGGCTGGTTATTCCGGCAAACCTGTTGTG
Organism: uncultured Alphaproteobacteria bacterium; assembly: GCA_963753875.1. Classification (GTDB taxonomy): domain Bacteria; phylum Pseudomonadota; class Alphaproteobacteria; order Rhizobiales; family Xanthobacteraceae; genus Bradyrhizobium. The sequence goes on along the minus strand of CAVWDY010000018.1, from coordinate 66,876 downwards.
CAGAAGCTCGGCATCCAGCCGGGCTTTTGTATTTTTGCCGAGGGGGCGCCGGCTGCCTATGGCGACGTCGAGGCGGTTTCGCCACGAAAATCCCGCCAACGGGGCCTTGGAACTTAAGATTTCTTCAAGCCCGTCCGGCCTATTGCTGGAGGATGCGCGCGCCGCGACGGCGCGCGGAAGGACTTCGCATGGCCACGCCCATATCGGCCCCGACGGTTGCCTTGGAGCGCGGCGCGATCCCCCCCGCGCTGGCGATGGTGTGCTTCGTGCTGTGCGTCATCAACGCATCACTTCTCCAGACCGGGTACTTTGCCCATTGGTGGATATTCGACGAAAAGGGTCTGGGCATCCCGACCGATTTCGTCAACGTCTGGTCCGCCGGCCGCCTCGTGCTCGATGGCCATCCCGCACTGGCCTATGACTGGGATATCCAGAAGCAGGTTCAGGTCGCCGTCCTCGGCCAGAGCTATGACGGCAACTTCGCCTGGCATTATCCGCCGCCGTTTCTGTTCGTCGCGGCCGTGCTCGCGCATTTTCCTTATGCCGTGGCTTATGCCGGCTGGGCCGCTGTCAGCCTCGTGCCCTATCTCGCCGCCATGCGCGCGATCGTCGGCCGCACGTTCGGTGTGCTGCTGGCGTTGGCGTTTCCGGTGGTGTTCACCAATGCGCTGGTCGGGCAGAATGGTTTCCTCACGGCCTCGCTGATCGGCGGCACGCTCTCGCTGATGCCGACCCGGCCGGTGCTGTCAGGCATTTGTCTCGGGTTGTTGAGTTACAAGCCGCAATACGGATTGCTGTTTCCGCTGGTGCTGATCGCCGCGTCGCAGTGGAAAGTATTTTTTACGGCCGGCGCCGTCGCGATCTTGATGGCGTCGCTGTCGTGGCTCGCCTTCGGCACCGAAAGCTGGCAGGCCTTCTTTCACTGGATGCCGATGTTCTCGCAAGCCTTTCTCACCGAGGGCCGCGCGCCCTGGGGCAAGATGCAAAGCATCTTCGCGCTGGTGCGCTATTTCGGCGGGATCGAACAACTCGCCTGGGTGTTCCAGTGGATCATGAGTGGCGCGGTCGCGGTCCTGTTGGCGCTGATGTGGCGCAGCCGCAGCGTCAGCTATCCGTTGAAGGCCGCAAGTCTCGCCGCCGGCGCGCTGTTGATCACACCCTATCTTTTTCTCTACGACCTGATGGTGCTGGCCATTCCGGTGGCGTTCCTGGTCCGCATCGGATTGGACCATGGCTTTACGCGGGTTGAATTGCCGGCGCTCGGGCTGGTCGCGGCACTTCTGATGATCTATCCGCTCCTGGGCGCGCCGACCGGTTTTGGCGCCACCCTGATCGTGACCGCCTTGATCGCGCGCCGCGTCGGTCCGTGGTGGCGAGGCGAACGGGTCCCGTCGCTGGCCGCGACCGCGGAAGCGCGCTAGCGGCCTTTCAAATCAACCTATTTCCTTCTTGTCATCAGGTCTGAATTATTGTTCAGTTCTTCAAGGCGATTTGTGTTATCGCCCAAAAACTGAAGATGCGCCCTGACGAGCCCCTTAGGCCCCGAATGCGCGTAAGGGATGAGAAGCGCGCAATGGTCTATCGGCGGACCCATCAAGTCGTAAAACGCCTCGCGGCGCGCCGCAGCGCCATCCTGGCGGCGGCGCGGGATGCCGCCGCCGAGGGTGGCATGGCCGCGGTACAGATCGCGCCGATCGCGGTCCGCGCCAATGTCGCGGCCGGCACCGTCTACCGCTATTTCCCCTCCAAGGCGGACCTGATTTCCGAATTGATCGCCGAAGTCTCGCGCGATGAACTGGCCGCGATCCGCCGCGCCGCCGACGCAGCCCCCGGGCCGTCCTCGGCGCTGGCGGCCGCCGTCACCACGGTCGCGGTGCACGTTCTGTCGCAGCGCAAGCTCGCCTGGGGCATCCTGGCCGAACCGGTCGATGTCGACGTCACGGCCTCGCGGCTGGCGAGCCGCCGCGAGATCGCCGGCGAGATCGCCAACCGGATCGAGGCCGCGGTCCGCGCCGGGCATCTGCCCGCCCAGGACACGGCCTTGGCCGCAACCGCGCTCCTGGGCGCGCTGCATGAATCGCTGGTCGGGCCATTGGCGCCGGACAATACGGACGATCCCAGCAAGTTGCGCGACGCCGTTCAAACCGTCACGCTGCTCGCGCTGCGCGCCGTCGGCGTCATGGACGCCCGCGCCCGCGGCCTCGTGGTGCAGGCGGTGCTGCCTGCGAAGGCGCTGGTCGGCGCGTAAAAATCGTAAGCCGACATCGCTTTGACGCAACGATTCACCATGGTGAGGCGTTGGCCACCGGATCGGTGAGCCACCATCCACGCAAGGAGCCTCGCATGACGACGACATCCGGATCGGCCAAATGGCAGGGCGGCATCAAGGACGGCAAGGGCGCGATCTCGACCAAAAGCGGCGCGCTCAAGGACTATCCCTACGGCTTCGCCAGCCGCTTCGAGGGCAAGCCGGGCTCGAACCCGGAGGAACTGATCGGCGCGGCGCATGCCGCCTGCTTCACCATGGCGCTGTCGCTGATATTGGACGAGGCCAAGCTCACCGCCGAGCAGATGGAGACCAAGGCCGATGTCACGCTCGAAAAGGTGGGCGAGGTTTGCCATCACCTCCGTGCATCTGACGTTGAACGCAAAAGTCCCCGGCGCGGACAACGCGAAATTTCAGGAACTTGCAGGGCTAGCCAAGGCCGGATGCCCCGTGTCGAAGCTCTTGAACACCAAGATCACGCTGGACGCGAAGTTGATGTAGTTTGCGTCATTCCGGGGCCCGAGTGAAACGAGCGAGCCCGGAATCCGTAACCACGATCGGGAGTATGGATTGCGGGCCTGCGCCAAGAGGCGCATCCCGGAATGACAGTCGAGAGATTACGCGTCACTCACATATCCGCGTCGCCGTCCGGGCCGACGGAGGCGATGCGCAGCATGTTGGTGGTGCCGGGAGTGCCGAGCGGCACGCCGGCGACGATGATGACGCGCTGGCCGGCCCGCGCAAAACCATCACGAAAAGCGATGCTGCCGGCGCGGCTGACCATATCATCGAGATCCTTCGCATCTTCGGCGACCACGCAATGCACGCCCCAGACCGCCGACAGCTTGCGCCCGGTGGCGAGGTTTGGCGTGATCGCCACCACCGGCGGCTTCGGACGTTCGCGCGCGACCCGCAATGCGGTCGATCCCGAACTGGTCCAGCAGATGATCGCGCTTAGATCGAGCGTTTCGGCGATTTGCCGCGCGGCGTCCGCGATGGCGTCACCGACGGTCGGTTCGGGTTCGGCGCGCTGCGCAGTGAGCACGCCGCGATAGGTCGGGTCGCGCTCAACCTCCTCGCCGATGCGGTTCATGGTCGAGACCGCTTCAACTGGAAATTTGCCGGCCGCCGATTCCGCCGACAACATGATGGCGTCGGCGCCCTCATAGACCGCGGTCGCGACGTCGGAAACCTCGGCGCGCGTCGGCACCGGCGACTGGATCATCGATTCCAGCATTTGGGTCGCGACCACCACCGGCTTGCCGGCGCGCCGCGCCAGCCGCGTCATTTGTTTCTGCAGGCTCGGCACCCGTTCCAGCGGCAGCTCGACGCCGAGATCGCCGCGCGCCACCATCAGCGCGTCGGACGCCTCGATGATTTCGGGGAGGCGGTCGATCGCCTGCGGCTTTTCGATCTTGGCCATCACGGCGGCGCGGCCGCGGATCAGCTTCTTGGCCTCGACGACATCTTCGGCGCGCTGCACGAAAGAGAGTGCGATCCAGTCGACCCCGGTCACCAGCGCGGCTTCGAGGTCGGCGCGGTCCTTTGGCGTCATTGCGGAGACGGGCAGGTCGGTGTCGGGCAGGCTGACGCCCTTGCGATCCGACATCCGGCCGCCGATCACGACGCGGGTGACGGCACGCTCCGGGGAGGTTTCCTCCGCGATCAGGCGCACCTTGCCGTCGTCGAGCAGCAGCGCGTGGCCCGGCTTGAGGGCGGCGAGAATTTCCGGATGCGGAAGCTGGACACGGGTGTTGTCGCCGGGCGCCTTGTCGGAATCGAGCACGAAGCTCTGGCCGTTGTTGAGCTGCACCGCGCCTTCGGCGAACGATCCCAGCCGGAGCTTCGGGCCTTGCAGGTCGACCAGAATGCCGATCGGCCGGCCGTAACTCGACTCGACGTTGCGAATGGTCTTGACCAGGTCCCGCATCTTGTCGTGCGGGGTGTGGCTCATATTGATGCGGAAGACATCGGCGCCCGCCTCGAACAGCCGCCTGATCATCGCGCTGTCTGAGGAGGCCGGGCCGAGCGTGGCAAGGATCTTGATACGACGCAAACGCCTCATGGCTTGCTTCCGGGCGCCGTGGCTCGTGGCAGACCAGACGCGCCCGGGGGCAATCCGCCCGGCGAATTGGACATGCCCGGAATGTTTCCGGCTCCGCCTGGGCCGATCGTGCCCGGAATACCCGGCACGCGCTGCACAGGCTGTTCGTTGGACTCGGTGAGCTGCACGGTCCAGGCGCGCTGTTCGCCGGTGTCGACTTCAAAGAAGCCGGTCCGGTCAAACCCGCGCGCCAGGCAGTTATCGGCGCCCTTGATGGTGAATTCCTTGTCGCGCGAGCACATGAAGGCCTGTCCCGACCATTCGCCGCCACGGTCGTAATCGAGGGCATAGATATAATAGAACCGCGCGACCAGCGTGCCGCGCAGCAGGGTTTCACAGCTTCGCGAGGACACGTTCCACCAGCCCTCGGTGGTCCAGCCTTCGGCGTCCTTGTAGCCGAGCGCAATCCCGACCCGGCTCGACGTGTTGTTGCAGAGACGAAAGTCCGCGGCCGCCGAACCGTTCCACAGGCACGTCACCGCGAGCGCCAGCGCCGGCATCAATCCGGCGGCCATGCGCCTTAAGAATCGGGCGGGACGATGAGAATCTCTTTCGGTCATTCAGCGAAGCTATATCAATTTATTGACGATTTCGCGTGAGCGCACCGGGGCTGTCAACGGCCAAGGCGGCACTTTCAGGCCATGGGGTAGCCCGAATCCTGCCCGCCGGAGTTATGTTTGGGTCGCGATATGGAAAAATCTGTGACAGTTCCCCACCTATTACCGGTATTTTCTGTTGTTTGTGCGTGATCTCCGGGCAAACGCTTTGCGTTTGTCCCGAGGGAAAACCGGTATCCACTTTTCCGGATCGTGCCGCAAAATAGCGAGACCAGGCCATGACGATTGACGACAAAACCAGAACGGAACTCGAAGCCGCCGTCTTTCGGCGCCTTGTCGAGCATCTGCGCTCCCGCACCGATGTTCAGAACATCGATCTGATGAATCTCGCGGGCTTCTGCCGCAACTGCCTGTCCAACTGGCTCAAGGAGGAAGCCGACGCCAAGGGGGCTGTCATGAGCAAGGACGAGAGCCGGGAGGCGGTCTATGGCATGCCCTACGAGACCTGGAAGGCGACCTACCAGGGAACGGCCAGTCCCGAGCAGCTCGCAGCGATGAAAAAGACCCATCCGGGGCACTGACACCGTCATTGCGAGCGAAAGCGAAGCAATCCATGTATCCGAAAAGTAGATTGCTTCGTCGCTGACGCTCCTCGCAATGACGATGCGGAACAAGAAAACGCTTTCTCCTGTGGGCGCGCTGTGGATGAGCGGGATGCCGCCTTGACGCAGGGCGCCGCAGTCTTGAGGGTCATTATCCAAGGATGCGGTGCGTGTGAAGCGTGCGGCGCTTCCTCTGCCTCAACCCACAAGTTCATTCAGGAGTACCCGATGGCCACCTCTGCTGCCGCCGTCAAGGAAGAACCCGCGACGAAATTCGCCAAAGACCAGCTCAAGGCCATCATCGAGCGCATCGAACGGCTGGAAGAGGAAAAGAAGACGATCTCCGACGACATCCGTGACGTCTACGCCGAGGCCAAGGGTAACGGCTTCGACGTCAAGGCGCTGCGCACCATCGTGCGCCTGCGCAAGCAGGACGCCAACGAGCGGGCCGAGCAGGAGACGATACTCGAAACCTATATGCAGGCGCTCGGAATGTTGTGAGGTCCTAGCCGCGCGGGCGTTTCCGCCGCTCGCAAGCTTGGGTAAAAGCCTTTCGCCTGCTAGACTGCTTCGGCAAAGGAGCCGAAGAGATGTCCGTTCAGGGACCAGAGCGCAGGCTCGCAGCGGTCCTCGCCGCCGATATGGTCGGCTATAGTCGGCTAATGGAGGTTGACGAGAGGGGAACACTCGCTCGGCTCAAGACCCATCGGATCGAACTCATTGATCCCGCTATAGCGAAAAACAACGGCCGCATTATCAAGACCACCGGCGACGGCATGCTGGTTGAGTTCCAGAGCGTCGTGGACGCGGTGATGTGCGCCACAGAAGTTCAGCGCCGGATGGCGCGACGGAACGCGGACGTCTCGCCGGCGCGGTGGATGCAGTTTCGCATCGGCATCAATCTGGGCGACGTGATCGTTGAGGACGGCGACATCTTTGGTGACGGTGTCAACATAGCGTCGCGTCTCGAAATGCTTGCCGAGCCGGGCGGCATCTGCGTCTCGGCCGCGGTGCGCGATCAGGTCGACCACCGACTGGACGACGTCGCATTCGAGGATCTGGGCGACCAGAGCGTCAAAAATATCTCCCGCCCGATCCGCGTCTTTCGGCTCCGGCTTGAGCCAGACCCAACGATCCCGTCAGAGCAGGTGAAGGACGCCGCGGCGGCGACCGCGGTCTCCAAGAAACCGTCCATCGCCGTGCTGCCGCTCGTCAACATGAGCGGCGATCCGGAGCAGGAGTTCTTCGTGGACGGTCTCAGCGAGGACATCATTACGGAGCTGTCGCGCTTCCACGAGCTACTCGTCATCTCGCGCAATTCGACCTTCGTGCACAAGGGTAAGGCGGTGAAGGTGCAGGAGGTCGCGCGCGAATTCGGCGTCGATTATGTCCTCGAGGGGAGCGTGCGAAAGTCCGGTGACCGCATTCGGGTCACCGTTCAGTTGATCGACGGAGAAACCGACCGGCATATCTGGGCCGAACGCTACGACCGCGAGCTTGAGGATATCTTCGCCATCCAGGACGAGATGACCCGCGCGATCGTCGCGACGCTCCCTGGGCGCGTAGAGGCCGCCACGCATGACCGCGCGAAGCGCAAGCACACAGACAACATGGCGGCTTATGAGTGCGTCCTGGCCGCCAAGGTGCTGCACCACCGCTCGATCCGGGAGGACAACGCCGAAGCGCAGCGGCTGCTCGACCGCGCTCTCGCGCTCGACCCGAACTATGCCCATGCTCATGCCTGGAAGGCTTGCGTACTGGGCCAGTCATGGATCTATGGGTGGAGCGCGGATAGCGAGGTTACCCTCCAGCAGGTGGTCGCTGAGTTGGAGATCGCGCTGGCGCTCGATGACAATGACAGCGACGTGCACCGGATCCTCGCCGCGGTGAACCTGACGCGCGATGACCATGACAAGGCCGCGTACCATCAGGAGCGGGCGCTGGCGCTCAACCCCAACTACGACCTTGTCGTCGTGCAGCAGGGCGAACTTCTGACCTGGCTTGGGCGGCCGGAGGAGGGCATCGACTGGATCAGGAAGGCGATGCGCCTTAACCCGTACCACCCGGAGCGCTTCTGGAACCACCTCGGGCGCGCCTGCTATTGCGCCGAAAAATACGCCGAAGCCGCCGACGCCTTCTCGAGGATTACACGACCTGACCACACCCATCATGCGTTCCTCGCAGCGACGTTCGCCCAGATGGGCAACGCGGTTGCGGCCGCTGCGCATGCGGCGGAGGTACTGAAGCGCGAGCCGGGATTCTCGGTGGCTGCCTGCCTCGCCACCCAGCACTACAAGCTGGAAGTCGACCGCCAGCGCCACGAGGGTGGCCTCCTCAAGGCCAGTCTGCCGGGTTGACACGGCGCGGACCGGAAACGGACGGAAGAATGCGATGGCTCAGCGCAGCGATGCCGTCCGCAACATGAAGGTTTGCGTCGCAAGCGGTGCGATGGCCGATCCGCTAAATTGATCGCAGCTCAGGCCCATCTGCGGATCGTCCGAGAAGCCCATCGCGATGACCGCCGGCGGCTTGACGAAATGCGCGCTCATCAGGCTCAAATCGGCATCGCCGAGCACGGTTGCGGACATCGAGGTGCTGGCGCTCGGCGCCAGCATCATGACGCGCATCCAGGCATCGTTGGCCCTGGAGGCGGTGATCCGCGTCGAGGTCGCCACCAGGCCCCCCTGACCCTGGGCGCCCTTGGCGACCACAGTGGTGACATTGGTGACGGCCATGGAGTTTTGGGGTGCCGATGCCGGCCGGGCGCTGCGGGGGATCGGCACGCTGGCCGCGACGATATTGGCGCGGTCAACCGGCGAGGTGGCGGCCGGCGCGTAGGCCATCGCCTGGTATGCGGCGGGAACACTGGCGGTCGGTTGCGGATCGGCGGAGGCCAGCGCCTGGCGCGCGTTGATGGCAGCGACCTGCGCGGGCGTGGCTTGTGTCGCGGGCGTATCGCCCCAGAAGCCGCGGGCGTTGATGATGTCAGCCGGCGTCCGCGGTTTCGCCTCGGTCTTGTCAGCTGCTGCCTGTTTCGACGTCGCGGGCTGCACGATCTGCACGTCGGCCGAGGCCAGTTGGAGGGTCGAGGCCGCCGGCTTTGCGCGTGGCATCGGCACCGGCTCGGCGGGTTTGGCGGCCGCGGCGACCGGGCCGGCCGGAGCCGTTTTCTCCCGGGCAACGGGAGCGGCGGCGCCTTCGTCCTCTTCGTCGTTCGATTTGCGCCCGAACAACGCTGCGAGCAGGCTTGGCTTGCTCACGGTCGAAGCATCATCGCCGTTGCCGCGCTTCTCGATGTCGGCGCGGGCAAGTTCATATCCCTTCAGCGGGGTGCCATCGGAGGGAATATGCACCGTGCGTCCATCGGGGAAAACGCGGGCCAGCTGATCGTGGGTCATGCGCGGCCAGTGACGGATGCTGCCGGTATCGAGATGGACGAAAGGCGATCCCGATGTCGGGTAGAAACCGACGCCGCCACGCTGCAGCCGAAGGCCGGCGAAGCGGATCTGCTCGAGCGGAACGTCCGGAATGAAGAAGTCCATCGCATGGCCGAGCATATGCTGGCTGAAGCGCGCCACCCCTGACGAACGGCGGCGGAGCATGGCGTTGGTGGCGGGCGAACGGTAGGAGGAGATGATCTGGATCGGCTTCTTGCCGTCGACGTCGCGGTAGACCTCCCAGAGGATGTCGAACAGGTGACGATCCATCGTGGTCTGATCCTGGCTGCGCCAGTCACGGAGGAAATGGTTGAGCTGCTTCAGCGCCTCTTCGTCGTAGCGGCCGTCGCGCTTGAAGGTGACGGTGAGATCTTCGTCGGAATGGGTGTGGTGGAACGAAAGAGTGCGGGTCTCGTTCAGCGCGGTCGCGTCGTGGACGGAACCGGCTCCGGCCAGGAGCAACAAGGATGTCAGTCCGAATTGATATCCGGCCTTGGGCAAAGACGACAAATTGATTTGGCGTGCGAAACCGGCCAGCACGTATGATCCCACCCAAGACGACCGATCGAGAAACTCCTTCGCGACCCCGTGTGGCGAAAGAGGGTAAATGCAATCTTAACGCGGGAGGGTTAATTGAGATTTAACCCTTCCCCCCAAAGTCGAACGACAAGCTAACCCGTCGAGTGTGGCGAAAAATAGCCCATTGGCTAAATCGGGGTGGAGAATGGTTAATGTCAAAGCCCCCGTCCGTACCGACGAGGCCTTTGATTGTGCTTAAGAATCCAACCCGCTCGGCAGCGTCGGGCGGTTAGCGGTCATACACCCGCCGCTGCAGGCGCCGGCCCGCGGGTCCGGGAGGCGGCGTCGGCGCGCCAAACAGCCGCTCGAAGAACGAAGGGCCTGACGACCACGAATTGTCGCTGGCAAACCGGACGCCGTCGGGCAGGTTGCCGGCCGGACGGACGTAGTTCGGCTGGGAATGCGCGATCACGTTCTCCAGATCCCTGTTCTTGCCGGAGCGAAGCAGAGACAACATGGTGGCGTCGCGGCCATAGACGTCCCTGCGGAATTGCAGCGCGCCCGCGTCATCCACGAACGCCGTCTGGTAGGTGATGTTGACCGGAATGGGCGTCGGGAATTTGAGGTCGATCTCGCTTTGACCATACATGCCGCGGATCTTCTCCGGCGTGTAATGCCCGTTCGGCTCGGTGATGTTGAGCAGGACCGAGGCATATTGATCCGGATTCTGCACCCGCATGCAGCCATGGCTGAACGCACGCTCGTCCCGGGCGAACAAATTCTTGTCCGGCGTGTCGTGCTGATAAACCAGGAACTTGTTCGGGAAGTTGAAACGGATGCGGCCGAGCGCGTTTCTTTCGCCGGGCGGCTGCGAAATATGGATGCTGCCGTCGCGGCCGTGCTCAAGCCTCAATCCCATGCGCTCCAGCACGGTCGGGTCCTGCTGTAGCGCCGGGAGGTATTCGTTGTAGATGATCGACGGCGGCACGTTCCAGGTCGGATTGACCGTGATGAACTTCATCGTTTCCGTCAGAAGCGGCGTCGCATGAACGCCGGGCTGGCCGGTCACGACCCTCGTGGTCCAGACCTGCGCGCCATTCTGCATCACCTTGAGCGTATAATCGGGGATGTTGAGAATGACATAGGCGTCGCCGATCGAGGGCGCGCCGAGGTCGCGCGGCAGCCAGCGCCAACGCTCCATGTTGACGATCACGGTATCGATCTGGCGGTCGCGCTTCGGGCTGTTGATCGCCTTGATGGTCTTCTCGTCGAGCACGCCCGTCGGCTTGAGTTCGGCGCCGGCCTGGAACTTGCGCACGGCCTCGGCGACCTTCTCGTCGTAACGGGTGTCGTCGGCGTTTTCGTTGATGCCGAGCTTTTTGCGCAGCTGCGGCACGCGCTCATCTTCCATCTCGATCGCGGGCTGCTTCTTGCCGCGCGCCGGCGTGAATTTGAGAACCGGCCCATCGGCGATCTGGATCACGGGTCCGTCACCCTGGCCGCGCAGTTCGGCAAGCTTCGCTTTTAGTTCCCGATAGAGCTTCTGCGGCGGGTTGTAGCCATCAAGCGCCGCGGACGCATCCTTGGCGGTCGTGACGTTGCCGAGCACTTCCGCCGGATCGGTCGGATGCTCCGGATATTGAATGTCGGCCGAAACCTGCGACCAGTGCATCCGGCCGCTTTGGGCCTGGCGTGCGTAATCGAGCATGCCGGCGGTCAACTTCAGATCAGCGTCGGCAAGCGCATCCGGCGTGGTCGCGAGCGCGAAATCCGGAACCGGATAGTCCGATGCGTTCAAGCCTTCGGAGGCCGCGTCCTTGAGGCGTGCGACGACGCCCTTGCCGCTGTCGGTCAGTTTGCCGGCTTGCGTCCACACCGGGGCATATTCACGCGCGGTGTAGAATTTTTCCACCGCTGCCCGGTCCGCCTTGCGGTCGAAATAGCGCAGCGATTTCGCGCCCAGCATATCGCGAAGCCTGTCGGCAACCGGCTGATCCGCCGGCGCAACATTGCTTGCCGCCTTGGTCGGTTCTTTGGCGGGCTCCGGCGCTGTCGCGGTGGCCGCAGCCGGCGGCTGGGCGGGCGCGACAGTCGCGGTATCGTTTTTGGGCGTTTCGATTTTGGGGCTGTCGGTCTTGCTTGCGTCGGCCTTGCTGGTCTCGATCTTGGTGGGCTCGGAGATCGGAACGGTGGCGACATCGGCGGGCTTCGTCGCCGGAGCGGTCTTCTCCGTCATCTTCGCTGCGTCAGGCGCCGGGGCTGCACTGTCCAGCTTGAAGTCGTTGGGGGTCGGCGGCGGGACATTGGCGGGCTCGGGGCGCGGGATCGCTGCGTCGATTGCAAGTTCCGCGGCGCTGTTGCGGGTCTGATCGTCCTGCGCCAATGCCGAGGTCGCCGACACCGTGAGGAACGTCGCCGCGACGGCCATCAATACGCGGTTATATCCAGCACGGTTCTTCCAGCAGTCACGCATTGTCACACCCCTTGGGTGAACTGCCCCGGCATGGAGCAGCTTTCGGTTGGTCCGTCACAGCTTTCGCGAAGCGCTGGCCTGATCGGGTTCCGGGGCGCATTCGGGTAAAAATGGGCTCCAAATCTCGAAGTTTGGCACGCCTGCGCAACGATTCACACGCAGACGATACACGCGCGCCCCTGATGCAGCCAGCGCCACGGGGAGCAACTCACGACAAACTGACCTCACAGCGTCCTTTTGCATCGAATTGCCCGTTTTTGCCACGCGCGTCCGCTTTTGTCTGTCACCTCCGGGCAACGGTTCAAATCTTCCGGACCGGCTATTTTCGATCACTTCCTCCTGCGGCACCGAGGCGCCACGACCAAGTATCAATCTTTAACTCGCCTCATCCGTTCCGCCGGTGGATGAATCGGCCGCGGCCTCGTCGAGTTTGCGATAGAGCGTCGAGCGTCCGATCTTCAGCCGGCGCGCTACCTCCGACATCTGGCCGCGATAATGCGAGATCGCAAAGCGGATGATCTCGCTCTCCAGCTCTTCGAGCGGCCGCAATTCTCCGGCATTGGTCAGCATCGCCAGCGTTCCCGTCGAGGGCAGGGGTGCGATAGGTATTTCGCTACCTGAAACCATGGCCGGCACGGTCGAATGAAATGTGGGGGAGACGATCAGCGGTTCGCCGGGCGCTTCCGATATAGGCGGTGGCAGGCTAGCGGCTTGCGGGAAATCCGACAGCCCAAGCTGGTCGCCTTCGCTCATGACCACGGCGCGATAGACCGCGTTCTCCAGCTGCCTGATGTTGCCCGGCCACTCCAATTGCGACAGGTGCGCCATCGCCTCGCCGCTGATGCCGGTGATGTGACGGTTCTCTTCGGCGCAGAACCGCGCCAGAAAGTGCCGCAAAAGATGCGGAATGTCCTCGCGACGCATCCGCAACGGCGGAATCGTCAGCGGCAGCACGTGCAGGCGATAGAACAGGTCTTCGCGGAAATGTCCGCTTTTGACGCGGTCGAGCAATTTGCGGTTGGTCGCGGAAATGATCCGGACGTCGACTTTCATCGGCTTGCGTCCGCCAACCGCTTCGACCGAGCCCTCCTGCAGCGCGCGAAGCAGTTTCACCTGCGCGGCGAGCGGCAATTCCGAGACTTCATCGAGGAACAGCGTGCCGCCGGAAGCTTCGACGAATTTACCCGTGTGGCGTTCGGTGGCGCCGGTAAAGGCGCCCTTCTCGTGGCCGAACAGGATCGACTCCACCAGGTTGTCGGGGATCGCGCCGCAATTGACGGCAACGAACGGCTTCGATTTGCGCTCGCCGCTGCCATGAACGGCGCGCGCGAACAATTCCTTGCCGACACCGGACTCGCCCTCGATCAGCACCGGTATCGTCGAGGCGGCTGCCTTCTGCGCGGTGCGCATCACGCCGGCCATGGCCTCGCTGCGGGTGATGATGTCGGCAAAGGTCAGTCTGCCTTCGCGGCTGTGCTTGATGCGCTGCAGCTCGCCTTTCAGCGCACTGGCATTGAGCGCATTGCGTAAGCTCACCTGCAGCCGCTCGATGCCGACCGGCTTCACGACGAAATCCTGCGCGCCGGCGCGCATCGCCGACACCACATTGTCGATGCCGCCATGAGCGGTCTGCACGACCACGGGGATGGAAAGACCGGCTTCGCGGATTTTGGCCAGCACGCCCATGCCGTCAAGGCCGGGCATCACGAGGTCAAGCAACAACGCATCGATCGCGGGCGCATCGGGCGCGGTCAGAAGGGCGATGGCCGCGTCGCCGGAGTCGACGACGGTTGTCTCATAGCCGCATTTTTGCACCATATTCTCGACCAGGCGGCGTTGCACCGCGTCGTCATCGGCGATCAAAATGCTGGCAGCCATGGCGTTCCCCACACGTTACTACTATCTGTCTCGAATCGGGGCACTCTGGCCGATGCCGATTAACGCCCGCTTAAACCTTGACGTCCCGCCTTCGCTTCGCATCCGCAAGCCGTTCTGATTGAACACAGGTTTCGAACAAGATGACCTCGCGCTCCTCGTCCGCTCTCCGCAAATCGACAGCCCAACGCAAATCCAGCCCAAGGAAGCCCGCCGCCGGACCAAAGGCGGGGAAGCTGCCGGAATGGAACCTTTCCGACCTCTATTCCGGGATCGACGCGCCGGAAGTCACAGCCGACCTGCGAAGAATGGATGCCGAATGCGTCGCGTTTGAGACCGACTACAAGGGCAAGCTCGCGGAGCGGACGGCGACTGAGGACGGCGGCAAATGGCTCGCCGAGGCGGTCAGGCGCTATGAGGCGATCGACGATCTCGCCGGGCGTCTTGGGTCATATGCCGGCCTCGTTCATGCCGGCGACAGTGTCGATCCCGCGATCTCCAAATTCTATGGCGACGTTTCCGAGCGGCTGACGAATGCGTCGGTGCACCTCTTGTTCTTCGCGCTCGAACTCAACCGCATCGACGATACCGTCATCGACCGCGCGATGCAGACGGCTGAACTGGCGCATTACCGTCCGTGGATCGAGGATCTGCGCAAGGACAAGCCGTATCAGCTCGAGGACCGCGTCGAGCAACTGTTCCATGAGAAATCCCAGAGCGGTTACGCCGCCTGGAACCGGCTGTTCGACCAGACGATCTCGGGCCTGCGCTTCAGGGTCGGCGGCAAGGAGCTCGCTATCGAGCCGGCGCTGACCCTGCTGCAGGATCGTGCGGGTGAAAAGCGAAAAGCCGCCGGGCAGGCGCTGGCGAAGACGTTCAAGGCCAACGAGCGAACCTTTGCGCTGATCACCAACACGCTTGCCAAGGACAAGGAGATTTCCGATCGCTGGCGAGGCTTCCAGGATGTCGCGGATTCCCGCCATCTCAGCAACCGCGTCGAGCGCGAAGTCGTGGATGCACTGGTCGGCTCGGTCCGCGCGGCCTATCCAAAACTGTCGCATCGCTATTACGCGCTGAAGGCCGCTTGGTTCAAAAAGAAAAAACTCGCCCATTGGGATCGCAACGCGCCGCTGCCGTTTGCCGCTAACGGCACGATCGCCTGGCCCGAGGCCAGGAACATGGTGCTGACGGCCTATCGCGGATTCTCGCCGGAAATGGCCAGCATTGCCGAGCGGTTTTTCACCGATCGCTGGATCGACGCGCCGGTGCGGCCGGGCAAGGCGCCGGGCGCGTTCTCGCACCCGACCACGCCGTCGGCGCATCCTTATGTGCTGATGAATTATCAGGGCAAGCCGCGCGACGTGATGACGCTCGCCCATGAACTGGGCCACGGCGTGCATCAGGTGCTGGCGGCGAAGAACGGCGCGCTGATGGCGCCGACGCCGCTGACATTGGCGGAAACCGCCAGCGTGTTCGGCGAGATGCTGACCTTCAAGCGGCTGTTGGCGCAGACCAAAAACGCAAAGCAGCGCCAGGCGCTGCTTGCCGGCAAGGTCGAGGACATGATCAACACGGTGGTGCGGCAGATCGCGTTCTATACCTTCGAGCGCGCCGTCCACACCGAGCGGAAGAACGGCGAATTGACCGCTGAGCGCATCGGCGAAATCTGGCTCGGCGTGCAGGGCGAGAGCCTTGGCCCCGCGATCGACATCCGGCCGGGTTACGAGAACTTCTGGATGTACATTCCGCACTTCATCCATTCGCCGTTCTACGTTTACGCCTATGCGTTCGGCGATTGTCTCGTAAACTCGCTCTATGCGGTCTACGAAAACGCGCAAGGCGGTTTTGCCGAACGCTATCTGGCGATGCTTTCAGCCGGCGGCACCAAGCATTATTCCGAACTGCTCAAGCCGTTCGGGCTCGATGCCAAGGATCCCAAATTCTGGGACGGCGGACTGTCGGTGATCGCCGGCATGATCGACGAACTGGAGGCGATGGGCTGAGGCGGATTACGTAAAACATTTGTTGAACGAACTCGAGGGGCGTGTTATACATATGTATAACACGCCATTTTCCTTGGCAGATCGAAAGAAATACGACCATGAAAATCGAAATCAAGAAAATCGGCAACTCAGACGGACTTCTGCTCCCTCGTGAACTGATGCAGCGGCTCGACCTCAAGCGGGGCCAGGAACTGCACATTACCGAACTCGCCGGAGGCGGATTTCAGGCGATGCCCTACGATCCCGACTTTGAGAAGACCATGGAGATCGCGGACCAGATCATGGACAAGTACAAAGACACCCTCGCGGCGCTTGCAAAATGATTGGGGTGGTGCCCCGATGAGTGAACCCAAAGAGCCGCTTTGGATCACCTATGAACAGGCCGTTGCAATCCATAGCCGCCAGTTGCGTCGCTTTGGTGGAGCGCCCGGCTTGCGCGATGAAGGCATGCTGCGATCCGCGCTTGAGCGTCCGATCAACAAGTGGCGCTACGAACAGTCAGACATGGCTGAGCTTGCAGCCGCCTACGCATTTGGGTTGGCGAAAAATCACGCCTTCGTCGATGGCAACAAGCGCATTGCCTTCATGGCCATGATGGGATTTCTAGTCAAGAACGGCGTCGCTTTCGAGCCCGATCCGGCTCACGCCACCGCCATCATCCTCTCCCTTGCGGCTGGCGAAGTCAGCGAGGAAAGCCTCACCCGCTGGATCCGAGACAATTGGCATTCTTAATGACCCGATAAGCAGGGCAAAGCCGCGCGTCCGGCGTTGCCCTCCCGTTGGGATTGCGGTAATTCCACGGCTGAACCGACCAATCACGGGGAGACCGATGGCAGAACATAGCGAAGTGGCCTACACGACCGCTGACGGCAACGATTACGTGGCCCATGAACAGACCTATGAGGGCTTCATCAAGCTCGTGAAGTACGGCACCGCCGCCGTGATCTTCATCGTTGCCATGATGGCGATTTTCCTGACCTGATGCATCGACGACCGCGCCGCCGACCGGCAGCGCGATCTTGCGATACTCACCGTGTTCCGGTCGCAAGACCGGTTCCATCCTTGCGAAATAAGCGCTAGTTGCGCGCGCGAGCTTCCCGCGCCGCCGGAGGCCCCATGAAGATTGCCGTCGCCAAGGAAATCGATCCGTCCGAGCCGCGGGTCGCCGCTTCGCCCGATACGGTGAAAAAATATAGGGCGTTGGGCGTCGATGTCGTCGTCGAGCCGGGCGCGGGCATCAAGTCCGGCTTGCCGGATTCGGAATTCACCGCGGCCGGTGCCACCGTCAGCGCCGATGCGGTCAAGGATGCCGACATCGTCATCAAGGTGAAGCGGCCGGAAGCCTCCGAGCTTGGCCATTACAAGCGCGGCGCGCTCGTCATCGCCATCATGGATCCCTACGGCAACGACGCCGCGCTCAAGGCGATGGCGGACGCGGGCGTCTCGGCCTTCGCGATGGAATTGATGCCGCGCATCACCCGCGCCCAGGTGATGGACGTGCTGTCGAGCCAGGCCAATCTCGCCGGCTACCGCGCGGTGATCGAGGCCGCCGAAGCCTTCGGCCGCGCCTTTCCCATGATGATGACGGCGGCGGGCACGATCCCGGCGGCGAAGGTGTTTGTGATGGGTGTCGGCGTCGCCGGCCTGCAGGCGATCGCGACCGCGCGGCGGCTTGGCGCCGTGGTCACCGCCACCGACGTGCGGCCCGCGGTGAAGGAGCAGGTCGAAAGCCTTGGCGCCAAATTCCTCGCGGTCGAGGATGAAGAGTTCAAACAGGCCGAAACCGCCGGCGGTTACGCCAAGGAAATGTCGAAGGAGTATCAGGCCAAGCAGGCCGCGCTCACCGCCGAGCACATCAAGAAACAGGACATCATCATCACCACGGCGCTGATTCCGGGCCGGCCGGCGCCGCGCCTCGTCACCGCCGAGATGGTGAAGTCGATGAAGCCCGGCTCGGTGCTGGTCGATCTCGCGGTCGAGCGCGGCGGCAATGTCGAGGGCGCCAAAGCGGGCGAAGTCGCCGACGTCGGCGGTATCAAGATCGTCGGCTTCACCAATGTCGCGGGCCGCGTCGCGGCCTCGGCCTCAAGTCTCTATGCCCGCAATCTGTATTCCTTCATCGAGACGCTGGTGGACAAGTCGGCCAAGGCGCTCGCGGTGAAGTGGGACGACGAACTGGTCAAGGCCACCGCGCTGACCAAAGACGGCGCCGTCATACATCCGAACTTCCAGCCGAAGAGCGCGTGAATGATCATGCGCGAACAGAATTCTCTCGTCATTCCGGGGCGCGCGCAGCGCGAACCCGGAATCGCTTTCCCGCCAATGACCTCTGGATTCCGGGTTCACGCCTGCGGCGTGCCCCGGAATGACGAATAGGAGCCGCCATGGATCATATCGCCCAAGTCGTCGATCCCTTTGTGTTCCGGCTTTCGATTTTCGTGCTCGCCGTGTTCGTCGGCTATTTCGTGGTGTGGTCGGTGACGCCGGCGCTGCATACGCCGCTGATGTCGGTGACGAATGCGATCTCCTCGGTGATCGTGGTCGGCGCGCTGCTCGCGGTTGGCGTCGGATTGGTTTCGAGCGGCAGCGGCTGGGCGCGCGGCTTCGGCTTCGTCGCGCTGGTCTTTGCCTGCGTGAATATTTTTGGCGGCTTCCTTGTCACCCAGCGCATGCTGGCGATGTACAAGAAGAAGATCAAGTGAACGGCGTGCACCTCGGGGTGACGAAGACAATGGGGGCCTGAGATGAACGCCAATCTGTCCGCGGTTTTATACCTCGTCGCCGGCATCCTGTTCATTTTGTCGCTGCGCGGCCTGTCGAGCCCGGCGTCATCGCGGCAGGGCAACTTCTTCGGCATGATCGGCATGGCGATCGCGGTCGCGACCACGCTCGCCTCCCATCCGCCGGCCGACGGCATCGCCTGGCTGCTCGTCGTACTCGGCGTCGCCATCGGCGGTTCGATCGGCGCGGTGATCGCACGCCGGGTGCCGATGACGTCGATGCCGGAACTGGTCGCGGCGTTCCACTCCCTGGTCGGCATGGCCGCGGTGCTGGTGGCGGCCGGCGCATTCTACGCGCCGGAGGCCTTCGACATCGGCGCCCCCGGCCACATCCATCCGCAGAGCCTGGTCGAAATGTCGCTCGGCGTCGCCATCGGCGCGCTGACCTTCACCGGCTCGGTGATCGCGTTTGCAAAACT
The DNA here is from genome assembly GCA_963753875.1 of uncultured Alphaproteobacteria bacterium. Classification (GTDB taxonomy): domain Bacteria; phylum Pseudomonadota; class Alphaproteobacteria; order Rhizobiales; family Xanthobacteraceae; genus Bradyrhizobium. The sequence goes on along the minus strand of CAVWDY010000018.1, from coordinate 47,841 downwards.
GTCCGGCCGCATGAGCGGTGCGCCGATCATCCTGCCGGCGCGCCACGTCATCAACATCGTGCTCGGCCTGGCATTGGTGTTCTTCATCGTCCACATGGTGATGTCCGTCAGCGCGGTCGATTTCTGGCTGATCGTCATCCTGGCGCTGGCGCTCGGCGCGCTGCTGATCATCCCGATCGGCGGCGCCGACATGCCGGTCGTGATCTCGATGCTGAACTCCTATTCCGGCTGGGCCGCCGCCGGCATCGGCTTCACGCTCGGCAATTCGGCGCTGATCATCACCGGCGCGCTGGTCGGATCATCCGGCGCGATCCTGTCCTACATCATGTGCCACGCGATGAACCGCTCCTTCATCTCGGTCATCCTCGGCGGTTTTGGCGGTGAGACGGCCGCCGCGGGCGCAGGCGCCGGTGGCGAAGCGCGGCCCGTGAAACTCGGCTCGGCGGATGACGCCGCCTTCATCATGAAGAACGCGCAGAAGGTCATCATCGTGCCCGGCTACGGCATGGCGGTGGCGCAGGCGCAGCACGCGCTGCGTGAGATGGCCGACCAGCTCAAGAAGGAAGGCGTCGAGGTAAAATACGCGATTCACCCCGTCGCGGGCCGCATGCCCGGCCATATGAACGTGCTGCTCGCCGAAGCCAACGTGCCCTATGACGAGGTGTTCGAGCTTGAGGACATCAATTCGGAATTTGCCCAAGCCGACGTCGCCTTTGTGATCGGCGCCAACGACGTCACCAATCCGGCGGCGGAGGACGACAAGACCTCGCCGATCTACGGCATGCCGGTGCTGCAGGTGTGGAAGGCCGGCACCGTGATGTTCATCAAGCGCTCGCTGGCGTCGGGCTATGCCGGTATCGACAATCCGCTGTTCTATCGCGACAACACCATGATGCTGCTCGGCGACGCCAAGAAGATGACCGAGAACATCGTCAAGGGGATGTGAGTACTCCTCAGCCATGAGTACGCACGGACCGATGCCGCGATCGGCGTGGATTTTCCCCGCGCTTTCCGTCCTGCTGTTCGCGGGCGTCACCGCGCTTGGCTACAGCTTCGCGCCATCGCCCGCCGGGTTCGCGTTCGCGGCGGTGCTGCTGGTGATCCTGTTCGGCACGGTGTTCGCGGCCGTTCATCACGCCGAGGTGATCGCCGGGCGGATCGGCGAGCCCTACGGCACGCTGCTGTTGACGCTGGCCGTCACCATCATCGAGGTGGCGCTGATCGCCACCATCATGCTGGGCGAGAAAACGGTGACGACGCTGGCGCGCGATACCGTCTTTGCGGTGGTGATGATCGTCTGCAACGGACTGGTCGGCATCTGTATCCTGACCGGCGGTCTGCGTTACCGCGAGCAGGATATTCAGGTGACCGGATCGAACCTCTATCTCAGCGTTCTCGCGGTACTGGCGACCATCACGCTGGTCATGCCCAATTATACGCTGACGACGCCGGGCCCGGTCTATTCCGCGGGCTAGCTCGGCTTCGTCAGTGCCGTCACCATCCTGCTCTATGGCGTGTTTCTCTATACCCAGACCGTCCGGCACCGGGATTATTTCGTCAGCGATTTCACCGGCGCAGCGGAAGACGCGACACATGCTTCGAACCGGGTGATGTTCGTCAGCACTGGTTTGTTGCTGGTTTCGCTGCTGGCCGTGGTGCTGCTGGCGAAGAAATTCTCGCAGGTGGTCGACGCAGGTGCCGCCCTGATCGGCGCGCCGCCGGCCTTTGCCGGAATTCTGGTGGCGCTCCTGATCCTGCTGCCGGAGAGCGTCGCGGCCGTGGGCGCCGCGCGCAAGAACGACCTGCAGAAGAGCATCAATCTCGCGCTCGGCTCCTCGCTCGCCACCATCGGGTTGACGATCCCGGCGGTGGCGGTGGCCGCTTACGCGCTGGACAAGCAGCTGGTGCTTGGGCTTCCCGCCCAGGATATGGTGCTGTTGGCGTTGACGTTCGTGCTCGGCATGCTGACGCTGGGCACCGGCCGTACCAACATCCTTTTCGGGCTGGTCCACCTCGTGGTATTTGCGGTATTTATGTTCCTGGTGTTCGTGCCCTGAGCCCTTCGGGAGAAAATAGGCAATGATCAGCGCCAAATCCGACGTTCAGGTCGACACGCCGGAGGTCCGCGTCACCGAATGGCGGCTGGCACCGGGCAGCGCTACCGGACATCACATTCATGCGATGGATTACGTCATCGTTCCCGTGACATCAGGCGAGATGACTATCGTGGCGCCCAACGGGGACCGTTCCAAGGCGCAGCTGGGGCCTGGGAAATCCTATTTCCGCAAGGCGGGAGTGGAACACGACGTGCTCAACGAAAGCGCGAGCGAAATCGTCTTTCTGGAAGTGGAGTTGAAGCCATAATCCCGCCGTTTACCGAATTGCCACCGATCTGCCTCAAAGCTCCGGCATCAAAACTAGCGCGGGAGTGGTCGGCATGCTGAAATTGGTCTCGAAATTTGCGATGGACATCTTGCCGTCGGTGATTGCGACCATCATCGGCGCCTATATCGTTAATCATTACATCAACATCAGGCCTGGCCAAGACGCGTCGGCCACCGCGGCCGCGGTATCCTCGGCCGATCCGAAAAAGGCCAATCCCAGGGGTGCTTCCAGGCCGGCGGAGAAATCCGCCGATCTCGGCAACATTCCCGAGCCCGGCGTGAGGGCAAAGGGCATTTCCGAGAAGGCCATTATCGACAAATCGGCCGCCGAAAAGCCCGTGGAGAAACCCGCCGACAAGGCCGACCGGCCCGCGGAGACCGCAAGTATTCCCCCAATCGCTCCCGCGAGCGCCCCGGCGGAAACCCGCCGTCATCAGCCGCGCGAAAAGGCCGCCAGGACCGTTCCCGCGACGGTTCCAGCGTCGCAGCCATCCGCCCCAGCCGAGCCCGTGGTTGCCGCGCCAAATACCGTCGCGCCGGTCGAAACTGCGATCACGCCGGATGCCAACGACCTGGCGCGCGCGGCGATCGATCGCCTGCGCGGCACGGGCGAGGCTTCACCGCGGGTCCAAGAAACCGCTCGAGAAACCGCCCGCGAAACCGTCCGCGTCCCGGAAGCGCCCCGTGTCGTGGCGGCTCCGGCGCCGGTGACCGTGCCGCCGGTTCAGCCATTGCCGCCGCCGATTCTTGTCTCGACGCCTCCGGCCGAATCCGCGGCGAAACCGCTTTACCCGCCCACGGCGGGGCTGGACGATCCGCATCGTCCGACGCCGCCGGCCGATATTCCCGACCCGCGGCCGCCGCTCGACTTGCGGGCTGACGCGGTGGATTCCCCCGCCCAGGGACGCACATCGGTTGCCGAAGACGTGCTGTCGGCGGCGAAATCGATGTTCCACTCGGTCTTGCCGAAATAGCTGTGGTTCAGGCGAACCGTCGGCTGTCCCGGATCAAGTCCGGGGCAGGCTCTCGCGCGAAGGCGTTTTTAGAAGGTATCGTAGCTTTGGCCGGGCTTGCCGCCGACGCGGGCAAAGCCGCTTCGCGCGGCCTCATCCTTCGGGCGCAGGTTGATGGCGCGGCCGTATGAGCCGGCGGCCTTGGTCTTGTCGCCGAGGCGTTCATAGGCAAGGCCCCGGGTCATCCAGATCTGCGCGTTCTGCGGATCGGACTGCACCGCCTCGTCGAGATCGGCTGCGGCCTCCTTGGTCTTGCCCAAAGCGAGGTAGCTGAGCGCGCGGCCCAGCAGCGGCTCGGCCTGTTGCGGTATGAGACCGTTCGCCGTGGTGAAATCGTCGATCGCGAACTGGTGCTGCTTCTCGCTTTGATAGAGCAGGCCGCGGTTGTAGTAGGCCTCGGCGTCGTCGGGACGAAGGCTGATCGCCTTGTTGAAATCCTCCAGCGCCTGCGGCGGCTGGTTCCGCGCCTTGTAGACCATGCCGCGGCCGAGCCAGGCCGGCGCGTAACCGGGATCGAGCGCCAGCGCGCGCTCATAGTCGGTCATCGCCTGATCGAGCCGCTTGGTCTTGCGATAGATCAGGCCGCGGTTGGCGAACGCCTGACCGTAATTGGGATCGAGGCTGATTGCCTTGTTGAAATCGGCAAGCGCCTCCTCGGTCTTTCCGGCCTGCGCCAGCACCGAGCCGCGCATGTTGTAGGCCTGCGGATCGTTGGGGTTGTTCTTGATGGTCTCGGTGAGCGAAGCGATGTTGCTTGAGGCGGCCAGCTGCGCCGGTTCTTCCCTCGGCTCCGAAGAGGTCGTCAGCGATCCCAGCGTCATCGAACAGCCGCCGAGCGCGATGGCGATCAAAGCGATCGGCGCGGACGCGCGCGGACCGAGGCGCAAAGCTCCGGAAAAGATATCGGGACCCGGGATCGGCATATTGCAGAATACTCACGCGGCTAACGCATTATTGGTAGCCCGCTGGCGGGGTATTCCGCAAAAGCCTGCCCTCGGACTTGATCCGCGGGTGGATACCGGTTTTGCGACCTCTACGCAAAACGACAACGCGGGCACAGAGGCCCGCGTCATCGGATTAAAATCCAGCAAACCGAGGGATCAGCGCGACCCGCGTGGTCCCGCGCCGGGACCGCCACGGCCGCCACCCGGGCCGCCGCGCTCAGCGCCCGGACCGGCGCCGAACACCGGCTTCGGCTTCATCGGCAGCAGGCCTTCGCGCTGCAACTTCTTGCGGGCGAGCTTGCGCGCGCGGCGCACGGCTTCGGCCTTTTCACGGGCCTTCTTCTCGGAGGGCTTCTCATAATGACCGCGGAGCTTCATCTCGCGGAAAATACCCTCGCGCTGCATCTTCTTCTTCAGCGCCTTGAGGGCTTGATCGACGTTGTTATCGCGAACGAGAACCTGCACGCGGCATCCTCTTTCCATTGATCGGATTGGATTCTGGTAAAGTCAAAGGGCCGGCAAAACGCCTAGCCCTCAACCTTGAGCGCGCGGATGTATCAGACAAAGGTGGAAATGTCCACCGGTGGAAACGCAAATTGGCGTGCTGAAACCGGCCAAATCCCGTCTCAGGGTACCGATCGGGCGGTTTTCGGCGGCGCCGCGACCTTGGTCACGTGGACTTGGTCACGTGGACTTGGTCAGGTGGATTTGGGTCACGTGCCCCATCTTGCGGCCCGGCCGCGGCGGGCCCTTGCCGTAAAGGTGAACGGTGGCGCCCGGCACCGTCAGCCATTGCTCATAGCTGTTGATTTCGTCCCCGATCAGGTTGGTCATGGTGACCGGGCCGTGGCGGACGGGTTTACCCAGCGGCCATCCCGCGATGGCGCGGATGTGCTGCTCGAACTGCGAGATCGACGCCCCGTCCAGCGTCCAGTGTCCCGAATTGTGCACCCGCGGGGCAATCTCGTTGACCAGAACCTTCGGCCCGCTATCCCCCTGCACCACGAACATCTCGACCGCGAGCACGCCGACATAATTCAGGGCGGTGGCGATGCGCTGCGCGACGTTGCGTGCCTGCGCCGCCAGCGTGTCGGGGATTACGGCCGGCGCACGCGAGATCTTCAGAATGTGATCGCGGTGTTCATTTTCGGTGACGTCGAAGCATTCGACCTGGCCGTCGGCCGAGCGCGCGGCGATCACCGAGATCTCGCGTTCGAATGGAATGAAGGCCTCGAGGATCGCGGATTTGGTGCCGAGGTCGTGCCAGATCCGGTCAAGATCGTCGCCGTCACGGATGATGGCCTGGCCCTTGCCGTCATAGCCGAAGCGGCGCGTCTTGAGCACGGCGGGAAGGCCGATTTTTTCGATCGCGGCACGTAAGCCAGCCGCCGACGAAACGTCGGCGTAATCGGCGGTCCCGATGCCCAGTCGTTTTACAAAGTCCTTTTCGATGAGACGATCCTGCGTGGTTTCCAGGATCGCCCGATCGGGCAGCACCGGACGGCGCGCCGCCAGGATCATCGCGGAAGCGGCCGGCACGTTCTCGAATTCGTAGGTGATGACGTCGACATCGCCCGCGAACAGTTCGAGCGCCTCGACATCGGCATATTCGGCGCAGGTCGCATGCGCGACGACATCGAATGCCGGCGAATCCGGGTCCGGTGAAAACACCTGGCATCGCAGGCCAAGGCGCGCCGCGGCCATCGCCAGCATCCGGCCCAATTGTCCGCCGCCGAGAATTCCGATGGTGTCGCCGGGCTTCAGCTTCACCTGATTTGGCGCCGTCACGCAGATTCCTCCGGACGCTCGGTTACCGCCGCGGTCTGCTGCTTGCGCCAGGTGGCAAGTTTTTCCGCCAGCGCCTTGTCGTGCAGCGCCAGCACGCTGGCGGCAAGGAGCGCGGCGTTGACGGCGCCGGGCTTGCCGATCGCCAGCGTTCCAACCGGCACGCCGGCGGGCATCTGGACGATGGAATAGAGCGAATCGATGCCGGACAGCGCCTTCGATTCAATGGGGACGCCAAAGACCGGAAGCTCCGTCAACGACGCGGTCATGCCCGGCAGGTGCGCAGCACCGCCGGCGCCGGCGATGATGATCTTGAAGCCGGCCGCCTTGGCACCCTTGGCAAAGGCGAACAGCCGGTCCGGGGTGCGATGGGCGGAGACGATGTGCTTCTCGCTGCCGATGCCGAGCATATCCAGGGTTTCGGCGGCATGGCGCATGGTGTCCCAGTCCGACTGGCTTCCCATGATGATGGCTATCGGGGCGCGCATGCGATCAATTCTTTTCGGGAAACCAAAAACATAGGCCGGATTATAGGATCGGCCCCCAGTTCGGCAAGGCGTGGCAAGGGCTCGGGAATGGACTATCCTGTCTTGGTAAGGACCGGCAAGCCTTCTTAGAGCATGATCGGAAGCCGAACGGCCGCGTTAACGCAAAGCGCGGCTGCCGGCTTTCGAAAAATGTTCATGCTCCGGCAAGAAGATAAGCGAAGGGTTTGGTTCGAGGCCGGATCAGACCCCAAAAGAGGCGCATGAAGAAGAAAACCAGGACCGCGGCACCGAAGGCTGCGAAACGCCGCAGGGGTGCCGCGGCGAACCGCAAACCTGCGCCGCAACGCTCCTCATCCGCCCCGGCGCCCCGGCCGCCGGCGGCGTCCAGTGATGCCAAAGCCGAGGTTCGCCGGCTCAGGATTCAGCTGGCGCAGGCGCTGGCGCGCATCGAACAATTGGAGGCGTCGGCCGATACCGATTTCCTGCTGGAAATTCCCAACCGGCGCGGTTTTGAGCGCGAGCTCGACCGCTCGATCGCCTACATCAAGCGCTATCACGCGAGCGGTGCGGTGATCGTGCTCGATGTCGATCGTCTCAAGCCGATCAACGACGCCTTCGGGCACGCCGCGGGCGACCAGGTGCTCAAGGCCATTGTGGCTGCGCTCTCGCGCGAAACCCGTTCGTCCGACGTGATCGGGCGGCTGGGCGGCGACGAGTTCGCGCTATTGTTGTGGAATCTCACCGAGACCGACGCGCACGCCAAGGCAGCGGCGTTGGAACAGGCCGTGGACCGCCTCAGCTTCGCGTTCCGCGGCCGCACCGTCACCGCGGGGGCATCGGCCGGCGTTGCGGTGTTGGGGCCGCATTCGGAAGCAGGTCGCGCGCTGGAAGAAGCCGATTGCGCGATGTACGTGCGCAAGGCGCAACGGCGTCACGAAGCGTGAGATGCAATCCCTCAAATAATTTGGTTTCGCCGCTCCTTCCAACCAGCCGAGCAGGATCATGATCAAACCTACGCCGTTTACGCTTCGCATCCCGGACGCCGACATCGCCGATTTGCGCGATCGTCTGGCCCGCACGCGCTTCCCCAATTCTGCGCCCGGCGAGCCATGGGCCTATGGCACCGATGTCGCCTATCTGCGAGGGCTCGTGGAATATTGGCGCAACGGGTTTGACTGGAGAGCAGAGGAAGCGGCCCTGAACGCGTTTCCGCAATTCCGCGTTCCCATCGACGGCATCGATCTCCATTATCTGCACGTGCCCGGCGTCGGCCCTGACCCCATGCCACTGCTCTTGCTGCACGGCTGGCCCGGCTCGGTGTTCGAGTTCCTCGAAATCATTCCGCGTCTTACCGATCCCGCGCGCTTCGGTGGCGACCCCCGCGAAGCCTTCACCGTGGTGGCGCCGTCCTTGCCGGGATACGGGCTTTCTTTCCAGCCCGGCCAGAAACGGTACGGGGTTCCAGAAATGGCGGACTGTGTTGCCGCCCTCATGCATGACGTGCTCGGCTTTTCCCGCTTCGGCGCGCAGGGCGGCGACTGGGGCGCCGCGGTCACCAGCCGGCTCGGTTATGCGCATGCGGACCGGATGATCGGCATCCATATCAATCTGATGATGGCCGCGGGCCGCGACCCCAAAGCCTTTCCCAATCCGACCGAGGAGGAGCGGCATTACCTCGGCGAACTGGCGCATTGGATGCGCGAAGAAATCGGTTATCAGTGGATCCAGGGCACGCGCCCGCAGACGCTTGCTTTCGCCCTCACCGATTCGCCTGCCGGTCTTGCGGCCTGGATCGTTGAAAAATTCCGCGCCTGGTCCGATTGCGGCGGCGACGTCGAGCGCGCGATCAGCCGGGAGCGCATGCTCGCCGACATTTCGCTTTACTGGTTCACCGGGGCGATCGGTTCGTCGTTCTGGCCGTATTATGCGAGGCTTCACGGCTCGGCCATTCTGCCCGCCGGGGAAACCATCGCGGTGCCGACCGGCTACGCGCAATTCCCGCGCGAGATCCTCAAGCCCCCGCGTAACGTCGCGGCGCGCGTGTTCACCGACATCCGCCGCTGGAGTGTGATGGAGAAGGGTGGGCATTTCGCCGCCCTTGAACAGCCGGAGTTGCTGGCCTCCGAGGTGCGCGCCTTTTTCAGGGAATTGCGGTGACACCCGCAAGAGGCGGAATGCGAGGCTCTTAATCTTGCGCGTATTCTAATCGCAAAACCGGTTCCCACTTTTGCGGAATGCGCGCTACAGCCCGCTCAGATCGTCCGGCACTTGGCCGAATTTCCTGAGCAGTCGAGCATCGCCGAATTCGCCGATCATGGGATCGCCGCTGCGGCTGAAGGCAACCGCGCCGACGCTGCCGGCAGCGCGCGACAGGGCTTCCGCGCGTCGCAACGCGCCCGACGAACTCTGGCATTCTTCCGCGGCTCCCGCGACCGGTGAGCCGGTTTCATCCTGCAGAAATGGCATTGCGACATAGTAGGTGACATCGGCCATTTGCGTTGCTCCTATCCTGGTTCGATCAGGCGGCCTCGCCGCTTGCGCGCGGCAAACTTGCCGGAGCGTGTTCGGTTGAGGCCGCCGCCTGCAATTCCCTCAATTCGATTTCCAGATACTCGTTCGCCATGATGAGCGCCTTGATCGTGCTCCGCAGGTTTCCGTCGCACATCGCGATCGCCTGGTCGCAGGCCTGTTCGTAACGATCGATGTCAGACAGCGCAGCAGGTTCGGACATGACGAAATCCTGAGAAGGGGTTGGCGAAGGGAGTAAATGTTCCTCTTTTGTTCTCATAAAGTCAAGCGCTGTCAAGCAAATCAATCCGAGGTCGTCACCAGCCCCAAGCCGGCCTCGCCAGGGGGCGGGCGCGGTGTGGCCAGGCCAATCGGCGGCAGCGCGAACAGGCCGACGCGGGAACGAAAACAATATCCGGCGCTTAATGCCAATTCGCAGGGAGCCGGGACGTATGGGCGTGCAACATCCAACAGACCCGTGGTGCTGGTCGTCGAGGATGAGTTTCTGTTGAGAATGGATGCGGTCGACATCATCGCAGGTGCCGGGTTCGAAGTTGTCGAAGCTGCAAGTGCCGACCAGGCCATCGAAATTCTGGAATCCCGCCGTGACATCGCCGTGGTTTTCACCGATATCCAGATGCCAGGCTCGATGGACGGTTTGAAGCTTGCCTGGGCGATCCGAGGGCGCTGGCCGCCGATCAAGATCGTCGCGACCTCCGGCCGGCCCAATCTGGAGGAAACGGATTTGCCTGAGGGCGGACGGTTTCTGCCGAAGCCCTACAGTCTGCTCCAGGTGACGGGCGTGCTGCGCGAACTGACTGACGGCGAAGGCTGAATTTCTGTCGTCATTCCGGGATGGAGCCCAGCGACTGCTACAAAGTCACGCAATGATGTCCGGCGTGATCTGGTCTTCGATGAAGGCGATGCGGTCGCGCAGCTGCAGTTTGCGTTTCTTCAGTCGTTGCAGCCGCAACAAATCCGGCGCGGGCGACTGGTGCAGGGCATCGATCGCCGCGTCGAGATCGCGGTGCTCCTGCTGCAGCCGGGCGAGCTCGGTTTCGAGTTCGCGCTCATCTTCGTCGGTCATGGTGCACTTAATGCAAACGTGGATGAGAATGCGAATAGGTCGCGGAAGCGAGCAAGGAATATCCTCCCTGGCAGCCCGGTCCGCAAGCAAGTTCGCGCAAAACGGACGAGAGCGAACTCGGCGAGCCGGGATTCCGGGGCGCAGGCGGGTTCCTACTCACGATTCGTTACAGATGATACCGAAATATGAGGCTGCACTTTTCGTTACCCATCGACAGATTCGGGGCTTCGTGTACACTTACTTATCCGGATCGAATCTGAGGTCTTAATCCAACCGAGGAGGTTTCGAATGGCAATTCAGTCGCATCTCGTTGAACTGGAACGGAAACACAAGGTTCTCGAAAACGAATTGCATGAAGCTCTCGTGCACCTTTCAACGGACGATTTGCAAATTGTCGAGCTCAAGCGCCGGAAGTTGATGGTTAAGGACGAGATCGAGCGGTTGAGACATACCGCGAGCGAAACACTGCATTAGCCAAGAGCACAGGCCTATCGCCCTCGTCATCCGCCAGCGGGTCGGCGCGTGATGCGCCACCCGGTCTGCCAGGCGGATGAGGGTGTATTTTGCGCAAGTGTGTTTCGCACCTGCCACTTTTCCCACAGTCGCATCTTCATGCCGGGTCGATGCCAGCGGCACGGATAACTGCGCTCACAACCCCGCCAGCTCGCCGACATAGTCGGCGATCGCCAATGACGATGTCAGTCCGGGCGATTCTATTCCAAACAGGTTGATCAGCCCGTCGATGCCGTGATCGCGCGGCCCCTGGATCAGGAAATCCTGTACCGCAACCGCTGGCGGCACGATCTTTGGTCGCATTCCCGAATAGCTTGGCATCAGCGCGCCGTCCGGCAGCGCCGGCCAGTATCGCCGGATCGCCGGATAAAATCGTTCCGCCCGCGCCGGATCGACGGCGTAGTCGATATGATCGACCCATTCCACGTCGGGACCGAACCGGGCCTGTCCCGCCATGTCGAGGGTGAGGTGAACGCCTAATCCGCCGGGCTCGGGCACTGGATAGATCAGGTGCGAAAACGGCGCCCGCGCACTGCAACTGAAATAGTTTCCCTTTGCCAGATATGCCGGCGGGATCAGGTCGATCGGCATGCCGTCGATGCTGCGCGCGACCGCCGATGCGCCGAGTCCGGCGGCGTTGACGAGAAGCCGGCACTCCAGCGACATCGGCGCGTCGCCTCCGGCATCGAGCTGGACGCGGCCGTCATGCGCCTTGGCGCCCAACAGCGGCGTGTGAAAGGCAAAAGCCGCGCCCGCGTCTTCGGCGTCGCCGCGCAGCGCCAGCATATAGGCGTGGCTGTCGATAATGCCGGTGGAGGGCGAGAGCAGGGCCGCGTCGCAATTCAGCGCCGGCTCCAGCGCGCGCGCGGCATCGCCGGAGAGGGTTTGCAGATCGGAGACGCCGTTGGCTTCGGCGTGCGCCCGGATCGATTGCAGCTTTGCGGTTTCCTGCGGCGTCGTTGCGACGATCAGCTTGCCGCAATTGCGATGCGGGAGGCCGTGATCGCGGCAATATTCATAGAGGGCGCGCTTGCCGCTGACGCACATCCGGGCCATCAGGCTTCCGGCCTTGTAATAGATGCCGGCGTGGATCACCTCGCTGTTGCGCGATGAGGTGACGGTACCGATACCCTCGGCCGCCTCCAGGATGACCACCTCGCGGCCGGCCTGCGCCAGCCGCCGCGCGACCGCAAGACCGACCACCCCCGCACCGATAACGACGCACTCGACCTTTTCCATTCGCAGTTCGGATCCCGGGATTGTTGGCTAGTTGGCCCTGCACGGGCTTTGTTTGATTTCGTGCGCATACGAGATCGCGCGCGCACACTATCTCTCAGGTTGTGGATCTTCTATTCGTACAACCCATTGGATTCATTTCGGAACTCTGCCGGTCAGATTATTAGCACAGCATTAATCATGTCAGGGTAATTGCCATAATTCAGGTCGCATTTTCGCATGACGTGGGTAGGCATTTACCTGATCCAAACCCGTCAAGCCAGACACTCCGCCGCAGAATCCGCGGGTGATTAATGGCTGACAAGGATTGGCAGGCAGGCGGCAAGACCATGATTCCCGCAGGGGTCGTGCTGTGCCTATTCGCCGTCGTCGCGCCGTTCGCGGTCGCCAGGGCGGCCAGTCCCGAATCCGACCTGGCTAGCTATCTCAGCACCGTCGATCCGAGCTTCATCTGGGAAGTGCTGATTGGCGGCATCGTTGTTTGCAGTTTCCTGGTCTCCATCACGCTGTGGATCCTGTCGGCGGTTCGCAAGGTCAGGCGTTCGCAATTGCGCAAAAATGCATTCGTCAGTTCCGCCCTGAACAACCTCAACCAGGGCGTGGTGATAACCGATCCGCGGCAGCGGATCGTGTTCCTCAACGACCGTTATCTCGATATCTACGGCCTCGTGCGTTCTGATATCACCCCGCAAATGACCGGTCCGGAACTGGAGGAACTGCGGATCGAGCGCGGCGTCCTCGGCGTCAGCGTCGAGGATTTCTATACGCAAGCCGGCAGCCCGGAGGGGCTCATTACCGAGGTGTCCGGCGGACGCTCGGTTCTGGTCAAATATTTTCTGCTGCCGAACGGCGGTTCGGTCGCCACGCATCTTGATTGCAGCGAGCAACGCAAGCTCGCCCGGCAGCTTGCTTCGACCAAGCAATTCCTGGAATCGGTGCTCGACAATGTGCCGGTATGCGTGGCCGCCAAGAACATCGAGGACGGCCGCTATATTTTCGCCAACCGCGCCTTCGAACGCTTCTCACGCTTTTCTCGCGATCGCATCGTCGGCAAGCGCGCTGACGAGATTTTCCGGCCTGCCACCGCGGCCACGATCAAGGCGGCCGATCGTGCGGCGATCGAATCCCTCGAGGGGCAGCATCGCGACGAATTCGCAGTCGAACGCGGTTCGGAGAGGCGCATCCTTGCCTCCAACCGCGTCGTCGCCCGCAACGAAAAGAACGAGCCGGAATTCCTGATCGCGCTGTTCGACGATGTCACCGACCGGCGGTCGCTGTCGCAGGAACTGGAAAGCACCAAGAAGTTTCTCGAACTGGTCGTCGACAACATCCCGGTCTCGCTGATCGTCGAGCGCGTCAGCGACGGACGGTACCTCCTCGCCAACCGCAGTGCCGAGACCATCCTCAACCGGAGCCGCGAGGAAGTGACCGGATTGACGGCTGCCGATATCTTCAATCCGAAGGAAGCCAAGCTCATCATTGCGCGCGACGAGGCGGCGATCAGGAAGCGCGGCCTCCTGACCGAGGAACACCCGATCGGCACCAAGGACGGGCTGCGGCTGTTCCTGACGCGCCGCATGACGGTGCTCGACGACGCGGGCGAGCCGCAATATCTCATCAAGACCCATGAGGACGTCACCGACCGCCGCCAGACCGAGTCGCGCATGGCCCACATGGCGTATCACGACGGCCTGACCGATCTGCCTAATCGCGCGGCATTCCTGCAGGCGCTCGCGCAGATGATCGAGGCCTGCGGAGGCACCGACGAGGAGTTCGCGGTGCTGTCGATCGACCTCGACGGCCTCAAGGAAATCAACGATGTGTTCGGCCATGCGATCGGCGACAAATTGCTGATCGAAGTGGCGCACCGCCTCAAGGCGTCGGCGCGCGGCGGTGTCGTGGCGCGGCTTTCCGGTGACGAGTTCGGGTTGATCATCGACGGCAAGCAGCCCGTCGCCGGGATGCTGCTGGCCGAACAGCTCGCCGAAACGCTGGCCAGGGAGTTCCCGATCGAGGGCAAATCGGTTCGCACCGGCGTGACCACGGGCATCTCGATTTTCCCGCACAATGGCGCCGACGCAGCCTCCCTGCTTGCGAACGCCGGCGCCGCATTGTTTCGCGCCAAGGCGAAATCGCGCGGCTCGATCAGCATCTATGAGCCCGAGATGGACCAGCAAATTCGCGACCGACGCGTACTGCACCAGGACCTGTCGAATGCGATCAGGAACGGCGAACTCTCGCTGTACTATCAGCCGCAGGCGAAGTCGGGTCCGACCGCCGCCTCCAGCGAAATCACCGGCTTCGAGGCGCTGGCGCGGTGGTTGCATCCGGTGCGCGGCTTCGTGCCGCCTTCCGATTTCATCCCGCTGGCGGAAGAAAGCGGCCTGATCGTCGAGATGGGCGAATGGATCCTGCGCGAAGCCTGCCGTGAGGCCGCCTCCTGGTCGATGCCGCTGCAGGTCGCGGTCAATCTGTCGCCGGCGCAATTCATGCACGGCGACGTCGTCAGCCTCGTGCATTCGATCCTTCTCGAAACCGGTCTCGCGCCGGGCCGGCTTGAGCTTGAAATCACCGAGGGCGTGCTGATCGAGGATTTCGACCGCGGCCTGGCACTGCTGCGGCGGCTGAAGGCGCTCGGCGTGCGCATTTCGATGGACGATTTCGGCAGCGGTTATTCCTCGCTGAGCTACCTGCAGGCGTTTCCATTCGACAAGATCAAGATCGATCGCGCCTTCGTCGTCAATCTCGGGCGCAATCCGCAGTCGGCGGCGATCGTCCGGGCGGTCATCGGCCTCGGTCACGGCCTCGAAATGTCGATCGTCGCCGAGGGCGTGGAAACCCTGGAGCAACTCGCTTTCCTCGCCGACGTCGGCTGCGACGCGGTGCAGGGCTACTTCATCGGCAAACCCCTGCCGATCGGACAATACGCCGCGCTGGTCGGCCGCGACGATGGCAATACTGTGGAGCCCGCGCGCAAGACCGGCTAAGTCTTGTCGGTTTCGACGCGTTTTCTTGACGCGAACCGGTAGCCATCCCGCATCAAGTGCGGGACAGGCCTCGCCCGAAAACGCTATAGCTAGCGCATGGCGGACTACGACCTTGCGATCATCGGCGGCGGTTTGAATGGCGTCAGCGTTGCGCGCGACGCCGCGGGGCGCGGTCTCAGGGTCATCTTGCTCGAGCAGGGCGACCTCGGCGGCGCCGCCTCGTGCGCCGCGCCGCGGCTCGTCCATGGCGATCTCAGGGTGCTGGAGCGCAAGGCGTTTCGGCGCGTGCGCGCGGCATTGGCCGAGCGTGACACCTGGATGCGGATCGCGCCGCATCTGGTGCGTCCGGCCCGGTTCGTGATTCCTGCGCATTCCGACGAGCGTCCACCGTGGCTGCTGCGGCTGGGGCTGTTGCTCTACGACCGGCTCGCCCCGCCAGGCGGCCTGCCGGCATCGGCAACCATCGATGTCACGCACCATCCGATCGGCAACGTGCTGAAGCGGCCGTTCGGAACCGCGTTCGAATATTCCGATTGCCTGGTGGACGATTCGCGGCTGGTGATCGCCAACGCCGTCGATGCCGCGGAGCGGGGCGCCACCATCCATATTGGCGCGCGCTGCGTTCGCGCCGACCGGCTCGATATCTGGCGGTTAGCCGTGATTGATCGCGGCCATCGGCGCGTGATCACGGCGAGGTCGCTGGCCAACGCGTCGGGCGCCTGGACCTCCTCGGTCGCGGAAACCGTCCTGCGCGTGCCGCCGCCGCCGCGGGGGGCTGCCGTGATCAAGATGAGCCAGATCATCGTCAGGCGCCTGTTCGAGACCGACAATGTCTACGTCTTCCAGAACCGTGACCGGCGATTGATCTTCGCCAGTCCCTATCAGCGCGATTTCACGCTGATCGGCACCGTTGCGAACAGGTTCAGGGGCGACCCCGCCGCGGTGTCGATGGGCGCCGACGAAGTTGCCTATCTCTGTGACGCGGCCAACCGGTATTTCCGTGAACGGGTCGATCCATCCGACGTGATCAGGACCATGTCCGGCGCCAACACGGTCGCGCACCCCGCGGGCCGGCGGCTTGCGCGCGATGGTTCGATGATGTTCGACGCGCGGCGTGGCAAGGCGCCGCTGCTGACCATCTTCGGCGGCGACGTCACGACCTCGCGGTTGCGTGCCGAACGCGCCGTCTCCCGGCTGACGCCCTTCTATCCGATGTCGCCGCGCTGGACCGCTGACGCGGCGCTACCGGGCGGCGACTTTCCGTGGGCGCAATTCGAGACGGAGGTCGAGCGCGCGCGCGAACGCTGGAGATTCCTGACCGAGGACCAGGCCCGGCGTCTGGTCTCGGCCTACGGCTCACGCCTTGAGGGCGTGCTCGGGGACGCCAGGGAGCGGGCCGACCTTGGTCCGACATTCGGCGAGGGGCTGACGGGGGCGGAAGTGCGCTATCTCATGACGCGCGAATGGGCGCGTTTCCCCGACGACATTCTGTGGCGGCGCTCGAAACTCGGCCTGACCATGGGGCCAGCGGATCGCGATGCGCTGGCCGCGTTCATGGCGACGGTTGCGTGAGGCGTCTGGCCATTGAACGCATGTTGGCGATGCGTCCGGCGCGCCCATCCACTCGCATTGTTCCGGTCGATCCCTCGATAGCGGATCCGGTCATAGACGCAACGGCGATCGAACTACATATGCCAGCCCGCTCAACAAAATCACGCCGCCCGCGGCGAGATAGATTTCCCAGTCGAAATTGATCATCAGCAGACCGATCGACGCTATCGACGCAACCGGAATGATTGGCATTCGCCCAACCGAAAATGGCACCCGGAACGGGCGGGCGTGGTCGGGAAACCGGTATCGCAGGATAATCAAGGCAATATTGACGGCAAGGAAGGCAAGCAGTGCGGTCAAGGAGGACAGCTCAGCGAGAATTTTCACGTTGCCGATCGGCACCAGCAGTTCGGACATCGCAAAGAGGAAGATCGCGGCCACCCATGGCGTATCCCGATCCGGCAGCAACGCCGCGAACATCCTGGGAATTTCGCCATCACGCCCCATGCTGTAGGCAAGCCGTGAACCGGCAACCAATGAAATGAGAACCGTGTTGGCGGTAGAAATGATGGCAATCGCACCCAGCATCCGGCCGCCTCCGCGCCAGACGTTCTCGATCGCGGATGCCAACGGCGCGTCACTGCTCGCGAGCTCGTTGGGCGTCGCCAGACACATCACGGCAAGCGACACCAAAATATAGAGCGCCGTGGTGATCGCGATGCTGTGGAAAATCGCCCGCGGAATAGTGCGGGCGGGATTTCGAACCTCCTCGGTCATATTCGCTATCTTCTCGAAACCGAGATAGACAAAGAACACGGTTGCCGCCGCGGGAAGTACGCCGTCGCGCGTCGTGGCGAGCAGGGGTTCGAACAGGCGGCCTGTCGCTGAGCCGGCTGCGATCACAAAGATCAGGCCTGCAACCTCGACTGCGGTGAACACGATATTGGCCCAGCTCGACTCGCGCAGACCCCAGATGTTCAAGGCGGTACAGGCAGCAAGCAAAGCGGACGCCGATAGCCATATTGGAACGTCCACGAACGTCCTGAGGTAGCCGCCAAATGCCACCGCGACTGTGGCGGTGGCCGCAGCTCCGCCCATCAGGATGACAAGACCGGTTGCAAACGAAACGAAAGCAAATCGGGGCAGGGCGTTCTTGAGCCATTGATACTCGGCGCCGGAGCTCGAAAATGACGTCGACATTTCCGCGTATGCGAAACCCGTCAACGAGGCAACAAAGGCGCCGACAGCGAAGCTTAGCCAGAGGTTCTGATGCGCGATCCCCGCAGCACTGCCGATCACCGAGTAGACGCCGGCGCCTACAATGACCCCGACGCCATAAAACACCAGCTGAACGGGACCAAGAACAGGCTTGAGTTTGCTGGCCGTCCGTTCTTCTCCACG
Organism: uncultured Alphaproteobacteria bacterium; assembly: GCA_963753875.1. Classification (GTDB taxonomy): domain Bacteria; phylum Pseudomonadota; class Alphaproteobacteria; order Rhizobiales; family Xanthobacteraceae; genus Bradyrhizobium. The sequence goes on along the minus strand of CAVWDY010000018.1, from coordinate 29,944 downwards.
TGGGGACATCAGATTGCCGCCTTGGGTGCCGCAACGGGATACGGCTTTGACTCGATCGTTGCTGACGACAGTCCGCGGTATAGATCGCGTCGGAGCGCGATCGGCCACCAGTCATAGAGAAAGATTTCGAGCGGCCGCCAATTGGCCACCCAGCCCAGGATCAGGAAGCTCTCCTCGACCAATCTCTTGAGCGCAACGTCGGTGAGAAATCCTGCCACGAAATGCGCTGAGAAAAGACACACAATCAGGATCGGCACCCCGATCGCGAGAGAGCGGCGGCCAATCCGGAACAATCATTCAGGTCGCCCTGGGTCACAGCCGCCCGGCCCGCGAAATATCGACCGAAGGCCTCTTGCAGTTCGCGCGCCATGACCGAATAATGCCCTGCAGGTGATCGAAGATTCATGGATACGTGATGCCAGACCCAGGCATCTTGATTCTAATCAAATACGCTTCTGGCAAAACCGCATCCTACGGGCCACACTGGAAACTGTGGCATCTGCCCTTCACTTTCTAATCAGATCAAGTTTTCTAATCATGTCCCTCGAAGAAGTTGGTCGGCACGTCGTTGAGTTTGCGCGCGTTCACGAGGGTTGGGCCGCGCCGATCGTCTTCGCTTTGGCATTCGCCGAATCCCTGGCTTTTCTCTCATTGATTCTGCCATCTTGGGCCGCTCTCGTTGCTATCGGAGCGATAATGCGGACAGGCGGTATCGATTTCGTCCCCGTTTGGATCGCTGGCGGCCTCGGTGCTGGGTTTGGCGATTGGCTTTCTTACTGGCTCGGCATCAAATTCAAGAAGTCGATCGCCGGCACGTGGCCGTTCTCATATTATCCGCACTTGTTGCCTCGCGGCGAAGCTTTTATCAGGAACTGGGGCGTACTGGCGATCTTCATCGGGCGGTTCTCAGGACCGCTGCGGGCGTCCGTCCCCGTTGTTGCGGGAATCCTGGCCATGCCTTATGGGCGATTCCAGCTCGCAAATTTTAGTTCCGCCTTTGTTTGGGCAGCGGTTCTGCTGAAGCTCGGTGACGTCGGTGCCACGATTTCCACTTGGTTATGGAATGAGGTTTCAGGGAAGTTCTGGATGTGAGGCGCGGGTTGGTACCTGCTCAATCCCGCTCCGCTCTCCCGATCAGGGTACTGTAGTTTCGAGCCCGAGCATCCTTCAATCCGCGAATTTCTGATTTAAATCAAGCTGTGCCGACGTAAGAGGTCCCACGATCTGCCCACCATGCTGGATGAATCATGCATGAGATAGGAGATCACCCCATGCGCGCTCTTATCCTCACGACGGTCCTGCTGACGTCGTTCGGCCCGGGTCCTTTGCTTGCTCAAGACCAAACAAAGTCATCGCCAAACGCGTCGCAGCCTCAAGTTAATTCAAATGCTTCAGCAACACAGGATCGGCCTGCAAACAACGAAGGTCAGAAGCGCCGGACGCTGGAGCGGATGGGACCTGGTATCGACTGGGATCACCGCAAACCAGGTCGTGACTGGAAAATAACTCCCGGTCACGAAGGCACTAACACGAAACGCGAATGAAACGGATACGGCATCTCTGTAGAAGTCGCTAGACCATGATCCGATTAGGTTGAATCGGATCATGATCTCATCTCTTTGTTTGAGCATGATCTTTTCGGAAAACCGGTTCCCACTTTTCCGGATCATGCTCTAAAGGACTGAAGAGATCGCCCTGCCTTGATACCCGCGGATGCGACCGCCGCTTAACGAGGTCGCGTACGCCATAGAGGCTTGAAGAGTTCCAGAGTGACCAGAATCAGCAGTGCGGACGCAATCGTCAGCGCCAGATCGTCGTAATGCAGCCTGCCGAACCGGAACAGCTCGCGCAGAGGCGGTACGGTCAGGCATAGGCCAAGTACCGCGCAAACGCCGAGCAGGATCGACACAAGGGCCGCGTTGGGGCGAACAAGCGCCAGTCTCAGTGAAGGGCTGAAGGAGCGGTTCACGAGGATCAGGCTGAAGATGCCAAGGACGAGCGCCACGAAAGTGAGCGCCCGCACTTCGCCGTCGGGCATGCCGTTCCTGAGTGCAAACACGAACATGCCGCCAGCCATCGCGAAAGCAAGAGCCCCCTGCAAGGTTCCCCATGCGACCAAACGAAGGGAGAGCAGCGGCTCGGTTGGTGAGCGGGGTGGCCGGCGCATGACATCATCCTCCTCTTTTTCGGCCTCGAACACGAGCGAGCAAACGGGGTCGATGACCAATTCCAGAAACGCGATGTGGATTGGACCGAAGATGATTGGCAAGCCGAGGACAAGCGGCAGCAGCGCCAAGCCCGCGATCGGCACGTGGACAGCCACAATGAAAGTCATCGCCTTTCGGAGATTATCATAGATACGCCGCCCCAGCCGGATCGCTGTGATTATCGATCCGAAGTCGTCGTCAAGCAGCACGATGGCGGACGCCTCGCGCGCAACATCCGTGCCGCGCCCGCCCATCGCCACCCCGATATGCGCGGCTTTGAGTGATGGCGCATCGTTGACGCCGTCGCCGGTCATCGCGACGATCTGCCCATCGGCTTTCAAAGCCTCGACGATGCGCAGCTTTTGTTCCGGCACGATCCGCGCAAAGACCACCGATCTCTGCGTGATCGAGTTCAGTGCAGCATCCTCTAGCTTGTCGATCGCGTCGCCCGTCACAGCCTCGGTCGCATCCAGGCCTGCCTGGCGCGCAATTGCAATTGCGGTCGCGGGGTAGTCGCCGGTGATCATGACGACCCTGATGCCGGCCGACAGGCACTGCGCAACGGCTGCGGGGACACTCGCGCGCAACGGATCAGCAAACCCCACAAGACCGAGGAACTTGAACACGAATTCAGCCGGAGTGTCGGGCAAACCTGGACCTGCGTGTGCAGTCTGCGCGACTGCCAAGACCCGTATTCCCTCCGCTGCCATCTCGTCCACCGATGCCTGCAACTCGGCACCTTGGCTCTTTGAAAGGCGGCACAACCGGCCGATTGCCTCGGGGGCACCCTTCGTAGCCGCAATCAACGACCCACCGTCATCCGGACGCCAGACTTGGGTCACGGCAAGAAGCTCCGGCCTCAAGCCGTAAGTCTTCACCAGCTTCATGCCGGCGCCGGAACCTTGACCTTTGGGCCCGAAAGATATTTGCGCGAGATCGCCGATCGCTCTTTCCATCGGGTCAAACGCTTCCGGCGCGCTAGCCAACACGCCGTGGACTATCAGTTGACGAAAGCTCTCTCCCACCGGAGTGCCGTCGCGGCGGCGCCATACATCGCCGTTCGTTCTCAGTTCAGCGACGGACATCCGGTTTTCGGTCAGCGTGCCGGTCTTGTCCGTGCACAGTACGGTCGCAGAGCCGAGCGCTTCGATGGCGGTGGAACGACGGGTCAGAACGCGGGCGCGCGAGATTCTCCAGGCTCCCATTGCCATGAAAACGGTCAGCACAACCGGAAATTCCTCCGGCAGCATCGACATTCCGATCGTGATGCCGGCCAGGAGGGCCTCCAGCCATCCACCGCGAAACAGACCATAGAGGACCATGACGAACACGCTGACAGCGCCGCCCCCGATCGCCGCGAACCGAACCAGATTGCGAGTCTGGGTCTGGAGCTTGGGCGGCTCGGTCTCGAGGCCATGGAGAAGCTGGCCGATCTTGCCGATCTCGCTTTTTGGTCCGGTCGCGACCACCTCGGCAAAACCGCTGCCGCGGACCACGAGCGAGCCGGAATAGACGTAAGGAGAATTTTCGCCGCCGGGAGCCGGAATCGGTTCCGCAGGCTTTGGCGATGACCGCTTGTCAACCGGAACGGACTCGCCAGTTAATAGCGATTCGTCAGCTTGCAAGTCGCTCACCTCGATTAGCCGCGCGTCAGCGGGAACGCGGTCGCCTTCTGAAAGAAGGACGAGATCACCCCGCACGATGTCCCGTCCGGCTATGCGCTTGCGTTTGCCCTCGCGAACGACCAGCGCGCGCGGACTTGCCAGGTTGCGCAGCGCATCAAGGACGCGCTCGGTCCGCGTCTCCTGAACGACGGTGATGATTATTGACAGCCCCGCGAAGGCCACGAGGATCAAGGCTTCCTTGAAATCGCCGAGAAACAGGTAGATGACGCCGCCGCCGAGTAGCAAGGAGAACATCGGCTCGCGCAGAACCTCCAGCACGATGCGGAAGGGTGTTCGGCGGTCCGGCTGCGGCAGTTCGTTCGGGCCTTCGGCGGCGAGCCGCGCCTGCGCTTCGCTTTCACTGAGGCCCGTCAAGTTCAAAGAAGAGCTGACATCGGTTTCCATATGGTTTCCATATGGTTTCAGAAACTGTCGGGACTAAAAGAAGAATTCACGGCTCCGCCACAATATCGAAAAGCCACTTAAAAACATTAGCAAAATAGCGAGCCGGCGAAACCAAATCTCTTTGAACGTATCTAGCCATCGCCGGGTTACGCTGATTGCAACCATGGCGCCAAGTCCCGCTGATACGCCTTCGATGATCGATCCGGCACTCAGCACGCCGAGTGACCCGTAAGTTGCGATCTTCGTGAGCTGAATGAAGAGCGAATGGAACGCGCCAGTCGCGATCATGCGCTCCTTTGTCAGGCCGTAATTTAGATAGAAAGGCAAAGAAACAAGACTGCTCGCACCAAGTACCCCTGAGATGAGACCAACGGCGAGAGAAACGGGGATGAACCAAGAAAGCCGCATCGGAAATGACCGCGCGCGACCACCAAGGCGAAATTGCACGGGCGTCGAGATTAAGAAAAGACCTACTATCACGCTGAGCCAAACAGCACCAGCGTTTGCGAAAATCCAGCTTCCAATGATTGCACCGCAGATCGCGCCGGGCAGATACCAGCGGACGACCGGCCACTCAATAAGTCTCCATGAGACCAAAATTCGAGTGGGGCTCGCGATTAGACTGGCAATTGTGATAACAGGCGCGATCATCTTCACGCGGATGAGATGAGTAACCGCGGCAAGCAGAACGATGCTGCCGGCTCCGCCCGAAAAAGTGCTAATCGTCCAACTTATACATCCCGCGACGAACAGCAGAACGGTTGTTTCGAGATCTGGCACTCAGCGATAAACCTAAAAGCTTGGAGGCATCAAACCGCCGCCTTTGTTGGAATCACGGGATAGGTCTTTGACTCGATCGTTGCTGCCGAAAGCCTGCGGTATAGATCGCGTCGGAGCGCGATCGGCCACCAGTCATAGAGAAAGATTTCGAGCGGCCGCCAATTGGCCACCCAGCCCAGGATCAGGAAGCTCTCCTCGACCAATCTCTTGAGCGCAACGTCGGTGAGAAATCCTGCCACGAAATGCGCTGAGAAAAGACACACAATCAGGATCGGCACCCCGATCGCGAGAGAGCGGCGGCCTATCCGGAACAATTCATTCAGGTCGCCTTGGGTCACCGCCGCCCGGCCCGAGAAATATCGACTAAAGGCCTCGCGCAGTTCGCGCGCCGCCGCTGCTTGACGGTCGTCGTCCGGAAAGTGAACAACGATCTTGAACGGGCGCTTCGCCGGCAGTTCTCTTGCCCACCCGACGATGTATTCCTCCGCCTCCCGGTCGAGGTCTTTTTCCCGAAACGGAAACGGATCAAGGGTATGAAAGAGCTGTGCGATTTCGTTCACGCGGATTTCGATAATGTTCTCCGCATTTTTGTTCATACGCGCATTTTCTCTGCAAAGATTCGAATCAACGGGCTTGAGACGCATTATCGGCCTGGCGCAATTCGACGCGTACTCCGGACGCAACGCGGTCGCTGGGATAGACGATGACGAACTCGCCCGCCGTTAAACCCGCGGCCACCGCGGCGAACCGGCCAGACCGGCGCAGCATCTTTATCTCCCTGATCTGGGCGCGTCCGTCCTTTACAATGTAGACGTTCCAACTATCCCCATGGCGAAACAGCGCGCCCGACGGGATGATTGTGGCATCCTCCTGTATGAATACGGAGATTCGCGCGTCAACCTGATAGCCGTCGCCCAGCCCGGTCCATCGCTCCGCCGGCGATAATACATCCACGAGAACATTGACCCTCTGTTCCTCAACGCCAAGCGTTGAGACCTTGGTGAAGGCCGCCGGTTCGACCCGACGCACACGCCCGGAAAGCTCCCCTTGCCCGCCCCAATGTTCAATCGCCACTTCAGCGCCGGGACGGATCTCGACAGCATCCGTGCTCAACACATCGACCACGATTTCGAGATCGCGGGGGTCTCCGATGTCTATCAGCGGCGTGCCCGGCTGGACGATGGTTTCGCTCTCCTGGGCCACTTTGAGAACCACGCCGCCGACCGGCGCGGTCACGTTCCAGCCTTCAGGCGACCCGTCGGGGCCATCGCGGTACCGCGCCAGCAGAGCTCGTGTCTGGTTGAGATCATGCTCGGCAGCGTGTTTCTGAAATTCGGCTGCGCGCTGATCCCGGTCGGCCACCCGCATTGCAAGGTCCGCGCGCTCGAGAGCCTGAACTGTTGATGCCCCGCGCTCGACCAGCGTGCGTGCGCGGGCGAGATCTATTTTTGCTTGATCGCTCAGGGCCAGCGCCCGCTCGACGCTGGCCCTGGTGCGCTCCAATGTCGCCCCGGCTGCGCCGAGCCTTTCTTCGATCTCGCGACGGGTGCGCGGGTCGATAAGCGGCGCCGGAGATGGCATGATCGTCGCGACTGTGTCATCAACCTGAATCTGGTCTCCGACCTTGAACCTGATCCTGTCCAGGCGACCGGCGAGTGGCGCTGCCACGACATATCGCTCCCGGACCCGCGTCTTGCCATCCTCGTCAACACTGGCGACGAACGTGCCTTTTGTCACGGCTGCAAGCTCGACCGGTATCTGCCCAGGCATCACAGCCCATGCGATCAACGCCGCAGCGGCCATAACCCCTAATACGATCGAAGCGCGACCGATGGTGATACGCATGCTCACTCCCTCGTCTTCAGAGCTGCAACCAGATCGAGTTGGTCGACGCGGCGCCGTACAATGTACGCGCTCGCCAAAGCGGCGGCCAAGACGACGCTCGCCGCGATCAAATAGGTCCGCGGTTCAATGACCGCTGGTATCTGGAAGCTCTCATTGGAATGGAATCTGGCAATCAAACTGATGACGCCTTGCGACAGGCCGAGACCGATCGGAATTCCCAAGGCGATTTCGATCGCGAATTCGCCGAACAGGATGCCCGCAACTTCACCGCGGGTAAAGCCAAGCACCCGCAGGCTCGCCAGTTCCCAAGCGCGCTCCTGCAGACCTATGCGCGCGCTGTTGTATACGACGCCGACCGCTATGATCACGGCAAAGACCGTGAGGATGCCGGCACTTACAAACACGAGGCCGGCGATCTTGTCGAGGAATGACGAGAGCGTGTAAGCCTTCATCGTGACGGACTCGATCGTCGGCAGATTTTTGAACCGCTGGGCAAGTGCGGCCAACGCGGTTGGCTCAACATACATTGTCGCGGCCGAAACCACGGCGCCCTCGCCGGTAAAACGGTTGAGCGTATCGATCTCCATATAGGATGCCATCCCGATCGATTCGTCGACGGATGCGCTTATCGGGAGATCCCGCTTCTGGCGTCGGCCTTCCATCGTCTCGACTGTGATGATTTCGCCGGTAGTCACACCCAGCCGATCGGAAAGCCGGCGTGTCAGTGTGATTCCCTCGGGGGATACCTCAATCGGGCGCAGCGCCGCATCGTGGGGACGACGCAATTCATCCCGGGTGGAGAGGCCGATCACCGAGGTGAGATAGGTGCGATGTCCGGCGCGCAAACGCACTGGAACAATTCGCTGCCCTTCCACGGCAAGTACTCCGGGCAGGCGCGACAGGTCGCGAACAATTGCGCGATCCAGCGGGTGTGGGAAGGTCACCATGGTATTGCCGCGCTCCACCATGTTGAATTGGACGTCAATCATCTGGTCGATGGCATCGCGCCAGAATGTACCCAGCACCATCATCGGAACAGCGAAGGCGATTCCAACAACCGTCAGCATGGAACGCAATGGGCGACCAGCCATGTTGCGCAGTATCATGATCCGGCGGGGGTTGATCGTTTTCGCCGGCAGCAACGCCTCCATCCAGGAGCGGCGGAAGCTCAATGGTGCGGCGGGCCGCATGGCAACGGCTGGCGCCAGACTAACCACATTTCGTAGCGCGGTGAGGACGCCCAGTGAGGCTGCTGCAAGACTGATGGCGATACCGACCGCCGCCGACCACGGCGTGAGCCTGAACGGCAGATCCGGCAAGCGGAAGAACCCGTGGTAGCTCGAGATCATCGCTTCACCGAATGCGACTCCGGCGGCGATTCCGAGCGCCGATCCGATCAACACGATAACCGCGACGAGCTTCAGGTAATGCAGCGTGAGCTCGAACGTTGGAAAGCCCAGAGCCTTCAGGGCCGCGATCTGCTCACGCTGCGCTGCGACCAGCCTGCCTAGCGCGCCGTTAAGCAGGAACGCCGCAACCCCAAAGAAGATGAAGGGAATGGTAATTGACATCACCTTCTGCTGGTTCAGTTCGTCCTCCAGAAACCGGTTGGAAGGCTGATCGCGCCGTTCAACGGCGCCGACTGATCCATATGGCTCCAGCAGACGGTCTAGCGCGGCGATGACGGGCTTGGGATCGGCACCCGGCGCCAGTGAAATGACGGCGTCATTGAAGGCGCCTTTCATGTCAAACGCGGCCTCCGCCGCGCTGCGATCGACCCAAAGGATGGCATAGAGACGGTCGTCGGGAATAGGCAGCCCCGGCTTCACCGCATAAACATATTCCGGTGATAACGCGATACCGGAGATGCGGAAGCCCTGGACCCGGCCATTGAGCAGCACGCGGACATCCTCACCGGGCTTCATTCCATTCGCCTCGGCGAATGCTTCGTTGATCGCCGCGGTTCCGGCGACTCCTGGCGCGGGCGCCGTCCCACGCCGCAGATGCAGACGCGCCAGGGGTTCGTCTCCAGCATGTGTGAGCGAGACCAGGCGCGCCGAAACCGGAAGCGAGGCGGACGGCCAATCGACAATGACCTCGCGCACGATGCGCGGCTCGACCGCGGCAACGCCGGCGATGGCATTGAGCCGTGCCACGATGGAGAGGGGTGCCCGCTTGAGCGCGACGAATATCTGGGGGAATCGAGCGGTCGCATAGAACCGCTCGCAACCGTCACGCAACGAATCATATGTCGATACCGAACCGACGAATACGGCAACCCCCGCTGCTACCAGAAGCGCGATTGTGAGCACCTGCCCACGCATGGCATCGATGTCACGCAGCAGTTTTCGGTCCAGCAGGCTCACCAGCGCACCTCGTCGGCCGATAGCCGGCGTGCATTGCGCTCCTCGCCGACGATACGCCCGCCGCCGAGCCGCAGCACGCGGTCGGCCATGCCGGCAATAGCCGCGTTGTGTGTGATGATGATGGTGGTGGTGCCGAGCCGCTCGTTGGCGCGTGCAATGGCCGCAAGTACGACTTTGCCGGTCTCGTAATCCAGCGCGCCGGTGGGCTCATCGCACAACAAAACGTCCGGCGATTTGACGATGGCGCGGGCCACCGCGACGCGCTGCTGCTCCCCACCGGATAGCTGCGAAGGAAAGTGATCGAGCCGCTGTTCGAGTCCAACCAGCGCGAGCACCTCGCGCGGGTCGAGCGGCCTCTCCGCAATCTCGTTGACGAGCGCAACGTTCTCAAGCACCGTGAGACTGGGAATGAGATTATAGAACTGAAAAACGAAGCCGACGTGTTCGCGCCGATAGCGGGTAAGTTCGGCATCGTCAGTGCCCACCAGGTCGTGGTCGCGCCAATGCGCCTCGCCGGAGGTCGGGCTGTCGAGTCCGCCAAGGATATTCAGCAGGGTCGACTTACCGGATCCCGACGGCCCAAGCAGCACAACGAACTCGCCCTCAAAGATGTCAAGGTCGACGTCTCGCAGCGCATGCACATCGACCTCGCCCATGTGATAGGTCTTGGAAAGGCCCCGCGCATGAAATACCCGGGTCGGGTTTGGTTTCTGCGCCATTGACACGGCGCTGTCAGTGCGAAAACAGAATCGGAATCGGTGGCTTGGACAACAGGCTCTTGGTCGCGCCGCCAAGAATGAATTCCCGGAACCTGGAGTGGCCGTATGCCCCCATCACGAGGATGTCTGCCTTGCAGGAAGCCGCATGCGTTTCAAGAACCTTGCCGATTGGCCGCCCCGCCGCATCCACTTTGTCAAGGACCACGTCAATGCCGTGGCGCGACAGATTCTTGGCGAGCTCCTCGGCCGAATGCCTGCTGTCGAGAACCTTCTCGTTCGTCACCGTTACGATCCGTACCTCTCGCGCTTTTTCCAGAATTGGAATTGCGTCGGCAATCGCGCGAGCCGCGGCGCGGCTGAAATCCCAAGCGACCATGACCGTCTTGACGTCAAATGGTCTGGCGCGCGGCCTTTCCGGCAAGACCAGGGTCGGCTTGCCGGATTCGAAGATGACAGTCTCAGCATACCATTGATCGTAGGATTCCGGGACCGATACGATCGTCAGGTCACGGAGCCGCGCGTATTGCACGAACAAGCCTGGCACCTGGTGCGACAGACATCGCTCCAGGACTCTCTCATGCGAGAGGCCAGCCTTCTCGGCGCCGGATTCAAATGCCGCGAGCAGTGCCCGCGCATTGTTCAGGCTCTTGTGAGCCTCACTGGCCGCCATCCCTCCGACGTTCACAAGCGAGCTGGAGAGAAAAGTGCCGGGAACCTGGACATGAGTCTCGCACGCGATCGCCGCGATATGACAGCCAAGCGATGACGCAAACGATACCGCGTCCTCAACGACCGAAACCGGCGTCGGCTCGGGGTAGCTGGTCAACGCAAGCAGAACATCCCTGATAGCCATCGAGTTCTCCTGCTGAAAGCCTCGATTAAAATATAGACTAGCTTCTTTCCCGGAGGCAGAATTGATCTATCGCAGAACTCGGCTCGGCCGATCCGGATGCCCGTCGAAAGATGATTTAGGCCTGTACCGGGCTTGTTCGCGCCGCGATACCAAGGGTGATAAGCGGCGGAGTAAAAAGCGCGAGGACCCCGATCAGCATCAGGGCAATCCCTTCAACGAGAAGGGCTGGCCAATAAACTTGCGCCGCTTGTTCGAGTCCTTCGACGAGCGATTCGGTTTCAATATGATGATCCGTTGACATTATTGCATCGCACAGGCGCGCTCGATTATGGAATGCCATTGTTAAACGGCGCGTATCGATTTTGCTTGAGATAGATCAAGGTAAACCTGCCGCTATCGATCCATCCATTTGACTCGCTCCCCGCCGGCCCGCTCGCTCGGTGGCAAAGAGACAAAGGGTTCTGCGGTCATGCAGCTTCTCAATTCGCCAACGCGCTACGGGGCGATTGCCCAGTTCCTTCATTGGACAGCGGTGGCACTGGTGGTTTTGGCGTGGGTGCTTGGAATGCTCGGTGATGAGTTGCCGAAGGGTTCAAGCCGGGACTTGGGGCTATACGTTCACACGACCGCCGGACTATTGGTCATCGCGCTGACCATCTTGCGCCTGCTGTGGCGCCTCGCAGATCCTTCACCACCGGCCGAGAAGACGCGTTTTGGCGAATGGTTATTCGCGGACTGGGTCGGTCTGGGAGCCAAACTGGCGCACTTCGGGCTTTATGTCTTGCTGGTGGCCGTTCCTGTGGCAGGCATCGTTCTGCAGTTCGCGCGAGGCGACGGCTTGTCGATATTCGGGATTGTCGAGATTGCATCGCCTTGGGTACGCGATAGAGCCTTCGCTGAGAGCGTGAAGGAAATTCACGAGTTGCTCGCACACGGTCTGCTGGCGTTGGCGGGCTTGCATGCTGCGGCTGCTCTGGTCCATCATTGGGTTTTCAGAGATCGTACCCTGGTTCGGATGCTGCCGGGCTCGAAGCCGTGACGTTGATGATCCGGTGCCTGCGCCGAACGGCCTGAGAACAGGCGGACATGCCGATCCTCGATTCCGTGATCGTGAACCTCGCGGTGGCCTTGGGAATCGGCCTTTTGATCGGTGCCGAGCGGGAGCGTCGAAAAGGTAAAGGGCCCTCGCGATTACCTGCAGGAATACGCACCTTCACGGCAGCGTCGCTGGCTGGCGCTGTCAGCTTTGCGACCGGCGGCGAATTGCTGCTGGCGGTCACAACGGCCGGTGCGATTATATTGACCGCGGTTGCGTATCTCCGATCCCATGGCGACGATCCCGGCCTCACCAGCGGGATTGCGCTGATACTGACCGTCCTGCTCGGCGGGCTTTCGGTGCGTCAGCCGGCACTTGCGGCTGGCGTGGCCGTAGTGCTGGCCGCCCTTCTGGCCTCACGAACTCAATTGCATCATTTCGTCCGCTTGATGCTCACCGAGCGTGAGGTGGCAGATGGCTTGATCTTTGCCAGCGCGACGCTGGTCGTGCTGCCGCTGCTTCCGGACCAGCAGTTAGGGCCCTATGGTGCTCTGAATCCGCGATCGATCTGGATCATCGTCATACTTGTGATGGCGATTAGCGCCGCGGGATACATTGCGGTCCGTACCCTGGGCGCCCGGTTTGGACTAGCCGTCGCCGGGCTCGCGTCGGGCTTTGTCTCCAGCATCGCCACGATTAGCGCCATGGGCACGCGAGCCGCGACAACTCCAGCTATTCTCGCGGTCGCGGTCGCGGGGGCAGTGCTTTCGACCGTGGCGACGATCGTGCAATTGTGCGCTGTTCTGGCGGCCACGAGTATGACCGTGCTGCGCGAGCTGTCGATCCCGCTATTTTGCTCGGGTCTGGCGGCCGCATCTTACGGTGCGTTCTTCACGATCAAGGCCCTGCGCGGGACGGAGCGGGTCGATTCTCAGCCCGGGCACGCATTCAGTTTTTCATCGGCCATTATCTTGGCCGCGAGTTTGTCCGGGATTCTTGTTGTCTCGGCGGCCTTGCGGGAAAACTTCGGCGAAATCGGTGCGATCGTCGGTGCTGCATTGGCCGGGTTTGCGGATACGCATTCGGCGGCGGTCTCGATTGCTTCGCTGGTCGCGTCCGGGAAGATGAGTTCGGCCGACGCAATTTCCCCGATCCTTGCCGCGTTATCGACCAACACGGTGAGCAAGATCATCGCCGCATGGACCAGCGGTGGACGGTCTTATGCATTGCGATTGATCCCGGGGCTTCTCCTGGTCATATCGGCGGCATGGGCGGGGACATACGCTCCGCGCCTGTTCGGACTGTGATCGGTGGCGGCGCCAGAAGGGGCCGTTCCGAACGTCAACACGAGGACACCGGAAAGTTGCCGGGCGGCGAGCCGGTCTAATGAGACATGAGGCAACAAAGAGGGCTTGATGCGAGAATTTCCCGCGTCATCCCGCCGAAGATCCATTCACCCAACCGGCTGTGGCCATAGGCGCCGGCCACCAGAAGGTCAGCGCCTTCATCCAGGGCAAACTGGAACAGATGGTTCACGTCAGACCTGTCACGATGAAGAACCGGTCGAGGATCTGCATTGATTTTGTGCCGTTCCAGGTAGCGGACGACGTCATTGATCCTGACCGACGCTTTCTCCTTCTCGTCCCGATCGCAGACTTCGACGACCGAAACGCGCTTGGCGGTACGCAAGAACGGCATCGCGTCCAACACAGCCCGCCGCGCCTCGCGGGTATCCTTCCAGGCCACCACGACGTGTTCAGCCCGCAACGAGGCAACGCCTGGTGCTACAAGCAGCGCGGGCCGGCCCAGTTTGAAAAGAACCTTGCCCGGGTCGAGAGATCGGTAATAGTCGTAGCGGCCATGGGTCTGCTGTCCAATGATGACAAGATCGGCACAACGCGCTTCGCGCGCCAATGCATCGCCTGGAAAATCCAATGCCGTCCGCCATTCAACATCCCGACGATCCAAGCCAGCGACGCCACGAAACCAATCTCCTCGCTTCGCAAGTGCTGCCTGCATCTGCTTGATGTCAGCTTCCGTTACCTCCTCTATGATCACGCCCTCCGCAACGAACGGCGGAGGAACGGCACGGGCCGAGAGACCGATCAGCGCTGCATCGAACTTCTTGGCAAGTTCCGAGGCAATTCGAACTTTCTGTTCCGGAATACCTTCGATTTCGACATAGACCATTAGGGATGCATAGGACATCAGGCCGCTCCTCAGAAGGAAAGCCGCAGGTTGCCCCGTTTCGCCGCACCACTATTGATGCATCTCAAACCCACCTGGATTGCTGGTTGGTTTTCGCGGCGACTATTTGGACCGCTCGAATGTAACAATGCTGCGCGTCATTCCTTTGTCCGCCCAATTCGGCATCACCCGCCACGGCGTCAACACCATCAGTCGCTCACCGTCCAGCGTAAAATTTCGGACCTGTTTGGTGGCCACCCACTCGGGATTCCAGGCCACGTCGACATTGGTAGACCACTTGTCACCTTCAACGGTGTAGGTGCCGGAATAGGCGACGAGCGTGTTCAACAGTTCGGCCCGCTCCTGGTCGGTTTTCGCGGCCTTGCGCGCCTCACCGGTCAGCACGAAGAATACGCGGCCTTCTGGAGTGAAATTTGCATAACCGGTTGGCTTTTCTCCCATCACCGGCCTTTTCTGGCCGGTCGCCTGAACCTCGATCTCATAGGAAACCAGCTTCCAGGTGCCGACAACCTTGTCACGGTCGTCAGCGAAGCTCGTCTGCGCGATCGAGCAAGCTACGAACGCGAACCCGTAAAGTCTGGACACCGGCATCGCTCCCGTTCAGGATGTTGGTAGGCAAACACGGCTGCCAACCGGCGAGCTTGACTCAACTCAATGTCCTGCCGCGCCGCAGTGATCCACCCGATGCCTGCTTTGCTCCCTTGAGCCGGGGCCGATCCGCCGCTAGCTTGCGGCAACAATGGGGCAGGCTGGCATCATGACGGAGGACGCAGCGAAGGCCGCAACGGATGCGGATTCGCCAAAACCCGAACCGCAACCCGCGGCCGACACGCCGCTGTTGCGCATCGAGGCGGTGGTGAAAAAATTCGGCGTCTTCCGCGCGGTGGATGGGCTGTCGCTCGACATCCGGGCCGGGGAATTCTTCGCGCTGCTCGGCCCAAGCGGTTGCGGCAAGACCACGCTGTTGCGGATGCTGGCCGGCTTCGAGACGCCGGACGAAGGCCGCATCCTGCTTGACGGCAAGGACATCGCCCAGGTCCCGCCGCATGTGCGCCCGGTCAACATGATGTTCCAGAACTACGCGCTGTTTCCCCATCTGAGCGTGCGGGACAATATCGCGTTCGGCTTGAAACGCGCGCATATGCCGCGTCCCGAGATCAAAACCCGCGTCGCCGAGATGATTGCGCTGGTCAAGCTCGAGGGCCTTGAGAAACGCAAGCCCGATCAGCTCTCCGGCGGTCAAAGGCAGCGCGTGGCGCTGGCGCGTTCGCTGGCGCGTCGTCCCCAAGTTTTGCTGCTCGATGAGCCGCTCGCCGCGCTCGACAAGAGGCTGCGCGAAAGCACCCAGCTCGAACTGATGGAGCTGCAGCGTAGGCTCGGCCTGACCTTCATCATCGTTACCCACGATCAGGAGGAGGCGATGACGGTGGCAGGGCGGATCGGCGTGATGGACGCCGGCCGTCTCGAACAGGTAGCGTCCCCGCGCGAGCTTTACGAGGCGCCCCGTTCGCGCTGGGTCGCCGAGTTCGTCGGTGACATCAATTTGTTCGAGGGACAAATCGAGCCGCGCGAGAGCAGTCGGCCCACGATGGCGCCGCGGCTCGCGATCGCGACGCGCGATGCCGGAACCGTCCATGTCGCGGAGCCGAGCCGGCCGATCGCGAAAACCACCGTCTGCGTCGCGATCCGGCCCGAGAAGGTCAAGCTGTCGCGCCGTGGTCCCGCGTCGTCGGACAATACGACTGCGCTCAACCGGCTGGAAGGAGTTGTGACCGACGTCGGCTATCTCGGCGGCGTTACCACCTACAAGGTGAAGCTCGACAGCGGCGCGGTGCTGCGCTCGTCGATGGCGAATACCGCCCGGCTCGATCTCGACGCCTATAGCCCAAGCCAGCGCGTGGTGGCGTGGTTCTCGCCCGACGATTGCGTGGTGCTGGAGCAATGAGCGCATCGTCGATCTTCACGCGCCCGGCGCGGCTCGCCGCGATCGCGCCCTATCTGTGGATGGCGCTGTTCTTCCTGGTGCCGTTCGTTTTTGTCCTGAAGATCAGCCTGTCGCAGACCGCGATCGCGCAGCCGCCCTATACGCCGGTGTTCGATTTCACGGAAGGCTTGGAGGCGATCAAGGCGGCGTTCGCGGCGCTCTCGGTCGATAATTTCAAGCTCCTCTTCTCCGATGACCTTTATATCCTGTCGTATTTGCGCAGCCTCGTCGTCGCCGTGGTCTCGACCTCGATCCTGCTGGCGATCGGCTACCCCATCGCCTATGGCATGGCGCGGCTGCCGCGCGGCTGGCAAAGCGTGGCGATGATGCTGGTGATCGTTCCGTTCTGGACCTCGTTCCTGATCCGCATCTATGCCTGGATCAACATCCTGCAGCATGATGGCCTGCTCAATCAGATCCTGCTGGCGCTGCATCTGGTCTCGGCGCCGGTGGTGTGGCTTTCCACCGACAGCGCGATGTATCTCGGCATCGTCTACTCCTATTTGCCGTTCATGATCCTTCCCCTTTACGCGACGTTGGCCAAAATGGACCCGGCGCTGCTGGAGGCGGCCAGCGATCTCGGCGCTTCTCCGGCCCGCGCGTTCTGGCTGGTGACGTTCCCGCTGTCGCTGCCGGGCGTGGCTGCGGGCGCGCTGCTCTGCTTCATTCCCATCGTCGGCGAATTCGTGATTCCCGATCTCCTGGCCGGTTCCTATTCCCTGATGATCGGCCAGACCCTGTGGCTGGAATTCTTCACCAACAAGGATTGGCCGGTCGCCTCAGCCGCCGCGGTCGTCCTGCTGCTATTGCTGCTGGCGCCGCTGTTGCTCTACGACCGCCTGCAGCGCCGCCAGTTGGAGGCCGCGCGATGATGGCTTGGCACGCACCGAACAAACTCTCCCGCTTCAACATGTCCGCGCTCGCGCTGGGGCTGGTGTTTCTCTATCTGCCGATCGTGATCCTCGTGATCTATTCGTTCAACGCCTCGCGGCTGGTCACGGTGTGGGGCGGCTGGTCGCTGCGCTGGTACGCTGAATTGTTCAATGACCGCGCCATGTTCGATTCCGCCTGGATGAGCTTTCTCGTGGCGGTGACCTCGGCCACATTGGCGACGCTGCTCGGCACGCTGGCCGCGGTGGCGCTGGCGCGGGCTGCGGATTTCCGGGGGCGCACGCTGTTTTCCGGCATGCTCTATGCGCCGCTGGTGATGCCCGAAGTCATCACCGGGTTGTCGCTGCTGCTGTTGTTTGTGGCGCTCAACGCCGAGCGCGGCTTCTGGACCGTCACGATCGCCCACACCACGCTGACCCTGTGCTTTGTCGCGGTCGTGGTGCAGTCGCGCCTTACCTCGCTTGATCGGAGCCTCGAGGAGGCGGCAATGGATCTCGGCTGCGATCCGGCGCGCGCGTTCATGGCGGTGACGCTGCCCTTGATCCTGCCTTCGATCGCGGCGGGCTGGATGCTGGCCTTCACGCTGTCGCTGGACGATCTGGTGATCGCCAGCTTCACCACCGGGCCGGGCTCGGCGACGCTGCCGATCCGGATCTATTCGGAGGTGCGGCTCGGCGTAAAACCCGAGATCAACGCCATCTGCACGCTGGTGATCGCGTTGATCGCGGGCGTGATCGTGGTGGCCTCGCTCGCCTCGAAGCTGTCGAACGCGCGGGGCGAGAGTGCGGCGCCGTTGTAAGGTTGTCGTATTCTCCGTACACACCGCCGTCATCCTGAGGTGCGCGCTCTTTCTTGCGCGCCTCGAAGGATGGGCAGCACGCACTTGTGGCCGCATCCTTCGAGGCTCGCCCAAGAGGGCTCGCACCTCAGGATGACGACGGAGTTTGCTGCGGCCGATAATATCCATCACGACTTCACCGCGCCCGCGGTCAGGCCGCCCACCATGTAGCGCCTGAAGACGTAGTAGATCGCGGCCGGCGGCAGCGCGTAGATGAAGCCGGTGGTCATCAACAGTTCCCACGGCGAATCGTCGGCGGAGAGGAAGTTGCCGAGCGCGACCGGCAGCGTGATCTCCTTGTCGTTCGACAACAGCAGGAACGCATAGAGATATTCGTTCCAGGCGAGCAGCAGCGCATAGGTGCCGATCGCCACCAGCGACGGCACCATCAGCGGCACATAGACCAGCCGGAACAGCTGCGGCGTGGTGGCGCCGTCCATCACGGCGGCCTCGTCGAGTTCGACCGGCAGCTTGTCGGAGGCCTGCTTCAAAACCCAGATCGCGTAGGGCGAGGCGATGGTCACCATCGCCAGAATCAGCGCCCAGTGGTTGTTGAGCAGGCCATAATTGCCCATGGTCCGGTACATCGGCACGGCCAGGAACGCCGCCGGGATGAAATAGGTGAACAGCGCCAGATTCATCACCCAGCGGCCGCCGGGAACGCGCAGGCGCGAGATCGAAAACGCCGCGGCGGTCGCGATCAACAGCGTGAGTGCGCCGACTGCTGCCGCGATCAGGAGCGAATTCCAGAACTGGATCCAGAAATCCCGCAGGAAATAATGCTGCTGGTAAAACACGATGTGGAAATTGTGCAGCGTCGGATGCGCGGGCCACAGCTTGCCGGAGAACGCGTCTTCCTTCGGCGAGATCGCGAACAGGAACATGTGGTAGATCGGCACCATGGTCCAGATGAACACGGGGATGCCGATCAATAGCAGCCGGGCTTCGGTGCCGACGTCGCGCCAGTTGATGTCGCGCAAAGAGATTTCGCGCAAATTGGGAAGCTTCATCGCGACAACCGTTTCATCATGAAATAGATCAGCGGCAACACCAGCGGCAGCGCGCAGACGATCGAGGCCATCGCCAGCGACAACTGGTCGAGCCGCAGATAGCGGATGCCGAGCGTCGCCAGCACATGGGTGAGATCGGCGGGCCCGCCGCCGGTCAACAGGTAGACGCTGTTGAAGTCGCCCAGCGTCCAGATCATCGAGAGCAGCGTGCAGGTGATATAAAGCGTCTGCATCGACGGCCAGGTGATGAAGCGGAATTTCTGCCACCAGCTCGCGCCGTCGACCTCGGCCGCCTCGAACAGATCCTGCGAGATCGCAAGCCGCCCGGTCATCAGGATCAACGTCCAGAACGGCAGCGATTTCCAGATGTGCATGCCGATCGCCATCGTCAGCGCCACCGCCGGATCGTTCAGCCAGTTCGGCCCGTCCTCGCCGGTGAAGCGGAAGATCAACTGGTTGACCACACCCCATTCCGGATTGAGCATGAAGCGCACGGACAGGATGGTCGGAATCGACGGCACCGCCCAGGGCAGGATGAACAGCACCGACAGCCATTTGATCCAGGAGCGCGACTGCACGAAGAAGCCGGACAAAAACAGCGCGATCAGCATTTTGATATTGATGCCGATCACCAGGAAAATCAGCGTATTGACCGCGGCGCGCGCGAAGATCGGGTCGTGATAGAGCGCGACGTAGTTCGACGGCGCGCGCGCCAGCCAAAGCCCGTAGCCGACCGGATAGACCACGAAGGCCAGGAACACCAGCAGGTAGGGCGTCAGCATCGCGATGCCCCAGACCTGCGGCGTCGATAGCCGCGCCGAGAGCGGCGCGGCGGGCATACCGGATGCGGAGAGCGTGATCGCCATGTCGATTACTCTAGATATTCGCTACTCCTTCTAGTTGTCGTCCCGGCGAACGCCGGGACCCATAACCACAGGCCTCGGTTGTTGCGCGAAAGCCGTCGAACAGCATCTTCCAACATACCCGCCGCGGCGTATGGGTCCCCGCTTTCGCGGGGACGACGGGGAGTTGTGGCAACAGTCATCATCATTCCCATGCGACGAACCCTCGCTTCCTTACCTCTCCCCTGCGGGGAGAGGGTCGATTTGCGTAGCAAATCGGGTGAGGGGGCACTGCTCCAACGAGAGACCGTAACCCCTCACCCCAACCCTCTCCCAACGGGAGAGGGAGCGCCCTTCCGACGTCGCTCCAGTTCAACTTGTTCTCAGGCACTGCAAATGCTGTCACCCCGCGACTTCCTTAATGCGGGCGATCAGTTCGTCGACGGCCTTGTCGACCGGCACCTTCTCGCTCACCACGCGGTTCATCGCCTTGGCCCAGACGTTCTCGTTGTTCAAGATGGTGAACTTCCAGTTCTTGGTGAAATCGAACGGCGTGGTGCCGCCGATGAACTGGGTGTAGACCGCCTTGCGATGGCGGTCGGCCTGCCAGAACGGGCTCTGCTGGCTCGCCGTCGTCACCGGGAACCAGCGGCCGAGCGCGCCCTCGACATAGGGCCGAAGGTTCTCCTCCTGCATCATGAACTTGATGAATTCCTTGCCCTGCGCCTTGTTCTTCGCGGCGGTGAACATCGCGCCGGTCTTGACGTCGGAGCGGTATTTGATCGGCGTTCCATCCGGCTTGTTGGGGAAGGAGGCGGTGATGATGGTTTCCTCATAGGCCTTCTTGCCGGCGGCGCGCTGTTCCGGCGTCAGCGCCGGGTTGGTGGAATCCTCGAACCACTTCGCCGCGATCGAGATCGTGAAATTGTGCGTCATCACGATCGTCCGGTTGTGGAACGCGACGTTGTTGTCCGGGTCCTTCCAGGTGGTGGAGGAGGGCGGGGTGCAGCCCTTGAGGTAGGTGTCGGTGTAATCCTTCAGCGCTGAGATCAGGCCCTGCCGCGCCTTGGGATCGTCGACCAGGAGCTTGCCGTTGTCGTCGACGAGCTTGACGTTGTAGGCGTCCATGAAGGTGTAGAACGACTGGAACGAGTCGGTGGATTCCACGCCCATCGGCTGGCCGACGCCGTAGATGCGCTGGCCGGTGGCCTTGCGAATCGCCGGCTGCACCTTGTCGCACCAGAACGACCAGTAATCTTCCCATTTGGTCGGGATGTCGCTTTGCTTGAAGCCGGCCTGCTCCAGCAAATCTTTCCAGATCTGCACATGCATGCTCTGCTGCTTCATCGGGAAGCCGTAATAGGCCCGCTTCTTGGTCTGGTCGTTATAGAGAAAGGCGGTCTCCAGCGTGTTCGGCGCGAACGCCGCCTTCATCGGCACCAGGATGTCCGAGAGGTCCTCGAGCTTGCCTTCGAACGCCCATTTGCCGGACGCCTGCACGTCGTAGCTGTCGGAAAAGGCGACATCCGGCACGGTGCCGGAATCCAGCGCCGCCACCGTCTTCGGGATCATGTCCTGAATGGCGTATTGCGACAGTTCGACCTTGATATTGGTCTTGGCCTCGAATTTCCTGATCGCCGCGATCAGCGCGTCGTCCTCGGACTTGTAGAAGCCCTTGCTCCACCAGACCGTAATTTTTTCCTGAGCCGCCGCCGGCGCCGCGGCGTAAAAAAGCCCGGCCGCGGCCAGCGCAACTGAAAGCGCCCCTATTCCCTTGAATCTCACGTCATTCTCCCTGATCTCTGCCGATTTTTTTAACCGGTTGGGTGAAAGACTAGACCATGGCCGGGGCGCGATCTAGCGGGATGTTGTCGCGCGCAGGCTGCGGCGCAGGATGGCGGGGTGTTGGACATCAGTGTTGCGGCGAAGGCGGTGAGCTCCCTCTCCCGCTTGCGGGGGTCCGAGGCGAGCGAAGCTCGCTCTCGAGGTTGGGGTGGGGGTGCCTCCGCAAAACGCGCTGGTCGAGTGGATAGATTTCCCCCACCCGGATCGCATCTGCCGATGCGATCCGACCTCCCCCGCAAGCGGGAGAGGTTACGCGCGTCCGCGTTACGCAGAATTCATTTTCAAACTGCCGCATGGCTTAGCGACACGGCTTCACGATCTCGCCGCATGCGCGCGAGTTGTTGCCACGAAACATTCGCCCCAAAACAGAGGGCGTGGGGAATGCCGGGTGCCCGTTGCACCCGCAGCCGCGCGTGGTGTGTAGAAAGCACGCGCGTTAGTCACCACGGTCGCACCGGGATCACCCGGCATTCCCGCACGCGAATGGTTTTAACGGTTTCCTTCGCGCTCTCCCCGGTGATCGGGCTTTCTTGTCACCGTCACTTGCAGGGTACTACCTGCAAGCTTGACGCCGGCGTCGAGGCGTCAGGACCACACGACTTTACCGTCCGCGTATGCGCCGTTCGTCCTTCAGCGCACCCGCGTCCATCGCATCCCGCACCCAACGTCCGTGACGATCGCGAAACGCCCCTCATGTGGGACGGGACAATCATTGATATGGAAGTGATTTGGGGGAAGCGCGAAGCGAAATATTTTTTCAAGTCAGACTGGACAGGTGGAATCGAATTGATTTCCCGGGAGAATTTTTTCTGTAGGCGCAGACACCCCGCGGCGTTCGGTAAAAGAATGCCGACGAAGATCATGCACACGGGGCAATAGAAACGGTGGATTGCGGTGGACAAGTCGGCCGCCGCCACACCATCACCACACCGGCACCACGATGCATCGCGAGCATGTTGCGTGAGTAAGGTCGGACGCGTTGGGGGCGATCAATGCCAGCGCGGTCGAGTAGCCGGGCGCCGCCCTTATCCCCTACCCCAGAGGAAGTGGCGCTCGGCTACTTCGCATGATCGCAGAGCCTGCTGTCGGCGGGCGTCACCCGCGGGCTGGGTTAGCCGAAAGGGTCCGCGCAACGCGCGGCACGATGGCAGGCTCCGGCGTAACCCGCCTCTTTATCATCGGTGAACGGCGGATTGCGCTTGGCTAATCCGCTCTACGCGCTGCCCGACTATTGACCCTGTCGGAGCGGCCCGGCAGGGTCTGGCCATGCGTTTCGAGATTCTCGGTGAAATTTCCGGCGTTGAAACCTTCGCTCGCCCCGGCTGGCCAGGGACTACGCCGGCAAAACATATAGAGCTATCCAACGCGATCTGAATGCCATGGAAAAAATGAACCTGATAGAACGGACAGCAGACGGGGTTAGGGCCAAGAAAGGAAACCATACTGGCTTTCCTGCCGTTGGAAGAACATCAGTAATGATCATCCAGCCAGCTCGGAAAACTTGTAGACAATAGGCACCAACCCCGGTTGTCGCGTTAAAACGATCAGTGAGCATCGCAGTTGACGGCGGTTAAAAGCTTGCTGCATGTTTGAGGGCTTGGCCAAAGCCCGAGTTCAGACAAGCCCGTCGGCGACGAGAAGCGCAACGCCCGGAGAGTTTTAAGCGACGAGCTTTTTTCTTTTTGGTTCTTTTTCTTAGTTGGCGGTACAAGAAAAAAAGAAAAAGAACATAATTGCGTCTATAGTTACGTTTTCACCAAAATCGCTATATTCTTTATACTTTTTCCGAGCAAGATAGATAGACATTACACCAGTAATCTTTAGCTAAAAGGAGCAGCCATGGAACGCATCGTCCAATTGCTGAAGGACCTGGAGGCCATCCATTCGCCCTTCGGCTATACCGACGAAGTCACCAGTCACATCGCCGGGCTATGCCAGAAGAACGGGATAAAGACCAGGCTCACCAACAAAGGCGGTAGAAATTCCTCTAGATAATGCGCAAGGCTGCTTGCTCTTTGAGCCTTCTCACCCCCCGCTGCGAGCTTAAGAAGCTGCCCTGCTACAGTCGGATTATCACGATTGGAGGAGCTGACCTTATTCGCTGACTAAAGAATTGTTTATGAATCAAAGATCTTGGAACCTCTAAAGACCTACGACTGTTCCTAGTATCCGTAATGGAGGAGACAGTTATGAAATATCCATCGATAGGAGCTGCCTGTCTGGCAGTAGCACTCGCCGCGGCGTCACCGGCCTGGGCGTTTGGCGGACACGGCGGTGGTGGCGGTGGACATGGTGGCGGCGGAGGCGGTGGTTTCCACGGTGGTGGCGGCGGCTTTCATGGAGGTGGCTTTGGCGGAGGCGGCTTTCGCGGTGGCGGCGCGCACTTCGCAGGTGGAGGTCTTGGACGTGGCGGTTTTGGCGGCGGTGGTTATTACCGTAGAGGCTACGGTGGCTATGGTGGATATGGCGGCTATGGTGGATACGGGTACGATGGATACGGACCGGGTATTGTAGGAGGTCTGATCGTAGGCTCAGTGCTCGGCGCTGGCTTGGGATATGATTACGGTGGTTATGATCCTGGATACGATGACGACTCTTACGCCTATACGGCCGAACCGGCGACCGTCGATAGCGGGTATTGCATCCAGAGATACAAATCGTACGACCCTGCGTCAGGAACCTATCTCGGGTACGACGGCATGCGGCATCCCTGTCCGTAATCAAAGACTCAAACAAAAAGGCGGCCGACTTGGCCGCCTTTTTCACAACGCATGGTTGATCCGGGGCGGCCAGCGACCTTTATCGACCACTCCTTCCATCTCCGTGACAACCAATTAGCTGGGTTCAACATTAAGCAAGAATGCTCATGTGAACATTGATAGGGCCATCTGAAGCTGATCAGCCGCCGCGGCGATCAATCCGTCATAGTTTGTCGGCCCTTGAGCCGCTGCACGCAGAATGCACTCGGCGAGATACGCCTTTATCGCCGGTGTTGAATGCTCCAACGGCATTTTGTCATGACCTCATCGAGTACATTCCTCATGACTTCGATAAGTGCAGGGCTAAACTTAGCGGCAGCGGCGCTCCGCACCGCCTTCGCACGCGCGACGGAACGCTCGCTGACGCTCAAAGCGGCCACAATTTTTGCTGCGTAGACGCCGGCCCACGCATAGTTCGGCAAAAAATCGAGTTCCGTAAGTGGACACGCGCGATTGTGATAGACCTTGGGGCTAGCAAACGAACGGGGCGCGGCACATAGTAGCGCCATGACGGTGTACAATCGTTTTAAGGCCTATCTAAAATGCCCTGACTGTGGGCGGGCTGCGGTTGCAGGCTTGTCGAAATTTGACGGTTATAGACCGGATGATTCAACCATGGTTGAGCATCTGCCGAAGGGCTTCAAGGTGGCGAACCAGAAAAGCTGCGTCGCGAACATCGACCTAGTTTGCGAGAAGTGCGGCGTATCTGCGATCACCAAAGACAACCAGCCCGAATAATCCCCCAAACGCCCAAAGGGACTCCGCCAACTTGACGCCGGCGTCGAGGCGTCAGGACCACACGACTTCACCGTCCGCTTTCGCGCCGGAGGCGGAAGCCGTAACCCGCCACCTCCGCGGCGCGCTGGCAGAAGCCGGTCTCCGATTTGCGCACAGCGTAATCCTGAATACGATGGTGCGAACCGGCTCGCTAGCAGGAGGTTCGCGATGGCTCTCAACACCGACAAGATCGACGACGCTGCGCTGGCGCTGCTCTATCTGACTCTGCACGACGGCCACAGGGCCTGGAAAGGCATGGATTGGGGTGTGCTCGGTCGTCTCCACGAAAAGGGCATGATCCACGATCCCGTGGGCAAGGTGAAATCGGTGGTCTTCACGCAGGAAGGATTGGAGCGGGCGAAGGCGCTGTTTGAAGAGATGTTCAAACAGTAACAACCCTGCGTAGGGCGGGGTAGGCGACCTGTCCGCCGTAGCCCGTAGGATGGGTTGAGCGAAGCGAAACCCATCGGGGCAATCGCGATATGCGATGGGTTTCGCAGGGGCTCAACCCATCCTACGAGCTGGCCAACCCGAAGGGCGGTGCTGGAATTGTCCGGCGAACGCGGATTTGAGCGGGCTGGCGATTACGCCGAAGGGGTGCGAGCCTCGTGGCGGGTAGCCGGCATGAGCGTATGGCTCGCGCGCCGACCTCGACATATTTATCAGTAATGCGGCTAATATCGGTGGAATTGATTCGTCCCGTGTAGCCGCACGTTGATGAGGTTGAAATGACGACTTTGACGCCCCACCGGTGCATTCAAGAGGCAATTCTGAATAACTTGCCCGAGGTAGATGAATCGATGACAAGCGAGCAAAAGCTGCACTTGTTGTCGGACTCTATTCTGCAATATCTCGATGCTGAAGGGTACACGCTTGTCGATCTCGATGCGGTTTGGGATTTCCACGACGCACTCGAGGAATGGCTCAATCAGGATGCCGATGCGCATCGGATTAGTATTTTTACGCCGTATGATTATTGGCTTGCTCTATGGCGTCGTCTACCGCCTCGACGAAAGTACGATATAGATGGTAGCCCCATAAAATAGGCTTCGCAGTTATCAGAGGCAAAGTATGACTTTGGAAGAAGTTGAGGAGGCTTGCAAAAAGATTACCGCATTGGCCGAAGCATTGATGCAATCCCGCTCTAAAGCGGACGCGATTGCTCTTCAGACTATTTGTCGAGGTCGTTCAAATCAAATGCGAGGAAGGTTTGGCAACATTGGCGAGCAGTTGGCGCGCATCAGTGACGCGGCTTCAGCTTACAAAAAGTCTAATCTGAATCCAGAGACCGCGGAATCCAATTTGCACCAAGCATGCACTCGAATGCGAATGGCAATCAGAATTCATCAATAGCAAGCTCGTAGGATGGGTTGAGCGATGCGAAACCCATCGTGACAATTGCGACATGTGATGGGTTTCACAAGGGCTCAACCCATCCTACGAGCTACAAGCGTCAGACTGGCGCGGAACGCCCAAAAGGGTACAGGGTGGGCTAGCTAGTCCGCCCTACGGGCTATGAGCTGCTTGGAGCACCTCGATGACGAAGGCCGTTTGCATGAATTGCGGGGAATTGAAGTTTGGGGCTTTTCTCGAATGTCCCAAATGTCAGTTTAGACCCAAGACGCTGTTCGATTTGACTATGTCTGAAATCTATTCCGATCGTCATGCTAATGATGAAGGGCTGAAAAGATTGACGGCGGTTGTGAAAAATAATCGAAACGTAGCCAAAGACCGCGAAGGGACTTTGCATCTCGATTCTTCCATTTATTTGTTGGTAGAGCAGCGTTTGGCGGATCAAACTTTTCGAGACGTGCTTACGCTAGTCAAAAGGGCAAAAGATGGAATCTTCGATAAGGAGCTGAACATGCATCTTATTGGCCCAGACGGATATCAATCACTCGTTAAGGTTCGAGGCAAGGACATCGATAGAGAAACATTTGATAAAATCCGTAGTGAGGGTGACGGAAACTTGTATGCGAGTTATCACTACGAAAGTGGAAACCGGAAAATAACCACGGTTTCCAAGCGAAACTGGTACATTTTGTACGACAAGATGCAGCTCATTGAACGGCGGGCGAGTGGTCAGAGTGCTTACTTAGCCTTGCTGGACGGAATTTTTGAGCCTTGGCTCGATAATTATCTCAAGTGCGGGACCATAGTGGATTCTGAAGCGCCTTCGCAGTCGACCGAGAAACCCAACCAGCCGTCCGAGTCTTTTCAAACTGAGGGACGGAAAGCCGAATTTGAGATCATCGATCAATTGACAATCTCATCGCTTTCCGAAGGACAAAATCAGTTCGCTCTAGAGATTGAAGCCCTTTCTGACCATGAAGCTAAAGACGCTTACGGCGCACTCGTCTCAATCGTTCATCAGATGACTCGCATGAAGTCCGGCTTAGGGATTCCGGTCGCCATCGACGATATCGAAGTATTTCTAAAATCGTTTGAGGCATATGTAAATCGGTTGGATAAAATCAGTGCCAAAGATTTAGAAGTTGACTATGAAGCGGTCAGGAGAAGCATTGCCGCGGCTGCCCAGCCCAATCTTCGCCACGGTGCCCAAGCTTTCATGGTGATAATTCTCGGTGAGATGATACGACGTGAAGGCCTCTCCGAAGGCAAGCATGAAATGTCCGGCTACAACTGTACTCATCACATGCTTAATCGTTTAGAGCGCTCCCTAGGCGGAAGGCATAGCGAACTCTGACCGATCTATCGTTCTTGACAAGCGGTGATCTGCGCCCAAGGCACTTACATCCGCCCGCCCAGTCGGAGCCTCACAACACCCGATTGCTCTCCTTCACCTTCTCCGCGTCCAGATACACCTGCGCGCCCATCTCCTTGAACTTGGCGCTCATCTGCGCCATCCCCGCCTTCGCCAAGGCTTCCGCCTTCGCCGAGGCTTCGGCGGACAGGTCGGCGGGCAAGCCGTCTTCAAGGACGCCCGACATCGACATCCCTACGCTCGCCGGGTCGTTCAGCGTCGCGGCGTAATCGCGGACGTCCTGCGTGATTTTCATCGAGCAGAACTTTGGGCCGCACATCGAGCAGAAATGCGCCACTTTATGAGCTTCCTTCGGCAGGGTCTCGTCGTGGAAGCTGCGCGCGGTTTCGGGATCGAGCCCGAGGTTGAACTGGTCCTCCCAGCGGAAGTCGAAGCGGGCGCGTGACAGCGCATCGTCGCGCAGTTGCGCCGCCGGGTGGCCCTTGCCGAGATCGGCGGCGTGCGCCGCGATCTTGTAGGTGATGACGCCGACCTTGACGTCGTCGCGGTTGGGCAGCCCGAGATGCTCCTTCGGCGTCACGTAACACAGCATCGCGCAGCCGAACCAGCCGATCATGGCTGCCCCAATGCCTGAGGTGATGTGGTCGTAGCCCGGCGCGATGTCGGTGGTCAGCGGTCCCAGCGTATAGAACGGCGCCTCGCCGCACTCCCTAAGCTGCTTGTCCATGTTGATCTTGATTTTATGCAAGGGAACATGGCCGGGGCCTTCGATCATCACCTGGCAGCCCTTGTCCCACGCGATTTTTGTCAGTTCGCCAAGCGTCTCCAGTTCGGCGAACTGCGCGCGGTCGTTGGCATCCGCGATCGAGCCCGGCCGCAGGCCGTCGCCGAGCGAGAACGAGACGTCATACTTCCGCATCAGATCGCAAATCTCATCGAAGTGCGTGTACAGAAAACTCTCCTTGTGATGGGCCAGGCACCACTTCGCCATGATCGAGCCGCCGCGCGAGACGATGCCGGTGACGCGGTTGGCGGTGAGATGGATGTAGGGCAGGCGCACGCCGGCGTGGATGGTGAAGTAATCGACGCCCTGTTCGCACTGCTCGATCAGCGTGTCCTTGTAGAGCTCCCAGGTCAGCTTGACCGGATCGCCGTCGCACTTCTCCAGCGCCTGATAGATCGGCACCGTGCCGATCGGGATCGGCGCGTTGCGCAAAATCCATTCGCGGGTGGTGTGGATGTTGCGCCCCGTCGAGAGGTCCATCACGGTGTCGGCGCCCCAGCGGATCGCCCACACCATCTTGTCGACTTCCTCCTCCACCGAAGAGGTCACGGCGGAGTTGCCGATATTGGCGTTGATTTTTGTCAAGAAGTTGCGGCCGATGACCATCGGCTCGAGTTCGCCGTGGTTGATGTTACAGGGGATGATCGCGCGTCCGCGCGCGATCTCGGAGCGTACGAATTCCGGCGTGATAAAAGGAGGTATCGCCGCGCCGAAGCTCTCGCCGTCGGCGATCGCGGCTTCGGCGCGTTCGAGCTGCTGTTTGCGGCCGAGGTTTTCGCGCGTGGCGACATAGATCATCTCCTTGGTGATGATCCCGGCGCGGGCGAATTCGAGCTGCGTGATCTTGTGGCCGTCGAGCCCGCGCAGCGGCTTGTGATGGGCGGTGAACGATTTCGCCGCATGCGCCGCGCCGACATTGCCGTTGTCTTCCGGCTTGATCTCGCGGCCCTGATATTCCTCGACGCCGCCCCGTTCGAGAACCCACGCCGTGCGGTTGCGCGGCAAACCCTTGTTGACGTCGATGGTCACAGCCGGATCGGTGTAGGGACCCGAGGTGTCGTACACCGGCAGGTTCGGCTCGCCGGCGCCTTCCGAGAGGATGATCTCGCGCAAGGGAACGCGCACGTCGGCGGCTTCGTCGGGTGTGACGAAGATCTTGCGTGATGAGGGCAGCGGACCGGTGGTCACGGCGGGAAGCGTGGTGTCGGGGTTGGAGCGAATGTTCATGGCGTCCTCCTGTGAATTTCTAGTTGTCGCGGCGTGGCGTTCTGCTCGTCATCCTGAGGTGCGCGCTCTTGCGCGCCTCGAAGGATGACAGCGCCGGGCCGTCGCCCTTCGAGGGCCGCTGAAGAAGCGGCCGCCTCAGGGTGACGGATTAAGACCAATTGCTCTTGCATCACGCGGCC
>CAVWDY010000017.1:0-153547 GCA_963753875.1 uncultured Alphaproteobacteria bacterium | reverse complement strand
CACCGGCGCGGGTTCATTTTTTGGGGAGGCTGTTTGCATAGTGAAGTTTCTCTCTGCCGGTTAACCTCGCCGCCACAACAACCGAAACTTAGGGTCGTAGCGATCCCACCTAGAGGCCACGACGTTGCACTCTGAACGTCAATTCTGATCTCTATTAAACGTTCGTCCGATTCAAAGTCCTGGCACTGTCCGGTTTTTTCTATACCAAGGAAAATCAATGTCTGGTGAGGCTGAGCTTGACAACATCCCCGGGTACCAAATCGGCGGCCGGCAAAATCGTCCATGCACCGTCCCGCAGAGCCGACGCTCTCAGCGCAAGCCCTGATTTGAGCGCTGCGATGGTCGACTGGGCCCGGTTCTCGTGAAAGAAGCCGATGGCCGAATTAAAGACCAGAAGCGTGCCGGTGATGGCACCCTCGATATATTCGCAGAGCGCCAATTGAAGGACGATCGCTCGGCAGCCGCGTCTGGAAGAAAGAGATTATCGCTAGCTGCTTGTCGTTGATGTGCCGAACTGATTGACTTCCGATCAATCGAAATTCTAATAGTCAGGTAAGCAACGGAACGGGCTGCGGAGAGCCTGTGCTTTTCGAAATGCTTCATTTTTGGTCAGTGCAACGCGAAATGAAGGCAACCAGGAAACTCATCCATGCGTGTCATTAACGTCGCCGCCGCCCAGATGGGTCCGATCCAGCGGTCCGAAGGCCGGGACGCCGTTGTTCCGCGGATGCTCGCCTTGATGGACGAGGCCAAGGCGCGCGGGGCAGATCTGATCGTTTATCCGGAGTTGGCGCTCACCACTTTTTTTCCACGCTGGTACATGGAGGATCAGGCCGAAGTCGACACCTGGTTCGAGCGCGAGATGCCGAACGCGGCGACGCTGCCGCTGTTCAAGCGCGCGGCGGAGTATCAGATGGCGATGAGTTTTGGCTATGCCGAGCTGACGCCGGACGGGCATCACTTCAACACCTGCCTCCTGACCGATAAATCAGCGAAAATCGTCGGCAAATATCGCAAGGTGCATCTGCCGGGCCATTCGGAATTCGACACCGAGCGTGCCTTCCAGCATCTGGAAAAGCGCTATTTCGAGCCGGGCGACACGGGCTTTGAGGTGTGGCGCACGATGGGTGGCATCTTCGGCATGGCGATCTGCAATGACCGACGCTGGCCCGAGACCTATCGCGTGATGGGCCTCCAAGGCGTCGAGATGGTCCTGCTCGGCTACAACACACCCTCCGTCAATTCCCAGAAGAGCGAGGAGGGGCCTGAGAAGCGGCTGTTCCACAACCGCCTGTCCGTGCAGTCCGGCGCTTATCAGAACGCGACATGGGTCGTGGCTGTCGCCAAGGCCGGTGTCGAGGACGGCTTCCCGCTGATCGGAGGTAGCCTGATCGTTGATCCCAACGGCGAGATTGTCGCGGAAGCCACGACCGAAGGCGACGAACTCCTGGTCCATCCCTGCGATCTCGACGCAACCATATTCGGCAAGAAGACCATCTTCGACTTCGCCCGTCACCGTCGCATCGAGCATTATGGGTTGATTACCAGCCGTGTCGGTGCCGTCCCGCCGCCGGAAACGTGAGATTTAACGCCCTGCGAAGGGACTTCAAAAGGCACCGATGCCGATGTCTGGATTCCTGCTCCGCGATCTCAGCCCGCACGACCGGTATAAGCTGTTGTGCGGGGTTGTCGTGCCACGTCCGATTGCGCTGGTGACAACGCTCGACGCCAATGGCGCCGTCAACGCTGCCCCATTCAGCTTCTTCAATGTTTTTTCCGAGGATCCGCCGCTGGTCGCGCTGGGGCTGCAGCACAAGGCCGACCGTACCCCCAAGGACACCACGCGCAACATTCATCGCGACGGCGAGTTCGTCGTCCATATGGTGGATGAGCCGCTGGCGTCAGCCATGAATGATTGCGCGGTCGATTTCCCCGTTGGCGAAAGCGAGGTGGCCGCGATAGGGCTCGCGACCTTACCGTCGGTGGATGTCAAGGTTCCGCGGCTCGCTGTGGCGCCGTTCGCGCTCGAATGCCGGCGCAGTGTTTCGCTGGCCTTCGGGCCGGGGCGCGAGTTGCTGGTCGGCGAAGTTCTCCGCATACACGCGCGCGATGGCTTGGTCGACGAGGCCAACATGTATGTCGATCTCGCGGCTTACCGGCCGATCGGCCGCCTGTTCGGCAATCTCTACACCTATCAGCGCGAATCATTCGCGATGGATCGCGAGAGCCATTCGCAATGGAGCGCGCGCGTACTCGCCGGCAACGGAGCGGGCAAACCGCTCAAGGACATCTAGTGACGCGAAAACCGAACCGCGCCCAACGCCATGGTCGCGGCGGCCTGGGTGGGGTCGATCACGGGAATGCCGAGCGCGTCTTCCAGCTGACTTCGCAGGCGGGCCATCCCGGCACAGCCCATGACAATGGCGCCGGCGCCATCCTCGTCCTTGAGGGCACGGCCGACCTCGATCATCTTCGCCAGTGTTCCGCTGCCCGACGCCGTTTCCGCCACGCTCATATTAAGCGGCCGCTCGCCGGCCAGCCGGTCCATCAGCCCCATCTGGCGCAAATAACGGATATGCCGGCGTATCGAGCGCTGGGCGATGGCGATGACGCCAAAGGTTTCGGCGCGCGTCATCGCCGTCAGCACGCCGCATTCGGCGATGCCGAACACCGGCCGATCGGTTCCTTCCCGGCAGACATGCAGACCGGGATCGCTGTAACAGGCGATCACGAAGGCTGCCGCGCCGTTATCGCTTTCGATCAGCCGGCGCAGCGGCATCGCCACGCTGTCGACGTCGGACTGGCTCTCGATGCCGTAGGGTCCCTCGGCCAGCGTCGCGCAGACGATCTCCGGCCCGTCCACGAAATCGAGCGGCTTGAGGGCCTCTTCAAGTCCCTTGGTCACGGCGACGTTGGAATTGGGGTTGATCACGAGGATGCGCGGGCGCGACATGGTCTCTTCCTTGCAGATGGCGTAGCTTGCAGAAAAGGGGCGTAGCTTCCAGCAATGAACATAGCTCCCAGCAACGAGCGTAGCTTGCAGCTACTAGCATAGTTTGCAAAATTTCGAACGCGAGGTCCGAGCAGTCCAGCGATTTCTCTAGCCTCTCATCATTGGCCGACATCCCTTTTTTCCGATGAACGGCCGTATAAGCTCTGGAGGACTTCATGACCGAACCCGCCTACGACATCGTGATCCGCGGCGGACGCGTCGCCACCGCTACCGATGTATTCGCGGCCGATGTCGCCATCGCGGGCGAGACCGTCGCTGCCATCGGCCGCGATCTGCCGGCCGGCAAGCGCGAGATCGACGCCCGCGGCAAACTCGTGCTGCCCGGCGGCGTCGACAGCCACGCCCATATCGAACAGCTCTCGGCTGCGGGCATCATCAACGCCGATACATTCGAAAGCGCCACGACCGCGGCCGCTTTCGGTGGAACCACCACAGTCATCTCGTTTGCGGCCCAGCATGTTGGCATGGCGCTGCCCAAGGTGCTGGCGGATTATCATGCGCTCGCCAAAAAGGGCGCGGTGATCGACTACGCCTTCCACATGATCATCGCCGATCCGACCCGGGAGACATTGCAGAACGACATCCCGGCGTTGGTCAAACAGGGACACGGTTCGATCAAGATCTTCATGACGTATGACTTGCTGAAGATCGACGACGAACCTTTGCTCGATATTCTCGTCACGGCGCGCGAAACCGGCGCCATGCTGTGCGCGCATGCGGAGAACCATGGCATCATCGCCTGGATGGTGAAACGGCTGCTCGCACGCGGTTATACCCATCCGAAATACCATGCCATCAGCCATGCGAGGTTTTCGGAAGCCGACGCCTTCAACCGACTGATCGGGATGGCGGCGCTGGTCGATCAGCCGATCATGATCTTTCACGTCTCGACGGCGGAAGGCGCAAAGGTGATCCGCGACGCGCGGGGAGAGGGCCTGAAGGTCTTCGCCGAGACCTGCCCGCAATATCTCTTTCTCACCGCGGAAGATCTGGACAAACCGGGCGTGGAGGGCGCCAAGTGGATGTGCAGCCCGCCGCCGCGCACGGCCTCCGACCAGGAGGCGCTGTGGAAGGCCCTTGCGCTCGGCGATCTCCAGACCATCTCGTCCGACCACGCGCCGTATCGTTTCGACGAGACCGGAAAATTGCGCGCTGGCCCCAATCCCAGCTTCAAGCAGATGGCGAACGGCTTGCCGGGACTGGAGGTGCGCCTGCCGCTCTTGTTCGACGCGATGGTGTCGAAGGGCCGCCTGGGTCTGGAAAAATTCGTCGACTTGACCGCAACGGCGCCTGCCAAGATCTACAATTTGCATCCGCGCAAGGGCTCGATTGCCGTCGGAGCCGATGCCGATATCGCGATCTGGGACCCGGCGCGCGAAGTCGTGCTGACGGACACGATGATGCACGACCTTGCCGGCTATACGCCTTACGCCGGTCGCAAACTGTGCGGTTGGCCGGTCACCGTGCTGTCGCGCGGGCGCGTGATCGTTGCCGATGGCAAGCGGACGGCCGAGCCCGGCTCAGGCTGTTTCCTCGCGCGCTCTGGCGGCGAAGCGGCGAAGCCCACCGGCCGGCTGGTGGCGGATATGGATCCGGCGCGGAATTTCGGTGCGACCCTGTTGTGAAGGCATAACCACGGCACGGAAATTGAATTATCGCCGTTGATCCAAAGTGACTCCGAAAAAGGCAGCGCGGGGACTGATAATTTGAAAATCCTGATCTTTGGCGGCACGGGTTTCGTCGGGATCAATATCGCCGCCGCGCTGCTGGCGCGCGGGCACAGTGTGACTTTGTTCGACCGAATGCCGTTGCCTCGCGCGGCGCAGCAGGTTTTCGCCGGCTACGGAGATTTGCCCAGGGTCGTTGAGGGGGATGTCGCCGAGCCGCATTCTGTCGAGAGCGTTATCGCCAGCGGCTACGAAGCGATCGTTCTCGGGGCTACGATTACCGCTGGTCCCGCGCGCGACGCCGCCGATCCCCAATCGATCCTGCAAGTCAACCTGCTGGCTCAGCTGCCAATTCTGATGGCCGCGCGGCGCAGCGGCGTCGGGCGTATCATCAATCTATCGTCCGCCGCGGCCTACGGGGCTGCCGCCTTCCGGCACGCATTGCTCGATGAAGAGACGGCCTGCGATCCCATCTCGCTCTATGCCATCACCAAATATGCATCCGAAAAGGTGGCGGCGCGTCTCGCCGCATTGTGGCAATCCGATATCATCAGCGTGCGGCTGAGCGGCGTGTTTGGGCCATGGGAACGGGCAACAGGGTTGCGCGACACGCCGAGCCCGCAGATGCAAATTGCTGCGGCTTTGCAGCGGCATGGTGAGGCCGTTTTGTCCCGCCCAGGGATCAGGGACTGGATATATGCTGCAGACGTCGCCGACGCCGTGACGTTGCTGATCGAAGCAGCGAAACCCGGGCATGGCCTTTACAATATTTCGACCGGACGAGAATGGTCGGCGCTGCAATGGGGACAGGATCTGGCTGCCCTCCATCGAGGCTTCGTCTGCCGGCTGGCCGAACCTGGGGAAGTCCCGACGGTCGATCTGTATAGCGAAGCCGACCGCGCGCCTTTGTCGGTGTTGCGCATGGAACAGGAATTCGGATGGCGGGCCCGCTTTGGCTGCGCCAATTCCGCGGCCGATCTGAACAATTGGTGGGCGCGTTATGGGAAAGGAACGTGACATACCATGAGCTTTGGTCCGTCCGGCTCGTCGATCAATGCCATGACGACAGCCATACCCAAGCTGGTATATGGTCTGACCCGAGGGTTGTTCCGCGCTGACCTGGAGCGGCACTGGCGCTCTTTCAGGGCGTATGATGTGCCGCAGGCGGTCATTGCCCGGCAAAAACAAGCCGTTGAAGAACGCGGATGACCGGAACTGCCATAAATGGTGTGAAAATGATCGGGCGCGGGCGTTTGGACTGGTCTGAAGAATATCGTTTGGCGCATAATTTGCTAAGGATATGCCGCGATCCTGAGGCTTTCTCAGGCGGGCTTCCTTGTTGGATTCAGGGGATTGAAGAATGCGAATGAGCTATTGCAGGTCCACGTTCAGCGCGGTCGCCGCCCTGGTGCTTTTGCTCGCCGCAGAGCCGGCGTGGGCGCAGTCCCGTGCCGAGACGCTGCGCTATGTCACCGGCGCATCCGTCAACACGCTCGATCCGAATGTCCCGGGAACGACCCGCGAGGCTTTCGCGGTGAGTCTGAGTACCTACGACCGGCTGGTCTCGTTCGGTCGCAAACAGCTGAACGGAAAGTGGGTGTTCGATCTCGACAAGATCACAGGCGAGCTCGCTGAATCCTACGATGTCAGCCCCGACGCGATGAAGATCACATTTCATCTGCGCAAGGATGCCAAGTTTCAGGACGGGACACCGGTCACCGCGGAAGACGTAAAGTGGTCGCTTGACCGCGCCGTCACGGCGCCGGTGCTTGGCAAGGCTCAGCTCCTCACGGGATCGCTGACGAGCGCCGATCAGTTCAGGGTGATCGACCCATTGACCTTCGAAGTGACATTGCCGAAGCCCGACAAGCTCGCCTTGCCGAACCTCGCCACCGTCTATCCGATCATCATCAACTCCAAGGTTGCGAAGGCGAATGCGACCGCCGAGGATCCCTGGGCGATCGCCTGGCTCAAGGAACACACCGCGGGCAGCGGCGCCTATGTGATCGAGAGCTTCAAACCAGGCGAACAGGTGATCATGAAGCGCAACGAGGCCTGGAACCGCGGCTCGCCCGACAAGTCCGCGTTCTTCAAGCGGGTTATCGTGCAGACGGTGCCGGAACCGGCGACACGCGCTAACCTGGTTGAGCGCGGCGATGCCGACATTACCGTCGATCTGCAGGCCAGCGACATCCAGTCGCTGGAGAGCAAGGGCACGCTGAAGGTGATCTCGACGCCGCAATACAATTCCGTCACCTTCATTTCGATGAATAACACCATCCCGCCGTTCGACAACATCAACGTGCGCCGCGCCATCGCCTACGCGCTGCCTTATGACGACATGTTCAAGGCCGCTCTGTTCGGACGTGGAACGCCGCTGTTCGGCGCCACCTGGACGGATGGCAAGCCGACAACCAGCGCCTTTCCTTTCCCGCAGCCTGTCAAGCTCGACCTCGACAAGGCCAGGGAGTATTTGAAGGCGGCCGGGATGCCAGACGGCTTCTCGACGACGTTCAGCTTCAACGTCGGCCAGGCTTCTACCGCCGAACCGATGGCGGCGCTGCTCAAGGAATCTCTCGCCAAGATCGGCATCAAGGTCGATATCCAGAAACTGCCCGATGCGCAAATGTCGACGCAGATCAACGAGAAGAAGCTGCCCTTCTTCACCGAAGGAATCGTCGCCTGGCTGCCCTCGACCGACTATTTCTACCGTAATTTCTATACCGGCAATCAGCGCTGGAACTACAGCAGCATCAATAATGCGGAACTGGTGGCGATCGCCCAGGAAGCGCGTTTCGAGCCGGACAAGGCCAAGTACGACGAAGATGGCAAGAAACTCAACGCGATTCATTTCGCCGAGATGCCACAGATTCCGCTCTGGCAGCCGAGCCAGGACGCCGTGATGGCGGCGTCGCTCGATGGCTACACTTACCAGTTCCACCGTCAGGTCGACTATCGCGACCTCCGCCGCAAGTGACCCGCTGGCCGTCATGAAAAGCTTTGTCGCAACGATGGCGCGGGCGGGAAGGCGTTTCATGTCTTCGCTGCCTGCACTCTTCGGTGTGCTGGTCTTTACGTTTCTGCTGATGCGGGTACTGCCGGGCGATCCCGCGGTGTTCTTTGCCTCCGGACCAAATGCCGGCAAGGAGGAAATCGAGGTCATCCGCAAGCAAATGGGACTGGATAAACCAGTGCCCGAGCAGTTGCTGCTGTATCTCTACGATGTTAGCCGCGGCAATCTCGGCCGGTCTCTGATGACCGGACAGTCGGTCACGACCGATTTGCGAGATCGCCTGCCGGCCTCGCTCGAACTGACCCTGACCGCATTGCTGATCGCGCTGGTGTCGGCGATTCCTCTCGGCGTGCTGGCGGCATTGAAGCCGGGCTCCGTCATCGACCATGGCGTGCGGTTGTTTTGCGCGCTGGGCGTTTGCGTGCCGACCTTCGTTTCCGGGCTGTTGCTGATTTATGTCTTCTACTACCTGCTGGGTCTCGCGCCCGATCCGACCGGGCGTATCGACGTCTTCACGTCGTTGCCGCCCGCGCGTACCGGCTTCCTGACGGTCGACTTTTTGCTGGCAGGGGATGTCGATGGATGGTGGGCAGCCTTTCGACAATTGATCCTGCCCGCAGCGACAATGGCCTTGTTCGTGATCGCACCGCTTGCGCGAATTACCCGCGCGTCGATGCTGGTTTCGCTCGGTAGCGATTTCGTGCGCACCGCGCGTTCGGTCGGGCTTTCCTGGTGGCGCATTGTCGTGACCTATGCCTTGCGCAATGCGATCCTGCCGGTCATCACCATTGCCGGCATCGTTTTCTCGACAATGCTCGGCGCCAATGTGCTGGTGGAGAAGGTCTACTCCTGGCCCGGTGTCGCCTCCTATGCGCTGGATGCGCTGCTGTCGTCCGACTATGCGCCCGTGCAGGGATTCGTGTTGCTCATGGCCAGCATCTTTGTCGTGGTCAATCTGCTCGTCGACGTTCTCTACGGTATCGCTGACCCGCGGGTGTCGATCTGATGGCCAGCACAACCCTGCGTCATGCGGCCTGGATCCTGCGCGGCAACCCGTTGACCGGGATCGCGGCGACTGGTGTCGCACTGCTGATCCTCGTTGCCATCTTCGGGCCGTCGATCGTGCCATATGATCCGATCGCCTCGAATGTGTCGGAGGCGCTGATGCCTCCGAGCGCGTCGCACCTTGCCGGCACCGATCAACTCGGCCGCGATACGTTGAGCCGGCTCGTGGTCGCGACACGGCTTGATCTCGTCATCGCCGTCTCGGCAGTCGGCATTTCCTTCGTGCTCGGAGCCGTGATCGGTGCTTTTTGCGGTTATGCCGGGGGCAGGCTTGATCGCTCGGTCGGCCGCTTCGTCGATGTGATGATGGCCTTTCCGCTCTTCGTGCTGGCCATGGCGATGGTGGCGGCGCTGGGCAATCGCGTCGAGAACATCGTGATTGCGACCGCGATCATCAATCTGCCCTTTTACATTCGCTTTGCGCGCGCGGAGGTCAACATCCGCCGTAATGTCGGCTGGGTGGAGGCGGCACGTGCCAGCGGCGAAAGCCATATCTCGGTGGTGCTGCGTTTCCTGCTGCCGAACGTGCTTCCGGCCATGGCAGTTCAGATGTCGCTCAACCTTGGTTGGGCCATCCTCAACGCGGCCGGGCTCTCCTTTATCGGCCTTGGCGTCAAACCGCCGACCCCGGAGTGGGGCATCATGGTCGCGGAGGGCGCACGCTTCATCTCGACCGGGAAATGGTGGCTGGTCGCGTTTCCCGGCTTAGCGCTGATGCTGGCAGTGCTGTGCTTCAACCTGCTCGGCGACGGGATGCGGGACATTCTCGATCCCCGAATGCGGACATGACCGAGCCATTGCTGCGAATCGAGGACCTGCACGTTACGTTTTCGACACGCCGCGGCCCGGTCGAAGCGGTGCGCGGGGTGACGCTCTCGCTCGATCAGGGCGAAATGCTCGGGCTCGTCGGCGAAAGCGGTTCGGGGAAATCCGTCACCGGGTTTGCGATCACGCGGCTGCTTGACGCGGCCGGGCGGGTGACGTCGGGCCGGATTCTGTTTCGCGGGCGGGACATCACGAAAATCCCGGACGGCGACTTCCGCGTACTTCATGGCGCCGCCATGTCGATGATCTTTCAGAACCCGCGCGCCGCGCTCAACCCGATCCGCGCCGTTGGCCTTCAGATCGCCGATGCGATCTTGAGTCACAAACGCATGTCGAAGGAGGATGCAGCGGACGAAGCGCTGAAGCTCCTGCGCGCGGTTCAAATCCGCGATCCCGAGAAGCGAATGACGGCCTATCCGCACGAGCTATCCGGCGGCATGTGCCAGCGGGTAATGATCGCCATCGCGATTTCCTGCAACCCGATGCTGTTGATCGCCGACGAGCCTACGACCGGCCTCGACGTCACTACGCAAAAGGTGGTGATGGATCTGCTGGCCAGGATCGCCGCCGAACGCGGGATGGCGACGATCCTGATCACGCATGATCTCGGCCTTGCGGCTCAATATTGCCGCCGTGTCGTGGTGATGGAGCAGGGCCGTCTCGTCGAGGAAGCGGCGCCACAGACCCTCTTCCGCAATCCGCAGCATGCCTACACCAAGCGCCTGGTTGCCGCGTCGCCGACAGCAACATCGCGTATCGAGGATTTAGTGGCCGATGGGGAGAGAAGTCGGTACCTCGATCTGCTTGCCTCGTTCAAACCCCGGCCGGCGCCGCCGCCGGGCACCCCGCCGCTGCTGGACGTAAAAAACCTCGCCAAGCGCTACGATCAGGGACCGCCGGCGGTGGCCGACTTTTCCATGACCATGGCGGCCGGAGAGAGCGTCGGGCTGGTCGGCGAATCCGGTTCCGGCAAGACGACGACGTCACGGATGATCTGCCGGTTGATTGACCCCAGCGACGGCGAGATCCTGTTCGACGGGCAATCGATCGGCCATCTGGCCGCGCGGGATTTCCACCGATCGCCGGTACGAAAAGACATCCAGATCGTCTTTCAGGATCCCAACGAAAGTCTGAACCCGCGTTTCACCGCTTTTGATTGCATAGCCCATCCGCTGTTGCGGCTTGCGGGCGTGCGCCCGGGCGATGCGTTACGGCAGCGGGTCGAGGAGTGCGCGCAACGCGTGGGATTGCCGGCGGACCTGTTGCCGCGATTCCCGCATCAACTCTCCGGCGGCCAGAAGGCCCGCGTCGGTATCGCCCGGGCCATCGCCTGCCAGCCGCGCTTGCTGGTGCTGGATGAGCCGACGGCTGCGCTCGACGTCTCGGTACAGGCGGTGGTGCTGCAATTGCTGGACAGGCTGAGACGCGAGGATAATTTGGCGTTGCTGTTCGTCAGTCACGACCTCAACGTGGTTCGCATGATGTGCGATTACACCATCGTCCTGCGCAACGGTGGCATTGTCGAGCAGGGTGAGAGCCGGACGCTGTTCGACAACCCACAGACTGCCTACACGCGTGAGCTGGTCGAGGCCGTGCCTCACATCGGTGGGGCACCGGCTGAGCGTTTGGAGGTGGTTTTGGAAGACGGTGGGTCTGCTTTCGGGGGCAGAGCGGACCTGGATAAAACTTCGACGAATGTCCGCTCATGACCCCCCAAAGCGACGTTTGGATCATTTGGACCTTTGCCAAAAGATGCTCACTCTTGAATGGAGAGCATGGACGGCTGGATGGGCCGTGAAGCGACGGCGGTTTATCAGTGCCCCCCGCATC
The DNA here is from genome assembly GCA_963753875.1 of uncultured Alphaproteobacteria bacterium. Lineage (GTDB taxonomy): Bacteria > Pseudomonadota > Alphaproteobacteria > Rhizobiales > Xanthobacteraceae > Bradyrhizobium. The sequence continues at coordinate 142,134 of CAVWDY010000017.1, read as the reverse complement.
ATTGCTGCACCGGCGAGTGGTATTTCTTAAGCGCTGTTTCGATCAGCTTGTTGTCGTAGGTCAGGCTGAAATCGATCTTCGCCTGTCGCAGCGCCGGATCGAGAACCGCTATGGAGTCGAGCACGTTCTTTGCGGCTTCCGGCGTGATGAGGCCATCCCATTGGAAGGCGGAAAGGTTTTTCTCCAGCGACTTCCGGTAGAGCCCTTCGTCGCTCTTGTAATAGGCGGGGGGCAGGGATTTGATGATGTCATCGATCGACGCAGTTTTCAGCCATTGCATCGCGTGGACGACGGCGTTGGCGATTGCCTGCGACGTATTGGGATTGGCCCTCAGAAATTCGGTCTTCACGAACAGGCAGTCGGCAAGATACTCGCCGCCGAAGGCCGCTCTGGTGCCTTCCGCCGTTCGGCTGTCGGAGAGGATGACGGCATCTCCGCCATCCAAGAGCGCGTTGATCGCCGGATCGAGGTTCACAAGGGCGTCGAGTTCGCCGCCCGTTTTCATCGCGGCGACTGCGCTCGGGCCGGTGCCGATCGAGACATAGCTGGCGTCTTTCCAGGACACGCCGGCACGTTCCATCAGCCCGGCGACAAAGTTATGTGTGGAGGCCCCGGGCGCCGAGACGCCGATCTTCCTGCCTTTGAGATCGGCAATTTGCTTGATCTGGTCGGCAAGCGATTTCCGCACCACCAGGACGTTGCCTGGATAGCGGCCGTAGGCCACCAGACAGGTGAGATTGACCCCTTTTGTCTGCATGCGGAGCGTATGCTCGTACGCGCCTTCCGCAACATCCGCTCCGCCTGCAACCAGGCTTTGCAGTGCCGCCGTTCCCGACGCGAAAGCCGTGGAATCGATATTCAGTCCCTCCTGTTCGAAGTATTTGCGGTTGAGCGCTACGAAGTAAGCGACCTTGTTCATCTGGCTAATGGACCCGCCGACCGATATCGCGATACTCTTTTTCTCCAGCGCTGCATTTTCCGCCATCGCCGCGCCGTTCGCGGCGAACGCCAGGAAGCCGGCAGCCAAGATCGTCGAAAATAGTCTCATCATTTCCTCCGTCCGTCGCATTGATTGACGCCGACCAGTTTCTAATTTTTCGGCGTGTCTCGGGGCGGCGCCGCTTTAGCTGTCTTTTTTTAGGATTGTCGGACATCTCCGATATTGTCAGGCCCGCACTCGGCTTGTTCGCTTACAGCGGCTCGTTCCTAAGAATTGCCTGCAGCACCTCGCGGGGAACGCGGATGTCCAGGCCGGCGCGTTCTTCCTGGATCAGCATGGCTGCGCGGGAATCCCGTTTTCCCCATCCTTTGTTTAGCGCCTCCGTCATCTCGGCCAGGGTCATGTTCGCAAAGCGCATCGGCACATCGTTTTCGCGGCCGAGCGCGGTGGCCAACGAGACGTCCTTATGGGCGAGTTCCAGGGCAAAGGCCGGAGTGTCGAATTCATGCGGCAAAAACTGATCGGCCATGCGGTCGACGGCGCGCTGGCGGCCAAGCGACCCCTGCCGGATTGCGCCGAACAAAGCGACGGGATCGACACCAGCCTTGACCCCAAGCGTGAAGGCTTCCGCCAAAACCATCTGGATGCCGTAGTTGGCGCAGTTATGGACGAGCTTGGCGACCGAGGCGCTTCCGCTCCGCCCAAGATAGCGCACCTGATCGCCGAGCAGATCGAGAATTGGTTTGCAGGCATCAAAGGTCGCTCGTTCGCCGCTGACCCAGATCGCCAGTTTGCGGGAGGCTGCACCCTTGGGCCCGCCGCTGACAGGAGCATCGAGCATGGAGACGCCGATCCCTGCCAGGTCGGCTGAGAGCTTTCGGACCAACGCCGGTGAGTTGGTCGAGAGATCGATATAGGGCGTGCCGGCCACAAACCCGGCCCGTAGACCATCCTCTCCGGCCATGATCGCCTCGATCTCGGCAGGCCCAGGCAACGCCGTGAAAACGAGATCCGAACTTGCAGCCAGAGCCTTTGCCGTTTCAGCCCAGATAGCGCCCTTGGCGATAGCGACGCTGGCGGATTCACGCCGCCTGGTCAGCACGTACAGTTTGTGCCCGGCATCCAGCAGGTGAACCGCCATTGGGCCTCCCATGGCGCCCAGTCCGGCAAAGCCTATTTTCATTTTGCTCTCCCTCGCAGCGTCCGGCCGCGTTCGATCGGCATCCCAATAGTATTTCAAGCTATTCTGCGCCGTCAGGCGTTAGGTGGATCATCGAGGCGAACGACGATGCCGTCCAGATCGGGGCGAGGCGCCTTGTAACGTTCCATCACAAGAGGATCGTGGCCGGGAACGATGTGTTGGGGTGAGGGGGCAGCGGCGCGAAGCTTGTCGAAGCCTTCAAGCATGCAGCCGATATGGAAGGCCGTCACATACGGCTTGTAAGCCTCCATATTCTCGTAAAAATGCGTGACATCGGAGGCCAGAACAACCCATCCGCGCTTGGTGTGCACGCGCACGAATTGCAGGCCCGCCGAATGACCTGGCGCCGGATGGATCGTGATCCCCGGCGAAAGCTCGGCCACTCCATCGTAGAAATTGACCCGGCCAGCGTAATTGGCGCGGACCATGCCGACGACGTCTTCGATCTCGTAGGAATGCCGCAGCTTCTTGTATCGCATGTAACGGCCGACCGCGTAATGCAATTCGCTTTCCTGCAGGTGGAAAGTCGCCGTCGGGAGCTTGTCGAAATTGCCGACATGATCGTAATGCAGGTGAGTCAGAATGACATCCTTGACCTTTCCCGGGTCGAGGCCGACCAGCTTCAGCGATTCAATTGGACAACGCAGATAGTCGCGCTTTCGCTTGGCAGCGATCTCGGCGGTGAAGCCGGTATCGATGACGTAGCTGCGATCTGGCCCAATTGCAGCCCAGACATAGTAATCGAGCGGCATCGGGCCATCGTGAGGATCTCCGCCGACGAAATTGTCCGATCGCTTCGACGCGCGCGTGGCGTAGCGGATGGCATAGACTTCGTAATTTGGAAGATCAGGCATGGCTCACTCGTTCAGGAACGGAAGACGTTGCGTCGGAAAGCTTCGGCATATTCCGAAATGCCTGCTTCGAGCTGCCATTTCGGCGACCAGTCAAGAAGGCGCTTCGCAGCACTTACATCGAGCGAAGCCCGCATCTTGACGTTCTGTTCTTCCAGCGGCGTCAGGGCGTCGCCGATCTCAATATCGGCCCCCGGGATCGCGTCGCGAACGATCCTGGCAACCTCGGCGGCGGTTCGTGCCCTGCCACAGGCGATGTTGATGACCCGTTGCTCGCCGGCGGTCCATCGCGGCGCGTGCAGCGCCGCGATAATTCCGCCGGCGCAGTCCAAGACGTGGGTGTAGTCACGCTTCATTCGCCCGCCGGTCGCGAAACGCGTGGGCCGGCCAAGCACCGCGTTCTCGACCATTGGCTTGATATATATCGGGCTGCGCATGCCGAAGCCGTAGATCGCGGTGACGCGCACGCTGAGGAAATCGAGTTCCTGGAAGGTCGCATAGGCAAGGCCGATGGCTTCGGCGGCCAATTTGGACGTGCCGTAATGCCCGGCAGGATTGCCCTCACGGATCGAAAATGCCGGATCGGTTTCGAAAAGACTGCTGCCGGAGCCTTTGTGATAGACGGCATTGCTGGATACGAGGACGACGCGCCGCATTCGCAATTGCCGCGCGACCTCGCAGACATTCACCAGTCCCATGACGTTGGTCTGGTAGGTCGCAACGGGCTGCTCCAGCGACACTTCAAGACCGACGATTCCTGCTGTGTGGACGATCGCGTCGATCTTCTCGGTGCGGCAGACATCAAAAAGTCGGGCGATATCGTCGATCTGGCCCGCCCTAAACCGGGCCGCGACATCAGGCGAAACCGCCAGTGTCTCTGCACCCGGCGGCGCGATGTCATAAGCGAACGCCTCGTGCCCTTGCTCTCCCAGCGCCGCCATGACGTAGCCGCCGAGAAATCCAGCTCCTCCGGTCACCAAAACATTCATCGGCATTTATTCGAACCGTTGGTCGAAGATCGATACTTCGGAGGTGTGAGGCGCATTGCTTAGTGGGCAGCCGTCCGTTCTGCCAACATCACGCTCATCAATGCGACCGCGTGTTCGCTCTTCGGCTTGGAATGCACCTCCGCGGCCTCGCGTCCGAACTTGCGAAGGAGGCCAAGCGCTTTCGGATCGAATGAGGCCATTTTGTAGGCAACTTCGATTGCCCGCTTCAAAGTGGTGCTGGTTGCCACGATTTCCGTGAGAATGCCCGCATCCGCCGCCTCCTTCGCCGAGATCTGCCGGCTTGTGACGGCGAGTTCGAAGGCGCGCTTGTAGGGGACAAAGCGGAACAGGTAGGAAAAAACGATCAAGGGCGGCAAGCCGTGGGACATCTCCGGGAGCGAGAAGACGGCGTCTTCCGCAGCGATCGCGTAATCGGCTTGGGCGGTAATTCCGAAAGCAAATCCGAACGCCTGGCCTTCGACCGCCACGATCACCGGAACGCTGAGCGCATTGAGGGCACTATTGACCTTCAAGATTGCGTTCAGATCCTCGGCGACTTCGGAGGCGCGTGTCAGGCCCTTCGCACCGATGCGGCCGCCGCAAAAAGTGTTGCCGCGGCCGGTGATGACCAGGGCCCGCAAATCCCTGTCCGAGGCGCAGGTCGTTAGGACCGCCGCAAGATCGAGTAGATCCTGCGTATACACGAAATTGCCCGCATCATGGCCCGCCAGGGTGATGACCGAAACGCCCTTGCCCTGGGCATCGATCTCGATTGCCATAACGCATCCTCCGTTTGAATTTTTGCTTGGGCTCTGCCGATCTCACAAAGACGACGAAGCCAGACGTGAACACGTTTGTATTATAATATGTCAATCAGTTTGTCGCGCCGATACTTCTAATACCGGTTGACCGGCAGGACCATGATCTCGGCAATTTGTACATGCGGCGGCTGTTCGAGCGCGAACGCAATCACCCGTGCGACGTCTTCTGGATCGAGCGCTATCTTGAACTGATCGAAATAGGCTTTTTCCTTGGCGCGATCGCCGCGGTAGCGGGTGACAATGATGCCGGTGCGGGTCAGGCCGGGCAGGATTTCCGTCACCCGGATGGCTGTCTCGCTGAGCTCGCCCCGGATGGTCTGCGTGAACATGCGTATGCCGGCCTTGCTGGCCGAGTAGGCGGCCATATCGGGTACAATTCGTACCGCGTTGATCGAGCTGATGTTGACGATGTGCCCCGCATTGCGCGCGACCATCGCCGGCAGGACAGCGCGGGTGACGCGCATCGTGCCGATCAGGTTGGTGCGGATGATGTCGGTCCAGTCATCGGGCGAACCCTGGTCGAACCGCGTGCGCCCGCCGATGTCGTGCCCGGCATTGTTGACCAGCACGTCGATGGGCCGGAATGCGTCCGGGACCTGATCGAGCAGGCGGTCGACGGCGGCATGGTCGGTAATGTCAAGTCGAACCGGATGCGCCATGGCGCCGAGTTCGGCCGCGAACCGACTGAGTGAGTCCTCGTTTCTGTCGACCAGCACGACGCGCCGCCCGGCCGCCACGACCGCACGCGCGATCGCCTGCCCGAGACCTCCCGCCGCACCTGTCAGAAGAACGGTTCCCCTTTTCGTATTGGACATTATGATCTCCCCGATACACGCTTTTTGGTGTTTGCCCAACGCGGGACGCGCGGGAGGCAAAAGCTGCCAGATACCGGGGACCGTGTCCGCAGTCGTCCGCGTGCTATCTGTTATGTCGAAACCGTGGGCATCGGACGTGTCCACGCGGATGGATCGGGATGGATCTCAAGCAGCTCAAGGCTTTCGCAACGCTTGCCGAATTCGGCTCGTTCTCGCGCGCGGGCGCGGTGCTGTCGGTCGCGCAGCCGGTATTGAGCCGGCAGATCAAGGCGCTCGAACAGGAACTCGGCATCGAGCTTTTCTATCGTAACGGGCGTGGCATCGTTTTGACCGAAGCGGGCAAGCTGCTTCACGGCTATGCTGGTGGCGTTCTCGATACCGTGACGCGCGCGGCATCGGAGGTCATGGCGTTGCGGTCGTCACCGCGCGGGACCATCGCGATTGGCATGCCGCCGTCGGTCGGATCGATCCTGACGGTGCCGCTGGTGCAATGCTTTCGATCGGAATTTCCGCTGATCTCCATGCGGGTGGTGGAGGGGTTCAGCGGCCATCTGCTGGAATGGCTGATCACCGGCAAGATCGACGTGGCCGTGCTCTACAATGCTCCGCGCGTCAGCAATCTGAGCTCGGAGCCGCTGCTTCAGGAGGAGATCAGTTTGCTGGGGGCAGTGAATGATCCAGCCGGACTGGCCGCGGGGCCGGTGGCGGCGTCGCGGCTCGTCGAGTTGCCGATGATTCTACCGAGCCGTCCGCATGGCCTGCGGCTCGTGGTCGATGCGTTGCTCGGCGAGGCGGCGATCGAACCGCGCATCGTGCTTGAAGTCGACGCAATGCCGTCGACCTTAAGTCTCGTGGAGCGCGGCATCGGCTATACGCTGTTGTCCTATGGCCCCGCGCGCCATCTGATCGAGGCAGGGCGGCTGAAAAGCTGGTCAATCGTCGATCCGGTGCTGACGCGGCAACTGATCCTGGCGACCTCCAGCCAGCGGCCGACCACAACCGCCACGCGCGCGCTGGCCAAGATGGTGCGTCGCCAGGTCCAGCAGCTCGTTCAGCAGGGCCTGTGGCTGTCTCCAGACGGGCGGAAACAGCCGTCGCCCCTTCGCGGCGATGCAGCATCGGCTGCCGCGCGCCGGAAAGCTGTTATTCCCTAAACGGCGATGCCCCTCGATCGATGGACCCGCTAGCTTCGCGTCCGAACAGCCGGACCGGCGATCAAGACAGACGACGACGGAGGATATGCGATGGCGGGTGAGCTTCTCGGATTCATTGGCATCGGCCGCATGGGAGGCCCGATGGCGTCGCGATTGCTTGACGCTGGCTACTCGCTTTGCGTCTACGACAAGCAACCGGAGGCCGCCGCCGAACTGGTCGCGCGCGGCGCGCGGTTGGCCCGCTCCCCCGGCGAGGTGGCATCGACCGCCGAAATCGTGCTGCTCAGCCTGCCGACGCCCGACATCGTCAAGGCGGTGACGCTCGGCGAGGACGGCGTCGGAGTCGGTAATCGCGTTCGAACCGTGATCGACCTTTCCACCACCGGACCGGGCGTTGCGACCATCGTCGCCAAGGGTCTGGGCGAGCGGCAGATCACGCTGATCGATTCCCCCGTCAGCGGCGGCATTGCAGGCGCCAAAGCCGGCACGCTGGCCGTGATGGTCTCGGGCCCGCGCGACATCTATGACGCGAAGATCGCGCCGATCCTCAAGCATTTCGGCAAGCTGTTCTATACCGGCGACAAGCCGGGACTCGCCCAGACCGCCAAGCTCGTCAACAACCTGCTCGCGGCGGCGGCCCTGGTGATCTCGTCGGAGGGCATGGCGATGGGCGTCAAGGCCGGTCTCAATCCCAAAGTGCTGCTCGATATCATCAATGTCAGTTCCGGCCGCAACAGCGCGACACAAGACAAGTTTCCGCGATCGGTGCTGCCGGGCACGTTCGATTTCGGCTTCGCGACCGCGCTGTCCTACAAGGATGTCCGGCTCTGCCTCGACGAAGCGGAAGCGATGGGAATACCGATGATCATGGGCGCGGTCGTGCGTCAGATCCTGGCATTGACCCAGGCCAAATACGGACCGGATTCGGATTTCACCTCGATCGCAAAACTGTCGGAGGAGTGGGCGGGCGTCCAGATCAGAGGATAACGGAACGCGGGACGTTGAGTGACAGGAGAAGCCCATGGCCATAACCGCGCATCCAGATCATCGACAGGTCTCGATCGCGCGCGCCATGGTGCGCACCGCGCGGGCGGTCGAGCTGTCGCATCTGTCGGCGCCGGCGCAAGCCAAGCTCAAGATGTGCCTGCTCGACTTTCTGTCCTGCGCCTTCGAGGCGCGTGACTTGCCGACCAGCCGGCAGGCCATCGCGGTCGCTGCCAAATTGACCTCGGGTTCGGCCATCGTCGGTTCCGACGCCGTCACGTCCGCGGCCGACGCGGGCTTCGTCAACGCCACGCTCGGGCACGGCCTTGTCCGCGAGGACATGCATGCCGGCAGCATCGGGCACCATGGCGTGGTGATATGGCCGGTTCTGCTCGCGCTCGCGCAACGCACCCCGGTGTCCGGCGTGCGGCTGCTGTGCGCAGCGGCGGTCGGGTACGAGGTCGGCGGTCGCGTCGGGCGGGCGCTGATGACAGCCGGGCTGGCGCAGTTGTTCCGGCCCACCGGCATCCTCGGCCCGCTCGCCGGCGCGATGGCCGGCAGCGTGTTGCTCGGTCTTGACGAAGATGCATCGGTCTCGGCGCTGGCGCTCGCCGCCAACACCTCGTCGGGCCTCAATCAATGGCCGCATGAAGGCGGCAGCGACATGTATTTCCATCCGGGCTTTGCCGCCCGCAGCGCGATCACCGCGATCGAGCTTGCCGAAGCCGGGGCCTATGGCTCCGAGCATATCATCGAAGGCCCCGGCGGACTGTTCGCCGCGTTCGGACGCGTGCGCTCGCCGGACGCGATCGCATTGTTCCCGGACGACAGCGAAGAGATCTTGGCGGTCTACAACAAGCCGGTTCCAGCCTGCAATTTCGCCCAGACCGCCTGCCAGGCCGCGATCCGCGTCGCCCAGGAGATCGACAACGTCGGTGCCATCGACGCCATCACCGTGCATCTTCCGGACGCCGCCATCGACTATCCCGGTTGCGATTTTCCGGGACCGTACCGGCACGCGCTACAGGCCAAGATGAGCATCCAGTATGGGGTTGCGGCGGCGCTGGTTCGCAAATCGGTCGCGGAGCACGACTATCGCCGGCTCGACGATCCGGCGATACTGCGGCTCGCCATCCTGATGCGCCTGAAGCGCGACTCCGAGTTCACCGCTGCGTTCCCGGGCGCCCAGGGCGCCGAGGTCGAAGTCAGCCTGTCGACCGGCGCGCGGATCAGCCGGCGAATCGCCGACGTCGTCGCGGCGACGGAGAGCGAGATCCGCGCACGCTTCCGCGATGCCGCAAACGAGGTGATCGGCATGGAACGGACGGATGCCGTGGAGGAGATGATCGACGGTCTGGAGCGGTTCAATCATGCCGGTCGCATTGCCGAGCTGTGCACGCCGGCAGGCCGCAAAGGCAAATCGCGCGCTGTGGCGTCACGCGCCAGGACGGAGCGGTAATGGTCGAGCAATAGAGACATCGGAAAAATACGAGCGCAAGACTCGAAGCGAACGGGGAGGGGGAGGACAAGATTGATGAGCGAAGCGCCGGACCATTGTTGTGCCGTTGCCGTCGTGTGCGGCCAATGACGTCGCAGATCGTCGAGAACGTGCTGCAGGCGCTGGTCGCCGGACTGCTGGCGGGAGCGATCTACGGCCTGATGTGCGTCGGGCTCGGACTGATTTTTGGGGTCATGCGCGTCATCAATTTCGCGCAAGGCGACTTCATGATGCTCGGGATGTACGCGGCGTATTATCTGTTTCTCTCGGCGGGTATTCAGGGCGCCTTCGGCAACGTCATCGGCCCGTATGTGGCCATCCTGCTGGCCGGCCCTTTGCTGTTCCTGTTCGGTTATGGGATTCACCGGTTCTTGATTTCGCGAGTCACCGGGCGGCGCACCGCGCAGCTCGAAGGCGAGGGCCATTTCGCCCAGCTGATCCTCACGCTCGGCGTCGCGCTGGTGCTGCAGAATGGAGGCCTGATCGTGTTCGGATCGGTGCTGGCCTCGATCCGCACGCCACTGTCATCCAGCGCCTGGGAAATCGGACCGCTGTGGGGCGATTTCGTCAGCATCTTCGTCAACAAGTCGCGCGGCATCGCCGCGCTGATCTCGATCGTTGCCATGGCCGGGCTCGCCGTCCTGATTACGCGCACGCGCATGGGAAAGGCGCTGCGTGCCGCCGCGGACAATCCGGTGGCGGCGACCTACATGGGCATCGATATCGATCGCTCGTACAGGATGGCGTTTGGTCTCGGTGCGGCCGTCACGGCCGTCGCTGGCGGACTGCTTGCCACGAACTATCCGTTTCATCCCTACATCGGCATCGATTACGTCATCGTCATGTACGCCGGCGTCGTGCTCGGCGGCATGGGTAGCATCATCGGGGCGTTCTGGGGCGGCATGACGATCGGGCTGGTTCAGCAACTCTCGACGCTGGTGCTGCCGACCCAGCTTCAGAACGCGGCGATCTTCGTCGTCTTCCTGCTCATCGTTTTCCTGCGTCCCCAGGGCTTCTTCGGCCGCATGGTGGAGAGAACCTGATGCGGTCCCTCATGCCGATCCTGATCGCCGCGCTGATCTACGCCTGCCTCACGCTGGTCGTGAGCAATTCATACTATCAGCTGATGCTGACGCTCGTGCTGGTGTGGGCGAGCTTCGGATTGTCCTGGAATATCCTGTCCGGCTACACCGGTCTGGTTTCCTTCGGTCATGCGGCCTTCTTCGGGCTGGGCGCCTACACCACCGCGCTCGGCCAGATCTACTTCGACCTCACGCCGTGGCTTTTGATCCCGATCGCGGCCGTCATCGGTGGTGTTTCCGGCCTGCTGATCGGTTTCCCGACGTTCAGGCTGCGCGGACACTACTTCGCGCTGGCGATGCTGGCCTACCCGCTTGCGATGCTCTACGTGTTCGAGTGGCTCGGCTATCAGGAGCTGACGCTGCCGATCAAGCGCGACGCGCCCTTCGCCTACATGCAGTTTTCCGACCCGCGGCTTTACACGCTGGTCGCGCTCGCCATGCTGCTTGGGATCGTGCTGATTACCCGCGCCGTCGAACGCTCGCGGTTCGGAATGGCGCTGCTGGCGATCAAGCAGAACGAGGCGGCGGCAGAGGCCGCGGGCATCGACGCCCTGGCGTGGAAACTGCGCTCCATCGTGCTCTCGGGGGCGATCGCTGGCGCCGTCGGCGCGTTCTATGCCGTGGTGTTGCTGGTCGTCACGCCACCGTCGGTGTTCGGCATGCTGGTCTCGGCGCAGGCCCTGACGGTTTCGATGTTCGGCGGCGTCGGCACGGTTTGGGGACCGCTGATCGGGGCCGCCGTACTGATCCCGGTCGGGGAAATCCTGAACGCCGAGCTGGGCGCGCGGATTCCCGGCATCCAAGGCGTGATCTACGGCATCGCCATCATCGTCGTCATCCTGGTGGCGCCGGAGGGCGTGTTCTGGACGCTGCGGGATCGGCTGAAGCGCGGCGCGCGAGCCCCAGCCGCGATGCCGCCGGAGTTGTCGGCACAGACCGCGCCGCTCGCGCCGGCCGATCCTCGTCCCGCCAGCCGGTCGCGGGTGCCGTCCGGCGAGGTGCTGCTGTCGGTGAAGGGCCTGTCGAAGTCGTTCGGTGGCCTCAAGGCGGTGCAGGACGTCAGCTTCGATATGCACCGGGGCATGATTCTCGGAATCATCGGGCCCAACGGTGCGGGCAAGACCACCCTGTTCAACCTGCTCAACGGATTCCTGCCTCCCAACTCCGGCGAAGTCGTGCTCGACGGCCACAACATGGTCGGGCACAGGCCGCACGTGCTCTGCAAGGCGGGCGTCGGGCGTACATTCCAGATCATGCGGCCTTTCCCGCGCATGTCGGTCCGCGACAATGTCAGGGTCGGCGCCTATGCGCAGGCGGCGAGCGAACAGGAAGCGCGTCGTCTCGCCGACGACGCGGTGAATCGCGTGGGTCTCAGCCCGGTCGCCGACAAGATGGCGGCCGAGCTCACCACCAAGGAACTGCGCCTGATGGAGATCGCCCGCGCGCTGGCGGGGAAACCTCGCCTGCTTCTGCTCGACGAAACCCTGGCCGGTCTCGGCCATGGCGAGGCCGACGAGGTGACCGCCGTCGTTCAACGGCTGGCACGGGAGGGCATGACGGTCGCGATCATCGAGCACACCATGCAGTCCATGGTTCGCCTCGTCGATCGGTTCCTGGTACTCGATCACGGTGCGGTGCTTGCCGACGGCGAGCCGGAGCGTGTCACCCGCGACCCGCGCGTCATCGAGGCCTATCTCGGCAAGAAATGGGTGGCGTATGCTCAGGCTTGAAGGTGTCTGCGCCGGCTATTCGGTGCTGCCGGTCCTGAACGATGTTTCGCTTAACGTCGAGGCCGGGCAATTCGTCGCGATCGTCGGACCGAACGGCGCCGGCAAGACGACGCTGTTCAAGACGATTTCCGGCATCGTGCGGCCGAGCGCCGGCGCGATCCATTTCGAAGGCGTCGATCTGCTCGGGATTCCCGCGGCGGCGCGGCCGCATCTCGGCATCGCGCACGTTCCGGAAGGCCGTCAGGTGTTTCCGTCGCTCTCGGTGATGGAGAATCTCGAGATGGGCGCGTTCACCGAAGCCGGCCGCCGCGCCTGGAAGGAGAATATCGGGCGCATTTTCACGCTGTTGCCGGTGCTTGCCGAGCGGCGGCACCAGTTCGCCGGAACATTGTCCGGCGGCGAGCAGCAGATGTTGGCGATCGGGCGCGGGCTGGCATCGGCGCCCAAGCTCTTGATGCTCGACGAACCATCGATGGGACTGGCGCCCGCGATCGCCGATTTCATTTTCGAAAAACTGATCGAGATCCGCACCCAGACCCGGCTGACGATTGTGCTGGTCGAGCAGCGCGTCGCCGAAGCGCTGGAGTCGGCTGACCATGGCTATGTGCTCGAAGCGGGCAGGGTAGTGCTCGAAGGCAACAAGGAAACGCTTCGGGCCGACGATCGCGTCCGGCAGGCCTATCTCGGAATGTAATGAACGTAGCCCCAAAAGCGGCTCGACAGCAGGAAGCGCACCTGACCATCATCAGCGACCAAACCAAGCAAAACACAACACCCCGGAGGGAACTATGACCGACCACACATCACTCGCGCTGACGCGGCGCACGATGCTTGCCGCCACCGCACTCAGCCTTGCCGCGCCACGCGCATTCGCGCAGGCGGCGCGGACGTCAAGATCGGACTGATAGTGCCGCTGTCCGGGCTCTACGCACGGCCGGGCGCCGTGATGCGCATGGGGGCCGAGATGGGGGTCGACCACATCAATAGCGCCGGCGGCGTCAAGGCGCTCGGCGGCGCCAAGCTCAAGCTGGTCGTCATCGACTGCGGCGACACCACGGAGAAGGCCAAGAACGCGGCCCAGCGCATGGTGGCGCAGGAGACCGACCTCGTCGCCGCGAGCGGCGCCTATCTCAGTTCGTTCACGCTCGCTGTGACCGAGGTGACGGAGCGCGCGCAGCTGCCGGTGCTGACGTTGTCCTACTCCGATCTGATCACCGAGCGCGGGTTCAAATACGTGTTCCAGACCTCCGCCACCGCGGCTTCGCAGGCCAGACAGGCGTTGCCGCTCATCATGAAGCTGGCGGAGACCGCCTCCGGCAAGCGCCCGAAGACGGTGGCGATCATCGGCGACAACACCGGCGCGTCGGTCGCGTCGGTGAAGCCGATGCGCGAAGGCCTGCTCAAGGAACTTGGTCTCGAGCTGGTGATGGACGAGACCTTCACGCCGCCGCTGTCCGACGCAACTCCGCTGGTCCAGAAAGTGCGCGCGGCGCGGCCCGACCTGCTGTTCTTCCTTCCGACCGTGATCTCCGACGGCAAGCTTATTCTGGAAAAAATGAACGAATTCGGCCTGGGCCAGGGCCGTATCCCGACCATCTCGTTCGGCATCGCGATCGCCGAGCCGGACATTCTGCAAACCATCAGTCCGGATCTGCTGCAGGGGGTTATTACCTGCGTCGGCAGTTGGGCGACCAAGGGGCACGAGGACCTGGTGAAGGAACTCAAGGCCCGCTTCAACGAGCCCTGGATGACCCAGAATGCGATTTCGACCTATGGCGACATGTGGCTCATCAAGGACGCGCTCGAGAAGGCCGGCAAAGCCGACAAGATAGCCGTCGCCGACGCGTTGCGGACGATGGATGGCGGGCCGTCCAAATACTATCCCGGCGGCATTCTCAAGTTCGACGAGAAAGGCCGGCGTGTCGACGCCGAAATGACCGTCGTTCAGTGGCAGAAGGGTATCCCGGTCACCGTCTTCCCCCAGAAGCTCGCTGTCGCCGAGCCGTTCTGGCCGAAGCGCTGAAAATCATCCGCTGCGAGGCGGATGGTCGTCTGTATCTAGATCCAAGGAAAGAAACTGATGAGCAAGGAAATTTTCGATCGCGGTCTGGCTATCCGGAAGGACGTGCTGGGCAAGGAATTCGTCGAGAAGTCGTTGGAGACCGCCGACGACTTCAACATGCCGATGCAGGAACTGACCACCGAATACTGCTGGGGCTACGTCTGGGGCCGCGAAGGCCTGCCGCGCAAGACCCGCAGCATGCTGAACCTGGCCATGCTGAGTGCGCTCAACCGCAATCACGAATTGCGCATGCATCTGAAGGGCGCGCTCAAGAACGGCGTGACCAAGGACGAGATCCGCGAGATCTTCCTCCAGGTCGCGATCTATTGCGGAGTGCCGGCTGGCGTGGATTCGTTCCGGACGGCGCGCGAGGTGTTCGCCCAGGTCGCTGCGGAAGCCAAAGGCACCTGAACAGATACCGCTTGCGGCCGTTCCGCCGGTCGAACGGTGGAGCGGCCAATACACCGGAAAACATCATGCAGCTCACGATACAGCAGGCGCGTCAACTTGCGGTTCGCGTCATGTCGGCGGTCGGTCACGACGAGGCCGATGCCGGCCTGATCGCCGACCATCTGATCGATTGCGAACTGCGCGGGTTGAGTTATGGCGGGCTGGCGCGCGCCATCAGCATCGCCGAGAGGCTTGCGCGCACCGGCGACCGCCGTCGTCCGATCCGGATCCGGCACGAGACCCCGGTGTCGGCGCAGCTCGATGGCGGCGATCATCTCGGCTACATCGTCGCGCATCGCGCCACTGCGATAGCGGTCGAGAAGGCGGCGGCCGCGGGCATCGCGGTCGTCGGCGCCAACGAGACCTGGTACACCGGCATGCTGTCCTACTATGCCGAGATCGCGGCCGCGCGCGGGCTGGTCAGCATGATTGCGTCGAACGCCTCGCCCTGGGTCGCTCCCCACGGCGCGACCGAGGGCCGGTTTGGCACCAATCCTATCTGTTTCGGATTCCCGAGCGACGTCGAGCCGGTGATCTGGGATGTCGGCACTTCGGCGATCATCCATGCCGAGGTGACGCTGGCGCGCCGCCTTGGCCAGCAATTGCCGGAGGATGTCGCTTTCGATCGCGATGGTCAGCCGACCCGTGATCCGGCTTCCGCTCTCGCGGGAGCCTTTGCCGCGTGGGGCGGACACAAGGGGTCTGGTCTGGGCATCGCCGTGCAACTGCTCGGCATCATGGCGGGCTCGCCACCAATTCCGCCGGACCTCGCGGGCTTTGGATTCGTCATCGTGGCGATGCGGCCGGATCTGATGGGGCCGGCCGAGACGTTTCGCAACAACGTGTCGGCTTATGCGGACGCAGTGCGAACGGCGCGGCCCGTCGCGGGAGGCGCGCCCGTTCGCATGCCGTTCGACCGCTCGCGGCAGGACCGCCGGCAACGGCTCGCCGAAGATAGCATCGATATCCCCGATCCGCTGTTCGACCAGTTGACCCACATCGCCGGACGCCGGTCGGCGGGAGCAGCCTCTTGAGCACGACACCAACGGGCGCACCGCGCCGTTCGGCTCTCGTCACCGGCTCGAGCGGGGGCCTTGGCTACGCGGTCGCTGAAAGTCTCGCGGCCGCAGGTTGTGACATCGTGCTGCACGGAATTGACGAACCTGACAGCGTCGAGCCTGCGCGGGTGGCGCTGCAGGCCCGCCATGGAACGACCGCGGTTTATTGCCGGGCCGATCTATCCGAACTGTCCGGCGTCGAGCGGCTGATGACCTTCGCGCGGGAGGCGTGCGGCGGTCCTGACATCGTCGTCAACAATGCCGTGGTCCGTCATTTCGCGCCGATCGAGCAATTCTCTGCCGCCGACTGGCAACTCTCCCTTGCCGTCAATCTCACCGCGCCGTTTCACATCATCCGGCTGGCGCTGCCGGCGATGCGGGCCGCGGACTTCGGCCGGATCGTGAACATGTCGTCGCATTATGGACAACGCGGCGCACAGGGGCGCGTCGACTACGTGACCACCAAGACCGGGATTCTTGGCCTCACGCGCGCGGTGGCTCTGGAGACCGCTGGCACCGGGATCACATGCAATGCGGTCAGTCCGGGAACGCTGCCGACGCCCGCGATCCTCAGCCGGATCGACGCCATTGCGGCCACGCGCGGCGTCTCGCGCGACGAGGCCACGCGCGACTACATGAAAGAGCGCCAGCCCAGCCGCCGCTTTGTCCGCCTGGAAGACGTCGGCGCAACCGTGGCATTTCTGTGCAGCCCGGCGGCGCGCGACATCACCGGCACCGTCATCCCGATCGATGGCGGCTGGTCGGCGGCTTAGGTCAAGGCGGCGATCAGCATGGGCGCCGGCTGGCGCCACACATCTTGCGCCACATGCAGCGGGCGACAAAAGCACCGCCTTATTGAGTTTCCGTTCGCAGGATGGCAGCGCACCGCGCTATTCCACAGGGAGCTGTCATACCCCGCGCTAGCTGGGTATCTCATACCAACGGCACCAGACAATGACCGTCATCCCCGGGATGAACGCAATTGCGTTCACCCGTAGGTGCCCGCGCTCTTTGCGCGGGCCTCGAAGGATGGGTTGCGAGTCTGTGCATGTTGCCATCCTTCGAGGCTCGCTTCGCTCGCACCTCCCGAGTGAGCGCAATTGCGCTCATCCGGGGATGACGCAGTGAGTCAATGGCCGCGACCGTTAGTATCAGACGCTACGGCTTCGCCGATCAATGCCCGCGTCTCGGAATACTGGATCACCGGCTTCGCGGGTGATGACGGCTCGGATTCGATTTTCAAACAGCCACGTCGTTCGCGCACGCAGCTTCGCGATCTCGCCGCTCGTTTCGCGCGAGGCTTAGCCTGCTCGTTCCGCCCTCTCGTATAAGAGGGCGCAGGGAATGCCGGGCGCCCGAGCACCCGCAGCCGCGCGTGTAGTGTAGAAAGCACGCGCGTTAGTCACCACGGTCACACCGGAAACACCCGGCATTCCCCGCGCAATGGTTTTACGGTTTCCTTCGTGCTCTCCCCGGTGACCGGGCTTGTTTGCCACCGTCGCTTGCGGATATTTCCGCCAACTTGACGCCAGCGTCGGGGCGTCAGGACCACACGACTTCGCCGTCCGCCTCCGCGCCGCTCGTCTTGCGTCGCCAAAGCGTCCACCGCATCCCGCGCCCAACGTCCGTGACGATCGCGATACGCCCCTCTTATCGAGGCGGGACGGCTGGAATCAATAAAGCTGTGTCTACCAAACCGTCAATCGGTGGTTGGCTGCGACAAATCAACCCGTCGGGCAAATCGCGCCGTCCGCCATGCGCCGGAGCGACACCATAGCGACCGCCGCATGTCGCCCTCTGCGCACGCACATTTCCGCAGTCCTCCCCGCAAATTCATTTCCTGCGGCGGGCGCTGCGACATTTCCTGCCGCCGTCGCTGCGCGTCGTGGCGTGAACTCTCAAGGCATCGGCTGGGCAAAAAGAAATGCTGATGCCAATCGAAGGTAAGAAACCCGTTAAGGAAACGGCAAAGAAAACGACTAAGGCGCGGCGGCGTTCGGCGTGAGCGAACATGGCATGGGCGGCGTCGGTTCTCTGGTTTTGAAACGAGTCATCTTTTTCTTGCCGAGCCGCCCATTGCGACACACTTTAAAATCGTACAGTGCCCCTGTCGTCTCGGTCTACGGGGGAGATGTTCATGGACGCCACTCGAATTTCAGGTCTCGGTCACTTCGGCCTTTGGCCAAATGCGAAGTGCTGCGACGTCCGTTATACTTCCGCTGTTGTGCCGCGAAGTGGTCGTTCGCCAAAGCAGTAACGTTAGTTAAGAGCGCCAAAGCCGACCACCGACGCTGCCGGCTGGCGTGCAACGCCCTCAGAGCAGCGACGATCTGTGGGTCAGCCAGCTCGGCGAGCACGCGATCAAAGCCGCATTTTCCTATAAGTTTTTGATGCCGCTCAAAGCGCTCCATGGCGACTGACTTAGGCTTATGTTCGTCGTTACCGAACTATCCAAGAGGGGTGTCGACCGCCTGACGCGGGTAGCTGAGGTAAATGATAGGAGCCCCGGCGATCCTTCGTTCGGGGTTCCGGTGTCCCTTTTGCGTATCTGGATTGAGCGCTTATGGCCAGGGGCAACCGAGGACATTGGAAAGCGAAGGCACAACGTGATTGGATACTCAAGCAACCTCCTGGGAGTGCCGATGGAGTTGCTCGTCCATCGCGACTTCAACGATTACCCAATGCCGCTGCATATTTCCGGCGTGCGGGAAATGAACCCAAATCTGTTCGAAATGCTCGCCCGATCCTCGGATTTGCCCGATGCCGGCGAAGCCTTCACCTGCTACATGATGGCGATGTTCGGCATCGATCGCGAGCAGCGCGAGGACGCGGCCGGCCAGGGCACCGGAGCGATACGCCGCCGCTATCGCTCGTCATTCCTGCGATTGATCAAGGGGTGGGGCTACGATAGCAATGGACCCGAAGGGGCCGTGCTCAAGGGCTGGGTGGAAAGCCGGTTCGGCATATTCCCGACCTTTCACAAGGAAATCATACAGCGCATTTCCAGCGGAGCGTGGACGACCTACGTCGAGGAAAAGATGTCAAGCCGCTTTCACAGCAATTCCATCTACACTCAGCTCGATCTGCTTTTCGAATTCTGCCAATGGGCGCTGGAGCGTCTGGTTGCGCCCGGCCGAACTCATCTGACCCTTTATCGGGGCATCAACGCCTTTGACGAGCATCAGGTCGTGGAGCGGATCGACAAGCGCACGGCCTTGATGCGGCTCAACAACCTCAGCTCATTTACCTCCGATCGCGACATCGCCGAATGTTTCGGAGATACCATCCTCACCGTTCAGGTTCCGGTGTCCAAGGTGGCATTCTTCAACACGCTATTGTCTACGCATCCGCTGAAAGGCGAAGGCGAGTATCTGGTGATTGGCGGAGAATACCGCGTGACGGCCAGCTATTTTTGACCATGAAGTGTTGGCTATGAACAATGTCAGTCTGGACGATCGGGCGCTTGCAGCCTTTCTTGGATTCGCCGCCGGCGACGCGCTCGGGGCCACCGTCGAGTTCATGACCAAGAGCGAGATCGCCGCTCGGCACGGCGTTCACAACGAGATCATAGGAGGTGGCTGGCTGCGCCTCACACCCGGCGCAGTGACGGATGATACCGAAATGGCTTTGGCGCTTGGCCGTTCGCTGGTTCGGCGCGGCGGCCTCGACGTTCAGGACGTATGCGAGGAATTCGCGGCATGGCTGAAGTCTCGTCCTGTTGATGTCGGCAACACATGCCGGCGCGGCATTCGCCGCTACGTAACGCAGGGTACGGTCGAGGGACCGTTCTATGAGGGCGCTGCCGGCAACGGCGCCGCCATGCGCATACTTCCCGTGGCGCTCGCTACCCTCGGCCACCCGGACAAGGCGGCGGCGTGGACTCGATCCCAATGCCATATCACCCATAATCACCCGCTTTCGGACGCTGCCGGCCTCACGCTTGTCCGGATGTTGCACGCTGTGTTGTCCGGCGGCGGTAAAGCAGCAGTGCGCGACATCGCCGAGGCCCTGATCGGTGAGCACCCTGCTTTCCGCTTCGCACCGTATCGTGGCCAGAGTTCGGCTTATGTCGTCGATACGATGCACACGGTACTGCATTTCTACTTCAACACGGAATCGTTTTCCGATTGCGTGATCGAGGCCGTAAACCAGGGAGGAGATGCCGATACCGCCGGCGCGTTGGCGGCGATGCTCGCCGGCGCCACCTACGGCTTGGCCGCCGTTCCGAAGAAGTGGATCAACAAGCTCGACAGAACGATAGCCGCCGAGGTCCGACAGCAGGTGCCGGATTTGCTGGCCATTGCCGCCGCCGGTCGGGCGCCGGCGGGCGGCCCTGCCCCTGCATTTCCAATTTGAGGCGGCAAAAATCGGAAGCGAACAACAGCCTGCTCCTGGAGTTGATCGAACTCGGCTTCGTCGTAGGCGCCGGTTTTTAGCAAACTAGTGGGCGGGCTGCGGCGACGGTGGATGCGGTGTTGCGCGAGAGAGGAGTAATCCTGTGACCACGCTGAAAGTCGGCATCGCCAGCTACGAGGAGATGAAGGCGCGCACCATGGCCGTAGCGCGCGACGCGTTGCCACCGGCGAGCCGAAGGTCTGGTTCACCTCCACGAAGTCCTTCGCCAAGGTCTTGTCGGCCGGCAATCGCGAGCTGCTACGGGTCATTGCCGAGAAGGCGCCCGGCTCGCTCGAAGAGCTGGCACGCATCACCGGCAAGGCAAAGTCGAACCTGTCGCGCACGCTGAGGACCATGGAAGGCTACGGCCTGGTCCGGCTTGAACGTGGCGAGCGCGGCAGGATCACACCCAAGGTGGTGCATGATCGTGTAGAGCTGGACCTGCCGCTCACGCTGTCGCGCAAGGCGAGTTGAGCCATGATCGCGTGGGCGAAAGCAGGCCGGCCCGTCGCCAGCCGATCAAGGTTCAAGATGAGCGAAGCCGCCTACTTCAGACGCTCGCTGCCGCCTCGGGCGTCCGGCGACCTGATTCCCGGAACGGGCGGCGTCCGGAAGTTGCGGTGGGGTTTGGAGGAGCGAGGCAAGCGCGGCGGTGCGCGGGTGGTCTACTTCCATCACGACGCCGGCATGCCGCTTTTCGCGCTCACCGCCTACGCCAAGAACGAGCGGGCCGATTTGAGCCAGCAGGATCGCAATGACTTCCGGCAGCTTACGGCGTTGCTGGTCCGGAGATTCAAGAGGAGAAAGCGATGAGCAAGGTTGCCGACAGTATTCGACGTGGCCTTCGGGAAGCGGTGGCCTATGCCGAGGGGAAGGCGGACGAGAGCGCCTATCGTGTCCATGTGCCCGTGAAGATCGACGTGAAGGCGATCCGGGCAGGTTTGGACATGACGCAAGAAGAGTTCGCGGGCCGGTTCGGGTTCAGCGTCAACACGCTACGCCATTGGGAACAGGGTTCGCGCCAGCCGGAGGGGCCGACACGGGCTTATCTTCTCGTCATCGAACGCGCGCCCAAGGCAGTCCAGAAAGCCTTGCAGGCCGTCTGATGCACACCGCCCGTTCGCGCCGCCA
Source organism: uncultured Alphaproteobacteria bacterium (assembly GCA_963753875.1). GTDB lineage: Bacteria > Pseudomonadota > Alphaproteobacteria > Rhizobiales > Xanthobacteraceae > Bradyrhizobium. The sequence goes on along the minus strand of CAVWDY010000017.1, from coordinate 120,973 downwards.
AACCCGCCCGAAAGTATTTCTTCGCTCCTCTGCGAGACGCGTGGTGGCGCAGAATTGGGATGTTCTGCTCGTCGGCGGTTCGCGCAACTCTGACCGGATGTCTCGCGTCTCCGGCGTAAAATCGGCTACAAGCGGCGTTCGCAGCTCTGTTTCCAATTGGCGGGCCACGAACGACGATGATGAGCACTATGTCTACGCTATAGCCCTATGATGGGTGGTACTATGGGAGCGTAATCGCCAACCCCAATTGAACGGCGACTCCGTGCAGCCGCTTGTCGTTCGTCCAGAGTTCTGCTCCCGCAGTCAGCCGCGCTGCGGCGAGCAGGTGGGTATCGACATAACCGATGCCGCGCCCGAACAATGCGTGGCGGTCGATGAAATGCAAGACTTCGGCGTCTGTGGCGACGCTCGCGTGGGGTAGGTTCGACAAGGCGCTCAGCACGATCCCGCGTTGACGCAGATTGCCCAAGGCGAGTTCCCCGATGACAAAGGGATGCGCCAAAACCATTCCGGCATCAAGCAGGCTGCTGAGCGCCTTGTCGCCAACGCGCAGATGGTCGACCCAGATGGAGGTGTCGACCAGGATCACCCCGAGATCGATCGTCGTCGCGGCGGCGCCTTCAGACCAGGCTCGCTCCCGCCCAAACGCGCCAATCGCCGCGCGCTTTCGCGCTCGATGAGGGCTTTGAGCGCTTCACGGACCAGACTGGATTTCTCCTTCAGGCCGGTGAAAGCTTGAGCCTTGGCCACGAGTTCGTCATCGAGTGCAATGGTCGTTCGCATTCTCAAATCTCCATGCGGGCACAACATTATCATCATTTGATGCCGATTTCAATGCTGAGATTTGAAAGTACCACGGGACGCCCCGAGAGTGGCGGCGGATATCTGCGAATGCCCTGGAGTAGATTTGGCGGAAGGGGTGGGATTCGAACCCACGGTACCCTTGCAGGCACGCCGGTTTTCAAGACCGGTGCCTTAAACCACTCGGCCACCCTTCCGTGGCGTCCCTCATGAGCGAACGCGTGGCGGATTGCAAGGGATGGCTCGAAGGTCGGGCTCACTCAGGTCGATCCGGAAGCGTGCTCACCGGCAGCCCATGGCTCATAAGAAGGCAACGATTGGTTTACCACCCCGGAGCTCTCCCCATTTCCGCCGTGTTCCGGCTGCGATATGTTCATTCGTTGATGCGGAAGTGGGCTGCATCGGGGACAGGTGGCCGCCAAGCGCATAAAACAAGCATGCGTCCGGTGGAATGGGTATTGGGGCGCATGGGGATTCGACGGTCAGATCCGGTTTTCGGTGCGGCGCGCGCGGTTGCGGCCGTCGCGGCATGCCTTGTTCTGGCCAATTGCTCCTCGTCGGGTATCGCCAGCCGGGTCGATCCCAAATACGGCGTCTCCTCCAGTCCCCGTGTCGTCGCGCTCGGTGATCCCGTGCCCAAGGGCGGGGGCACGTATCGGGTTGGCAAACCCTACATCGTCGCAGGACGGGTCTATGTCCCCGAAGAAGACGTCAATTATCGCGAGGAGGGTCTGGCCTCCTGGTACGGCGATGATTTCCACGGCCGGCTGACCGCCAATGGCGAAGTCTTTGACATGGCCTCGCTCAGCGCAGCCCATCCCACGCTTCCGATGCCCTGCTACGCCCGCGTGACCAATCTCGGCAACGGCAAATCGCTGATCGTCCGCGTCAATGACCGGGGGCCATACCATGGCAACCGGGTGATGGACGTGTCCAGCCGGGCCGCCGAACTGCTCGAGTTCAGGAACAACGGCGTGGCGCGGGTGCGGGTCGAATATGTTGGCCGGGCGCCGCTCGAGGGCTCCGACGACCGCCAGCTCATGGCCACCTTGCGCAACGGCGTTCCGGCGCCATCGCCGTCCCTGGTCCGGGTGGCGTCTGCCCGTCCGTTCGTTCCGGAATTCTCCTCCTCGGCGCGTCCGATCCGGGGTGAGGTTCCACTGCCCGAGGGAAGGCCCTACAGCCTCGGCAATACCTCCGCGGATCAGGCGTCGCTCTCGGCCACATCCGAAATATCCGCCTCTGCGCGCCCGCGTTCAGGCGGACGTCTTTTGGAAAATCCGCGCGCGGTGTCGTATGAGGCTGACGACCGCTATTCTTCGGGCGTCAGCCCCATCTCCGCCTATGCGCCGATCGATCCCCAGGGACCGCGCGAATTGCTGGCCGGACGCGGGCTCTATTGAGCCGACTTCCATCGCCGGTCCGATTTCCGCAAAGCCACGCCAAGATACCGCCGGACCGGCGCGGACGCGGCGCGTAAAACCCGTGTTGTTTGCGGTACTTCCAACTGTTATACCAACCGTCGCGGCCGTTGACTCACTGCGTCATCCTGAGGTGCGAGCGAAGCGAGCCTCGAAGGATGGCCACATGCACAGACTCGCGACCATCCTTCGAGGCCCGCGCAAAGAGCGCGGGCACCTCAGGATGACGGTCAATTGTCTGGTGCCGTTGGTAATAGAACGCCCGCTCAGGGCAGCGCTATGACAGTCACCAATTCACGCAAATCAAGGTCCGCGAACGGAACCTGCTGGCGCCGCCTGATCCTGGCCGTCGTTGCCCTGGCTGTCGGGTGGGGCGGCATGGTGCACGCCGCCAACAACAGCGTGCAGGGCGCCAAAAAGGAGGAGGGCGGGTTCGACGGCGATGCGCCGACGGCGATCCTGATCGAAGCCTCAAGCGGCAGCGTGCTGTTCGAGAAGAACGCCGACGAGTTGCGGGCGCCATCCAGCATGATGAAGCTGATGACCGCCGAACTGGTATTCCATGCCATCAAGCAGGGCGACGTCAAATTGACCGACGAATATCGCGTCAGCGAAAACGCCTGGCGCAAGGGCGGCGCGCCCGCGGGCGGCTCGACGATGTTCGCCGCGATCAACAGCAAGATTGCGGTGGACGATCTCCTGCGCGGCGCGATCATTCAAAGCGGCAATGACGCCTGCATGGTGCTGGCGGAGGGGATCGCCGGTAACGAGCGCGCCTTTGCCGAGATGATGACCAAGCGTGCGCGCGAACTCGGGATGCCGCGGTCGACTTTCGCCAACTCCAACGGCCTGCCGGATCCCGGCAACAAGATGACCGTGCGTGAGCTCGCCAAACTCGCGCGTTACATCATTCAGATCTACCCGGATTTCTACAAGCTTTTTGGCGAAAAGGAATTCACCTGGAACAAGATCCGGCAGCAGAACCGCAATCCATTGCTAAACTCACTCGAGGGAGCCGACGGCCTGAAGACGGGATATACCAAGGAGGGCGGTTACGGCATGGTCGGCTCCGCCGTGCAAAACGGCACACGCCTGATCGTGGTCATCAACGGCCTCGACGATCCCGACGATCGCGCTTCGGAAGCGAAGAAGATGCTTGAATGGGGATTCCGCAACTTCGAAGCGCGGACGTTGTTCGCCGCCGATCAGCCGATCGGCTACGCCAAGGTATTTGGCGGCGCGAGCCGTTCGGTGAAGCTCGCCAGCCGCGAACCGCTCAAGGTGATGGTGCAAAAAAACGGCACCGACAAATTGATCGCGCGGGTCGTGTATAGTGGGCCGGTACGCGCGCCGGTCGAGTCCGGTCAGCAGGTCGGCACGGTCAAGGTCTGGCGCGGCGGCAATATCGCCATGGAGGCGCCCGTCTACGCGGCGGAGTTGGTCGAGAGGGGATCGACGATACGGCGGGCCGTCGATGGCGCGAGCGAACTGGTGATCGGAGTCTTTCGCCTGGGCGCCGAGAAGCTCTGACGATGGCCGAGACCGCGGTCAAACGAATTCCCGGGCGTGGACGATTCATCTCCTTTGAGGGCGGCGAGGGATCCGGCAAATCCACGCAAATCAAGATGCTTGCAGAGCGGCTCGCCGCCGCAAAGTTGCGCGCCATTATGACGCGGGAGCCCGGAGGATCGCCGGGCGCAGAAGTCATCAGGCACCTGGTGTTGTCCGGCATGGGCAAACTTTTGGGCCCGGAGGCGGAAACGCTGTTGTTTGCGGCCGCGCGCGATGACCATGTGCGTACTGTCATCGAACCCGCCCTCAAGCAGGGAATATGGGTGCTCTGCGACCGCTTTTCGGATTCGACGCGTGTATATCAAGGCAGCCTGGGGCAGGTGTCACCGACGATTCTCAACGCAATGCAGCGCGTCACCATCGGCGATCTGAAACCGGATTTGACGGTGATTCTCGACGTCCCGGTGGAGGTCGGACTGAAACGCGCGGCCGCCCGCCGCGGCACTGGCGCAGCGGACAAATTCGAGGCCGAAGACATCAAGTTTCATCAGGAATTGCGCGACGCGTACCTGCGGATCGCCGCCGCCGAACCGCAGCGATGCGTGTTGATCGATGCCAACGCTGACCCCAGTGTCGTTGCCTCGAACATTTGGTCGGCCTTGCGCGACCGCTTCTTCGCAACCGGCGCCGGCAACGTGGCGGGTTCCGCATGAGCGCCCGTCAGGTCGAAACGCAGATATCGGCCCCGCATCCGCGCGAAACCACTGTCCTGTTCGGGCATCGCGATGCCGAGATGGCCTTGCTGAACGCCTATCGCAGCGGGCGCATTCCGCATGCATGGTTGATCGGGGGAGCAAAGGGCATCGGCAAGGCGACGCTGGCCTACCGAATGGCGCGGTTCGTGCTCGCCCATCGCGATCCGTTCGCCCCCGGCGTGCAGGGCGCCGAGACGCTCGACGTTAATCCGTCCGATCCGGTCGCGCGCCATGTCGCAGCGGGCGCGCATGGCGGTCTGCTCACCCTTGAGCGAACACCGAACGACAAGGGCGTGATGCGGACCGTGATCACGGTCGACGAAACGCGGGAGACAATCACCTTCTTCGGCTCGACCGCGGCCGTTGAGGGCTGGAGGGTCTGCATCGTCGATACCGTCGATGAACTCAATCCCAACGCCGCCAATGCGCTACTCAAGATTCTCGAGGAACCGCCGCGCCAATCCCTGTTCCTTCTGGTCAGCCATTCGCCCGGACGGGTGTTGCCCACGATCCTGTCGCGCTGTCGCCGATTGGCGTTGCGGCCGCTCTCCACCCACGACGTCATCCAGGCAGCCGCGCATGCCGCCGACCTCCCAATCGACGATCCCGCGCTGTCGGAGGCCGCTGAAGCGGCGGAGGGGAGTGTGGCACGCGCGCTGACCTTGCTCGGCGGCGACGCCGTCAAACTTCACCAGCGGACCGCAGCACTTCTCGCCACCCTGCCGCGGGTCGATCCACGTGAACTCCATGCCCTTGGAGATGCGCTTGGCGGCAGCGACCGGGTCGCGCTCGCGACCTTCATCGACAGCGTCGATCGCTGGATGAGCGAGCGCCTGCGCATCGACGATCCCAACGCCAACCTGCCGCGCCTTGCACGGCTGGCGGAGGTGTGGGAAAAGATCAGCCGCGCCGCGCGCGACACCGCAGAATACAATCTTGAGCGAAAACCGCTGGTTTTCTCGGTGTTTGGGATGCTTGCGGAGGCGACGCGCTAGGCGCTCCGCCAAGTATCAATCCGGACAATCTTGTTTGAGCTATAAGGGAATTCGTGGTGGCAACGCCCAAGAAAAAGACCGTCAAGAAACGAAAAGCGAAGAAGGTTCGCGCCTCTTCGCGTGCCCGCTCCACCAAAAAGGCGGCGAAGAAGCGCGGCAAGGTTCCTTCGAAAAAAGCCGACAAAAGCGCAAAGAAAGCGACGTCCGCGAAGAAGGCTCCCAAAAAGGCGAAGAAATCCGCCAAGACGACGGTTACGACGACGGTTGGGAAAAAGGCGCCAAAGAAACCTTCAACAAAGCCAAGGTCGACCAAAACGCCTCCGGTCTCGAAATCGACAGCCTCAAATTCCTTCTACATCACAACCGCGATCGCGTATCCCAACGGTGTGCCGCATATCGGCCATGCCTATGAAGCGATCGCGACCGACGCGCTGGCGCGCTTTCAGCGTCTCGATGGCAAGGATGTGTTTTTTCTGACCGGCACCGACGAGCACGGCCTGAAAATGATGCAGACCGCGGAAGCCGAGAAGCTGCCGACGATGGAGGTGGCGACGCGCAACGCGGAGCGGTTCAAGGAGATGGACCAGCGCCTCAACGTCTCGTTCGACCGCTTCATCCGCACCACGGAAGAACAACATCACCGCTCCAGCCAGGAAATCTGGAAGCGGATGGCCGATAACGGCGATATCTATCTCGACAGCTATGCCGGCTGGTACTCGGTGCGCGACGAAGCCTATTACGCCGAAGACGAAACCGTCGTCGGCGAGGACAATGTGCGGCGGGGTCCGCAGGGCACCCCGGTCGAGTGGGTCGAGGAGAAGAGTTATTTCTTCAAGCTATCTGCCTACCAGGACAGGCTTTTGGCACTCTATGCCGAACGGCCTGATTTTATCGGCCCGGATTCGCGCAAGAACGAAGTCATCAGCTTTGTCAGAAGTGGTTTGCGGGATCTGTCGATCTCGCGCACCACCTTCGACTGGGGCGTCCGGGTTCCCGGCGACGCCGAGCATGTCATGTATGTCTGGGTCGATGCGCTCACCAACTACATCACCGGCGTCGGCTTTCCCGACGAGAGCGATCCGAACTGGCATTACTGGCCAGCCGACGTTCATATCATCGGCAAGGACATCATCCGCTTTCACGCAGTGTATTGGCCGGCCTTCCTGATGTCGGCGGGCATTCCCGTGCAGAAGCGTGTCTATGCCCACGGCTTTCTGTTCAACCGCGGCGAGAAGATGTCGAAATCGGTCGGCAACGTGGTCGACCCCTTCAACCTCGCCGATCAATACGGCGTCGACCAGATGCGTTATTTCTTCCTGCGCGAGGTGCCGTTCGGACAGGACGGCAGCTACAATCATGAGGCCATCGTCGCGCGCATCAATGCCGATCTCGCCAACGACCTCGGCAATCTGGCGCAGCGTTCGCTGTCGATGATCGCAAAGCAGTATCAGGGCGTGCTGCCCGCGCCGGGCGCATTCACCGACAACGACAAGGCGATCCTGGCGCAAGCCGACGGCATGATCGCGCTTGCGCGAACGGCGATGGCGACCCAGCAGATTCATCAGGCGCTCAACGCGGTCTGGGCCGTCGTCGCAGAGGCCAACCGCTACTTCGCCGGCGAAGCGCCGTGGGCGCTGGCGAAGACCGATCCTGCGCGCCAGCGCACGGTGCTTTACGTCACCGCCGAAGTGGTCAGGCAGATCGCTATTCTGGCGCAGCCAGCGATGCCGGAGGCGTCGGCCAAACTGCTCGATACCCTCGGCATTCCCAAGGAGACCAACGCGCGTAACTTTGCGGCACTTGGTTCGCGGATCAAGCCAGGCACGGTGTTGCCCGCACCCGCGCCGGTCTTTCCGCGATATATCGAACCAACGGCGGCGTGAGCGGTTTGAAGCCAATGCTCGTGGACAGCCACAGCCATCTGGATTTCCCCGATTTCGGCGATGATCTCGACGGCATCGTCGCGCGGGCCGCGTCCGCGGGCGTTGGGCGCATCGTCACCATCTCGACGCGGGTACGGCGCCTGAGCGCGCTGTTGGCGATCGCGGAGCGATTTCCAGACGTCTATTGCTCGGTCGGCACGCATCCGCACCAGGCCGATGAAGAGGACGGCATTTCCGCGAGCGAGTTGATCGAGCTGGCACGACATCCGAAAGTCGTGGCATTTGGCGAAGCGGGCCTGGATTATTTCTACCAGCACGGATCGCGCGAAGCGCAGGCGCGCGGCTTTCGCACCCACATCGCAGCCGCCCGTGCGACGGGCCTGCCACTGGTCATTCATACCCGCGAGGCCGATGACGACTGCGGCCGGATCCTCGAAGACGAAATGACAAAGGGATCGTTTCGCGCCGTGCTGCATTGCTACACAGGCGGGCGGGACCTTGCGATGAAGGCGATTTCGCTCGGTCTTTCGATTTCATTCACGGGAATTCTGACCTTCAAGAAATCGCAGGCCCTGCGCGACCTCGCCGCCGAGTTGCCGGCCGACCGCATCATGGTGGAGACCGACGCGCCGTATCTGGCGCCCGGCAAGTTTCGCGGCAAGCGTAACGAGCCTTCCTATGTGGTTGAAATTGCCAAGGTGCTGGCGGAGACGCGCGGCGTTTCGCTCGTGGAGATTTCGCGGCAGACCACGGAGAATTTTTTCCGCCTGTTCAGCAAAGTGCCAGCGCCGAAAGCCGAGGCATGACGCTAAGCCTGACGATCCTCGGCTGTGGATCCTCTGCCGGCGTTCCGCGGCCTGCGCTTGGATGGGGCGCGTGCGACCCCAAAAATCCGAAGAACCGCCGTCGCCGCTGTTCGCTGCTGGCCGAGCGAAGGGGAGATCACGGCATCACGCGGATCGTGATCGATACCTCGCCCGACCTTCGCGAGCAGCTGATCGACGCCCATGTCGACCACATCGACGCGGTGTTTTTGACCCACGAGCACGCCGATCAAACCCATGGCATCGATGATCTGCGCTCCGTGGTCATGCATCAGCGCAGGCGCATTCCGGTCTATCTGAACCAATCGACCGCCAAAGACATCATGCACCGGTTTTCATACTGCTTCGTTTCGCCGCCGGGCAGCGAATATCCGCCGATTCTCACCCAACATTCGATCGAAGCCGGCGAGAGCAGGACAATCGAAGGGAAGGGCGGGGTTGTCGTGATGTCGGCCTTCCTTCTGCAGCACGGCAACATCCCGGCGCTCGGTTATCGGATCGGCGACGCCGCCTATACACCCGACGTCAATGACATTCCTCAAGCGAGCTGGCCACTCCTCGAAAATCTCGAACTCTGGATTATCGACGGGCTGCGCTATACCGGGCATCCCAGCCATTTCAGCGTCAACGACGCGCTGGCGTGGATCGATCGGTTCAAGCCGCGCCGCGCCATCATCACCAACATGCATTCCGACCTGGATTACGAGGTGCTGCGCCAGAGCCTGCCGCCGCAAATCATCCCGGCCTATGACGGCATGCGGCTGACGCTGGAGCAGGCGGGCTGAAGCTGAAGCGCGGGCGCGTCCAAGCCTCATATCTTGTGCAGTTCCAGCGAGGCCGGATGGAACAGTTCTTCCGGGGCAAGCAATCGGACCGACAACCCTTCCGCGTGGTGGCGTTGCAGGAAGCGGCTCAGCACGTGGCGGTTCGGCTCCAATCCGTAAGACCAGAAATCTTCGCCCATCAGCAGGCGGGCCGCGCGCAATTGCTCCTCGACGAAGGGCAACGTGACTTTGGTCGCGGAAGTGTCGGCCAGCTTCGAGACGGCGATCGCCTTGGAGCGCTTGAACGCCTTGAAGACCGCGACCGGCAACCATGGATGTTTTTCGACGAGCGAACGGCGGATTCCCAGCGTGTGCATGATGGGAAACAGGCGGGTCCGCCGATACCATTCGGTTGCGGTCGCTTGCGGGTCGGCAAACAGATAGCCGACATTGGCATGACCCCGGTCGAAGCAGGAGGGGGCGCGGGGCCCAATCACCGCGTCGAGCTCTCCGCTTGCCAGCAGATCGGAAATGGTCACGTCGGGGCTCGCATTTTCGACGACAACGTTGGCTGGCAGGTTGAGATTGATCTTCTCGACCCGACCGGGATGCTCATAGCCGCCTCGCACCCATGTGATGTCGGAGGGACGAATTCCGAAGTCCTCTTCAAGGAAAAGGCGGACCCAGATATTCGCGGTGAGCTGATATTCCGGCACCCCGACGCGGCACCCTTTGAGGTCGGCCGGCGACTTGATCCGATCGGTGCGGACGTAAATCGAGGTGTGCCGGAACGCGCGGGAAGGGAAAACCGGCACGGCGACGTACGGGCTCGTTCCTGCCGCGGTCTTGACGCTGTAGCTGGAGAGCGACAGCTCGCAGATGTCGAAATCCGCATGCCTGAAGGCACGGAAGAAGATCTCCTCCGGCTCCAGCAGCATGATTTGCGCATCGACGCCGTCGATCTGCACCCGGCCATCAACCAATGGACGCATCCGGTCATAGTCGCCGATCGCGACCGAAAGCTGCAGTTTGCTCATACGGATATCCTCGGAAATCAGGCCTGCACGGCGGTGGTTGTGGCGGTTCCAGCTGCGCGCTCGGTACTGGCCCGCGGAAGCAGACCCATCGCCGTACTGGCGACGGCGCCTATCAGCACCGATCCGCCCGCGGCCGCGAAGATCGTCGGCACGTTCCACTGGGCACCGACCATCACCCCAACGACAAGGGGCCCCGCGACCGATCCAAGCCGGCCGATCCCCGTAGCCCAACCGACGCCGGTGGAGCGGATCGTGACGGGATAGTAGTCCGCGGACAGCGCGATCAAGCCCGAACTCGCGCAGCCAAGCAGCAGTCCAAATAGACCCTCCGCCACCATGACGGCGTCAAACGAAGGCGCCGACCATCCGACCATTACATAAGCTAGCGCGCCGAGCGCGAGCGTCGGCGGGAGCACGCGCAAAACTCCAAGACGGTTCAGCAGCATTCCGGCTGCCCCTGAACCGAACAACGAGCCGAAATTAAAGAGCGCCAGCGCCAGCGCGGATTGCTCGGTGGCGATGCCGACGCGGCGGAGCAGAATCGGACTCCAGGCCGAATTGGTGACGAGGATCATGAAGGCGAAGAAAAAGCTGACCCACAGCAGCAGCGTGCCGGTGGCGCGCCCGGACCTGAACAACTCGAGCACCGTCGTCTTTGGCGCGACTTCTCTGGCAAATTCGAATTTGATACCGTCCGCGATCGATGCGTCGGGGAAGATGCGACGCAGGGTGCGGCCAATCCGCTCGCCCGATTTGCCGGCCGCGACCAGGAAGCTCGCCGACTCCGGAAGCACTGTGGCAAGGATCGCCGACAACAGGATCGGCAGGACTCCGCCAACGATAAAAATGGATTGCCAGCCATACGCCGGAATGATCTTGGAGCCGAGTAACCCACCCACCACGCCGCCGAGCGGAAAACCCGCCCAAAGCAGGCTGACCACCGTGGCCCGGCGCGCGTTCGGAACATATTCCGACGCGAGACTGATGAAGCTTGGCATCGCGCCGCCCAGTCCAAAGCCGGCGAGAAAACGGACAGCGAGCAACTGCGGCAGGTCGCCGACATAGGCCGTCGCGAGCGTAAAAAATCCGAAGCAGAAGGTGGCGCCGACAAGAACCCGTTTGCGGCCGATCCGGTCGGCAAGCGGCCCGAGCAGAAAGGCGCCGAGCGCAAGGCCCGCCAACGCCGCACTGAAGACGTAGCCGAAGACATGCGGGGCGATGTGAAGCTGTCCGATCATCGCGGGCGCGGCCAAGCCGATCGATTGCAGATCAAGGCCATCGAGCATCGCCACCAACGCGCAGAGCCCGATCACGATCCATTGCGCACGACCGATCGGGCGCGTTTCGATCAACGCCCCAACATCCAGAACCCGTTCCGCCATGTTTTCCCCCTTTAGCCCGGCGGTTGTCCGCCATGGTTCTTTCGTCAATCAGGTCACTGCCCCTCAAGATTGGCAATAACTTTCTCGAGAAGCTGCGCGACCACCCCCGCATCCGCCGGATCGATACAGGCAACCGCCCTTCGGTTGATGGCAACGCCGACCGGGAGCAATTCCTCCTTGAGGTCGCGTCCGCGCTTGGTCAAGAAAAGGTGGTACTTCCTTAGGTCTTCCCCGCGCCGTATCCGGCGCAGCAAGCCTTTGCGCTCCAGGCCGGCCAGAACCGAGGTCAACGATGCCTTCCGGACCCGCATGCGATCGGCAAGGTCCACTTGCGTGAACCCTTCCTGCTGCCACAACCTGCGAAGCACAGCCCATTCCGCGACGCTGACGCCGTACGGCAAAAGCCTGTCGGCAAGCGTGGCCACAAACGCCCGATGGGCTTGCCGCACAAGAAAGCTGAGGCTGCGATCCGTCAGCGCGTGCGAGTGCTGGACGACACCCAAACGCTGGCGAGCGGACCCCAATCGCGTGGCTGTGGACGGCATGCGCGGACCCCAGGAGGTTCGATGGCCCTGTCTTGCGAAGTATCGTATGGGCCCATACTATCTCGCGCAAGAGCAAGCTGATCGACGGGAAGGGAGACCCACCATGTCCGATACTGCATCCGAGAGGGTTTCATCGGCAATCCGCGAATTGGTGGACGCAAACCATATTCTGTTCGATCAAGGCGTGGTGGACGGGTTCGGCCATGTCAGCGTGCGTCATCCCGGTCAGCCCGACCGCTTTCTGCTCGCCAGAAGCATGGCGCCCGCGCTGGTGACCGAAAAGGACGTGCTGGAGTTCGATCTCGACGGCGCTCCGGTCAAGGCGGGCGGGCCGGCGGCATATCTGGAGCGATTCATCCATGGCGAGATCTACCGCAAGCGGCCGGATGTGGTTGCCGTCGTGCACAGCCACTCGCCCGCGGTGGTCCCGTTCAGCGCGGCGACCGGCACCAAGCTGCGGCCGATCTTCCACATGTGCGGCTTTCTTGGCGCGGGAACACCGGTGTTCGAAATCCGCGATTTCGCGGGGACGGGGAGCGATCTCTTGATCAGCGATAACCGCCTTGGCGCGGCGCTCGCGCAAAGCCTCGGTCAGGGCCCGGCGGTATTGATGCGCGGGCACGGCTCAACGGTGGTTGGAAATACCTTGCGTCAGGCAGTGTTCCGGGCGGTGTACACCGAAGTGGGTGCACGCCTGCAGACAGAAGCGATGAGGCTCGGACCAGTCACCTACCTGACGGAGGGTGAGGCCACAGCAACGACAAACACCAACAACACGCAAATCGATCGCGCCTGGAACCTTTGGCTAAAGGCCGCCCGAAGCCAATCGATGGCCACCTGATACGGAAATTGGATTGTGGCACGCACAGCCTCTCGCGACGGTGGTGCAGTGCTATCCCCACCATAGCCGTTCGAGGATCGACTTGCCCATCACCCAGTCCTTGTCCTCTTCGGACAGGAACGGCAATTCCTCGGTGAAATGGGTGATGCGCTGCTTATACGTCGATTTGTCGAAGCCGTTGGTGATGTCAGAGCCCCAATAGCATCGCTTCGGACCATAGGCATCGAAAAGCCGTTTGATATGCGGCGTGAAATCGCGGAACGGATAGGCTTCCGACGAATAGTTTGGCGCCGCCGACAGCTTGACCGAGACGTTTGGATATCTGGCAAGCGAAGCGGTCTGGTTGACCGCGTCCGCGATCCGGCCTTCCCTGGGGGTGTTGCCGCCGATGCCCATGTGGTCGGCAATCATCTGCAGCCGCGGATAGCGTTCCGCCACGCGGGCGAGCTGCGCGTTTTGGCCATCCGTCAGGAACATGACGGGAAGGTCGGCCTTCTCGGCCTCCGGCCAGAACCAGTCCGGCGTGCCGTCGGTCAGCCACGCCTGGGCAGGGCCAAGGAACGTCAGCCGCACGCCAAGCATGCCGGGCTGCTCCCGCCACTTCGGCAGCAGCGCCGCGGCTTGCGGGCTCTTCAGGGGAATGCGCCCCATGACCGCGAAGCGATTGGTATAACGCCTGGCCGCATCGAGGGCGTAATCGTTGCGGTCGCCTGGCCATGACGGCGGCACGACCACGACGCGATCGACGCCGGCCTGATTCATCAGCGGCACGAGCTTCTCGATTGTGAACGGCTCCGGCATCTGCGGCTTCATGCCGGGGACCCATTTCCAATCCTCGGATTCCGCCTTCCACAGATGCACCTGGGCATCGACGATGGTGCGTCTGGCCGACTGGGCGGTCGCTTTTGGCGATGCCAGCGCCACACCAGCGGCGAACGGGGAGGTGACGAATTGCCGACGAGACAACATATAAATCCTTCTTTCAGACTTGATCGTTCAAACCCGGAGGTCTCACGCCGAGATCGCCTTGGCCGAATTGACCTGACTGCGCAGCATGAACTTCTGGATCTTGCCGGTTGACGTCTTGGGGATCGGACCGAACACCACGGCCTTCGGTGTCTTGAAGCCGGGCATCTGGGCGCGGCAAAACGCGATGATCTCGGCTTCGGTCGCCTGCGCATTCTCTTTCAGTTCGACGAAGGCGCACGGCACCTCGCCCCATTTCCCATCCGGTTTCGCGACCACGGCCGCGAACAGCACGGCGGGATGCTTGTAAAGCACATCTTCAACCTCGACCGAGGAGATGTTCTCGCCGCCGGAAATGATGATGTCCTTTGAACGATCCTTGATGATGACGTAGCCGTGTTCATCAAGCACGCCGAGGTCGCCAGTGTGGAACCAGCCGCCGGCGAAGGCTTCACTGGTGGCCTTTTCGTTCTTGAGATAGCCCTTCATCACGATGTTGCCGCGAAACATCACCTCGCCGATGGTCTCGCCGTCGCGTGGCACCTCGCGCATGGTTTCGGGATCGATCACGGTGACGGCTTCCTGCAGCGGGTAGGACACGCCCTGCCGGCGCTTGAGCTGCGCGCGCTGATCGGCGGGCAAGTCGTCCCAGCCCGGCTGCTCCGCGCAAACCGAGGCGGGACCATAAACTTCGGTCAGGCCGTAGACATGCGTCAGCTTGATGCCGATGCTTTCAGCGCCCTCGAGCACCGCAACCGGCGGCGCGGCACCGGCGATTAGACCTACCACGGGGCGCGCGGCTGATTTCTTCGGCGCATCGGATGCGTTGATCAGCGTGTTATAAACGATCGGCGCCCCGCACATGTGGGTGACGCCGTGCTTTGAGATCAATTCAAAAATCCTGGTGGGATCGACCTTGCGCAGGCAGACATTGATGCCGGCCGCCGCCGCGATGGTCCAGGGGAAACACCAGCCGTTGCAATGGAACATCGGCAGCGTCCACAAATAGACCGGATGCTGGCCGAGATCGGCGGCCAGGATGTTGCTGACCGCGTTGAGGTAGGCGCCACGGTGATGCGTGACGACGCCCTTGGGATTGCCGGTTGTCCCAGAGGTGTAGCTCAGCGCGATGGCGTCCCATTCGTCCTGCGGCAAAAGGGTTACGAAATTTTCGGCGCCCTGCGACAGCGCGTCCTCATATTCGATCTCACCGATCCGCTTTCCGCCGGCGAAAGCCTTGTCGTCGACGTCGATGACGAAGGGCTTCTCGCTCTTCATCAGTGCCAGCGCCTCCGATATCACGCCCGCAAATTCCGGATCGACCAGGATGATCTTCGCGCCGCCGTGATCGAGCTGGAAAGCGATCGAGGAAGCGTCAAGCCGGATATTGAGCGCGTTGAGCACGGCGCCGGCCATCGGGACCGCGAAATGCACCTCGTTCATCGCCGGGATATTCGGCAGCATCGCTGCGACCGTATCGCCGGGACCGGTGTTTCGGCCCGCAAGATACGACGCAAAGCGCCGGCAGCGCGCATAGGTCTGCGACCAGGTGAGGACACGGCCGTCATAGACGGTGCTGACGTGGTCAGGATAGATGGCGGCCGTTCGCGCCAGGAAGCTCAGGGGCGTCAAGGCCACGAAATTGGCCGGCGTTTTCTTAAGGCCGGTGCTGTACTGGTTTTGCTTCCCACCCATCGGTCACCTTCCAATCCGCAATAGCTAGAGGAACCCGATCGAGATCCACGGAAAGGTCGCCACGATGATCAAACCAACCATCAGCGCCAGCAGATAACCCCAGATCGGGCGAATGCCATCGGCGGGGTCGACGCGTCCGATGGCGCAGGCGGCATAATATCCCACGCCGAACGGCGGGGCGAACAGTCCAATGCCCATGGCGAGGATGATGATCATCGCATAATGGACCTCGTGAACGCCGACCGCGCGTGCGATCGGAAACAATAGCGGGCCAAACAGCACGATCGCCGGAATACCTTCAAGCACGCTGCCCAGGACGGTGAAGGCTACGATCGATACCGCGATAAAGGCCGCCGAACCGCCGGGCAGGCCGGTCATCGCGGCGGCCAACGCGCGCGAAAATCCGGATTGGGTCAGCCCCCAGGCCATGCCGGTTGCGGTACCGATGATCAGGAGGATCGCGCCCGACAGGCAGGCGGTTTCGATCAGCATCGGCATCAACCGCCGCCAGTCAAAGCGGCGATAGATCGAAAGACCGACGATAAAGCCGTAGACGATCCCGATCGTGGAAACCTCGGTCGCGGTCGCAATCCCCTCGACCACCGCGGCGCGGATCACGAACGGCAGCGCCAGCGCGGGAAGGGCGATGATGAAGGTACGGACGATCTCGGAGCCGCTGGCGCGCTTGACGTGGCTGAGGTCCTCGCCGCGGTAGCGCCACCACACCAGCGCCGAGAGCGTGATGGCCAGCACCACACCGGGCAACAGCCCGCCGGTAAACAGCGCCGAAATCGAAACGCCGGTCACCGAGCCGATCGTGATGAGGACGAGGCTCGGCGGGATGGTCTCGGTCTGTGCGCCGGTGGCGGCGAGCAAGGCGACGAGATCGCCGGGCCGGGCGCCGCGCTGCTTCATTTCCGGAAACAGCACCGGCGCCACCGCCGCCATGTCGGCGGCCTTCGAACCGGATATGCCCGACACCAGATACATCGCGCCGACCAGCACATAATTGAGGCCGCCGCGCACATGGCCGAGCAGGCTCGCCAGAAACGCCACCATCGCCCGCGCCATGCCGGCCATCTCGATCAGCAATCCGAGAAAAATGAACAGCGGCACCGCAAGCAGGATCAGGTGGCTCATGCCCTCGTCCATGCGTCCGACCAGCACCATCAGGGGCGTGTGCGTGGTCAGCGCGAGGTATCCGAAGATCGCAAGCCCGAACGCGAAGGCGATCGGTACACCCGCGAAGACGCAGAAGCCGACCACGCCGACAAAGAAGATGACCAGATTGATATTGCCGAGCGGACGCAGCCAAGGCGTCGCCAGCCAGAAAACCGCGACCAGCAGCGCAACCGACAGCACCGCGCGCAGCACCAGCCTGGTATCGCCGACCCGCACCAGCCGCAGCACTGCAAACAGCGCCATCAGGCAGACGCCGACCGGCAGCGCCGCCGCGCGCCAGGTGTTGGATATTTGCAGCGCTGGCGTCGTGATAAAACTCTCTTCGTAGGCGTATTGATAGGCTGGAGCGACGATCAACAGCAAAAAAGCCAGCGCGGCGCAGGTCGCCACGACGTCCAGATAAGCCCGCATGGCAGGCTTCGCATTGGCGACAACCGCCGTCATCCGCATATGTTCGGAGCGGCGAAACGCGACCACGGCGCCGAGCATCGCCAGCCAGAGGAACAGGATCGACGCCAGTTCATCCGACCAGATCAGCGGCAGTTGCAGGCCGTAACGTGCAACGACGCCAGCGAACAGCGTGACGATCTCGGCGACAACCAGCAATGCCGCCGGAATCTCGACGAGCGTTCCGAGCCAGGCTTCAAGCCTTACCGCAAGGGAACGGCGGCGAGGGGACACCACCTCGCCGGTCGCCGCCTGCGTCGCTTCGGCGTGAGCCATCATCGTCCCTTGATATTTCCTTGGGTCGCCCGTTACGAAAGTTTGCCGACGGACTTCTCCAGTATCGCCCACGCCTCCTCGCCGTATTTTCCCTTCCACTCGGAATAGAACCCGGCCGAGCGAAGCTTCTCGCGGAAAGGCGCCACATCCGGCTGATTGAAGATCAACCCCTTGCTCGCAAGGTCCTCGCGAACGGTAGCATTGAGCTTCTCGGTATCGGCGCGTGCTCTTAGCGCCGCTCCGTTGACATTTTTTTCCACGATCGTTCGCACGTCGGCGGGCAGCGCTTCCAGGGCGCGGCGGTTGGCCAGGAACCAATAGCCGTCCCACATGTGGTTCGTCAGCGAGCAGTACTTCTGGACCTCGTACAGTTTGGCCGTGGAAATCAGCGCCAGCGGATTTTCCTGACCTTCGACGATTTTGGTCTGCAGGGCCGAATAGACTTCGTTGAAATTGATCGAAGCGGGCGCCGCGTCGAACGCCTTGAACATCGAAGTCCACAGCGGCGACACCGGCACCCTAATTTTGAAACCCTTGTAGTCAGCGGGTCCATTGATGGGCTTGGTCGAGGAGGTGGTCTGGCGAAAACCGTTGTCCCAGATCTTTTCGAACGCCACTATATTGGCCTTGGCAACTTCTCTGCGTACAAAGGCGCCGAGATCGCCATCCATGGCCTTCCAGACCGTGGGATAATCCGGGAAGGCAAAACCCATCCCGTTGATCGAGGCGGCCGGGACCAGCGTCGCCAGGATCAGGCCGGACATTGTGAAGAATTCGACGCCTCCGGAACGGAGCTGGCTCAACACGTCCGTGTCGGCGCCGAGCTGGTTGTTCGGGAAAATCTGGAGATCGAAGCGGCCATTGGTCTCGGCCTTGATCGCCGCCGCCATTTCCTTGGAACGAATGTTCAGGGGGTGCGAATCCGGCAGGTTGTTGGCAAATTTGTAGGTGAATTCGGCCTGCTGGGCGCGTGCGACATACGGCGCGCCCACGCTGCCCATCACAGCCGAGGCCGCGGATGCCTTCAACAAGGTCCGTCGCGAAAAGCCCATCTGTTGTCTCCCTGATTATTCTTATGAATTGCATCATACGGACCCGGCGCCGCCGGGTCATCAGCCGTCTCGGCCCGGCTTATTGCCCGCTTTCAACGAAAATACCAAGCCTTCCCGCAATCAGCTTTTTTGCAGCGAATTTCTCCGCCAGTCCGCGCCACCGGGTTCGCGACGACGAGCTGGCCGGATAGCTCGTCCTTGAGGATCTCGCGCAAGGCACGTTCATTACCGCCGGCGTCGAGCTCGGTGCGCCCGCGCCATTGCCACAGGCTCGCGGTCATCTTCGGTTGGTCCCAGATCCGTGGCACATCACAGAGCGGCGTCAGAGCGCGCTGGAGATCGCGACTGGTTCCGACCAAGCGCCATGGCGCGATCCAGCCCGGATACGGGGAAGTCAAACAGCCGGCGCGGCTGCTGCGAAGCTGGCAGCTCACTTTGCCACCAACTGCGCCGCTTAAAATGTTGTGGAACATCAGAATTTGGATACAAGTACCTGAAAGAATGAGGAATAAAAATATTCCATAATATACCTTATGCGAATCCTCTTGGTTCTTGCTTCCATGCGCGGGCTGGGTTCGCCTTCCGCCGAAACGGCCTCTCGCCTGGCATCGACGATGGAGCTTCGGCTATGCGCTTCGTGATCTGCCAGCGTGGCGCAAAGAAATATTTCTCTGAAAGCGAAGCTAGGATATTGCCCAGCGAAATCGGAAGCGATCCGGCATCTTCAGAAGCCGGATTCGATCAAGTTCAAAGAAGGCGCCAGAGCGCCTCGGCCTTGGGAAGGAACGCTCCATGCGCGCATTGCTGATCGCCGCCAGCCTTTGTTCGATTGCCGTCTCCGCGGCCGCGCAAGCCCCTCGCCCTGATCCCGGGCCCCTCACCATCGCCCGCCAAGGCAGCTTCTTCATCGGTGGACGTGAGGTGAAATCCGAGACGCTGTCGACCCTTCCGGCCTACGCCGCGGCCGGCACCATCACCGTCGACCAGATGTATGTGCACTACCAGATTCCCGCGGGCACGCCTGGCGTTCCGATCACGTTGATCCACGGCTGCTGCCTGACCGGCAAGACCTGGGAAACAACCCCGGACGGTCGCATGGGATGGGACGAATATTTCATCCGCCATGGCCATCCCACCTACGTCATCGATCAGGTCTGGCGCGGCCGCTCGGCCGCCGATCCGTCCGCCATCAATTCTGTCCGTAGCGGCAAGGCCGCCGTGGATCAGTTGCCGACCGTGTTCGCTGCCGGGCACGAGAGCGCCTGGGCCATCTTTCGGTTCGGCAAGGAGTATCCGCAGCTGATGCCCGGAATGCGCTTTCCCGTCGCGGCCCAGGCGGAATTCTGGAAGCAGATGGTTCCGGACAGCCTGAACAGCCTCCCCACGCCAAATCCGACCGTCCCGGCTCTCTCGGAACTGGCGCAGAAAATAGGCGGCACCGTTCTGATGAGTCATTCGCAATCCGGCATTTACCCGTTTCAAACCGCGGTACTGAGCCGGAAAGGCATCGCAGGTATTGTTTCCATCGAGCCCGGCGCATGTCCCGCGCCCACCGACGACATGACCCCCTACGCAGGCTTGCCGATTTTGGTGCTATTCGGCGACTATGTGGACGAATTTCCCCGCTGGGCGCCGCGGCTAAAAAACTGCCGCGCCTTCGTTGCGGCCGCCAACGCCAAGGGCGGCAAGGCGGAGCTGCTTGTGCTGCCCGACATCGGCATCAAGGGCAACACGCACATGCTGATGCAGGACGACAACAACCTCGATATCGCCGACATCCTGCTGGACTGGATCGGGAAGCATGTGACTGCCGCAGTCCAGTAAAAAGATCGCCGCAACCGGCTGTGATCGCTTCTAGCGTCCCCTGAAGCGCGGCTTGCGCCGCTCCAGGAACGCCGCGACGCCCTCCTTGTGATCCTCGGTCAGGCTCGCAAGCGCGAACTGGTCGACGTCCATGTGGCTGGCGAGATCGTCGAGCGCGTGCGCCAGACGATTGACCGTCAGCTTGGTCATGGCGACCGACAGCGGTGGCTGCGCAGCCACCTTGGCCGCGAGCATCATGGCGGCGTCGAACGCCATGCCGGGATCAGCGACCTCCTCCACCAGACGCCATTCGTAGGCCTCCGCGGCGCTGATGCGCTGGTCCGCCAGGATCACGGCCTGTTTGGTGCGGGCCGGCCCCATCAAATGCAGCATGCGCGGGATGCTCTGCCAGCTCATATTCATGCCGAGCCCGATTTCAGGCACCCGCATATGAGCGTCGCGGCCCATCACGCGAAAATCCAGCGCCACCGCAAGCGCCACGCCGCCGCCGATGCAAAATCCTTCGATGGCGCCGATGGTAATCTGCTCCATCTCCTGCCAGGCGCGGCTCAGCCGTGGTCCGAGTTTCAGGTGCCGGCGCAACGAACCGAGATCCATGGATTTACGTAATCGGCCCTCGGGATCCTTCAGATCGAAGCCTGCGCTGAACGCCTTAGGGCCGCCGGTGAGCACCACGACCGAGGTATCGCCGTCGTCCTCAAAGCTGCGCGCCGCCTGGGTCAGTTGACGCATTGCCTCCGGCGACAGCGCGTTGATGCCGTCGCCCCGGTCAAATCGCACCACCGCAATACGGCCTTGCGGACCGAGGCCCTTTTCGATTCTGACAAAATCGGCCACCGCGTGCCTCCCTGCCCGCCATTTTCCCCGACGATAGCGCACAATCCCCGGACAATTGCTGGGCGTGTCGCCGTAAGCCCCGAGCGGAAATGCTAGCAATTTCCACGCCTCGACATCGACAGAATATTGCGGCTATCCTCGACCCATGACCAGCCATGACCACGATCATCACGATCACGACCATTCGGAACTGTCCGAGACCGAATTGCGCGTGCGCGCGCTCGAGACCATCCTGACCGAAAAAGGCTATGTCGATCCGGCCGCGCTCGATCTGTTGATCGAAACCTATGAGACCAAGGTCGGACCGCGCAACGGCGCCCGCGTGGTGGCCCGCGCCTGGGCCGATCCCGACTATCGCGCGCGTCTGCTCAAAGATGCCACGCCGGCGATTGCCGAACTCGGCTATGCCGGACGTCAGGGCGAGCACATCGTGGCCGTCGAGAACACCCCTCACCTCCACAACATGGTCGTGTGCACACTTTGCTCCTGTTATCCCTGGCCGGTCCTCGGACTGCCGCCGGTCTGGTACAAATCCGCGCCTTACCGCTCCAAGGCGGTGAAGGATCCGCGCGGCGTGCTCAGGGATTTCGGTTTTGAGCTGCCCGAGGGCACCAAGATCCGTGTCTGGGATTCGACCGCTGAAATTCGCTATCTCGTGGTGCCGATGCGCCCTGCGGGCACCGAGGGCTGGAACGAAGAGCGTCTTGCGGAGCTCGTCACCCGCGACAGCATGATAGGCACCGGATTGCCGAAGCAGCCGCACGAGATCGCCTGATGGATGGCGCGCATGATATGGGCGGCGTGAAATGGTCCGGCCCGGTACAACCCGAGCCGAACGAACCGGTGTTTCACGCCGAATGGGAGCGGCGTGCGTTTGCGATCACGCTGGCGATGGGGATGCCCGGCGGCTGGAACATCGACATGTCGCGTTTCGCCCGCGAGGATCGTCCGCATGAGGACTATCTCAGCAAGAGTTATTACCACATCTGGCTCGCGGGTCTTGAGCGGCTGATGCTGGAGCGTGACCTGATCGCGCCAGACGAGATCGAAGCCGGAAAGGCGCTGCATCCCGCCAAGCCGGTGGCGAAGACGCTAACGCCTGACGGTGTCGCCGGCATGCTGCATCGGGGTGGGCCGACCGAACGCGATGCGAGGCACCCTGCTCGCTTCGCAGCCGGCGATCGCATCCGCGCCAAAATAATTCATCCGCCGACCCATACGCGATTGCCGCGTTATGTGCGCGGCCATGTCGGCGTCATCGAACGCGTGTTGGGCTGTCACGTCTTTCCGGACAGCAACGCCACTGGCGCAGGCGAAAATCCGCAATGGCTCTACACCGTGACATTCGATGGCCGCGAACTCTGGGGTGAGACGTCCGATGCCAAGCTGGAAGTTTCCGTCGATGCCTGGGAACCCTATCTGGAGCGGGCCTGATGTCACCAGATCCGCAAGCCGCTGATGACGCGACCCGCACCGTCCCCGGCATACCCTGCGATGCCGATGGGCCGGTGTTTCGCGAACCCTGGGAAGCCCAGGCCTTTGCGATGGCGCTCGCGCTGCACGCGCGCGGCCTGTTCACCTGGAAGGAATGGGCGGCGGCACTCGCCGATGAAATCAAACGCGCGCAGGCAAAAGGCGATCCCGACAGCGGCGAGACCTATTACCGGCATTGGCTCGCGACGCTGGAAAGACTGATCGCAGCGAAAGGCGTCGCGCCTTTCGAAGCCCAGCATCGCTACCGCGACGCTTGGGAAAATGCCGCCGGCCGTACGCCCCATGGCTCGCCGATCAAATTGAGGCCGGAGGATTTCCAGCCGGCACTTTAACGCGTGAGCGTTCGCGGGCACACCGAGCAGGCAAGCTAAATGCCGGCCATTCGGTTCATTTCGCTGGGATGGGTGCGCGTCTTGCGGCATACAGGCCTGATGAACCAGTCAGGCCCCGGTGCATCATGACCCCTTCCCGCGATATTTCACGCCTGCTCGATATCATGGCGGCGTTGCGAACGCCCGGCAGCGGCTGCCCCTGGGATCTCGAACAGAATTTCGCGACCATTGCTCCCTATACCATCGAGGAAGCCTACGAGGTCGTCGACGCCATTGCGCGTGGCGATCTCGATGACCTGCGTGACGAACTCGGCGATCTCCTGCTGCAGGTGGTGTTCCACGCCCGCATGGCGGAGGAACAGAACGCGTTCACGTTCGGCGACGTGGTCGATGCGATTTCCCGCAAGATGATCCGAAGGCATCCGCACGTCTTCGCCGACGAGGAGGGGCGATTGACGCCATCGGACGTCAAGGGCGCGTGGGAGCGCATCAAGGCCGAGGAAAAGGCCGAACGCGCGGCGCGGCGTCCGCCGGAGGAAACGGCGCATCAATCGCTGCTGTCGGGCGTGAAAGCCGGACAACCGGCGCTGGCGCACGCGATGGAATTGCAGCGCAAGGCATCAAGTGTCGGCTTCGACTGGAACGATCCACGCGCGGTGTTGCACAAAATTCGTGAGGAAGCCGACGAGATCGAGGCGGCGCTCGATCGTGGCGATGCCGGCGAACTGGCGGAAGAAACCGGCGACCTCCTGTTCGCTCTGGTCAACCTGGCCCGGCATACCGGGGTCGATCCGGAAATGGCGCTGCGGGGCACCAACGCCAAATTCGAACGTCGCTTCGGCTATATCGAGCGCGCGCTAGCATCGCAGGGCCGCTCGCTCGAGGGCGCATCGCTTTCGGAAATGGATGCGCTGTGGGATGAGGCGAAGCAGAAGGAGTGACAACCAGAACCGTCATTGCAATGACGTATTCTGGTTTCGACGCACTCAAGCGACCAAGAGAGTTTCACACCGGATGCGGCACGGCATCGAAACGATTGACGACGATGTCGCGCTTGGTTTGATCGACGCGCACGGTCATGTCAAACCGCCCATTGTGGAATCTCTTGTTGAGAATTTCCGAGTTGCGATGCAGCCAGCTGATGCCTGCGCCGTCGGCGGCGTCGATTGATAGATCGAGCGTCGCGCGCGTTGCCGCCAGCCTCTCTTCGATCGCAGCGAGCAGCGCATCGATCCCCTCCCCGGTCTCGGCGGAAACCAGGAAGCATGGCCGCTCCGGCGGGCGGCGGGCGGCGATATTCCGCAAGTTCTCGCGGCTCTCCGGATCGAAGCGATCGATCTTGTTCCAGACTTCGAGAATACGCATGCCCGCATCGGGGTCGATGCCAAGCTGGCGCAGCACGGTATCGACATCGCGCTGCTGCGCATCGGTATCTTCATGCGAGATGTCGCGGACGTGGAGAATGACGTCGGCTTCCAGCACCTCCTCCAGCGTCGCGCGAAAGGCCGCAACCAGTTGCGTCGGCAGGTTGGAAATGAAGCCGACCGTGTCCGACAGCATCGCCTTGCCGCCATGCGGCAGGCCGAGCGCCCGCAGCGTCGGATCGAGCGTTGCAAACAGCATATCCGCCGCCTGAACGTCGGCGCGGGTCAGCCGGTTGAACAGCGTCGACTTTCCCGCATTGGTATAGCCGACCAGCGCCACCACACGGTAAGGCACCCGCTGCCGGCCGGCGCGATGCAGCCGCCGTGTCGCCTGGACCTTCTTGAGTTCGTTCTCAAGGCGCGTAATGCGCTCGCCGATCAGACGGCGGTCGGCCTCGATCTGGGTTTCACCGGGGCCGCCCATGAACCCGAAACCTCCGCGCTGGCGCTCCAGGTGGGTCCACGACCGCACCAGGCGGCTACGCTGATAATTCAGATGCGCCAGTTCGACCTGAAGCGCGCCCTCCTTGGTCTTGGCGCGGCGGCCGAAGATTTCGAGGATCAGCCCGGTCCGGTCGAGAACCTTGGTGTTCCAGGCCTTCTCGAGATTGCGCTGCTGGATCGGCGACAACGCGCAGTCCATCACAACAAGTTCGATCTCATGCCCGGTGATGAGACCGACGATCTCCTCGACCTTTCCCTTGCCGAGATACGTCGCGGGCCGGATCTGGGTCACCGGCGCGATCAGGGCTTCGGCGATGGTCAAATCGATGGCGCGGGCCAGACCAACGGCTTCCTCCAGCCGCGCCTCGGAGCCGCGGACGGCATGGGAATCCGTTTGCGCGTTGGCATCACCACGGCGCATCCGTAAGTAAGGGCCGATGACGATCACCCGCCCGGTTTGCTTCCCCGCTACCGACCGCGGGCGGTCGGCACCCCCATCAGGATTTCGGGGTTCCAATCAGTTCACTCTCAAGCCGGCGCATCCTCGCCGCCTTCGAACAACTGGATCGGAGCGCCCGGCATGATGGTTGAAATCGCGTGCTTGTAGACAAGCTGCGAGTGGCCGTCGCGCCGCAGCAGCAGGCAGAAATTGTCGAACCAGGTGACAATTCCCTGCAGCTTTACTCCATTGACCAGAAAGATCGTCAGTGGCGTCTTGGTTTTTCGAACGTGATTAAGGAAGGTGTCCTGTAGATTTTGTGCGCGGTCTGCCGCCATTGTTGTTATCCCGCAGTCTTGTTTGCTTCTTTTTATTGAACCGAATGCTGCTCTCTATCGGAGTGTGTCCCGGTTACCGGCTCCCCTGAGATCCCCCTCCGGGGAGCGCGACAGGACGATTAGAAGGCAGGCTTGGTTTTTAGGCAAGCAAGTTCGCGCGTCGCCTCGCCGAAGAGAGGCCCAATTCTCCGTAAAAACCCGGAAAGAGATGAAATTTCCAATCGCCGGTGAATAAATCGCCCCTCCTGCCGGCGCTCAACCCACGCCGAGGGCCTTCAGCTTGCGATGCAGGGCTGAGCGCTCCATGCCGACGAATTCCGCTGTGCGAGAGATGTTGCCGGAGAAGCGGCTGATCTGGGCCATCAGGTAATCGCGCTCGAACACTTCCCGCGCCTCACGAAGTGGCAAGCCCATGATATGTTCGCCGTTGTTGCTGGTCGGCATGGCCGGCACCATCGAGCCCACGTCCTGCGGCAGCATATCGGCGGTAATGATGACTTCAGGGCCGCCTCCGGCCAGGATCATCACCCGCTCGACATTGTTGCGAAGCTGCCGGACGTTTCCGGGCCAGACGTGCGACTGCAGCACCGCCATCGCGTCCTGGCCGATCTGGCGTTTCGGAAGGCCCGTCGCCACCGATATCTGGTCCATGAAGTAGTCGATGAGTTCCGGAATATCCTCGCGCCGCTCCGACAGCGGCGGGACACGAATCGGCACCACCGACAACCGGTGATAGAGGTCTTCCCGGAACCGGCCGGCGGCGATCTCCTCCTCCAGATTGCGGGCCGTCGAGGAGATGATGCGAACGTCGACGTTCACCTTGGTGGTGCCCCCATGCCGCTGGAACGTCTGATCCACCAGCACGCGCAAAATCTTGTTCTGGGTCTCACGCGGCATGTCGCCGATTTCATCGATAAACAGGGTGCCGCCGTGGGCTTCCTCCAGCGCACCGGCCTTGCGTGGATTCTCGCCGTTCGATTCCTCCACGCCGAACAGCTCGATTTCCATGCGCTCCGGCGTGATGGCCGCGGCGTTGATGGCGACGAAAGGTCCATCGGCACGGCTTGACGCATTGTGCAGCGTTCGCGCCGCCAGTTCCTTGCCGGAACCCGAGGGACCCACGATCAGAATGCGGCTATTGGCCTTGGCGGCCCGGTCGATGGTCTGGCGCAGCTGGTTCATGCAGGCCGAGTGGCCGGTCAGGATACTCGCGGCGGGCGCGAGCTGCTTGAGTTCCCTCACCTCGCGCTTCAGGCGCGACGTCTCCAGCGCGCGGGTCGCGACCAGAATCAAACGGTCGGCCTTGAACGGTTTCTCGATGAAGTCGTAGGCGCCGCGCTTGATGGCTGCGACCGCGGTTTCGATGTTGCCGTGGCCCGAGATCATCACGACCGGGAGGTCGGCATGGTCGCGCTTGATCTGCTCCAGCAACTGCAATCCATCGAGTTTGCTGCCCTGCAGCCAGATATCCAGAAACACCAGATTTGGCCGGCGATTCGCTATTTCCGCCAGGGCTGAATCACTGTCACGCGCGGTCCGCGTGGTGAAACCCTCGTCGTCAAGAATCCCCGCAACCAGATCACGAATGTCGGCTTCGTCATCGACAATCAAAATTTCACTTGCCATGGGATCGCGCCTGTCTTGTCAATTGCCTGTTGCGGCTTCGATTTTTGTCTGTTGGTTAGTCGTGTCGACCGGCCCGGTGGTTTCAGATGCCGGGGGATTTGTTTCGGGAGCCGATTCTTTCGCTTCGACATTCGAGGGGCGACCGGACACCGCAAACCGCAACCGCATCCAGGCTCCCCGCGCGCCGGGCCGGATGTCCGAGGCGTCATGGAGCTCGATTCGCCCGCCGTGATCCTCCAGAACGCGCCCGACAATGGCCAGCCCAAGGCCGGTACCCTTCTCGCGGGTCGTAACATAGGGCTCCAGCAGGCGAGCGCGGCTCACTTTGGGAAGGCCAATACCGTTGTCGATGACGTCGATCAGAATGTCATCGCTTTCGCGCGCGGCGATGACATCGATACGACCCTTGCCGAGTTCACTCGCAGGCACGGCCTCGATGGCCTCCGTCGCGTTCTTGATGATGTTGGTCAGCGCCTGTGAAATCAGCCGGCGGTCAAACTGCGCCCGCATCGGCTCGTCCCTGATTTCGGCCTCGATATCGACGTCGGGATGGCCGACCCGCATCAGGAATACGGCCTGGCGCACGGTGTCGGCAACGTCCTCCCCTTCGATCACGGGCTTTGGCATCCGCGCGAAGCGCGAGAACTCGTCGACCATCCGCCTGATATCATCGACCTGACGCACGATCGTCTCGGTGCACTGCTCGAATACGGCCTTGTCCTCCGTGATCACCTTGCCGAATTTGCGGCGAATGCGTTCGGCCGAAAGCTGGATCGGGGTCAGAGGATTCTTGATTTCGTGCGCGATGCGGCGCGCGACATCGGCCCATGCCGAGGTCCGCTGGGCGGATACGAGCTCCGTAATGTCGTCAAGCGTGATGATGTAGCTGTCGCGCGTCTGACTGGTCTGCTCGGCGGTGACGCGAACCGACAGATTGCGTTCATGGCCCTCGCGATTGATCGTGATCTGGCCCTGCACCAGCCGCTGGGTGCTCTCCCGCGCGGTTTTCATCATTTCGTCGAGCTCGGGCAGCACGTCCGATAGCGGATGATCCAGCGTTTCCGATTCCGCGTGACCGATGAGCTTTTCGGCGGAGCGATTGAGAATGCCGACGCTGCCGGAAGCATCGACGCCGATAATACCGGCGCTCGCCGACGACAACACCGCCTCGATGAAGCGGCGACGGCTGTCGATAAGGTCGCTGGCGCTCACCAACTCGTCACGCTGGGTGCGCAACTCCTGCGTCATCTTGTTGAAGGTCTCGCCGAGCTGTGCCAGATCGCCCTCCGAACGCAGAACCGGTACCTGCACGTGGAGGTCGCCGGTGGAGACGATATTGGCGGCACTCATCAGACGCCGTATCGGGGCAACCAGCCAGTTGGCAAAATTCAACCCGATCAGGATGGAGGCCATCAGGATGGTCAGCGCGATGACCGCGAATATCAGCGCAAAATTCACCTGCATGCCGAGCCGGCGCGACTCGATCTCGGCATATTCGGCGACGCTCGCCTCGGTCTGCTTGAGTTGGGCGACGACATGGGGATCGAGCTGGCGGGCGACATAGAGGAAAGTATCGTTGAAGGCCCGCAGCCGGATCACGGCCGCGACGTAGTTCTCTTCCGGCAACACCGCGATCTCGGGCTCGGATTCGGCGACGTTGCTGAGGAATTCAGGCGGCGGCGCCGCGAAGGCAAGCTGGATGCCGGTTTGCGCCGTCTCCAGGACGTTACGATCCTTGTCGATCAGCATGGCCCCCGGCAAGTTGCGCGAGGCCGCGCTCGCCGTCAGCAGCTGGCGAAAGGATTGGCGGTCCTGGTCGTATAACGGCCGGGCGTGGGCAATGTCGTTGGCCATTCCCAGGATATCGCCGCGAATGAGCTGCGCATGTCCCTGCATATAGGCACGCGCAATGATCAGCGAATTTTGAATCACGTCACGCGTCGGACCGGAAAACAAACGGTCGAGGCCGCGATCGATCGTCACATTGGCGACGATCGCCACCAGCACCGCCGGCAACACCGCGATGACCGAGAAAAGACTGACGATCTGGACATGCAGCCGCGCCGCCGCCCGGCCGCGGCGCCGGGCCTGCATCACCTGCCAGACTTCGCGGAAGATGATGCTGACCAGCACCAGGATGGTGGCGCCGTTCATCAGCATGAAGGAAACGGCGACTTCGCGGGTTGGCTCGATGCGGGTCAGGCCCGTGAGCACCACGAAGGTGAGGAAGGCCGATAGCAGCGCCAGGCCGATCGCAAACGGAGCCAGCAGCCTCCGCAGGGACGACCCCTTGGGTTCAGCGAGCGACGGGTCGAACTGTACGGCCGAGGTGTCTACGCTGGTCATTCCGGCAATATGTAAATTGAAGGCAATGGCGTCCGCGGCGGCGGACTGATGCATTCATATCACAATGTTGCCAAATTGCGACAATTCCGCGGCGTTCGCTGAGGCCCAAAGTGAAACCAGGCCACAGAACCCCCGATCACCGAGGCCGGCGGCCGATTCCCGGCTCGCCCGCCGCTCAATTGCCGCTGCGGTAGACCTGAATGTCCAGATCGCGGATCTTCTTGCGCAGCGTGTTCCGGTTGAGACCCAGGAGGTCGGCCGCCCGGATTTGATTGCCCCGGGTCGCCGCCAGCGCCGCGGTGAGCAGCGGCACCTCGATCTCCTTCAGTATCCGGTGATAGAGGCCCGGTGGCGGCACGCCGTTCGGGAAGCCCGAAAAATGCGACGACAGGTAGGCTTCGACGGCGCCGCCGAGGTTGTCGATGCCGTGGTGGGCGTTGCCCCCCGAGGTCACGGCCGGAGGCGCCAACTCGCCGTCGATGACCGATCCGGTGATGACGTCCTGCGGATATAGTGCCGCCAGCCGGCGCGCGAGGTTTTCAAGTTCGCGCACATTGCCGGGCCAGCGATGCTGCTTCATGCGTTCCAGCGCGAGGGCATCGAGCTTCTTCGGCGGCAAGCCGTCCTTCTCGGCCAGCGCGAAGAAATGCCGGATCAAATCGGGTAAATCCTCGATCCGCTCGCGCAGCGGGGGAAGCCGCAATGGCACGACGTTCAGGCGGAAGAACAGGTCCTCGCGGAACAGGCCCTGCTGGATCAGGATACGCAGATCCTTGTTGCTTGCCGCGACAATGCGCACATCGGTCTTGATCGGCGTACGGCCGCCAACGGTCGTGTATTCGCCCTGCTGCAGTACCCGCAGCAGTCTGGTCTGCGCTTCCATCGGCATGTCGCCGATTTCGTCGAGAAACAGCGTTCCGCCTTCGGCCTGTTCGAACCGGCCGGAGGCGCGCGTATTGGCGCCGGTGAATGCGCCGCGTTCATGACCGAACAGTTCCGACTCGATGAGGTCGCGCGGGATTGCCGCCATGTTGACGGCGACGAACGGCCCGTTGCGCCGCTTGCCGTAGTCGTGCAACGCGCGCGCCACCAACTCCTTGCCGGTTCCCGACTCGCCGGAAATCATTACCGTAAGGTCGGTCTGCATCAGCCGCGCCAGCACGCGGTAGATTTCCTGCATCGCCGGCGAACGGCCGACCAGCGGTATGGAGTCGAATTCGGATTCGTCGACGTTGTTGGCTACCCGCTCCTTGGGCTCCGCCAGCGCGCGGCCGACAATCGCGATCAATTCCTTCAGGTCGAACGGCTTCGGCAGATATTCATAGGCACCGCGTTCGGAGGCGCGGATCGCCGTCATGAAAGTGTTTTGCGCGCTCATCACGATCACGGGAAGATTCGGCCGCATCTTCTTGATCCGCGGCAGCAGGTCGAACGCGTTCTCGTCCGGCATCACAACGTCGGTGATCACCAGATCGCCCTCGCCCTGGCTTACCCAGCGCCACAACGTCGCCGCGTTTCCTGTCAGTCGCACCTCGTATCCGGCGCGCGAAAGCGCCTGATTGAGAACCGTGCGGATGGCTGTGTCGTCGTCAGCGACAAGTATACTACCTGCGGGCATCGTTATTCCTCATCTTGAGTTTTGTGAGGCATGCAACGGCGTCCCCGAAACGTCATCGCGGTCACTCTGATCGAAATTTTTTGTAGTATTGAACATCGGCAGCAGCACGCGGAAGGTGGTTTTTCGAGGTTGGGATTCGCACTCGATGATGCCGCCGTGATCGCCGACGATCTTGGCCACCAGTGCCAGACCAAGCCCGCTGCCAGTCGGCTTGGTCGTGACAAACGGATCGAACAGGTTCGGCAAAAGATCCTCCGGCACGCCGGGACCGTTATCCTTGACGCAGAATTCGAGCGGCAACGAGACCCGCGATTTCTTCCCCGGCACCGACAGGCGTACGCCCGGACGGAATGCGGTGGTGAGTTGGATCTCCGCGTCACCGCCAAGATCGGCCACCGCCTCGGCGGCGTTCTTCACCAGATTGAGAAATACCTGGATCAACTGGTCCTGATTGGCGAGCACCGGGGGCAGCGATGGATCGTACTCTTCGACGAAGCGGATATTGCGGGCGAAGCCCGATTGCGCCAGCCGTTTGACGTGATCGAGCACCGAATGGATGTTGACGGGACCGCGCGCCACCGGCCGGTCGTCGCCGAACACTTCCATACGATCGACCAACGTGACGATTCGGTCCGCCTCATCGCAGATCAGCCGCGTCAGCATGCGGTCTTCGGGCGAAGCCGCCTGCTCGAGCAACTGCGCCGCGCCGCGGATGCCGGAGAGCGGGTTCTTGATTTCATGCGCCAGCATCGCCGCCAGCGCGATCACGGAACGGGCCGCGCTCCGGTGCGTCAATTGCCGATCCATCTTGTCGGCGATGGTGCGCTCCTGCAGCATCACCACGATATGACCGGGCCGCTCGGTCAGCGGCGCAACGTGAAGATCGACCAGACGGTCGCCACCCATCCGCGGCGTACCCAGGTCAACCTTGTACTCATTGACCGGCGAGGCGCTTGAGCGCACCTGATCGATCAGCGCCAGCAATGGGCTTCCGAAAGGCACCAGATCCTTCAACGACTGACGTTGCAGAAACTGCGCGGAAATCTCGAAAAACGATTCGGCCGCCATATTCGCATCGACGATCCTGCCATCGGGCGCAACCAACAGCACGGGATTGGGCAACGCGTTGAGGATGGCCTCAGCTTCGGATGGCACGGGTCGGAGATGTTCTGCGGCCGAGGTCATGCAGCGGCGCTCCACGCAAAGTCGTCGAAGGCATCCCGCAGGGAT
This sequence comes from uncultured Alphaproteobacteria bacterium, assembly GCA_963753875.1. Lineage (GTDB taxonomy): Bacteria > Pseudomonadota > Alphaproteobacteria > Rhizobiales > Xanthobacteraceae > Bradyrhizobium. The sequence continues at coordinate 88,643 of CAVWDY010000017.1, read as the reverse complement.
CGATGCACGAGCTGCGGGTTGTCTGATGTCAGAATCCTCTCGCGCCAGCTCTTGAGCGTCGTCGCCGGCGTCCGGCTGTATTGCGCCGCAATCTGCAGGGCCCAGCCGAGATGCTTGCGTGCATGACGAAGGCCGACGCGCAGGCCGTAGTGACTGCAAACCTCGTCATAGAGCGCGCGGACATATGTGAGCTGCTCCGCCAGCGAAGGCGCGGATTCCACCACCCCGGTTTCGATGCGGCGCCCGATCTGGCCGGGCAACCAAGGCTGCCCCTGCGCGCCGCGGCCGACCATGACCGCATCGGCGCCCGACATTTCGAGCGCGGCCACGGCTTTCTCGAACGAGGTGATATCGCCGTTGACGACGAGCGGAATACGAATGGCGTCCCTGACTGCGCGAACCGCGCGCCAATCGGCCTGGCCATTGTAGAACTGGCAGCGGGTACGGCCATGCACCGAAATCAGCTGCACGCCTGCGGCCTCAGCGCGGCGCGCCAATTCCGGTGCGTTGACGGAGCGATCGTCCCAGCCGAGCCGCATCTTCAGCGTCACCGGCACCTTCACCGCGGATAGCGTCGCCTCGATCAGTCTGACCGCGCGATCAAGGTCGCGCATCAATGCCGAGCCGGACTGGCCGCCCGTCACATGCCGCGCAGGACAACCCATATTGATATCGATAATTTCGGCTCCAGCCGCTTCGGCGATGCGGGCGCCCTCCGCCATCCACCTGGTCTCGCAGCCCGCGAGCTGAACCACATGCGGGCCGATTCCGGTGGCTTCGCACCGCAACTGCGACATGGGTCGGCCATTGACGAGATCATCGCTGGCGGTCATCTCTGAAACGACGAGTCCGGCCCCGAGTGCCGCGGTCAGGCGCCGAAACGGGGCATCGGTAACGCCCGACATGGGCGCCAGAAGAACCCGGTTAGCGATCTGAATATCGCCTATTTTCAGTGGCTTAAGGCGTAGATATTCCAGACCGGTCACGGATTTCTCGTTGTTCCGACAGACGCCGCGCCTGCCGGGATCCATTTTGCGCACAATTCTTGTGCAGTCAAGCTTCATGCCTACAGTTTAGACAGTTCTAGAAATCTTGCAAGTGCACTGCAACAAAATATGCTTTTCGCCACCAGCTGTTGGGAATCGTTCTGTTTTCGCTGCGTGAGCATGATAAGGGCAGAGCACCAGCCACCCACCGCGGCCCCTACCATTCGCTTTGCCTGTATCGAATCCTATGCCGAAACCTCAGCGGACTGCAGCCATCCTTGTCGCAGCCGGACGCGGCCTTCGTGCCGGCGCGGGGGGACCGAAGCAATACCGTTCGATCGGCGGGCAGACCGTGATTTTCCGGGCGATGGAGCCATTTTGCCGGCATTCCCAGGTGCAGGCCGTACAACCGGTTTTGAATCCCGACGACATCGCGATCTTCAACGAGGCCGTGCGGGAACTGCAATACGAGCCACCCGCAAACGGCGGAGCAACACGCCAGGCATCGGTGCATGCCGGACTGGAGGCGCTCGCCTCCCAACAGCCCGACGTCGTCCTCATTCACGATGCAGCGCGGCCTTTCGTCTCGGCAGCGCTGATTTCGCGCGCGATCGATGCGGCCTCCGCCACGGGCGCGGCGATTCCGACAATACAGGTCGCCGACACGATCAAGCTGGTCGACGGAAGCGGAAACGTCGAGGCGACGCCGGAGCGCGCCCGTTTGAGAATCGCACAAACACCGCAGGCGTTCCGCTTTGATGTTATTCTTGACGCCCATCGCCGCGCGGCGCGCGAGGGCCGCAGCGATTTCACCGACGATGCTGCGCTTGCGGAATGGGCGGGATTGACGGTGGCGACCTTTGAAGGCGATCCTGCGAACATGAAACTGACGACACCGGAAGATTTCGTCCGCGAGGAAGCCCGCCTCGCAAGCCAGCTCGGCGATGTCAGAACCGGGACGGGTTACGACGTTCACGCCTTCGGCGACGGCGATCACCTGATGATTTGCGGCGTTCGCGTGCCGCACAGCCGCGGCTTCCTCGCGCATTCCGACGGTGACGTCGGCCTTCATGCGCTGGTCGATGCCATCCTCGGCGCGCTGGCGGACGGCGATATCGGTTCGCATTTTCCGCCCAGCGACATGAAATGGAAGGGCGCGGCATCGGATAAATTCCTGAAATACGCGGTCGATCGGGTCACCGCGCGCGGCGGCCGCATCGCCAATCTGGAGGTGACGCTGATCTGCGAGCGGCCGAAGATCGGACCCTTGCGCGACACCATGCGCGCACGCATTGCCGAGATCACCGGACTGAACATCACGCGCGTCGCCGTGAAAGCGACCACCAGCGAACGTCTCGGCTTCACCGGCCGCGAGGAAGGCATCGCCGCGACGGCGTGCGCCACCATTCGCCTGCCATGGGATGATAAGGGTCGGGACGACAAAGGTTGGAGCGATTAAAATGAGCGGCAGCGACGCCCGCGCCCTCTCCCGCTCGCTGCTTGATCTTTGCCGGATGCGCAAGCTGACCGTCGCCACCGCCGAATCCTGTACCGGCGGTCTGGTCGCCGCCGCGCTCACCGATATTCCCGGTTCCTCCGATGTGATCGACCGCGGCTTTGTCACTTATTCCAATGAAGCCAAGCGCGCGATGCTCGGGGTCAAGGCCACGACGCTTCTGACCTTCGGCGCGGTCAGCAAGGAAACCGCGACCGCGATGGCTGTCGGCGCGCTTGAGCGAGCCGGCGTCGATCTTGCCGTGTCCATCACCGGTATCGCCGGCCCGGGCGGCGCCACGCCGGGCAAGCCGGTGGGTCTGGTCCATTTCGCCGTCGCCGCCCGCGACGGCAGAATTCTGCACCGCGAATGCCGCTTTGGCGCGATCGGCCGCAGCGCGGTGCGGCAGCGCTCCGTCGTCGAGGCCCTGCGAATGCTGGTGGAACTGGCCCGCGGGCCGCAGGCAATCGCAAAACCGCGCCGCCAGGCGATCGGCCGGGTCCATCCTCGCCTGGCGCGAACGTCGCGCCGCGGCGCGATCAAACGGCGGCGGCCGCCGCGAACATAGTTCAGGAAGCCGCGCGATTAGGACTCACGATGCCGTCTTGCCCACGAGTCCGGGCCTGCCGTAAATTATGTCCGCGCGCTTTTCGAACGAGGCGGCAAAGCGCTGGAAGGCGGTGTCGAACATCGTCCCCATCAGCACCGCCAGCATCCGGCTCTTGAATTCGTAGGCAAGATAGAACCCGACATCGCAGGCATTGTCCGACTTCGGCTCGAACGTCCAGCGGTTCTCGAGGCTGCTGAACGGCCCCTGCAGGTACTCGACCAGAATTCTCAGGTTGGGACGGTCCAGTGTCACCCGGCTGGTGAAGGCCTCGCGCACCAGCTTGAACGATACCGTCATGTCGGCGATCACGATTTCGCTGCCATCCGGCTTTGGCGTGCGCTGACGTATTTTCAGCGAGCGGCACAGCGGCACGAATTCGGGGTAGCGCTCGACGTCGGCGACCAGGTCGAACATTTGCGGCGCGCTGTGGTTGACCCGGCGCCTGGAGTTGAATTTCGGCATCGACTAGTGTCCCGGCTCTAACATTCGCCCGAAAACTCGCGGAAACACGGGAGCGAATGTCAAATCCACCGCAGCGGCCGCTCAGCGGGGTTTCGCAGCGCGCGCCGCCTGCAATCTGGCGAAATCGTCGCCGGCGTGATGCGATGAACGGGTCAGCGGGCTCGCCGACACCATCAGGAACCCCTTGGTATAGGCAACCTTCTCGTAGCCTGCGAACTCATCCGGGGTCACATAACGCATCACGGCATGATGCTTTCGGGTCGGCTGCAAATACTGGCCGATGGTCAGAAAGTCGACATCCGCCGAGCGGAGGTCGTCCATCACCTGCAGCACCTCGTGGCGTTCTTCGCCAAGCCCGACCATGATGCCCGATTTGGTGAAGATGGTCGGATCGATTTCCTTGACCCGTTGCAACAACCGGATGGAATGGAAATAGCGCGCGCCCGGGCGCACGCCAAGATATCGCGACGGCACTGTTTCCAGATTGTGATTGAACACGTCGGGTTTCGCCGCCGCCACCACTTCGAGCGCGCCGTCCTTGCGCAGGAAATCCGGCGTCAGGATCTCGATGGTCGTGGTCGGACAGCGCGCCCGGATCGCGCGGATGGTTTGCGCGAAATGCTCAGCGCCGCCGTCGGCGAGGTCGTCGCGATCAACCGAGGTAATGACGATATGGGCGAGCCCCAGCTTGAAGGTCGCTTCCGCGACGTGCTCCGGCTCGTTGGCATCGAGCTCTCCGGGCATGCCGGTCTTGACGTTGCAGAACGCGCAGGCGCGGGTGCAGGTGTCGCCCATGATCATGAAGGTCGCGTGCTTCTTGTCCCAGCACTCGCCGATATTCGGACAGCCCGCCTCCTCGCACACCGTAACGAGGCCGTTTTCCTTCACGATATGGCGGGTATCGGCATAGCCGCGCGTGGTCGGCGCGCGCACGCGAATCCAGTCCGGCTTCGGTGGCGAAAACGCGTCCGGCCGGTTCACCTTTTCGGGGTGGCGCGGGCGCAGCGGCGTGGCTGAAACGGTATCGACGACGACGACCATGGAGAATCCGTGTCTGACAGACCTCTAGCTAATCCGGTGGACCGAGAACCGCAACCGCTCGCCTTGGTCTGTTTTCGGTCATAGCATACTGGCCCGAAATGGCCCAAAACCGGAACCCGAACGCGCAAAAACCCGGCAAACCGCTCAAACGTGCTTTCTTCGCCCGCAGCGTGCATGAGGTCGCGCCCGACCTGATCGGCGCGACGATGCTGGTGAACGGCGTCGGCGGCATCATTGTCGAGGTCGAGGCCTATCATCACACAGACCCGGCCGCGCACTCCTTCCGGGGACCGACGCCGCGCAACCGGGTGATGTTCGGCCCGCCCGGCTTCGCCTATGTCTATCGTTCCTACGGCATCCACTGGTGCGTCAATTTCGTTTGCGAAAAGACGGGTTCTGCCAGCGCCGTGCTGATCCGCGCGCTGGAACCGACCCACGGCATCGCGGCGATGCGGCGACGGCGTCACTTGGACGACGAGCGATCGCTGTGCTCGGGTCCGGGCAAGCTGACGGAAGCGCTGGGAATCACCGGCAAGCACAATGGGCTCGCGCTCGATGCGCCGCCGATCGCGCTGCACGCGCGGACGACCAGGCCGGAGATCGCCGCGGGCGTGCGGATCGGCATTACGAAAGCGATCGAATTGCCGTGGCGATACGGGCTGAAAGGCTCGCAATTTCTCTCCAAGCCGTTTCCGGCTTAGGCCCGCCGATGGCAGACGGCTTCCAAGGAGCGCGGATCCCCTGCGGCGGACATCTCATCTCCGATCGTCCGCACCGTCACATCCACAATTCGCGGATCAAACCACCGTGTTTCGTTCGATCATCTCGCGATAGAATGATGCGCTCAGCTTTGGCATGCGACGCTGCGTATTGAAGTCGACCCGGTAGAGCCCGAAGCGTTTCTCAAATCCGTCGGACCATTCAAAATTGTCCATCAAACTCCACAGGAAGTACCCAAGCACGGGCACGCCCTCCGATGTCGCGCGCTGCAAGTGCGTCAGATAGTTGCGCAGATACATGATCCGGTCCACGTCGTAAATATTGCCGTCGGCAGCCGGCTGGTCCGCGGCCGACGTTCCGTTCTCGGTGACGTAAATCGACTTCACGTCCCAAAGCTTCGCCACATGACGCGGCGCCCAATACATCGCCTCGGGACCGATTTTGAGCCAGGTCGATTCCATATGTGGAAACGATGCGGCAAACGGCACCAAGGCAAAGCCGATCGGGTTATCGGCTGCGACGACGTAATGGTTGGGCATGTAAACATTCAGCCCGACAAAATCGATCGGGGATGAAATGACACTCAGATCTTCGGCGGTGTATTTCGGGGCGTTCTCGCCGGCATATGCCAGAAATGCATCGGTATATTTTCCCTCCAGCATCACGGTCAGGTAGCCGGCATTGAGTTCGCGCGTAGCGATTTCCGCCGCACGTATGTTCGCGGGCGTTTCGATCGCGGGTATGCAGACGACGATGTTCTCCGCCGGACCGACCTTGGTTCCAGCCCGCCCATGCGCCCGCACCGCCTGCACCGCGAGACCGTGCCCGAGCGCGACGTTGTGACGAACCTGGTTCAGCTCTGGTTGAGATAATTTGAGGCCTGGCGCGTCCAGTCCTGAGCCATAGCCAGCATGTACAAGCCTGGCGCATTCATTGATCGTGAAAATGTGCTTCACACGATCGCTCAGGCGCTCGGCGACATAGCCCGCATAATCCGCGAATGCCTTTGATGTGTCACGAGACATCCATCCGCCGAGGCGATCCTGAAGCGCCTGAGGCAAATCCCAATGATACATGGTCGCAAACGGCTCGATGCCGTCCGCTAACAATTCATCCAGAAGTCGATTATAGAAATCGAGGCCTTTTGGGTTCGGCGAACCTGTTCCTTCCGGGAAGACACGAGGCCACGCAATCGAAAACCGATAGGCCTTCGCTCCCAGCGCCTTGATTAGCTGAACGTCTTCTTTGTACCGATGATAATGATCGTTCGCGACGTCGGCATTGCTCTGATCCAGAATTTTCCCGTGTGTGTGAACGTAGCGATCCCAAATCGATGGACCTCGTCCGTCCTCGTTGACGGCTCCCTCGATCTGATAGGCGGATGTAGCCGTTCCCCAAAGAAAACCGCTCGGAAAGCCGGCAGGGAGACTCCCGTTTGTCAGCCTGTTTTGCTTGCCCAGGTCGGCCTGACTGGACTCGGCGGATCGCGTCGATATTCCGAGAGCCGACCACCCTGCGATCCTGGCAAAATGGCGTCTAGAAAGCCTGTTGAACAACATCACTTTACTTGTTGGAGCTGAGACAAATTTGCTATCAGAGCTCAGCTTACCTGTCGCACTCGGCCTTTGATAGCTCCGTGCCGCGCCCCCGCATTCCAATCTGGCCGCGCGGATCGCTTGACCATATCGACAAGCCTCCCGGAGGACAGAACCAATTGCCTTTCGCGCGCCGCTGGCCCTTCTCCTGATCGGCGAGACCGGCTGGCCAAGCATGGGGCGGATGCGCGCAGGTGCACTTCCATCGCGCACCAACGAGGCCCGCGTCATCTCGGAGCTTCTCGATCTGGCGAAGCGCGAAAACTTTCACGTCAACCTGATCGAGGCCTACGACGCGCCTTGGAAGCGCTACTGGGAAGGAACCGTGGGCGGCAATTGGGGCTTGTTCGACGGAGAGCATCGCAAGCTGAAATACCCGCCCGGTGTCGCCATCAGCAATTATCCGTTCTGGAAGCCGCAGATGGCAAGCGGCATGGGTTTGGCTATCTCGGTGTTCGCCGCGGCCTGGCTGGCCTTGAGACGCAGACCCTGGTCGCCCCGGCTCGCCTCCTGGATCGCAGTCGGGATATCGGCGACCACGGCCGGAATCCTGCTGGGGGTGGCCGCCGACAAGACGCTCTATGAAAGCTTCGGTTTTGGTGGCTGGTTCGGATGGGGTTCGCTGCTTATGGCCGCGATCGCATCACCCGTCGTTTGCGCCAACGCCTTGATGTCAGGACGCAGCTTGCCGACATTTCTGGAACTGATCGGCCCGCGCGAAGGCAGAACCCTGACGTTCCCAACGATGCTTCCGGGATTGGTGCTGATCGTGACCACGCTGATCGCAGCGGAAACCGCGCTCGGCTTGGTGTTCGACCCGCGTTGGCGTGATTTCCCGTTCGCCGGCCTAAGGAAACTCGCAGGAATAAGGGCGTCGCTTCCTTCGTAATGGGCTGTAAATCTGCCAGACAAAACGAGGTCGCACGATTCACTTATCGTTGCAGGTCTCCTAACCATGGCAGTGGTGCCATTTTGGACGCTGGCACTGCTGAACCGTCCAAAATCCGGCACGCGCCCGATCGCCGAGGCCGTGTTCGCATGCCTGTTCGGCGCTGCTGCGCTTTATGCCACATTCAATGAGGGCTCCCGCAACTGGCAGGCCTCGTGGACCGCCGGAGCCTATTTTCTGCTCGGCATCACACTATGGCGGGCGCGTAGTGTTGCCGTTGCAAGAACACCATCGACCGTTCCAGCCGACGTTTCGGATGTCGATTTCTTGGGTAAGGCTGGCGGCATTCAATCCGATCGGCATCGCTTGAGGCCGGAGCCAGCGTCGCAGGCGTAGGAGTCGCCCTCACCGTGGCGGTCGAGCTACCGTGGCGACATCGATTGACCGGTTCGCAATTTCTGAACAAGCCGTTCCGGAAACCTGAACGCCGGGTCGAACCCTAACTCGTGCCTGGCCCTGGCGCTCGACACAGCGCCGTCATCCTCGGCGATGTTGTAGGCGCCGGCACCCTTGCTCACCGCCAGCAGCGCGGCGTAAGCGGCTGCATCAACATGGACCGACGGAGGCTTCGGCGGTACGTCGTACCAGGTGCCCGGTCCGTAAAAATAGCCGTAGCGCAGCGCGACGCCGGCGATACCGGGCGCCTGAAGAACCTCACGCTCGAGCGCGACGATGCCTTGCACCGTGAGTTGTCGTACCCCCTCCGCTGCGACGTCGAGCGGATCGTCTTCACCATGCGCACCCTCGCCCGGCGCATAGGCAAATGCGATGCTCTGGGCGACGACACGATGCACCCCGGCCATTTTCGCGGCCTGCATCAGATTTCGTGTGCCCTCGATGCGCAGGCGGCGGTTGGCCTCTTGCGCGGCGGGATAACCAGGCGTGCCCGGCGCGCTCGGCAGATCGGTAAGCTGATGGATGATGACATCAGGCCGCGCCATCGCGACCGCCTGAGCCACGGCATCCGGCTCAAACACGTCGACCACGATGGGTGTGATGTCGAGCGCACGCAGCATCGCACCCTTCGCCGGGTTGCGCGTCGTGCCGGTCACATCGTGCCCGGCATCACGCAACAGGGCCGCAAGCGGCTGCCCGATGACACCGGTCGCGCCCGCCAGGAAAATTCTCACGTTTCCCCCTGCCACGATTCGCTAGGCCGCATTCTTGAGCCGCTCCAGCGCCTCAAGGATCTTGGTCTTGCGCGCCACCGCCGCCTCGCGCTTTTCCTTTTCCTCTTCGACGATGTCTTCCGGCGCGTTGGCGACAAACTTCTCGTTGGCGAGCTTGGCGTCGACGCGCTTGATATCGGCGTCGGCCTTGGCCAGTTCCTTGTCGAGGCGCGCGCGTTCCGCGCTAATATCAATCAGACCCTTAAGCGGCAACGCTGCGATTTGGCCGCGAGCGAAGATTTGGACTGAGCCCTGTGGGGCATCCTCAGCGAATGAAATATCGGAAACACGGGCAAGACGCTTTATGAAATCTGCCCAATTTTGCGCGTGCTCACGCGTGTAATCGCCTGGAGCAACCAATATCAACGGTATTTGCGCGGTGATGTTCATTTCCGATCGAACGGATCGAACCGCGGTGACAAGGTCGATCAGCCAGCCAATTTCTTCCTCGGCGCCCGGAGCACCAAAACTTCGAGAATCATCGAAATCCGTCGAAAAATCGGGCCAACTAGTAAGTGTTAAGAGCTGTTCTCGTCTGGCGGTGACACTCCACAACTCTTCCGTGATAAACGGCATAAATGGGTGTAAGAGCTTGAGAATTTGGTCCCGAGCCCAAGCGACGGTCGCGCGTGTCTCGTCCTTCGCCTGGCCGTCTCTACCCAGCAAAACCGGCTTTGCGAGTTCGAGATACCAATCGCAGTAGATATTCCAGACCAACGTGTAGAGTTCGCCAGCGGCCTCGTTAAATTTGTAGTCTCTCAATTTCCAACTTACTACCTCTGCTGTTCTCGCCACTTCGCCAACGATCCAGCGATTGAGCGTCTCCTGAGTTGCTCGGGGATCAAAATTAACCGACAGAACACAATCATTCATCTCAGCAAATCGGCAGGCGTTCCAGAGTTTCGTAGCAAAATTCCGATATCCGACAACCCGCTGAGCATCGAGCTTGATGTCCCTACCCTGCGCCGCCATCGCCGTAAGCGTGAAGCGCAGTGCATCGGCCCCATATTCATCGATTAAACTCAGAGGGTCGATGACGTTGCCTTTCGACTTCGACATCTTCGCACCCTTCGCATCGCGAACGAGGGCGTGGATGTAGACGGTCGGGAAAGGAACGTCCTTCATGAAATGAAGGCCCATCATCATCATGCGGGCAACCCAGAAGAAGATGATGTCAAAGCCGGTGACGAGGACGTCGGTCGGGTAATAGCGCTTGACGTCGGTATCGTCGTCGGGCCAGCCCAGCGTCGAGAACGGCCACAGCGCCGAGGAAAACCAGGTGTCGAGCACGTCCTCATCGCGGGTAATGAAGCCGGCGCGCTTGTTGCGGTCGAGCGCCATCTCCCGCCCCTGCTCCGGCGTGATGACCTCCTGCTCGACGTAATAGCCGAGCGCGTTGCCGACGGCTTCCTCTTCGGTCTCGGCGACGAACACCTTGCCGTCCGGTCCATACCAGGCCGGAATTTGGTGACCCCACCAGAGCTGGCGGGAGATGCACCAGGGCTGGATGTTCTCCATCCACTCGAAATAAGTCTTTTCCCAGTTTTTCGGCACGAAGGTCGTCGCACCTGAGCGCACCGCCGCGATCGCGGGCTGCGCCAGCGTCTTGGCATCGACGTACCACTGATCGGTCAGATAGGGCTCGATCACGGCACCAGAGCGATCGCCATGCGGCACCATGTGCGTGTTCGGCTCGATCCGCTCCAGGAAACCAAAGTCCTCAAGACGCGCCACGATCTGCTTGCGCGCGACAAGACGATCGACCCCGTGCAACTCTTCCGCAAGCTGAATGGCGCCTTCGGGCAATCCGCGCAGATAATCTTCGTTGCCCACGAGCGCGATCGCGCCTTCCTGATCGAGCACACTGATCTGCGGCAGATTGTGCCGCCGGCCGACCTCAAAATCGTTGAAATCGTGCGCCGGTGTCACCTTGACCGCGCCCGAACCCTTGTCGGGATCGGAATATTCATCGGCGACGATCGGAATCCTGCGTCCGACCAGCGGCAGGATGACGTGCTTGCCGACCAGGTGCGTGTAGCGCTCGTCGTCCGGATGCACCGCGACCGCGGTGTCGCCGAGCATCGTCTCCGGCCGCGTGGTGGCGACCACGATGAAAGTCGTGGGGTCGTCGGGATTGAAGATTTTCCCTTCCAGCGGATAGCGCAAATACCAGAGGCTGCCCTTGACCTCGATCTGCTGCACCTCGAGATCGGAAATCGCCGTCAGCAGCTTCGGATCCCAGTTCACCAGCCGCTTGTCTTTGTAGATCAGCCCCTGGCGGTGCAGTTCGACGAATACTTTTACGACGGCCCGCGACAGGCCCTCATCCATCGTGAAGCGCTCGCGCGACCAGTCGCAGGAGGCACCGAGCCGCTTCAGCTGGTTGACGATGACGCCGCCGCTTTCGGCCTTCCATTGCCAGACGCGCTCGAGGAACTTCGCGCGCCCCAGATCGCGCCGGCCCGGCTGTTGCCGTTCCATCAACTGCCGCTCGACCACCATCTGGGTGGCGATGCCGGCGTGATCGGTGCCGGGCTGCCACAACACGTCGCGCCCGCGCATGCGCTCGAAGCGGCAGAGGATGTCCTGCAAGGTGTTGTTGAGGGCGTGCCCCATGTGCAGCGACCCCGTCACGTTGGGCGGCGGAATCACGATCGTGAACGGCCTTGCATCGCGCCGCTCCGGGCGTCCGGCACTGAACGCGCGGCTATCCTCCCAGATCAGGGACATGCGGGCTTCGATATCGGCGGGCTGGTAGTTCTTCTCGATCATGGCGATGCAATCATGGGGTGGAACGCGCTGGGGTCTGATTCAACTGGAGTTGAATCAGACCCCAGCGCCATCTTTTGTTTGAACATGATCTTATCGGAAAACCGGTTTCCACTTTTCCGGATCATGCTCTAGAAAGCCGCACGCGCGCGCCAAGTCAACACGACAGGCACGTCGAAAGCTCGGATAAAACCCGATGTAGTGGCTGAATAAGGGCCGGCAATCGGCCCGGCGCGGCTAGCGGCCGCGCGAAACCCGCTCGATTTCCGCCTTCACGATGCGCTCCACGAGACCAGGCAAATTATCGTCGAGCCAGGATTTCAACATCGGCCGCAACATCTCCTTGACGAGATCTTCCAGCGTCCGCGCGTTGTTGCTGAGCACCGTATGGGCGAGGCTATTGAAGGCGGATTCGACCGCGGACACGGTCGAGCGCGACAGGATTTGCGGGGGCGCGACCTCGGCGGGAGGCGGCTCGAACGCGGGCTGCCGGGGCGCCGCCCTTGCGGCGGATTCGGTGAACTCGAGATCGTCCGTCGGCTCGACCTTCTTGAACGAAGGCTGCGGCGGATCCGGCAGCGCCATCTCGTCGGTCAGATCCAGCACGTCGCCGTCGGGTAAAGGCGGCCGTATCTCTTCCGGCGTGGTCGCCTCATCGAGGCCGTTCAGCAGCGCGTCGATGTCGTCCTGGCTGTTGGACGCTGCCGGCGCGGGCGCTGGCGGAGACGGCGCTGGTGGAGGCGGCGCGGGCGGCGGCGCCTTTGCCGCGGCCGGTGGTGCTACCGGAGCCGCTGACGGAGGAATGTCACTCATCACAGGCGGCTTAGCGGGCGGCGCCGCGGCAGCTGGTTTTTCCGGCTTGGCGGGGGCCGGAGGACTGGTCGGCTTCTCGGCAGCCGCCGGCTTTGCTTCGTCGTCGGCAATGATACGCCGAATCGACGCCAGGATTTCCTCCATCGAGGGCTCTTGGACCTTCGCAGGCTGCGTCATCTCCGAATCCACCTCATCAACGCCCTCGTAAGCGTTTTACACCAGGCAAGGCAGGATTTTGCCGGTTACGGATATGCGGGCTTGGATTTTCATCGCACAAGCCAGACTTGTCCCCAGATCAAACGCCGCCCGACGCATCGCGCGGATTATGTTCCCTGCCCAGTGCACCGAAGCGTCGCGCCTTTAAGGGAGTCCGACGGAGGTGCGAATCGCTCTGCTGCCTCAAGGAACGGTACGTCAGGGCAACTGACGATTGCAAGCAACGCCGGGCGCATGATTTCCACCGCCTGGCCACCGGCCCCCAGATCCAAAGCGCGGGCGGTGCGGCGGGAGCTTAGGCGGTTGTCGCGGAAAACACGACGACGTCCGCCACCTCACGGACGCGACGACGACCGCAATCAGCGGCCGTCCGGAGTACGAACACCGTACCAGCTATCGCGCACCTGCTGATAGTGCACGCTCGGGTCATAGACAGTGGTCGGAAGGTTGAGCACCTGCGGCGAGAGCCGTCCCACCGCGCTCAAGACCGCGTAGGACGCGACGACGCGATCATGCTGCGCAGTGACGAGCGCGACACGGGCGTTGACCAGCGCCTGCTGGGCGTTGAGCACGTCGAGGGTGGTCCGCTGTCCGGCCTTGGCCTCTTCACGCACGCCGTTGAGCGCGATCTCCGACGCGGTCACCTGCGACTGGGCCGACACCACCTGGGCCTTGCCGGCGACCAATTGCCCCCAGGCCGTGACGGTATTGGCGCGAGTCTCGTCGCGGGTCCGCTCGAGAACGAGACGCTGTTGCGCCAGCGTTTCCTTGGATTGCCGGATCAGCGAGTACTCTTGGCCGCCATTGAAAATCGGAACCGTAAGATTCGCGAGCGCCGAGGCAGCAAACTGCCGAGGCGACGTAACATTTTGCTGGTAGGCCTGCTGGACAGAGGCCTGCACCGCAACCGTCGGCAGCAACGCGCCCTCGGCGACCTTGACCTTGAGGTATTGGACGTCGATGCCGAACATCGCCGCCGTCACATTCGGATTTTCGATCAGACTGAGTTCGACCGCGCCGGGCAGCGTTCCCGGCAAAAAGCGATCGACCGGTGAACCCGGCGCGAGGGCTTCCGGTTCGTTGCCGATGATGCGACGGAAATTTGCTTTTGTCGTCGTCAGGGTTGCTTCGGCGGCCAGCAGCTGTGTCTTGCCGGCGGCGAGTTGCGCCTCCGACTGGGCGACGTCCGTCCGCGTCACCTCGCCGACATTGAAGCGGTCGCGGGTCTGCTTGAGAGTTTGTTCGAGAACGCGGACGTTGCTGCGCTGAACCTCGACGATCGCGGCATCGCGCAGATAGTCCATGTAGATCGTGGCGGCCTTGAGCAGGATGTCCTGTTCGAGAAAGCGCAGACCCTCACGTGCACCAGAGACACTACTCTCAGCGGCGCGGGTATTGTTAGCGGTTTGATTACCGTTGTAAAGCGTCTGCGTGGCTGTAGCGCCGACGCTGGTTGGCGGTGTTGCTCCAGCAAAATCAATGGGCGTTCCGAAATTTGAAAGCATATCGCCGTATTGATACCCCGCGCTCGCAGTGAGCTTGACCGTCGGACGATAGCCCGACAACGCCTGCGGCACGCTCTCGTCGGTTGCCCTGACGCTTGCGCGCTGCGCGTTGAGTTGGGGATTGTTCTGATAGGCGCGCACCAGCGCAGCCTCGATCGTGTCGGCCAAGGCCGGCGCCGGACCCGCAAACGCTAGCAGAAGCACCGCAGCCGCAGCTCCGGTAACGACCTTCACCCCATTCATCCCCGGTAATCCATTCAAGCCTTTGGCCGGTTCACGCGCCCCGCTGAACCGGGTTGTCATGTCATTCCAAACAGATACCCCATCGCACCTTATTCCTCGCACAAGAGCTAAGGAACCCCCCGAGACGCAAGCCGGTGGGAAACTCCTGATATGGGGCATCCGGGCCACACTTCTGATTTCGAATGCGATTCGCAGGCCGGCGGCTAGAAAACGAACGCCGGAGGCCGCTCAAGCCCAGGCAAAACCGGGATTGCGGCATCGAAAAGGCCCCGGTTCCCGAAATCGCCATGCGACCGCGTCACGATCACGGCCCGCTGCGGCTGGGTCGTGGCAAAGACCCCGACCAACCGGCCGCCTTCCTTGAGCTGCCGGTAGAGCCCATCGGGCACGATTTCGGTCGCGCCATCGAGGATGATCACGTCATAGGGCGCGTTTGCCGAATCACCATCGGCCACTGCGGCGGTCTTGACCATGACATTTCCAAGCCCCAGCTCAGCCAAGGCCTGCTTTGCCTTGGCCGCCAGCGACGGATCGCATTCCGTAGCAGTCACACGTCGGGCCAATTTTGCAACCAGCGCAGCCGAATAACCGGACGCGCAACCGACGACCAATACTTCGTCGGTGTCCTTGATGTCTGCGGCCTGCACCATCTTTGCTATCACAACAGGCTTGATCAGGAAGCGTTTGGCGGGGCCGCCTTCGCTGACATCGAGATCGAGATCGAGATAGGCCAGCGCGCGCTGATTCTTGGGCACGAATGCCTCGCGTGGCACCGTGAGCATCGCATCGATGATCCTGATATCGGTGACGTCGCTGGGACGTACCTGACCATCGACCATTTTCTGGCGCGCGGTCGAAAAACCGGACATTGGAGGACCCCAGTGGAGAGCGGACGTGGCCGCGGGAGGTAATGAGAACCGCGTCATCTTTGATACAAGGTCAGCCAAAACGCAACACAGCGGTGGCGCAAGGCCAGCGATCCGCGGTTTCACCCCAGACGTCTTGGCCAGAAACGAACGCTATTCAATGGTGACAGCAAGGCGCCCGATCAGCCTCGCAGCTTCGTCCAGCCTATCGGAATCGTGATCTGCGACGGCCTGCGCCAACCAAACCAGGCATTTCATCGTCGCTCATCGATGGTATGTCCCTCGGAGCGATCGAGGGAACTGGCCGTTCGAGTTCGATCATCACGTCTGGCATTGAATCACTTCCGTCGAAACCGCCACTGGCGAGGGTACTCGGCGAATGAGTCCTTTTTAGCGCTCGGCGCGTTGAGGGTCCTCGGTGCCCCGCTGAGCCGCCCGACAACGGCACGGCTTCCTTCCAAAAGTGCAACGATTCGCCCGGGCGCCGGTAGTCTGTTTCCCGATCGAGGATGCGCAGAAGAGGTCTATTTCGTCCTTTGCAAGGCTCGGAGGCTTTGTTATACGCTTCGGCGTGCGGACCTCCGGTTCCGCCTATTCCTCGGTAGCTCAGCGGTAGAGCATTCGACTGTTAATCGAATGGTCGCTGGTTCGAATCCAGCCCGGGGAGCCATCAGGGCTTTCCCCTCTTGATCCATCATTGTTTTTTCCGTTTTTTGTCAAACCTTGGCTCAAGGCTGACTCGTGGTGTTCGCATCTTGTCCATCGCGGACACCGCAAGCTTAAAGGCCGCCTTGGTCGCGAGCGAAGCATAGGGAAATGGGGTGGCGTGGATCAACCCGAATGCGTCGCGACCGAAGAACCTATTTTTGCTGAATACGGTTCAGATATTCGACCAACTGGAGAACACGGGCGCGTATGTAGGCCTCCTGAGCATACGGAAAATCGACAAAGTGTTCAGCGGCATTGACCGCGTATCGCGTGCCCCAAATCGGCATGTCGCGTGACCCGTGACTGGCGATCTCCACGCGTCCGTCGATCACGCTGCTAATACGGTCGGCTGGAAATACTCCCCCGTTTTTCTTGGCTAGCACGGTTAGGTCTGGTGGTGCGACCTTGAGACTAGCACCAAAAACACCGTCGCCCTTCGCATCCGCCCCATGGCAGACGCCGCACTTCAAATCGTACTCCTTTTTACCAAGATCGGTCTTTTCCGTTTGAGCGAACGCCGCCGTACTGAGCGATAACGCAGTTGTCAGTATGAGAAGAGCCAGCGGTGAATTTTTCACAGTCGTCTCCTTGGTAGAATGATTTATCCTGAGAACAATTAGACTGGCATGCTTTGATGCCGATCAACATGTGCGCTCCCGCTCAAATAACCGAAGCATGGGGCTATGGGGTGGAGTGAAGTGTGATCAACTCCAAACGGCGCGCCGAGCAGTCGCGCGAACTGGTTTAATCAATGCTTCGCCCTTTCGTCCCGTGAGATGATGGTAGGCGGGAAGCCTTCGGGTCACGAACCGAGCGTTCGGTTGCTCACTGTTCGAACACCGCCCGGCAGGCGTCGCTGAGGCTGGCCTTCTGCCGCCGCAGGCAGGAGGTGATCGCCCGGACGTTGGGAATCTCGCCGGCGCACAGTCGATAGACGTCCGGTGTGCAAGCCCTTTTCTGATCGGGCGTGGCAATATCGGCCAATGCGGAACCAGCCGTGAGAAGCGAAAGAAGCAGACCGAGCGCCCAAGCCATTTGTGCTCGGTCCGCCGACGCCCGAGTTCCAGTAACGCTCGCCTTCATGACGGCATCCTCCTGATTGTGCCGGCACGTTCGCCGCGCCGTGGTCATGTCGGCAAATACGCGAAAGATCCTTCTCGATATGTGATTTTTCTCACACTGGATCGCAGCCAAAACCGGCTACGCCGGCGTGAAGATTAACTCCTCGGCAACCATGCCCACTGCGATTTTCCCGATCGATAAAATTTGAGCCATCTGTTCAACCGGGGAACAAAAGACTTTTGAGACCTTACGCGCTCGACCTGGGAGAGCGCGATGAGCGAAGCCGAATTCGAATGTTTGCTGAATGCCGTGAGAGAGGCTATTGCGCCCGCCCCGCAGGAGGATTTCTTGACCAGTCTGCCAATGTTCGACGAGCCACCGAAAGCCGCCAACGACAATGGCTTGGCCTGGCCGCTGATTCCGTTTCCCGAAGGCTGGTATGCTGCCTGCTAATCGCAGCGCGGAGCCTGAACGCCCGAAATAGACCCCCAAAAGGACGATCTGTAGCGAGGGCCTGCGCCAAGACGCGTCCCTCTGCATGGCCTCCCAAGGCCCCCCGCTCCGTCCCTCCCGGGTGCGCAGGGCAGCCTAAAGCCTCCCCTCAGAAACTCCGTACAAAGAACTGATTTTATTGATGGAGGCCACGACCAGAATTGAACTGGTGTACACGGTTTTGCAGACCGTTGCGTAACCACTCCGCCACGTGGCCTCATGGGCCGAACTCATATACGCCCTGTCGGACATAGGCAACCAAAGGCCGGAACCCCGGTTTTCTGATGGAATCAGAACCGAAGCCCTGACTTTTTGGCCTGACGCGTTTTCTTGACGCGAACCGATGCCCACCCCGGATCGCGTCCGAAGTCATGCTTCGCTCAAAAACTCTGGTCAAGCGCGCCGGCGGCGGCGGTAATCCCGCTTCGGCCGCGGTTTCGGCGCAACTGCGGGCTGTGCGCTCTGGAACTCACGGTACTTCGTCAGCATCCGTTCGAAACTGGCATGCAGCGTCTCGGCGATATCAGGTCGCTTTTCGAGGCTGGAAAGCAGCATCGCCGCCGCCTCAAGGGTGGAAAGGCCATCGGGACGGGGCTCGCGGCGGAGCTTGCCGTAACGTGAGGGACGTGACGGACCCAGGATCACCCGCTGGCATTTCAGCATCCAGGCATTGCGCCACCACAGCGCCTTGGCCTGGCTCCAGGTGCCGTCGAGCAGCACGATGCCTTCAATATCCTTCAGGATGGCGCGTTGATTGTCCTCGACCTCTCCCTTGCGGTTGATGGCGACGATATCGCTCTTGGTGTCGAGATCGGCGACTTTCGCGGACCCAAGGTAAAGCACCGCCCAGCGCGAGGGATCGGCGACCGGCCGTCCCAGCGCCTTGGACAGGCTCGGCCACGACAATCCGATTTTCAGGACCGCGTTTGCAAAGTGCATCGCCGTCAACCGCGCCGTGCCAAGCGCTCTGTCCTGTTCTTGCGGATGCTGCAGGATCAACAGCGAAATGCGGTTCTCGATTCGAGCGATGCTGTCGCAAATGCACAGCGGCGTTGGCTTGTGGCAACGCGGGCAGTCCGGTACCGCCTCCGTCGCGGCGGTGCCGTTTTCAGCCTCGGATTGTCGTGACATGCGATCGCTATACGCCGCACGGCCTCGCGCTTCAACCACTTAAGACCGGGGCTTCGCTGAGGTCGGATCGGGTTTTCCATGAGTCATCGGGCCTTTCTGCGTCCTCAACACGGTATAGTTGCTGGGTTCGTTCTTCGCGCGGCCGATCGTTACCCTGAAAATCATCACAGCCATCCATTGGGAGGCGCTGCGGCTCTGGCTCAAGGGCGCGCGGCTGGTGCCGCGTCAGAACGCCGCCATCGATAGCGGCTTGGCGATCGGGAAAAGCAGTGGGTATACTTCGCCGGTGTTGTCTGCCCGCGGCAGAGGGTGAAGCCAGGTCGATCGACCATGCCCGAGGTGATTTCGGTCACGTCCGAAAGCGTAGACGCTCTACTTCCGGAACTGCCGCGTCTGGTCCGGGTAGCGCTTGGCTGCGGCTCGAAGCTGCGGCACGGCTCGCTCGAGGTGACCTTGCCTGACGGCCGCACGGTCAGGCTCGGCGACAACGGGCCGGGGCCGGCTGCCGCCATGAAAGTCTATCACTTCGGCTTCGCGTCGCGGCTGCTCCGGAGCGGCGACATCGGCATCGCCGAGGCCTATCTGCGCGGCGAATGGGACACGCCGGACCTGACGCAGTTCCTCTATCTCTTTTGCGTCAATCAGGACTGGATGCAAACGATGCTGATCGGCAAGCCGCTGATACGCACCGCCCAGACCATCAGGCATTGGTGCAACCGCAATACCAGGCGGCAGGCACGGCGTAACATCTACGCGCATTACGACATCGGCAATGCCTTCTATTCGGCATGGCTCGATCCGAGCATGACCTATTCCTCGGCCCTGTTCGAGGACGAGACGGCGGATTTGACCGCAGCCCAAAACAACAAATACCGCAGGCTCGCCGAAGCGATCGACCTGCGGCCCGGTCAGAAACTGCTGGAGATCGGGTGCGGATGGGGCGGCTTCGCCGAATATGCCGCCAAGACCTTTGGCGCGAAGGTGGTCGGACTCACCATCAGCCAGGCGCAGCGCGATTTTGCCCAAGCGCGCATCCATGCCGCGGGTCTCAACGACCATGTGGAGATCAGACTGCAGGACTACCGCGACGAGCGCGACCAGTACGATCGCATCGCCTCGATCGAGATGATCGAAGCGGTGGGTGAACAGTTTTGGCCCAAATATTTTTCCCAGCTGCGCGACCGGCTCTTGCCCGGCGGCTTCGCCGGCATCCAGGCGATTACCATCCAGGATAGCCTGTTCCAGACCTATCGCCGCGAAGTCGATTTCATCCAGCGCTACGTTTTTCCGGGCGGCATGCTGCCATCGCCGCAAGTTCTCAAGTCGCTGGGCGAGCGGTTTGGTGTTCCCGTTATTCGCGAGCGCATTTTCGGGCAAGATTATGCCAAGACACTCGCGACCTGGCGAAATAACTTCCGCGCCGCCTGGCCGAACCTGATGCCGCTCGGCTTCGACGATCGGTTCCGACGGCTTTGGGAGTACTACCTCGCCTATTGCGAAGCCGGATTTCTGTCGGGAAATATCGACGTCCGCCAGGTTGTGTTCGCGAAGATAAAATAGCACGCACCGCACGAATCCGACGCAAAAACCGGCTTTCACTTTTGCTGATCGCGCTCTAGGGTCGTTGCCGGATTGGGAGCAGATTGGCAAGATTTCTCGCACATGAAAATCGATAATGACGTCGTCGAAGCGATCGGCAATACCCCGCTCATCAAGCTGAAGCGGGCTTCCGAACAAACCGGCTGCACCATTCTTGGCAAGGCCGAGTTCATGAATCCCGGCCAATCCGTCAAGGATCGCGCGGCGTTGTTCATCATCCGCGACGCGATCAAGCGCGGCAAATTGCGGCCGGGCGGCGCGGTGGTGGAAGGCACCGCGGGGAATACCGGCATCGGACTGGCGCTGGTCGCCAACGCCCTCGGTTTCCGCACCGTGATCGTGATTCCCAACACGCAGAGCCAGGAAAAGAAAGACATGCTGCGGCTTTGCGGCGCCCAGTTGATAGAGGTGCCCGCGGTCCCCTACGCCAATCCGAACAACTACGTAAAGCTATCGGGTCGTCTTGCCGAGCAGCTCGCGAAGACGGAGTCGAACGGGGCGATTTGGGCCAACCAGTTCGACAATATCGCCAACCGTCAGGCCCACATTGAGACCACCGCGCCGGAAATCTGGCAGCAGACTGATGGCAAGGTCGACGGCTTCGTGGCTTCCGTCGGCTCCGGCGGCACGCTCGCCGGCGTATCGATCGGCCTGAAGAAGATGAATCCGAAAATTCGCATCGTGCTCGCCGATCCCATGGGCTCGGCGCTCTACAATTATTACAAGAACGGCGCTCTCAAATCGGAGGGCTCCTCGATCACCGAAGGCATCGGCCAGGGCCGCATCACCGCCAACCTCGAAGGCGCCGTCATCGACGGCGCCTACCAGATCCACGATGAGGAAGCGGTCCCGATCATCTTCGATCTGCTCGAACATGAGGGCCTGTGCCTCGGCGGATCGAGCGGCATCAACGTAGCCGGCGCCATTCGCCTGGCCAAAGAGCTTGGACCGGGCCACACCATCGTGACCGTGCTGTGCGATTACGGAACCCGCTATCAGTCAAAGCTGTTCAATCCGGATTTCATGCGCTCCAAGAACCTGCCCGTGCCGGACTGGCTGGAGCAAAGGGTGGCGATCAGCGTGCCCTTCGAGAAGGTGTGATTGCGCCGTTACCGCTACTCCGTCATGCCCGGCCCCGTGCAGCACCAAACCGGGCGTGACGAGAAAAAGCTACGCGCCATTTCGATGGATGAATTCTCACCGCAAAATCTGGCTGAGAAACAGCTTGGTCCGCGCGTGCTGCGGGTTGGCGAAGAAATTCGCGGGCGTGTTCGCCTCGATGATCTGACCGGCATCCATGAAGACGACGCGATCGGCCACTTCCCTGGCAAATCCCATTTCGTGGGTCACGACAAGCATGGTCATGCCTTCGTTGGCGAGGTCAACCATGGTGTCGAGCACCTCCTTGACCATTTCGGGATCCAGCGCCGAGGTCGGCTCGTCGAACAGCATGACCTTGGGGTTCATGGTCAGCGCGCGCGCAATGGCGACGCGCTGCTGCTGACCGCCGGACATCTGGCCCGGATATTTACTGGCCTGATGCGGAATTTTCACCCGCTCCAGATATTTCATCGCCGCGGCTTCCGCGTCCTTCTTCGGTGTGTTGCGGACCCAGATCGGCGCCAGCGTGCAGTTCTCCAGCACGGTCAAATGCGGGAATAAATTGAAACTCTGGAACACCATGCCGACTTCGCGCCGGACTTCATCGACCCGCCGCAAATTGGGGCCAAGCTCAATGCCGTCCACGACGATCCGGCCTTCCTGAAATTCCTCAAGCGCGTTGATGCAACGGATCAGCGTCGATTTTCCTGAACCCGAAGGGCCGCAGATCACGATGCGCTCGCCTTTCGCGACGTCGATGTCGATGTCGCGCAGCACATGAAAATCGCCATACCACTTGTTGAGGCCGGCAATGCTGACAATCGGATTTGCGGTCATGATGGTTCGCTCAATTACGCCGGTGTGCGTTCAGCCTGTTCTCGACGAACAGGGAATAGCGGGACATCCCAAAGCAGAAGGAAAAGTAAATCAATCCGGTGAAGGCAAACCCGGTAAACAGCGTGGTCGGCGTCGCCCAGGCCGGGTCGCTAAAGGATGCGCGGAGCTGTCCTAGCAAATCGAACAGCGCGACGATCGAGACCAATGAAGTATCCTTGAACAGCGCGATGAAGCTGTTGACGAGGCCTGGGATGACGTGACGCAGCGCCTGCGGCATCACGATCAGCCCCGTCGTTTTCCACCAGGAGAGGCCGAGCGCGCTCGCCGCCTCGCCCTGCCCGCGCGGGATCGCCTGCAGGCCGCCCCGGATGACCTCGGCCTGATAGGCGCCGGCGAACAGCGCGATGCCGATCAAGGCACGCATCAGCCCATCGACGTTGAATCCGGTCGGAACGAACAGCGGCAGCATATAGGTCGCAAAGAACAGCACGGTGATCAGCGGAACACCGCGCCAAAACTCGATGAAGGCCGTCGAAAAAATCCGGATCAGCGGGATCGTCGAGCGCCGGCCAAGCGCCAAAGCGATTCCGACCGGCATCGACGCCACGATACCGGTGACCGACACCACCAGCGTCACCAGGAGACCGCCCCAGAGCCGCGTATCGACCACCGGCAATCCGCCGCGGTCGAGGCCCATCATCGCAATGACGATCCCGAGGCCGGCAAAGGTCGCAAGGCTCGTGGTCAGAGGACGCCAGCCGGCGCGCGTACCGCCGTTCAGCCAAAACAGCAGGGTAGAAACAATCGCGGCCGTCACCGCAAGGTCGATCCAGACCGGACGGCCCGACATCTGAATCTGATCGCGCAGCCACGTCAGTGGCGCGATCAGATAATGCAGAGCTACGCCGAGTTGAGCGACGAGCCATCCCAGGAGTTTCAGCAATGACCCGGCGAGCGCGGTTGATTCGCCTAACGATGCGCCTGCGCGCGACAACGCCGAGCCTGCCTCGGCGATACTGCTGGCAAATCCCGACAAGAAACCAGCGGTCCAGCTCACCCCGAAGCCCTCGAGCCCGCCGCCATGCAGCAGGAAAAAAGCGACAGCCGGAAATGCGAGGAAAAACAGGCCGGCGTTGATACCTTTGGCCGCGAGCCGCGGGATCAACAGCGGCAGCAGCAGGATCGCGGCGAGGACGAAGGTCAGATTGACCCGCCACCGCTCGGGTTCCGGATAAAAGCCGTAAATGAACTGGCTGAATTTTGCCCGGATGAACGGCCAGCAGGCGCCGACGGGATGTCCGGCATTTTCAGCAAGACAGGCCGTGCGATCCTTGCCGCCCCAGACCGCATCGATCAGCAGGAATTTTATGGCGGGAACCAAAATGAACCACAGCAGCAGCGCGCTTGCGATCGTGATCAGGATATTGGTCGGAGAATTGAAAAGCCGTGTGCGCAGGAAGCCGACCCAGCCGGTCGTTTTTACCGGCGCGGGGCGCTCGGGAACGAGGTCCTGACGGACGAAAGCGGAAACCGTAACATCGCTCATCCGCCCAGGCTCCGTCCGAGCCGCCATCCGTAGAAGCTCATGATCGCGCTCGTCACCAGCGAGATCAGGAGATAGACACCCATGGTAATGCCGATGATTTCGATCGCCTGCCCGGTCTGGCTCAGCGTCGTGCCCGCAAACACCGAAACCAGGTCGGGGTAGCCGATCGCCACCGCCAGCGACGAGTTCTTGGTCAGGTTGAGATACTGGTTGGTGAGCGGCGGCAGGATGACGCGCAGCGCCTGCGGGATCACGATCAGCCGCAGTACTGGACCTCGCTGGAGCCCGAGCGAGGCACCAGCCTCCATCTGCCCCTTATGGACGGAAAGAATACCGGCGCGCACGATCTCGGCGATGAAGGCGGCGGTATAGGTCGAGAGCGCCAGCGTCAGCGCCACGAATTCCGGAATGACGCGTGAGCCACCGGAAAAATTGAATCCCTTGAGAACAGGAACCTCAAAGGACACCGGCGCGCCAAAGATCAGCGCACTGGCGAGCGGCAGGCCGATCAACGCACCCAGCGCGTAGGGCCAGACTTTGATCATCTTGCCGTTTTGGAACAGTTGCCAGCGCGAATAGCGCCACAACCCGACTGAGGCGGCAACAGCAATCAGGACGGCTAACACAAACGGCTCGAAGCCGGGATCGCCGATCGGCTTTGGAATCACCAGGCCCCGGTTGCTGAGAAAGAAACTGCCAAACAGCGCGATGCTCTGCCGTGGGTTGGGGAGCGCCGCGAGCACCGCCAGATACCAGAACAGGATCTGGAACAGGAGCGGAAGGTTGCGCACCAGTTCGACATAGCCGCCGGAGATCCGCGCCAACAGCCAGTTCGGCGACAGCCGGCCAAGCGCGACCATAAATCCGATCAAGGTAGCGAAGAAAACGCCGATCAGCGAAACCAGCAGCGTGTTGAGCAGACCGACGAAAAATACCCGCGTGTAGGTATCGGACCCCGAATAGGGAATGAGGTTCTGGCTGACGTCAAATCCCGCGGTATTCGCCAAAAAGCCAAATCCCGCGGTGATCCGCTGCGCCTTCAAATTTTCGCTGGCGTTGGAGACGATCTTGTAAGATATCCAGGCGAGCACGGCCACGAACAAGATCTGGAGAACGAAGCCGCCCCACCCTGCCTGGCCGCCGAGTGCGCGCTGCAGTTTGATGACAAACTGCGACGGTGGCTTTCGGGGCTCGATGGTCATCGCCGTGATCAGCGGATCGGCGGCGCATACTGAATTCCACCCTTGTTCCAGAGCTGGTTGAGTCCACGGGCAATCCCGAGTTTCGAACCGGTGCCCACATTGCGATCGAAGGTCTCGCCGTAATTGCCGACCGCCTTGACGATCCGTATCACCCAATCCTTGGTCAGGCCGAGCTGTTCGCCGAGATTGCCGTCGGTGCCAAAGGCCCGCTTGAGCTCCGGCTTATCCGATTTCGCCATCTCATCGACGTTCTTTTGGGTGACACCGAGTTCTTCCGCGTCGACCATTGCAAACAGCACCCATTTGACGAGATCGAACCACTGATCGTCACCATGGCGCACCATCGGACCGAGCGGCTCTTTCGAGATCACTTCCGGAAGCACGCTATGATCAGCCGGGTTTGAAAGCTTCAGACGCTCGGCATAGAGCTGCGAAACGTCCGAGGTGAAGACATCGCAACGTCCGGACTCGTAGGCCTTGACCGTCTCGTCGGCGGTGCCGAACGCGATCACCTCGTACTTCATGTTGTTGCCCTTGAAATAGTCGGCGAGATTCTGCTCGGTGGTGGTGCCGGTTTGCACGCAGACCGAGGCGCTGTTCAATTCCAGCGCGGAATTCACCTTGAGGGATTTTTTCACCAGGAAGCCCTGACCGTCATAATAGGTCACCCCGGTAAAATTGGCGCCGAGCGTGGTGTCGCGGGACAGCGTCCAGGTAGTATTGCGCGAGAGAACGTCGATTTCGCCGGATTGAAGAGCGGTGAAGCGATCCTTGGCCGACAACGGCACGAACTTGACCTTGGTCGGATCGTTGAAGATGGCGGCCGCGATCGCCCGGCAGACGTCAACATCAAGCCCGGTCCAGTTGCCCTTGTCGTCAGGAGAGGAAAAGCCCGGCAGTCCCTGGCTCACGCCGCAGGACAACATGCCGCGGTCCTTGACCGTCTTGAGCGTTTGCGCGGTCGCAGCCTGGGTCGATAGACCGGCAGCCAGAACAAGGGTGAAGACCAGAGATGCACGTTTCATGGCGAAGCCTTTCAAGGGTCGTCCGGGAACGGTTGCTTAGCATCGCGTGCGCCGATGGGCCAACCCAATGATCCACTACCGCAAATGCCGGCCAGAATGCGCAAGGTGACCCATAATCCGGTCGAGCAATGGATCGATGGTCGCGGCGAGCCCCTCAACATGCAGCGACGAAATAGTTGCAGCGCATCACAGAACGACTGGAGGGCCGGGTCAAGGGGTTGACGTCCGTCTTCCCAGTCCTGCTATTAGCGATCCCACCCGCAACCCGCTGCTTCAGCAAACCTTCGCGTGGCGTGGCGGTTGGGGAAACCATTGGTGGCGGTGGAAACATGAATTCTCCAGGGGATGAAAGACGAACGATGTCGCTGGGGGCGGAAACCATGTTGGTAACCGCCGGCCGCGACACCAAGGCGCAGAAAGGATTCGTCAATCCGCCGGTCGTCCATGGTTCCACGGTGCTTTATCCGACCGCGGATGACCTCCATGCCCATCGCGGCGAGTTCCAGTATGGCCGTCACGGAACACCGACCACCAAGGCGCTGCAGGAAGCGCTGATGGCCCTCGAGGGCCCACACTGCGCGGGCGTCGGTATCGCGCCCTCGGGCCTGTCGGCGATCACCACGACCCTGCTCGCGGTGCTGAAGTCAGGCGATCATCTCCTGGTTTGCGACAACGTCTACCGGCCTTCGCGCAATTTTTGCAATGGCTTGCTTGCCCGCTATGGCGTTGAGACGACCTATTTCGATCCCTTGATCGGCGCCGGTATTGCTGAATTGTTCAAGCCCAACACCAAGGCGGTGCTGGTCGAGGCGCCCGGCTCGCAGTCCTTCGAAATGCCCGACATTCCAGCCATCGCTTCGGTGGCGCATGCGCGCGGCGCGCTTGTGATCGACGACAACACATGGGCGACCCCGCTGTTTCACCGCTCGCTGGACCAGGGCGTCGATATCAGCATACAGGCCGCCACCAAATATATCGGCGGACATTCGGACATCATGTTCGGAACCATTTCGGCGAACGCGAAAGCCTGGCCGACGATCGTCGAAACGATCCGCCTGCTCGGTGTTTGCGCGGGGCCCGATGACGTCTTCCTTGCGATACGCGGTTTGCGGACGCTCGCGGTGCGGCTTGCGCAGCATCATCGATCAGGGCTCGAAATGGCGCGATGGCTTTCGGCGCGGCCCGAGGTCGTCAGGGTGCTGCATCCTGCCCTGGAGAATGATCCGGGCCACGCGATCTGGAAACGGGATTTTACCGGCGCGTCCGGCCTTTTCAGTATTGTTCTGAAGCCGGCGCCGCAGAAATCCGTCGATGCCTTGCTCGACACCGTCAAATTGTTCGGCATGGGCTATTCATGGGGTGGCTTCGAAAGCCTTGTCATTCCATTCGACTGTGCAACCTATCGGACGGCCTCCAAATGGGCGCCGGGCGGCCCGACCTTGAGGCTGCATATCGGGCTGGAGAATGTCGAGGATCTCAAGGCAGACCTTGCCCGCGGGTTTGAGGCGTTCAACGCCGCTTAGGACGTGCTGTCAGCGACCACATTGCGGACGCGCCGCAAGGTGCAAATTGCGAGCGATGCCCCACGGCGAATAGCTTCCCTATTCGATCAACTCGCGGTACCGGCGCTCGGCTCGTCATCCGAGCCGAGCGCCGGCCTTCCGATATTCTTAATTCGCCAGCGGATCAGGACGTATCTGGATGTGCACGGCGCGCGGCTTCGAACCCTTGCCGCCCTCCATCAGCCACGGCACACGGTCGCCGCTCGTGCTCCAGAGACCCCGGCCCTTCCACCCCGCCTTCGGATCGTCAATGCGCGCATCGAGACCCTTGGCGAAGAAGCTGATCGGGTAAGGAATGCGCAACATCACCATCTGCCCATCCTTGAAGGCAACGAAGCCGTCATTGAGGTTGGCCGTGGAGATCGGGATATTCTCGCCGAGACCGACCGCGTTGTGTTGATCGACCCAGGTCCAGTAGCTCGCCTCGGCGCTGGAGTTTTCGAAGCCTTCAAAACCCGGGCCCGGATATTTGTAGAAGGCAAAGCCCTCCGGGCAGTGATTGCCGGTCGCGTTCGGCCCGTTAAGCGGGTTCTTGCATTTCCGGCGGTCGAAGCTGATCAGGCTTCCGTTGGAGCCCGAACCCCAGAGCACGCCGTTCTTGTCGATGTCGCCGCCGCGGATGCCAATGCCTTCCTTGGGAATGGCGTAGAATTCCGACAGCTTCGTCTTGGGGTCGAACCGCAGGAAGCCGGGTGTGCCGGCGAACACGTTGAAGGCATACCAGATCGAACCATCGGTGGGATGCGGCATCACGGCGTAGGGTCCGGATCCCGCGATCCGCATGTCCTTGTCCGCCTGCGCCGGTGCACCGGGCTCGGTGTATTCGTCCACCTTGCCATTGCCGTTGGTATCGAGAACCCACGGCGCCCAGCCCTGCGCCTTCACGGCATCGCCGGTTTCGTCCCACACCCGGGTGTTGACCCAACCGGCCACCGGGCCGGTCCCGGAGAACCACAGCGTATTGTCGGCATCGTAGCCGAACTGCGGGTGATGGGTGCCAAAGCAGGTGTCGATGAAACTGTACTTCATCGTCTTCGGATCAAGCATCGAAGCCTGACGGCTCGAGCGTTCGAGCGGAAATGCCTTCGCCGAGGGATGGTCGGAGCCCTTCTTGCAGAAGTCCGGATTTTCGATGCCGCGCACGGCAGCCGCGAACCACACCCGGCCCTTGCCGTCGAACATGCCGTTATGGTTGTTCGCCTTCTGGCTCCAGATCTTCTCGTCGCCCCAATAGGCCGACGCGCCAATCGGCTTTGGCGTGGCATTTGGATGCAACGGCGGTCCAAACGACTCCGGCGCGTTTGGATCGGCGACCGGCATCTTGAAGAAGGTCACCGTGCTCGTCTTCGGGTCGAGGATCGGCATGTAGTCGGAGGAGTATTCGTTCGAACCGTACAACGGGCCGTAAGCGTTGACGGTTGGGTTGCGCCGGTCCGAGGAAATCAGATCGTGGACAAAATGTTTCTCCGTGGCCCATTCCCATGACGAGATGACAACGTTGCGCTCGATGCCGGATGGCCGCGGCGGCCTGGTTTTGGGCAGTTCGCCCTTGGCCACGCGATCAGTCCAGTCGCCGAAATATTTGAACGGCACGCTGCCGAGCTGCCCGGCCAGCCGGTTCACCATCCATTCGCCGGTTTGCCCCGAGGACACGCGGCGCATCCAGGCTTCCTCGCCGGTTTTGAATTCGCCGAACGCGGCCGGGATGGTGCGGGTCGATTCCTGACCGAGCTGATGGCAGCCGATGCAATCGACATTGTTCATGCGCTGACGCCAGATATCCTGCGTGATCTCCTTCGGGATATCCGTCGTGCCGCCGAAATCCTTGGCCGGCGGAATTTTCAGCAACGTGAACCAGTAGATCGCCGGATAATAATGGGCCGCGGCCGCTTCATTCGGAGCCGGCACCGCCGTGAGGTTAAGCAACTGGCCGGGCTTCGCGCGCAGCTTGGGTGAATCCACCAGGCCATAGCCGCGAACCCACACTTCGTAGTTCACGTACGGCGGCAGGTCAGGGATGACAAAGCGCCCCTGGTCGTCAGTGACAACTATTTTGGCGAATTTGGTCGGCAGTTCGGTGGTCTCTGCAATAACCCAAACGCCCGCCTCGGGCCCCGCCGGACCGCGCACGACGCCACCGATGTCATCATTGTCGATAGCGACCGCCGCCTGCTGTGCTCTGGCTGGCACGAATATCGAGACGAGGCTTGCGGCTAAGATGATCGTTGCAATGAAGGTGAAATGCGGAAGGATTTGCTTTTTTAAATTCATGTTGCTCCCCATAAGACCCCGGGCTTGCCACCCGTTGTTGGGGTAAACCTACACGAACTTGCCGCTAACGCCAGCGCTTGCCGGTTGCGGTAAAACCCCGCACACGGACCTCAAATGCGAGAATATCGCTTTAAGGGCACATCGCCCGGTCCTCGGCCGGGCGGGTCAACAAGCAGGCATCGCGCCGATCCAGCAGGCTCAATTGTCGGCGGATACCTGCCGTCTGTGCATGACGATGAAATAGAGATTGCGAATATACACCACGAGGCCGAGCGCCTGGCCCGCGATGAACACGGGGTCCCTGCGGTAAAGCGCGTAGACCAGCAGCAACGCGCCGCCGCCGATGGAAAAGAACCAGAACGCCAGCGGGATCACGCTCCTGCGCGCGCGTTCCGACGCGATCCATTGCACGACGAAACGCATCGTGAAAAACCCCTGTGCCACAAAGCCGAGCACCACCCAGCCATCGAACTTGATGACGAAGACATCGTGCAGGTAGCTGGCGAGGTTGTTGAGCAGCTCGATCATAAGGTCACCTCGGTCACAGCAGGTGTCGGTTTCTTGCGGCGGATCAGCCACCATACGCCTGCGAGATCCATGATTCCGATCCATAGCCGGTCGAAGAATCCGTAGTTTGACACGCCGGAATGCCGCGGCCGGTCGGTCACCTCGACATAGGCGATCTCATACCCTTCGCGGCGTACCAGCGCCGGCAGGAAGCGATGAAGACCGTCGAAATAAGGCAGCGCCAGGAACACCTCGCGCCGGAATGCTTTCAGGCCGCAACCGGTATCGCGGGTGCCATCACGCAGGATGGCGTTGCGCACCGCGTTGGCGATGCGCGACTGGATCTTCTTGAATCCCGTATCCTTGCGTCCGACTCTCTGACCAGCCGCAAGACCGACGCGCTCGCCGCCCTTTTCGATCGCCGAAATCAGATCCGGCAGGAACGCCGGGTTGTTCTGGCCGTCGCCGTCGAGCGTTGCCACGATGGCGCCGCGCGCGGCGCGGACTCCGCTGCGCACCGCAGCCGATTGGCCTGACGATGTCGCGTGGCGAATCTGGCGCAGATTTCCACGCTGCCTCATGGCAGCAACAAGCCGTTCTCCGGTCGCGTCCGTTGAGCCATCGTTGACGTAGATGATCTCATAGATCCACCGGCTGTCGAGAGCGGCGGCGATCTCGGCAATCAGGGGCGCCACGTTGTCGGCCTCGTTGCGCACGGGAACAACAATGGAAACGGCCGTCGCGGCAGTGTCAGAAGAAGGCAAATCCACACTCACCATTAGAGTTGGCCCGCAGCCGGTATCGCTTTGCTTTTGCTTCAGGCGCCCGCTTCTTATGGGGCCGACGCCCCGTGGGCAACCCTTTTGAGACGGCCTGGAGCGAGCGCCGAAATCGCGCCGTCGCGGCCAATGGCGAACCCCAGACCGCGCGCGGCGAACCAGTATCGCACCCCCATTGCGCCGACCACGCCGATCAGTGCGCCCGTAACCACGTCACTGGGGTGGTGGGCCAAAAGCACCAGGCGGGTGAAGGCGATCAGGAGAGCGTAGGCGATCATCGCGCCCCGCGCCCGTGGCCAGACCGCGCTCACCGCGAAGGCCAGGGCAAAAGCTGTGATGGCGTGCGCCGATGGGAAGCTGGCATGCGCTTCCGTTCCGGCGAAGGGAACGAAATTGAACGGGTTGGCTTGGCCTCCCACGAACGGCCGGCCGCGACCGGCGATCCATTTCAGTATTTCGCCGGCGAGCAGCGGCACCAGCACAGCGAAGAACAGAAACTGCAGGCGCAAGCCAAGGCTCAGCAGCCGCGCCTGCGAGGCGCCCCGCAATGCCGCGGCAACAAAGCCAACAGCAAACAGCATCAAAGCGAGAATCCACAGCACATAGGTGTC
Organism: uncultured Alphaproteobacteria bacterium; assembly: GCA_963753875.1. Taxonomy (GTDB): domain Bacteria; phylum Pseudomonadota; class Alphaproteobacteria; order Rhizobiales; family Xanthobacteraceae; genus Bradyrhizobium. The sequence continues at coordinate 56,771 of CAVWDY010000017.1, read as the reverse complement.
CTTGCCGAACTCGGTCAGGATACGAACCGGCCACAGGTCCGGCGAGCCGCGGGGCGGCATCAGGCCAATCTCCCGCGCATCGAACCCGACCATCAGCGCGACGATAACCATACCGACAATCGCCAACATCAGGAGCGCCTGACGCGCCAATCTCCGCGCGGCCTCGGCGCGTCTTGCATGCGACGGCGGACGCACGAGTTGCGTCAGTGACGTCAGCACCAGGGCGAAAACACGCGCGAAGTAATTTGAGGATTCGCCGATGCCGGCCGGAGCCGACATCTTATTCCGTACCTTCGGAGCGGAAGATCGCGATCGAAATCGTCCTGCCTTGCGAGATATTATAGCCGTCGATGCGGGCGGCCACATCGTAGCGCAACCCGATGGCTTCGGCGCGCTGGGCAAATCCACGTTCCGAACGCTGCTCCACCAGCGCAAAGCGGCAACTGCCCTGGCCCAGGAAATCCGCGGCACCCGATCCATCCGTCAGCACTGTCGAGGTGCCGGTCATGAAGACCAGGCTCGGCTCGTGAAAACCGGCGGCAGCGGCTTTCGGCCCGACACAGGCGACGTTGCGAAGCGCCCGCGCAATTTCGGCGCTCGGAAACAGCGGGCTCAGTGCCGGAACCACGACGCCATAGATGGCAACGGCCAGAAACATCGCCGCGACCACAGCGTTCAGCAACGAGCGTTCAGCACGATTGTCATCGTAGAGCCACCACGCGAACAGCCCGAAGATGAGAGCCGCGGCCACAAAAGGCCATGCCACGAATACCGGTTGGCGCGTCAGGCTGACCGCTCCCACAACGGCAACGAGGGAGGCGAGCGCGGGAATGACGAACCACCAGGCCGCCCCGCGCATCAGCCAGGATCGTGACAGCACGCGGCGCTCGAGCGCGCCAACCGTGAGGATCGCGATCGCCGGATAGAGCGGCAGCACATAATGCGGCAGTTTGGTCAGCACCAACTCGAACACGATCCAGGAGGGAACCAGCCAAGCCAACAGGTATTGCGCGCCGGGCTCACGCCTCGCCCTCCAGACGGCCGGCACCGCCATTCCCGCCAACGGCGCGCCCGGCCAGAACGTCACCCAGAACAGCAGCAGATAGACGCCGGGCGGCGCGCCGTGAGATTCCTGGGCCGCCAGCTTGCTCAACATGTCGCCGCCGATGGAATCCGAAAAAAATGCGTCGCCGGCGCGCCAGAAGATCGCGACGAACCAGGGCAGAACCAGAACCAGGAGCCAGGTCAGGCCCCATACCGGCCGCAACCGCCAAAGCCACGTTGCGGATCGATCGAGGATGGCCAGCACGCCGATCGTCAGCGCCACAAACATCAGGATCAGCGGGCCCTTGAGCAGGATGCCGCCCGCGAGCGCTGTCCAGAAGACCGCCGGCCACGTCCATGGCGGATGGACGGGATCCTCGCCCCGCTGCCAGGACAGATACACCCGCGCCAGCGCCCCCATCGCGGCGACGACCGTGAACAACAGCATGGCATCGGTTTTGGCGAGCCGCGCCTCGACGCCGAGCAAGACCGAGCTTGCCATCATCAGTCCGGCAAGGACGGCGCCCCGCCGCGTCACGAAGGCAAGCGCCGTCCAATAGGTTAGGAGCACGGCTCCGAGCGCGCCGATCAGGGACGGAACGCGGTACAGCCAGATGCGGACCTGCGCCCGCGGCAGGCCCAGCGCTGAGGCGGTTTCGACCGCGGTCGCCTGAAGCCAATAGATACCGACCGGCTTCTTGTAGCGCACATCATCCTGGAACCGGATGTCGACGAAATCGCCGCTTTCGACCATCTGCTTGGTCGCCTGCGCGAACCGCGCCTCATCGCGATCGATCGGCGGGATACTGAAAAATCCGGGCAGGAACAACAGGAACCCGCATAGCGTGAGAAACGCGATGGCGCGAAGGTGGCTGCCCGTCACGAAATCAAGCACGCCGACAAGCCGGCTGCCCGGATCTACCCGGTTCTTGGGCTCGCGCGGTTGTCCAAATCGGGGGCGGGCATAGGTCTCGGCCATTGGTTCCGCATACGCCGAAACCACCATGGCGACAACCGGTTAGCAGGCCTCTATTGAATTCTTACCACAACTGTGTCCGCGGCGCCCTTGGCGTCTATTACCGTCAGTCTGGCAAAGCCCGGTCCCGGCGGATCGACCAGGCACTGACGGCGGCCGTCGATCTCGCCCACCGACACACCATTGACGAGCATCGTCATCGGGAGCGCGCCGCCAGCGATCTTCACCGGCATCGCGGAGAATGGCGCACCATCCGCGCCGGCTGCGTCGATCCGCGAGCCGTTGAGCGGAAACTGGATGCGCGGCGCCTGCTCTCCATCGGTCCGGACCAGTTCGCCCACGGGTCGATAACGTCGAAGCGGCAGCGGGAGTTTGGCATTGCTCGCCACCAGCGTACCCTTTGGCGGCTTCGCCAGCGGCGCCGGCAGTTTTCCGGTGCGGGCGAAGGCATCGAACAGGATTGGAGCTGCGGCGGTGCGGCCGACAATTCCGGGCGCGGGCGCGCCGTCCGGACGACCGACCCAAACCCCGATGGTGATGCGGCCGTCGAAGCCGACCGACCAGGCATCGCGATAGCCATAGCTGGTGCCGGTCTTGAAGGCGATCCGGTTATGCACGCCGTTCTCCGGCGGCGGCGTACCCATCAGCACATTTCCCACCTGCCACGCCGCGACCTGATCCAGCAATCGCAGGCTGTCGCGTGCATCGTCGCGCACGTTCATGATCTCGCGCAGCGGCCGTGTGTTGCCGAGCCGCGCCAGCCCGGAATAGAGCTGCACCAGATCCTGCAGCGTGATCCCGACGCCGCCGAGACCCATGGCGAGGCCCGGCGCCTCGTCCTTCGGCAGCACCAGATTGGCCCCTGCCTGCTTCAGCCGTGAGGACAGGCGGCTGGCGCCGACGCGGTCAAGCAACGCGACCGCCGGCACGTTCAGGGACATTTGCAGCGCCTTGCGCACCGGCACCGTGCCCTGAAAGGTCATGTCGAAATTCTCAGGCGCGTAAGAGCCGAAGCGGATCGGCCGATCATCGATCAGGCTTTCCGGATGAACGAAGCCATCCTCGAACGCCAGACCGTAGATAAATGGTTTCAGCGTCGATCCCGGCGACCGCACGGCGCGCGTCATATCGACCTGGCCTGCGCGCCGGTCATCGAAATAGTCCGGCGAGCCGACCCGCGCCAGCACATCGCCGCTCGCATTGTCCACCGCGACGATGGCGACCGAAATATTCGGACCCAACGCCACCGCGCGATCGCGCGCCAGCGCTTCGAGGACTTTCTGCAGGCTTGCGTCCAGCGTCAGCGCGATGACCGGAGCCCCCTTCACGGACGCCATCGCCTGATCGGCGGAATGCGGCGCCAGGATGGGCATCGGCTTGCGCAAACGCGGCACCGGTACGGCCTTCGCGCCGGCGGCGTCTTCCTCGGAGATTCGACCATCTTCGACCATGCGATCGAGGACGCGGTCGCGCGCCGCGCGGGCGGCGTCAGGATAGCGATCGAGCCTGCGGGTTTCGGGAGACTGCGGCAAGGCCACCAGCAGCGCGGATTCAGCCAGCGACAAACGCTTCGGCTCCTTGCCGAAATAGGCAATCGAAGCCGCCCGAACTCCCTCGAGATTGCCGCCGAATGGCGCCATCGCGAGGTACAGATCGAGAATCTGGTCCTTGTTCATCCGCCGCTCGATTTCGAGCGCGCGCACCACCTGTCGCAGCTTGGCGTAAACCGACCGCTCCCGCCGTGGTTCGATCAGCCGGGCGAGTTGCATGGTGATCGTGGACCCGCCGGACACGATATGGCCGCGGGTGAGGAGCTGAAGCGCGGCACGGCCCAGCGCAAGCGGATCGACCCCGGAGTGGGAGTGAAAGCGGCGGTCTTCATAGGCCAGCAGTAGCTTGAGATAGCCCGGATCGACGCCGGTTCCGGCATCGACCGGCAACCGCCAGCGGCCGTCGGCCATCGCATAAGCACGCAGCAGTTTGCCGTTACGGTCGACGATCGTCGTGGAGACTTCGCTGGCCTGTGCCAACGGCAACGCCCCCAGCGAGACCACCCATGCGCCTAACGCGGCAGATATAGCGGCCACAACGGCGAATGATGCGGCGGCGATGCGAAACCAGCGCCGTTTTCCAATTCCGTCATGGCCGGGCTTGTCCCGGCCATCCATGTCTTTCTTTTGCGGCACAACACACGTGGATGCCCGGATCAAGTCCGGGCACGACGAAGGGGCATGTGGTCCTGGGGCGCTCATTTCGCCGGACGCACCTCGACCGAGCCGGTGCCGGTGCGGCCATAGCGCGACGGGTTGTACATGTCCTCGACATAGGCTTGCGGCAGCACGTATTTGCCTGGCGAAACCGCGCGCACCACATAGGCCACGGTAAACACCGAATTGTCATCGCTGGCGCGATCGATGGCGGCGCTGAAGCGGTCGTCACGGAATTCGGTATTCTCCGGCTCCTCGCCATCCTCGATCCAGTCCAGCGTCCCGGTGTCCCCGGAAGAGACCAAATGCGGATTGTCGATCTCAAGGCCCGCCGGCAGATAATCCGACACCATGATGTGACCGTATTCCGGCTTGGCTTCGGTAATCTTCAGCACGACTGCGAAGCGGTCATTCTGTTTGGCCTTCGACACGTCGGCCGGCTTGCCGTCGAGCGTGAAATAATTGCGCTCGATCTTGAAGCCGTTGGAGGCAGCCGGCTCTGGCGTGACCGGCGCGCCGCTGACGGAGACCACCGCCTGCACCGGCGCGTCTCCAGTGTTGGTGATCTTGATCGGCTTGCCCGCCATATCGGCAGCCTTGTAGCTACGATAAAGCGCGGTCTTGATCGGCGCGCCGTCCAGATCAAGCGTCATGGTTTCCTTCGACAGCGCGCGCGATGCCAGCACGAGCCAGGCATTTTCCTGGGTCGAGGTGTACGGCGTCAGCCCGCGCGCCACTTCGACCCGCGCCACCGCCTGCGTCAGTGTCGCCCGCGGCGCATTGCCTTCGCTTGCCAGCGAAACCAATGCAGCGGCATCGCGCAATGCGCTGCCGTAGTCGACCCGGCCGAACTCCAGCGCCGGTTTTGGCGCCAGGCTGTCGAGGGCTGCCGCATAAACCCGCTCCGCCCTGCCCTTGTCACCGACCAGCGCCAGCGCGGCCGCCAGTTGCGCTTTTGCAATCGGGGTCGCCAGATTGCTCAACTTGGTGTCGGCGAGATAACGCAGATCCCCGATCGGCGCGGCGCCGTTGCGGGCGAGCACGTAGAGACCGTAGGCGAGGTCGCGCCCACCGTCCTTTTCGGGCTCGTTGGCGTTCACGACGGAGTTGCGGATCCGATCGAGTGCGTTCTTGAACAGCCCATCCGGCACCGCAAAGCCTTTTTCGCGCGCACGCGTCAGGAAGTCCGTGACGTACGCATCCAGCCACGTGTCATCGCCGCCGGCCGACCACAGACCGAACGAACCGTTGGAGCCCTGCCGCGCCAGCAACCGGTCGATGGCGTCCCTGATGCGCTGGTCGACTTCGGTGTCCATGGCCAGATGAGCGCCGGCGGCCAGATCGTTGACGTACAGCAGCGGCATGGCGCGGCTGGTGATCTGTTCCGAACAGCCATAGGGGTAGCGGTCGAGCGCTTTCAGGATGGTCGCAGCATCGAGCGCCGTCGACAGACTGACGGACAGCGAGACGCCGCCGGTACCCTGCACCAGGTCCGAGAACATATCGGAAGTCAGCGTCAGGCTCTCGCCCTTGGCCAGCGTCCGGATCGAGCGGCGCGCGAGGATTTGCGTCGCCGCCTTGACGTCGAGCGCATAATGCCGCGCCAGCGTCAGCCCGTTCGGTCCCTTGATATCGACATCGAGGTTCGCGGTTCCCGCGCCGCCGGCATCCAGCGCCAGCGACATCGAGGTACGCTGCCTGGCGGCGAGTTTTACCGTCGTTGCGGAGTTGCCGGTGACCTTCACCGGCCCCGAGGTCGCGACGTTGATGGTGTAGTCGCCGGCTGCGCCCTCGACGTTGTCGAGATCGAAGCTCATGGTGCCGTGGTCACCGTTGAGCAGGAAGCGCGGCAGCGTCGCCGTCAGCACGACGGGATCGCGCACCGTGACATCGGTCGTGGCGCGGCCAAGTTTCGTCGCCGTCCAGGCGACCGCCATGACGCGCGCGGTGCCGGCGAACTCCGGAATGTCGAAGCTGATTTCGGCCGTGCCATCGGCTGCGACCGTGACGATCCCGGAATACAGCGCCAAGGGCTTCTGCGTCGGCGGGCTGCCCTGCAGCTCCGCGCCGGCGCCGTCGCCGCCGGTCTTGAGCTGGCCGCGGGTGCCCTGCATGCCGTCGATCAACTGCCCATAAAGGTCCCGGATTTCCGAGGTCAGGCGGCGCTGGCCGAGATAGTAGTCGTCCGGCGCCGGTGGTTTGTAGTTGGTCAGGTTGAGAATGCCGACATCGACCGCGGCAACGACGATCTTTGCGTCCTCGCCGGGATTGAGGCCGCCAAGTTTGACCGGCAGCTTCAGCGTGGTGTTGGGGCGCACCAGCGCCGGCGGCGACAGGTTTACCTGAAGCGTGCGGGTCTTCTTGTCGATGCCGAACCATTTCAGCCCAATGGCGCGGCCGGGCATCCGGAGCGCCGCGGCATCGAGCGGGCGGCGCAGCGTCGCCACCACATAGGCGCCGGTGCCCCAATCCTTGCCGACGGGAATTTTGACCTGTGCGGTGCCTTCCTTGACATCGGTGGTTTGCGTCGTCAGCAGCCGGTCGCCGAGCACATTGATGGTCAGCTTGCCGGCGGAGCGGGCATTGACCGAGACCACCATGGTATCGCCGGACTGATATTCCGGCTTGTCGATCGAGGTTTCCAACAGATCGGGCGTATCGGCGCTGCCGTCGGAATACCAGCCGACGTCGAACTGCACCGACGTCAGCGGCCCGTCGGCGTCGGTCGATTTGACGTCAAGGCGATAACGGCCGGGCTGCGGCGATAGCGTGATGCGCGACGGCTTGTCGGCGGCGATGGTCAGATCGCCATCGGCGACGCGCTTGGTCGATTTGACCGGCTCATATTCCCAGGATGAATTCTGGCGATACCATTGATAGTGGGATTCGATCTTCAACAGCTCGTAGCGCAACCCGTCGCGGGCCAGTGGCTTGCCCTCGGGCGATACGAATACGACGTCGAAACCGGCCTTGTCGCCCTCTGCGACGCTCTTGTCGCCGAACAGCGGTTTGACGCCGATCATCGCGGCGTTGGGCGCCACCGGCAGCACCAGTTTGCGCTCCACCGCGCGGCCACCGGCCTCTGCCATGCGGATGAAGATTTGCGCTTCCTGCGGACGCGTCGAGGATGGCGGCTTTGCGAGGCTGACCGGGAAGGTCGCGACGCCGTTGGCGTCCGCCTCGGGCAGGTTTTCGATCGGCGTACGCTCGTTGCTGGTGGTTTCCTCGTCGGCGACGCCGAACTGGTATCCGGCAAAACCCGGCCGCTCGGCCGCTGGCGCCACCAGCACGTCACCCTCGAGCTGCAGCCCCGAGGCCGGCGCGCCATAGAGGAAATGACCGTCCACCTTCAGTTCTACAGGAAGATCAGCTTTGATCTGCTTATTCTTGCTGGACAGGTCAAATTCGATCCGTTCGGGGACGTAATCCTCGACCATGAAGGTGGTTTCACCCACCGAAGCCCCCTTGGGATCGGTAAAGGCCCGCACCCGCCAGGTCCCGGTCGGGACGGCCGAATTGAGAGAAACCGCGAGCGACCTGCCACCTGCACCCTGATCCGCCAGCATGGCGCGGCGGAATTCGACGCCGTCGGGGCGTTCGATCACGAGCGTCAGCGGCCCGCCGGTCACGGCATTGCCCTGGCCATCGCGCAGGAGGGCCGTGAGGTACACGGTCTCGCTGGAGCGATAGACGCCGCGTTCGGCGTAAACGAACGCATCGGCGCCCGCGGGAACCACCCTGCCGGAAACGCCGCGATCGGAAAGATCAAACGCATTGGATTTCAGGCTGAGGAAGGCGTAATCGGCCTTGTCGCCGGTGACGGTCAACATCGCCGGCGAAAGCCCGCCCTCGCCGCGGGCGAGCCCCGCCTCAAACAGCACGTGACCGGAATCGTCGGTCTTGCGGGTGGCGAGGATCTCGTTGTTGCGCGCGACCAGCCGCACCTCGGCCTTCGCCACCGCGTCGGTCGAGGCCAGCGAATTGACGAACACATGGATGCCGTCATTGCCGGAGAAGGCCGCGAGGCCAAGATCGGAGACGATGAACCATTGCGTCGCCAGCGATCCGTCGTCGTCGCTGCCTGGGCCCTTGGCGGCCGCGGTCATGACGTAGACGCCCGGCTGCAAGACGCCGAGCGCCTGATCGACCGGAAATGCCGTCGCGACGTCCTGGTTGAGGGTGGTGGCGGTCGTGAGTTCGCCGGACCAGACCTTGACGCCCCGTTCGTCGCCGAGGCTGGAAAGCTCGTATCGGCTCAAGGCCCGCTGGAAATCGCTGTCGATCACGGTGTTGATCAGGTTGCGATCACCGATCCTGAACACGCTAACGGTCACCGCGGGCGTATTGACGCTGACCAGCGGAATGCCGCGCTGGCCGGTGCGCGGCAGCACATAGGCCCGCCCGGTGAAGCGCACGAACGGCTTGCGGTCGCGCACATAGATGTTGAATTCAGCCGATTTGGGCAGGGTTTCCTTGACGGTGGAAGGCAGGCCGGCGCGCAGATTGATGTTGTAACGCTCGCCATGTTTCAGGCCGTCAACGCAAAGCTGCTTTCCCTCCGACGTCAAAGCCGGCTTGTCGCTGCCCGCAAGCGCGAGGAAAGGCGCGAAGTCGGTGCGCTTGGCGAGGTCCTCGGAGAACTGGAAACAGGCCCTCGGCGAGGCCGAGTCGGAATCGACGGTATAATCGAGCAGCCGGAAGCCATGCTCGTCGCGCATCCTTTCGTATTGGCCGCGGACGTCAGCGACCTCACGCAGATCGAGCGAGAGCCGCAAGCTGTCGAGCGCCGGCCGCCAGAGCTTGCGTTCCGACATAGCACGGCCGAGCACGGCCAGCGCATCCGCCTCATCGCCGGCATTGGCGGCCCGCTGATAGGCGATATAGGCCGCGGTCGAGGCACGCTCGAACAGGAAGGTCTGCTCGCTCGAATTGGCGGGGCGTATCTGGAAAATGGTGCGGGCGAGCCGCAGCCAATTGGCGCTGTCGTCAGGTGTCGTGGCGGCGATTTGCCCGAGGATTTGCAGGCCGGTCCGAAAATCGTTGCGCTTGAAGGCGGCGTCGGCGTCGGTTTTCAGGGTCGCGTTGGTCTTGGCCACCGGGCCGGCTTCGCTCTTGATCTGGGCTTCGAGCTTGATCGCCGAATCGGCCAGATCGTCGCGTTTGAAGGCCTTATCCGCCGCCTGTGCCGTGACGAGCCCAAACACCAGCGTGGCGCAAAGTGTCGCTGCGCGAACCAAACCAATCATGATGGAACTCCCTGGGCCGCGGACAGAAGCCGCGTGTCGAAAACAAGTGCGCCAAAAGGTGACGGACTCGTGGCGGCGGAACAGACGGGCGAAAAGGTCGCATGCAACATTTGTCGAAGCCGGCCGTTTGGCTGCGCCGCCTGCCGGCAGCGCCATAGTATTGCGTCGAGGGCGGACCCAAGCCAACGGTCCACTACTTGGGGCTTTGTCGCAGGGGCCTGGAAAATGGTTCGGAACAGCCTTGGCGGCAATGCGGATTTTTCATATTGGCAATGGTATAAAGCCGCCAACGGTCCCATAGCTCAACTGGATAGAGTAACGGATTTCTACTCCGTGGGTTGCAGGTTCGAATCCTGCTGGGATCGCCAAAGCGCGCAAAGCCCGCCTCGGTTGCAGCCTGGGCAGTCGTTTTGGCTGCGACTGTTCTGTCCCGAAATGGTACTCTATTGCGCCAGGAAACCACCATTACTCCCAGCATCGGCCTCCTATTTTGATGGCTTCCTGGCGCCCGCGGCTGTACACCGCTCCGGATCGTGGGGGACGAGCCTTCACGCGCGGCAGGTACGACCGTGAAAACCGATCTCTCCCAGCTCAAGAGAAAGCGACAAGGCCCGTTCAATGAGTGGATTCAAGGAACCTAGCTTCGCAGACCGGCAGAAGGCGGCGCAAGAGGCCAGGCAAAACATCCTGAACAAGTTTCGCAGCCAGCCGGGTCCCGACGATCCCGCGGTCAAGCAGCGGCAGGCCGAGCGGGAGGCAGTAGCCGCCGAGCGCGCCAAGGCCAAACTGGCGCGAGAGGCCGCCAAAGCGGAGCAGAAGAGCCGCGAGGAAGAGGCAGCAGCGGCCGCCGCCGCCCAACTCGCGCGCGAGAAGGAAGAGGCCGCGGCCCGGGAAGCCGCGCTGGAGGCCGAGCGCAAGGCGGCGCGCGATGCACGCTATGCCGCCCGCAAGAAGCGGAAATAGCTCAAGGATCGCCCGCGTGCCGGCCTGATACGTCACAGGCCCGCCCCTTTCGGGGCGAGCCTGCCGGAGAACGCCGGGCCGGCGCTTACTTCGACATGCTGTCCTTCTTCATCCCATCGTCTTTTTTCATGCCATCGTCTTTCTTCATGGTGTCCTTGGACATCGTGTCCTTCTTCATCCCATCCTTGGACATGGTGTCCTTTTTCATGCCGTCGTCCTTCTTCATGGAATCCTGGGCGAAGGCGGCGGGTGCCAGCGCCAGGCTGAGCGAAAGAGCGGCAGCCGAAATTCCGAGCGCGATACGGGTGCTGATGGTCATGACAAGGTCTTCCCTTTTGAAATCGGTTTCCAAAGCGACATATGCCGCTGGTGTAGGGACGATCCCGGGATCGCGTTTGTTACCGGGGATTGAAAAAAGTTTTGCCGCGTGACAGGCATTTGCCCGTTGGGCCCAAGACGGGTGCATCATAAAAAAGTGAAAATGCCGGCTCGGTTCCACGAATTTTGCCACAGTTTGCAGCGCACCAATACGGGGCCCGCCCGAACCATCAAACTTTCATCTTAAAGAGAATTGGGGCAAGGACAGGCTAAGATGCCGAAGGCGTCGGCCAACTACCCGATTTTAATCACCCAGGGAGAGGTATCCATGTTCACGCGTCGCCACGTCCTTGTATCAACGCTCGCCGCGCCCGCCATCCTGCGTTTTGGGATTGGCACGGCCCAGGCCGCAACAACCCTGAAAATATCGCATCAGTTTCCCGGCGGCACGATCGACAAGGGCGATTTCCGCGACCGGCTCTGCCGGGTGTTCGCCGCCGAAGTGGCGAAACGCAGCGGCGGCGACATTGTGGCCGAAGTCTATCCGAACTCTTCACTGATCAAGACCAACGCGCAGTTCTCGGCTATGCGCAAGGGCGCGCTGGATATCAGCCTGTATCCCCTACCCTATGCCGGCGGCGAATTGCCGGAGACCAATATCGCCCTGATGCCTGGCCTGGTTTCGACCTACGACCAGGGCTTGAGCTGGAAAAAAAATCCGGTCGGCAAAACGCTCACCGACTTCCTCGCCGACAAGGGCATCATCATCCTCAGCTGGGTCTGGCAGGCGGGTGGCGTCGCCAGCCGTTCGCGGCCCATTGTCGCCCCGGAAGACGCCAAGGGGCTCAAGGTACGCGGCGGCTCGCGGGAAATGGACATGGTGCTGCAGACCGCGGGCGCCGCCGTGCTGTCGGTGCCGTCCAACGAAATCTACGCGTCGATGCAGACCGGCGCCTGCGACGCCGGCATCACCTCCTCGACCAGCCTGATTTCATTCCGCCTCGAGGAAGTCTCGAAATCGCTGACCTCCGGTGCGAAAGCCTCCTACTGGTTCATGCTGGAACCGCTCTTGATGTCGAAGTCGATTTTCGACGGCTTGCCCAAAAAACATCAGGACATCATTCTCACTCTCGGCAGAGAGCTGGAAGCCTTCGGCCGGAAAGGCGCCCAGGACGACGATGCCGAGGTTTCGAAAGTCTACGCCAAGGCCGGCGCCAAGGTCAGCGAGCTTGACGCGGCAACCGTGGCCAAATGGCGCGACATCGCCCGCGATACCGCTTGGAAGGATTACGGCGCGAAAACCGCGATGTCCGCCAACCTGCTGAAACTCGCATCCGACGTCTCAGCATGATGCATGGTCCGCTTCCGGATCAAAGTAGTCTGTCGAGCACCACGACGGGTAATGCGTTCGTCGTGGCGCTCGAACGCATCCTCGCATGGTGCAACAGCATCATCGTCGTCATCGCAGCCGTCGCGCTGATCGCGGCCTGCGCCATCCTCAGCTACAGCGTGCTCGGACGCGCCTTGTTCCACAGCCCGAACTATTGGCAGGATGAGGCGGCGGTATTTCTTCTGGTCGGCGCGACATTCATGACGTCGGCCTATGTGCAGCAGCAGCGCGGCCATATCGGCATCGAAGCCTTTGTCGGGCTGCTTTCGCCGATGGCCAACCGGATCAGACTGTGGCTCGTCGATTTGGCCAGCTTCTTGTTCTGTGCGTTTTTCGCCTGGAAATCCTGGACGCTGGCGCATGAGGCATGGGTTGACGGTCAGGTGTCGAATTCGATGTGGTCGCCGCCGCTGGCGATCCCGTACGGCCTGATGGCGTCAGGCATGACGCTGCTGTGCCTGCAAATCCTGTTGCAGATCACCGTTCCAATCTTCGGGGCAGCGCGGCGATGACTGTATTTGGAATCGGAATCAGCTACGGGGCGGCGACCCTGTTTGCGATGTTTTCGGGCATGCCGATCGCGTTCGCGCTCGGCGCCGTTGCGGTGCTGTTCATGGGCATCTACATGCCCGCCGCCTCGCTCGATACCGTGACTCAGAATGTCTATGAGGAAATGGCCTCGATCACGCTTCTATCGATCCCGCTTTTCATCTTGAAGGGTGCCGCGATCGGCAAGTCCCGCGCGGGTCAGGACCTGTATTCGGCGCTGCACGCCTGGCTGCACCGCGTGCCCGGCGGGCTCGGGGTCGCCAACGTGTTTGCCTGCGCCCTATTCGCAGCGATGGCCGGATCCTCGCCCGCCACCTGCTCGGCGATCGGCTCGGCGGGCATCCCCGAGATGCGCAAACGCGGCTATTCCGGCGGCTTCGCGGCCGGCATCATCGCCGCCGGCGGCACGCTCGGCATTCTGCTGCCCCCTTCCATCACCATGATCCTGTTCGCGGTTGCCGCCGAAAAGTCCCTTGGTCGGCTGTTTCTCGCCGGTATCGGACCCGGCCTGTTGCTGGTCACGCTGTTCGGCGTCTATGCGGTGATCCGCTTCCGCAAGGAGTATGCCACGGCCAGCGCGCTCTACGCGCAGACCGGCGCGACCTCGGCCATCCTGACCCGCGACGAGTTCACGATGGGCGAGCGCTTCAACGTGCTGCCGCGGGTGCTCCCCTTCGTGCTGCTGCTGACGGGCGTGATGATCGCGCTCTACGGCGGCTATGCGACGCCGTCGGAAACCGCAGGCCTCGGCGGCCTGCTCGCGCTGGTGTTGATCGCCCTGATCTACAGCGTTTGGCGGCCTTCCGATCTCGCGCCGATCCTGAAATCGACGATCCGCGAATCCACCATGTTGATGATGATCATCGGCATGTCGCTGTTGTATTCCTACGTCATGAGTTATTTGCACATCTCGCAATCAGCCGCGGAATCAATTGTCGCCATGCACCTGCCGCGCTGGGAATTGCTTGCGGCTATCCTCGTGATGGTCGTGATGCTCGGTTTCTTTCTGCCGCCAGTCTCGATCATCCTGATGACCGCACCGATCATCCTGCCGCCGCTGCGGGCGGCAAATTTCGACATCATCTGGTTCGGCATCGTCATGACCATCGTGATGGAGATGGGACTTATTCACCCGCCGGTGGGCCTGAATATTTTTGTCATTCGCAATGTCGCCCCCGATATTCCCTTGCGCGACGTGATCTGGGGCACGCTGCCGTTCGTGCTTTTGATGATGCTGGCGGTGCTGGTGTTGTGTTTCCTGCCGGGCATCTCGACCTACCTTCCCGATCTGGTGATGGGGCCGGACGGCGGACGGTGAATTAGCCATCTTGCTTCGCAATGACGATTCCTATCGTGCCGCCCGCTTGGCATTCAACGCCGCGGCGACCCGGCTCACGGGCGGCCGACCGATCAGACGGCTTATTTCGTTGGTGGCAACCACGAGCTTTGGCATGTCGACGCCGGTTGCAATGCCCATGCCTTCCAGCATGTAGACCACGTCCTCGGTCGCGACGTTGCCGGTCGCGCCCGGCGCGTAGGGGCAGCCGCCGAGACCGCCGGCCGCGGAATCAATCACGCGGGCGCCCTCCTCCATCCCTGCATAGAGATTGGCGAGCGCCTGGCCGTAGGTGTCGTGGAAATGCATCGCGAGATGGGCCATCGGCACCGTGCCGGCCACTGCGCGCAGCAGATGCCGCGCCTTTAGGGGCGTCCCGACGCCGATGGTGTCGCCGAGCGAAACTTCATAGCAGCCGAGATCCCACAGCGTCTTTGCGACATCCACCACCGCCTGCGGCTTGACCTCGCCGTCATAGGGACAGCCAAGCACGCAGGAAATGTAGCCGCGCACCTTGATGCCGTCGGCCCGGGCGCGGGCCACCACAGGCTTGAACCGCTCGATGGATTCGGCGACGGAGCAATTGATGTTGGCGCGCGAAAAACCCTCCGAAGCCGAGGCAAATACCGCGATCACCTTTGCACCAGCCGCGCGCGCGGCGTCGTAGCCCTTTTGGTTTGGAACCAGCACATGGAATTCGCTGTCGGGGTGATGATTGACACCCCGCAGCACCTGATCCGAGCCTACCATTTGCGGGATAGCCTTCGGCGAGACAAACGCCCCGACTTCAATCGTGTGCAGCCCGGCGCCGACCAGCGCCTCGATGAACGCAATGCGCGCCGCGACGCTCACCGGCGTCTTCTCGTTCTGAAGGCCGTCACGCGGGCCGACTTCAATGATGCGCACCTGATCGCTCATATCGATCTTACCCGCCTGCCGGCTCGATCTCCGCGAGTTCGACGCCTTCGCCGACGATATCGCCGACCTTGCATTTGATGACCTTGAGCACGCCCGCGAACGGCGCGCGCAAGGTCTGTTCCATCTTCATCACTTCAAGTGTGAGGACAGGTGCGCCCTTTTCGAGGTGAGCGCCCTCCTCGGCCAGCAATGCCACGACCGTGCCCGGCAGCGGTGCGACGATCTTGTCTTCGCCGACCTGCTCCTCGTCGTCGCCGCCAAAAGGATCGACCCAATGCAGGTCGAAGCGGCCGTTGCGCGTTCGCAGGTATATCTCATGGCCTTCCATGAGCGCCACGACATGGGACTTCATGCCGTGCAGCGCGAGATCGATACCCCCGGCGGCATTGGGCACGGCCGTGAAGGCGATTTCGCGATCGCCAATCGATAGCATCGCGGGACCCCTGCCATAGTTCAGGGTCACCTTCCGTTCGATCCCCTGCCCCTGACGGAACGTAAACACCCGCTGCCGCCGGCCGACCGGCATCCAGCCGGCCGCGTGCCACGGTGAATGGACCTCTGCGCCGGCCGCTTTCGCCTCCGCGCCCAGAATGGCCGCGACAGCCGCGCCGAGTTCAAGATCGTGAGGTGACGACGGAGCCGGTGTGAGGTGCTTCAATTCGCGTTCGATGAAGCCGGTATCGATGGCGTTGGCGCGCACGTCAGGGTGGGTGACCAGCGCCGACAGGAAGGGAATGTTGGTGATGACGCCCCGAACGTCCGATTCCTCAAGCCCGCGATTGAGCCGATCGATCGCAGCATCCCGGGTCGGCGCCCAGGCGATCACCTTGGCCAGCATGGCGTCGTAGTGCGGCGAGACCGCGTCCCCCTGGCGATAACCGGCGTCGATCCGCAGGCCGTTCGAGAGGTCCGGCGTGTGCCAGGTACGTATCTTGCCGACCGATGGCATGAAATTCTTGTGCGGATTTTCTGCATAGACCCGCGCCTCGATGGCATGACCGTTGAGCACGATCTGGTCCTGCGTCAAAGGCAACCTTTCGCCAAAGGCCACACGCAACTGCCATTCCACGAGATCAATGCCGGTGATCAGTTCGGTGACGGGATGCTCGACCTGCAGCCTCGTGTTCATCTCGATGAAAAACACGTCCTTGCCGTTGGAGACAAATTCGATGGTACCGGCACCGACATAGTCGACCGCCGCGGCTGCCTTGCGCGCCGCGGCACAAACCGCCTCACGCTGGACGGCATCAAGCGTCGGCGACGGAGCTTCCTCGATCACCTTCTGATGCCGCCGTTGCAACGTGCATTCGCGTTCGAACAGCGACAGCAAATTGCCGTGACTGTCGCCGATGATCTGCACTTCGATATGGCGCGGGTTTTCGACGAATTTTTCGATCAGCACGCGATCGTCGCCGAAGGCGGCCTTGGCCTCGCGCTTGGCGCTGACGACGGCGGGTGCAAGTTCGCTCGCCGAACGCACAATGCGCATGCCGCGTCCACCGCCGCCCGCGGAAGCCTTCACCAGCACGGGAAAGCCGATCTTGTCGGCAGCGGCGGCTAGCGTTGCATCATCCTGATTTTCGCCGTGATAGCCGGGCACCAGCGGGACGCCGGCCTGTTCCATCAGCAATTTGGAGCCCGATTTCGAGCCCATCAGCCTGATCATAGCCGCGGTCGGGCCGACGAACACCAGACCTGCATCGAGGCAGGCCGCTGCGAATTCGGCGCTCTCGGACAGGAATCCATAGCCGGGATGCACGGCTTCGGCGCCGCTCTTGCGCGCCGCCTCGATCACGCGCTCGATGTTGAGATAACTGTCGCGCGCCCGCGCCGGCCCGAGCAGGACCGCCTCATCGGCCATCGCAACGTGCATCGCGTCGCGGTCGGCCTCGGAATAAACCGCAACCGTGCGCAGGCCCATGGCCCTGGCGGTTCGGATCACGCGGACTGCGATCTCGCCGCGATTGGCGATCAGAAGGTTGCGAAATCGCCGATACTGTCCGGGACGATCCATCATCACATCCTGAACAGGCCGAAACGCGTGGGCTCGATCGGTGCGTTGGCCGCGGCCGACAGACCCAAGCCCAGCACCAGCCTGGTGTCGGCGGGATCGATGACGCCGTCGTCCCAGAGCCGGGCGGTGGCGTAATACGGGCTGCCCTGGCTCTCATATTGCGCGCGGATCGGCGCCCTGAACTTGTCTTCCTCCTCGGCCGACCAGGTCTCGCCTTTGGCTTCGATATTGTCGCGACGGACTTGGCTCAGCACCATCGCCGCCTGTTCGCCGCCCATCACCGATATCCGCGCGTTCGGCCACATCCAGAGGAAGCGCGGACTGTAGGCGCGGCCGCACATCCCGTAGTTGCCGGCCCCGTAGGAGCCTCCGATCACGACGGTGAATTTCGGCACGCCCGCGGTCGCCACCGCCGTCACCAGCTTGGCGCCGTCGCGTGCAATTCCACCGGCTTCGTATTTCTTGCCGACCATGAATCCCGTGATGTTCTGCAGGAACACCAAGGGAATATTGCGCTGACAGCAAAGCTCGATGAAATGCGCCCCCTTGAGCGAGCTCTCGCTGAACAGGATTCCATTATTGGCGATGATGCCGACCGGGTATCCCCAGATGTGAGCGAAGCCGCAAACCAGGGTTTGGCCGTATAATTTCTTGAATTCGTCGAACTCCGAACCGTCGACCAGTCGCGCGACGATATCCCGCACGTCAAACGGCTTGCGCCCGTCGGCGGGGACCACGCCATAGATCTCTTCCGGAGCAAACAGCGGCTCGCGCGGTTCGCGCATGTTCAGATGGGCGCGCGCGGGCTGCTTCAATGTGGCGACGATGCGCCGTGCAATTCCGATCGCATGGCTGTCGTTCTGCGCGTAATGATCGGTGACACCCGACTGCCTTGAATGCACGTCGGCGCCGCCCAATTCTTCCGCGGTGACAACCTCGCCGGTGGCCGCCTTGACCAGCGGTGGTCCGCCGAGAAAGATCGTGCCCTGATTTCGCACGATGATGCTTTCATCCGACATCGCCGGGACATAGGCGCCGCCTGCCGTGCAGGACCCCATCACGATCGCAATCTGGGGAATGTCCAGCGCCGACATCTGTGCCTGGTTATAAAAGATCCGGCCAAAATGCCGCTCGTCGGGAAAGATCTCATCCTGCTGGGGCAGAAACGCGCCTCCGGAATCGACCATGTAAACGCAGGGCAGATTGTTCTGCCGCGCGATATCCTGGGCGCGAAGATGCTTCTTCACCGTCATCGGATAATAGGTGCCGCCTTTGATGGTCGCATCGTTGGCTACAACCACGCACTCCCGTCCCGATATGCGCCCCACCCCGGTGATGATGCTCGCCGAATGCACGTCGCCGCCGTAGAGGCCGAAGGCCGCCAGTGGCGACAGTTCGAGAAACGCCGTGCCGGGATCGATCAGAAGATCGACGCGCTGACGCGCCAGCATCTTGCCCCGCGAAGTATGCCGGACGCGCGACGCCTCCCCGCCGCCGCCGGCGACCTGATTGAGCTTCTCGCGGAGTTCCGCGACCAGTGCGCGCATCGCCTCGGCGTTACGGCCAAATTCGGACGAGGCGGGGTCGGTACTTGATTGGAGCGGCATGGTCTTCAGCAGTCTTTGTGGTGCGCCGCAATCTGCGCAACGGGCTTGCGCCATGGTGTCATTGCGCCGCCGCCTTAGGCAACCCAGAACTTTAGGGCCGGGCGGCTACCGGGATAGCCCGCTCTAATGGGTACCAAGCTAATGGGTCCAAGGCTCGCCGCGCCGGAACGCGAAATTGTCGGCGTAGGCGGCTTGCCGGCGCGCCGGCTCTTTCGGTTCAAATACCTGATAGGGAATGCCCTCGCGTTCGCAATACGCCACCGCCTCTTCCTTGGTATCGAAGCGAATGGTGAGCTGCTGTTTCATATCGCCGGAGCTGGTCCAGCCCATCAAGGGCTCGATCACGCGCGGCTGTTCCGGCTCATAATCAAGCTGCCATTCCCTGGTTTTGGCGGTCCCCGATTGCATCGCGTTTTTGGCGGGCTTAAAAATGCGTGCGGTCATGGATAGTCGGACCCCCTTCAGGAAAAGCGGCATGGAAGCGCGTGGTGGAAACGGCCGGGATAGTATAGTGACACCCTTCACAAATCTGAAATGGTGATTCCCAGCCTCAGATGTAACATTCTCCAAAATGGTATAGTCATTATGCGGCGCGGTGACAATCTTGCCCGGTGGCGCAACCGACGGCCTGCCCTGCTCGATCCCTTCAGACGCATTCCATCGAAACGGCACTCATGAAGATCAACGCAACCCTGCCGGAAAAAGGACGCGACCTCCGGCTCGATCTGTTCCGCGGAATCGCTAACTGGGCGATTTTCCTGGATCACATTCCCGACAACGTCGTCAACTGGATCACGACGAGAAATTACGGCTTCAGCGACGCCGCCGACCTGTTCGTATTTATTTCGGGATACACGGCCTCCTTCGTCTACGCCCGGATGATGCTCGAACGTGGCTTCGTCGTCGGCGCCACCCGTCTGACCAAGCGGGTCTGGCAGCTTTATGTCGCCCACATCATCCTGTTCGTCATTTACATTGCTTCGATCAGCTATCTCGCGCTGCGGTTCGGCGATTCCGAGATCATCAACGAGTTCAATGTCGCAGGCCTGGTCGATCATGCGACCGAGACGCTGCGCCAGGGTTTGATGCTCAAATTCAAGCCGGTCAATCTCGACGTGCTGCCGCTCTACATCGTCCTGATGGGGTTCTTCCCGCCGGTCCTGTGGATCATGCTGCGCCAACCCAATTGGACGATGCTTGCATCGATTGTGTTGTGGCTCACGGCCCGGCAGTTTGGCTGGAATTTCGCGGCCTATCCCGCCGGCACCTGGTATTTCAACCCCTACTGCTGGCAGGTGTTGTTTGTGTTCGGCTCGTGGTGCGCGCTCGGCGGGGCAAGGAGATCTCGTTCGATTATCGATGCCCCCTTCACGCTCTATTTTTGCATCGCCTATCTCATGTTTGCGATGGTGATGACCATGGCGGGCAAGTTTCCGGATTTCGGCGCCATGTTCCCGGACTGGCTTTATTCGACCTTCAACCCGAACGACAAGACCAATCTCGCGCCCTACCGCTTTGTGCATTTTGTGACGATCGTGATTCTGATCATCAGGTTTGTGCCGAAGGACTGGCCGGGACTGGAATGGAAGATGTTCGATCCGGTTATCGTCTGCGGTCAGCAGTCGCTCGCGGTGTTCTGCGTCGGCGTGTTCCTGTCCTTTGTCGGACATTTCGAACTGATGATGAGCTCGGGTTCGCTGTTCGCGCAGATCTTCGTCAGCGCGTCGGGAATAGCGATCATGACCATCGTCGCCTACTACATCTCCTGGTCGAAGAGGCAGGACAAGCCGATTCCCAAGGCGCCGGCGGCCAAGGCGGCCTGATCCTTGCCGGCTGCTTCCTAACTCTCCGAATCCGGAGTTCGTGCCCGGTCACGGGGTTTCGGAGCCAGCAATCTGCCTCTCGACGAAAACCCGCTCCACTCCGTGGACCATCCGATTTTGGAGCCATGGCTCTGCCTTCCCTGCAGCGCGAATGCGGCGCCTTGGGGGTCGGCGCATCGGGCGATCCAGCTGCCGCCGGGCAATTCATGTGGCCCCTCGAAGACCTGGCCGCCACCGGCCTTCACGCGCTCCAGGGCCGCGTCGATATCCTCGACGTTGAAGTAAAACAGCCAGAACGGGAGCGGCTCTTCCGGACGCTTTGTGAACATGCCGCCGACCGTCAGTCCACCGGCGGAAAACAACTGATATGTGACTGTCTCGCTGATTTCGGCGTCCGCCTTCTGCCAACCGAAAATCTCGCTGTAGAACACAAACGCCTTTTCCCAGTCTGCGGCGCGCAACTCGTGCCAACCGACGCGCCCGGGCTTGCCGGACTCGGCAGGCTGTTGTCGGCCAGGCTTCAGCCCCTTGACCAACCCAAATGTTGCCGTCTGTGGATCAGTGGCAACTGAAATAAGGCCGATGTTGGTGTTGGTTGGTGGAACATACACCGCGCCGCCAAGACGCTTGATCCGATTAGCCGTCACCTCGACGTCGTTGACGCCGACATACCCCATCCATCTCGGCCACGCGCCCATCTTCCTGCCTTCCTCCGGCAGGTCTATCAGACCGGATACCGGGACCTTTCCAGCAGTAAACAACGTGTAGGCCAGATCCGGCGTCGACGCGTCCTGCGAACCCCAGCCCACGACGTTGCCGTAGAAGCTCTCGGCCGCCGCCATATCCGTGGTCATCAGTTCGTACCAGGCGAAGCATCCGGGATAATCGACCACGTCGGATTCTCCGTTCGCGCCTGCGAGATATCGCAATGCCGCATTAAGCCGATTCGGCGGCTTTTCCGACGCTTGATTGAGAGGCTAGATCGTTTGGGCTCACATAATGGCGGGCGGGAGCGAATGCACGAAAGAGACAGCGCTCCTTCCCTTCTGCCAAGAACAGCGCGCAGCGAAGCAGATCCATCCTGTCACGACAACGCGCTCGCGTTCGGCGGCCGGCTTCGCTGCATTTTAATTCCGATTTGACACGATATCCCTTCAGCCGGTTCGCTTTGACTGCGCGCTGAGGTTGTCGGGGACGACATGGATTCTCCGACGATGCGGATGATGAATGAATCATGAATGACAGACATCATCGACCGTCATGAACGTGAAATCTTGGCCATTTGTGGGCTTAAGGCATATCCGCAAGTGGTCATCTCCTTGCGGGTGATCGGCCCATGAAGTACACTTCCCGAACTCGAGCCATTTCCGAAATGATGGAGGATTCGACTATGCCACGAGTGAAGCAGGCTTCGAAGCGAAAGCGAGTAGCGAACGGCATACCGGCTTTGGGAGCGGCCGGATTGACTTTTTCACTGGTGGGGGGCGCGTCGGCCGCGGTAGCACCGGAAACCGCTGTACCGCAGACGCCGAATTATTCACCGAGTCATGAAATCACGCTCGGTGAAGAGGAAATCGCCGACGTCAGTCTGGCGACGTTTTATGTCTTCGACAAAGAGAACGCGGCGGCGGCCAAGGGCGCCTTCCAGGAGGCCCGAGGCTGTGGCTGCAGAGGCTGCAGAGGCTGCCGGGGCTGCCGCGGGTGCAGGGGTTGCGGAGGCGGCTGCGGAGGCGGCTGGGGATGCGGATGGGGTTACGGAGGCTGCTGTTTGTCGTGGGGCGCTTGCCGCATCTGTTAGACCGGACCATCCGCCTAGGTTGATAGAACCAAATTGTCATGGCTGGGTTCGACAAAGTCGATCCCAGCCATGCATGTCTTGGTCGCTGTGCCCGTCCGCGGCGTGTGTGGGCCAGATCCGCGCATGACGGCCCAGTGGATCTCCCACCCTATCGAGAAATGCAAGAGCGCTGGCTGGACGAGGGAGTTTCCGTGGTCCTAGAAAACGTCGTGCACCAGCGAACCAAAGTCCTACGCAAGCTTCGTGTGCTGAAACCATGACAGGCGATCGCAAAGCCACCTCGACCCGCCGCGTCAGCAAAGACGTTGCACAGTTCGCGCCGAATTTCACCGTCTACGTCCTGCCGCCAGACGTCGTCTGTCTCTACTCCGAGGACCGGAAGTTTTTCCTCCACGGCGAGCTTTATTGCGCTCTCGCTGAAACGATAGGCAAAGGCGGAAAGAGCCTTCAGCAGCTCGTCCGTGAGCTTGGGAAACGTTTTCCACCCGACAAGGTCGAGGAAGCTCTCAAACGGCTTATCGAGCGCCGCTATATCGTCGAGGCGTCCCCTTCATCTGCCGGCGCTGTGGCCGGTTATTGGGCGAGCCTCGGCCTGCCGCCGGGACTGGCAGAACAGAATCTCGGAAAATGCCGTGTGCGCGTTGAAGCGATCGACGTCCACGGTGCCACCGAGTTCGCTGCCGCGCTGGCTGGGTTCGGCGTGCGCGTCACCAAGCGCGCCGCGGATCTGACCGTCACGCTGGCGAATGACTATCTCGATCGGCGGCTTGCTGAGTTGAACCGGCAGCGGGTGACGGATCGTACGCCCTGGCTCCTCGTGCAACCCTCCGGCGCCTTTCCCCTGGTAGGGCCGGTGTTCAACCCAGGCAACGGCCCGTGCTGGACCTGTCTGTTCGATCGCATGATCCGAAATCGCGAGATCAAGGGATTCCTTGAGCGTGGATCGGCGCGCCCGGTCGCCGTTTCACCGCTCGCCCGCGAACCGCTCGGGCAAGGTGCCGTTCAATTCGCCGCCCTCGAAGTTGCCAAGGCCATCGCCACCGGCTTTCGTACCGAGTTGAACAATCACATCATCAGTCATGATCTGTTGGGCGCGACCGTTGTGAAGCACTACGTTGCGGAACGCCCGCAATGTCCGAGCTGCGGCAGCAAGAAGCTGCGGGATCCTCGCCGGGCACCGAAGCCGATCGAGCTCGGCCCCGGGGCCAAGCTGCTCATGACAAGCGGCGGATACCGCACCGTGTCATCACGGGCGACGGTGGCGCGCTTCCGAAAGCATGTGAGCCCCCTCACCGGTGTCGTCACAAAGCTTGAGCGGATCGAGGCCGATCTGCCCATGAACACCAATTACTTTGCAGGGCATAACTTCTCGGCACCGGCCTTGACACTCGACGCCCTCAGGTCGGGACTGACCGGCGGCAGCTTCGGCAAAGGCAGCACGGCCGAGCAGGCAGAAGCCAGCGCGCTGATGGAGGCGATCGAGCGTTATTCGGGGATTTTTCAAGGCGACGAGATCCGGATGACACGGCGGTTCACGGATTTTCCGTCGGGTGATGCCATTCTTCCCAATGACGTGCAGCTGTTCAGCGACGCGCAATACCAATCGCCAACCGACGAACCGGATGATTCCCATCCAATCCCGGCGCCTTTTGACACATCGACCAAAGCCGAGTGGTCGCCGGTCTGGTCCCTGCGCGATCAACGCTTCAAATATCTTCCGACCAGCCTGTTGTATTTTTTCTACGGCGGCCCTGCCGCTCTTCCGGCGGATACCAATGGCTGCGCCGCCGGGAACACGCTGGAGGAAGCGATCGTTCAGGGCTTCCTCGAACTGGTCGAACGGGATGCCTACGCGATCTGGTGGTACAATCGATCGCAACGGACTGAGGTCGACCTCAGCCATTTCAACGATTCCTATATTCGCGATCTGCAAACCCAGCTCGCCGACACCGGCCGCCGGCTTTGGGTGCTCGACATCACCAGCGATCTCGGCGTTCCCACCTATGTGGCGATATTGCACTGGATGCAAAACGGACATGAAAATATCGAGTTCGGCTCCGGCGCGCACTTCGATCGCCGCATCGCCTTGCTGCGCACGTTGACGGAGCTTAATCAGTTCCTGTCGATCGGACTGATGGGAGGCGGAACCGGGGAGAAGCCGAGCCTCGATGGCACCAATCCATTGCACCTGCGTGAGCATCCGTTCTTGACGCCGAGCGGCAATCCGGCGGACCAACCGGCCGCGGGCGCGACGGTTGGCTTTCTCCACAACACACGCGGGCAAGTCGATGCCTGCGTCGAAATCGCCAGGCGTGCAGGCCTCGATTTCCTCGTCCTCGATCAGACGCGGCCCGACGTTGAAGTCCCCGTCGTTAGAGTGATCGTTCCCGGACTGCGGCACTTCTACCGCCGCTTCGGGCCGGGCCGACTTTACGATGTCCCGGTCAAACTCGGGCTGCGAGACCAACCGATGCCGGAAAGCGAACTTACTCATTTCCTTCCGCATACTTAAAGGGGGTATGCCGGCTTGCGCGCTCCCGGAAAAAAAACAGGGCGTCGGATCGCGCCACCCGTCATTTCCGCCCGTCTCGGCGGCCACATCACGCTGGAAGCGAAGGCGGACGGGGGTATTGCCGCCTGCTTCGACGGCTATTCGGTGGGGCTCGGGAAGTTCAGCCCCGGCGTCGCGGAACGTGCGCAGGCATTGCGCACCGGCCTCGCGCTGGCTTCATTCGCGACTGGCCGCGCAGCCGACAAGGAAATCGATCTGTTGGTCCGGCGATTGGCCCAAAGCGGCCTCCTGGAATATCGCTTCGGGCGTGCCGATAAGGATCAGGTCGTCATCGAACCGCAGGTTTCCGATTATTGGCCGCAAACGCCAAAGCTCGGCAACAAGGACGTGATTGCGCTGTCGCGCTTCGCCTATTTGCGGCGGCGCGGCAATGAGATGGTGCTGGAATCGCCGCGCGCCGGCGCGTTGTTCAGAATTTGCGATCCGAAGATCGCCGCCGCCCTCGCCTTGTTGTCCACGCCGCAAAAGATCAGCGTGCTGCGGCGGGAACCCGGCTTTCCCGGATTGGAGATCCTCGCATTGCTGGTGGATTGCCAGATTCTTTTCAAGATCGAATCTGCCAAGGGCGATAGCCTGCGACCATCTGAGGGCGACGACAACCTCGTGCTCTGGGATTTTCACGATCTCCTGTTCCACACGCACAGCACGGAGGGACGGCAGGCCAATCCGCTCGGCGGACTCTATCCATATGCGGGTCTCATCCCTCCGCCACCGGCGGTGCGGCCGCGCTGGCCCGGGAAGGCAATCGATCTGCGCAAGGTCTCGGTCGCGCCTTCTGAAACACCCTCGCCGTTCGTAAGGCTCCTGCATCAACGCCATTCGACGCGCGACTTCGACGACAGCCAACCGATCACCCTTGCCGAGCTTGCGCGGTTTCTCGACAACACCGCGCGCGTCCGTTCGAAATGGAAAACCGGGTCTGATTTCGGCGACGGCGGTCCTGATATCGAGTACGCGGCGAGGCCGTATCCGTCGGGAGGCGCCGCTTACGAGCTCGAGCTCTATCTGGCCGTCGCCAACTGCGAGGGACTCGCACGCGGATTCTATCATTACGACGCCGACCGGCACGCGCTGGTGGCGATCGACGTCCGCGCGCAAGAACTCGAAGCGCTGTTGACGGGAGCCGAATTCGCGATGGGCGCGCCTGCCGCGCCCCAAATCCTGATCACGATCGCCGCGCGCTTCGGCCGGGTTTCGTGGAAGTACAGCTCAGTCGCCTACTCGCTCATCTTGAAGGATGTCGGCGTATTGCTCCAGACGCTCTACATGATGGCGACCGATATGGGGCTCGGTGGATGTGCGATCGGGACCAATAATATCGATCTGTTCGAGAAGATGACCGGGATCGAATTCCACATCGAAGGCCCGGTCGGTCAAATTGCGCTCGGTCGTGGCGCGAAACGGGGGGATTCCGACTGAAAATCCAACGGCGTCGGCGTGCCTCCGGGCAACAGGCACGCAAGAACTGACCACGTCGGCTTCTCAAGATATGCTCTGGAACCCGTCAGCTTACCGCTGCCAAGGGGGACTGGCGTCAGAGCCGCGCTTGTTGCTTTCGATCGCATTCCGCAACTCGGCGAGGGTCTCGGCGGAGCCGATGAAGAGATCAGGAGGAATCCGCCGCGCCTTCATCAGCTCAAGATGTATCCGCTCCTGTGCGTCCACGTTGAGACCTATTCCGGCCAGGTATTGCAGGCGCAGGTCGCGATCCGTGTTGATCGCGGCACCCTTCAGCCACGCCGAAAGATCGGGACCGCGGCCGGCATAACTCGACAGCAAATCGATCGCCGATACGAAACCGATATCGCGCAGGGATTTGGCGGCGCGCGCGTTGTCGATGCGATCGAATCGTCGCACTACCTCATCGACATTGATCGGCGCGGGATCGAGCTGGCCGAACAGCACCACGTCGCCGCCGTTGTCTCGGTCGTTGATCCAAACGATTGCATTTGGAAAGACGGCGAAGAATGTTGCCATCTCGCTCTTCACCGCCTCAATCGTGGTCTCGTCGAGCGGAACCCAGTGCGTGACCACTCCGCCCGGCTTGAGATGCCGCTTCACATGTTCGAAATACTCCCGCGTATAGAGTGCGGCCGAGCCCTTGACCCACGGGTGAATCGGGTCACTGGTGATGATGTCGAACTGCTCCTTGGAGGTAAGGATGAAGCCGCGAGCGTCGTCGTAAACGATCTCGACCCGCGGGTCCCTCACCACGTTGAAGTTCTCCTCGCTGAAAAAGCCCGAGACCATCCGCGGGATAAGCGGCTCGATTTCACAGATCACGATGCGCTCGATCTCGGGGTAGGCGACGAAGCTGCCGGCCGTGACCCCGGCGCCGAAGCCGACGACGAGCACGGATCGCGGCTTTCGTCCCAGTAGCATCGGCAGGTTGCCGAGCATGCGCTGCAGGCGCATGTCGATTGGATGGGTCCCTGCTTCGGTTTTGCCGCTGACATGGAAATAGCGAGTTTTCTCCACGTCCTCCGACACCGCCACCGACGCATTCATTCCCTCGCCGACGTAAAGCATCTTCGGCTCGTAAAACGGGTTCATGATCGTGCGGCCGAAGGCGTATAGCTCACCAGGTACGGGCGGCACACCGTAGGCAAGCACCGTGGCTGCGATCGGGACCGCAACGATGGCGCCCAGGACCGCAGTGACGGGCACGCGCCGACCGGCGGCGGGGACGCCCGCGCGCAGCCCTGCCACCAGGATCAGCATGGCGGCGACCGCTGCAGCGGCGATCAGAATCCGCTGCGACCATAGCGTGCCGACCGCCGGGATGAGGATCAGGCTGAAGCCGACCGCGCCGACGATCGCGCCGACCGTATTCGCCGCATACACGGCCCCGACCATCCGTCCCGAATCCTCATGCTGGGGAGCCGCAGCCGCGAGTGCAATCGGAAAGCTCGCCCCCCACAGGCAGGCCGCCGGAAGCACCGCCCATAGGCACCGCGCCAGATCGAGCTGGAACGTCAGCCACGGATTGATGCTGAGCCGTGGATCGACCGGCCAGTAAGGTAGCCAGGCGTCGATGCTGAATGCAGCCCAAGCGATGGCGGCGACCAGCAAAAACTGGCACCAGCCGAGCATGACCAGCGAATTTCTTGCTTTACGCACAAGCAGCGATCCTGCACTGCTCCCGAGTCCGAGCCCGAGCAGAAACACCGCCAGAATGATCGAGAACGTATAGACCGACGGGCCGAGGAGCAGCGACAATAGCCGCGTCCAGACAACTTGGGCCCCGAGCGCGGTCAATCCCGAGATCGCGATTGTCAGGTAAGCGGCCATGGATTCCAATCGCAGCGGTGCACGATCGGCGGCAGCCCGTGCGGGGGGCGCTCGATGCGGAGCAAAAGCCGCGAGCACAAACGCCAACGCGGCGCAGAGCGCGTTGATGGCAGCGGCGACGAAGGTTGCGGTCGCCATGTCATATAGCCGCAGCAGGTAGAACCCGGCCAGCAGGCAGCCGAAGACGGCGCCGGCCAGATTGCCGGTATAAAGAATCCCCAGCCAGGACACGCCTCGGGGCGTGCTCTCGACCCAACGCGCCGCGCACGGAAGGGTTGCCCCCATGAGCACCGTCGGCGCCAGCAGGAATGCCGCGCACAGCAGCGCCCGGAAGGAAATACCGGTGAAGCCTTGACTGGCGATGCTCGCGTAAAGGTCGGCTGCCGGGGGAAGAAAATACAAGACCAAGATGGCGATCAGGCCCACGCCGAGCTCCAAGGCCGCATAGACCCTGAGCGGATGAAAAGAGGCCGGAATGATGCGAGCGAAGGCGAGGCTGCCGAGGCACATCCCGCCCATGAAAGTCCCCAATAGCACCGCAAGCGAGGTGGCTGTCGAGCCAATGACGAATTCGAGGAGCTGGAACCAGACGATCTCGTAGATGAGTGCGGCCAAGCCACTGCCAACAAAAAAACAGAGCACGAGCGGGTAAAACTTGCCCGGTCCTACAGAGTGCGATGCTTGCTCGATGTCGATCATCGATCCCCCTGAAGCTCGATGCGAAGGCGGGACATGGCAGACCATGCCCGACCTGCATCGTCCGGTCCAGCGCTGAGCGGCTCGATCTGAAGGATGTCGGCGTGTTGATTCAAATGCTCTACATGATGGCGACCGATATGGGGCTCGGCGGATGTCGCCTGAAATCAACAGTTTCAGATATTTAGGTGCTCAAGTGGGGTTAAGGCATCTCGATTTCACGCCAAGCATATTTCGATCGCGATGCGGCGTCGCTCAGGCCGTGGGAACGGACCTGATCAAGCATGGGGCTACGCTACTTCTCGCGACGATACCGGCGGCCACGTGCATCGAGGACATCGGCCGGCGCGAAGTCGTCGGTCAGCACCTCGCCTTTGAGCGCCTTCGGAGCCGGTATGCGCCTTTCGGTGACGAGCCGCGACACATCGAAATGGAACTTGTAGCGCGCCTGCGCGGCCTCGGCTCTTTGCAACGTCTCGGCTTCGGACAATGCGTCAAGCCGCCCTAAGACAATCACATTCGACATGAAAAGGTCCCGGTCGCCCGAATTAAAGAAATCGAGGTTGTCGAAGGCAAGCCTCACCGTGCGAATATTGCTGTCGAAAAGATCCACCGTTGGAAGAAAATTGAACGCCGCCACACCGTGCGGTGCGAGGTGGTTGCGCACAAGTTGGTAAAACTCCTTCGTCATGAGATGAAAAGGAATGTAGCTGCCGGTGAAGGCATCGACGAAGATGAGGTCGTATGGCTCGCTATGCCGGTTCAAGAACACGCGGCCGTCACTCTCCATGAGATGGAAGTTTTTCGTTTCGCGAAGCCCGAAATATTTCTTGGCGACGTCGATCACGCCGGGATCGAGTTCAACCGTATCGATCGTCGCGTTCGGGAGAAAGCGGTGCAAATAAACCGGAATGGAACCGGCGCCGAGGCCGAGAATCAGCACGCGCCGGATGTCCTGCGGAAAAATTGCGGCAATGCTCATCACGCGGGTGTACAGCATTGGCAAATCGCTGGGGTCCGCCAGATTCACCTCCGACTGGTTGAAGTACCAACCCTTCCATTGGAAGCTTAATTTGAGCAGGCTTGCATCCTTGGTGACGAAGATGTCGTTATAGACGGTCTCGACATGCGCAATCCGGCCGTTCTTGCGTGCCAGTGTGCTGGCGCGGATTTGCGGATCGAACAACTCTTCGGCGCGGATCGGCGCGAGCATCGCTGCCTGCGACGCAAGCAAGGCCGCGAGAACGCCAAGCCGGACGAACCGCCGCCAGCGCGACGATGCCGTGGCGAACAGCAGCGCACCGCCGAACAGTCCCAGGATGCCTAGCATAAAGGTGATCGCGCGCGTTCCGATCAACGGGATCAGGAAAAACGTGGTCGCGAGCGTGCCAAGGATGCTGCCGGCTGTGGAGATGCCGTAAACCGTTCCCGAAACCGCGCCGGCGTTCTGCCTCGAGCGCATCAGAAGGCGAATCGCGAAGGGTGAGTACATCCCGAAAAATGTAACTGGAAACGGCATAATTGCCATCGCCGCGGCGAGGCTACCCAACTTGATGTCGTCGATTTGCCAAGCGAAATATTGTAGGACCTGCTCGGAAAACGCGGGCAACAGCAGCAAATAGACCGAGCCAACGGCCACCGTCGCCCCGAGCACTGTCGGGGACGGATAGCGGTCGGCGACGTAACCGCCGAGAAAATAGCCGGCACACAGCGCCGCCAGCACCGTCGAGATCAACGAAGCCCAGGTATAGATTCCGGCTCCGAACGAGGGAGCAAGATAGCGCGATCCTAGCATTTCGAAACTCATCACGATCGCGCCGGTCACGAAGGCAACGAGATAGAGGGAGATGGCAAACCCACCACCGCGCGGCTCTTCAGGCGGCGCCTCGGTATTCATTCGCCGTCTCCTTACCTTGACTTTGGCCAAAATTGAATGGGTTCATCGGCTTCGCGGGATGCGGAACATCGGATCGTTCTCGACGATCTGGCCGGCGCCCATTAGGTGGTCCAATGTTAGTTCATGATTGGTCGCGGCGCTACCGCCGGCGTGGCCGGCGAAGCTGGGCCGGATTGCGAAGCCGGCCATAGCGCTACCTCTGGAGCCGGCGGTTTGTAACCGAGCGACGAGCGCGGGCGCACCGGGCCCGATTTTGGCGACGGAGGTCCTGAAGTCTCCTACGCCGCCAGGACCTATCCGTCGGGAGGCGGCGCCTACGAGCTTGAGCTCTATCTGGCGGTTGCCAACTGCGAAGGATTGGCGCGCGGATTTTATCATTACGACGCCGACCTCCATGCGCTGGCGCCAATCGGCGTTCGCGCGCAGGAACTCGAAGCCCAACTGGCGGCCGCCGAATTTGCCATGGGCGCCTCCGCCGCGCCGCAGATCCTGATCACGATCGCCGCGCGCTTCGGCAGGGTTTCATGGAAGTATAGCTCCGTGGCCTACTCGCTCATCTTGAAAGACGTCGGCGTATTGCTTCAGACGCTCTATTTGACAGCGACCGATATGGGGCTCGGTGGATGCGCGATCGGAACCAATAATATCGATCTGTTCGCGAAGATGACGGAGCTGGAATTCCACGTCGAGGGCCCGGTCGGTCAATTTGCCCTCGGCCGCCCGGGGTCCGCCGACGCGCCGCCAGCTGGACCAGACCCGCTCGATTGACATGAATCAATCGGCTAAGCTGCCAATGCGCTCATTGTTTTCTCGAGTTCAAACCGAACATGCCCGCGCTCTGGCGGAAGATCAATCCATGGTCGACAGACCGCCGGCCGGGAGAGAAAAGCATGCCGACCCACTTTCACGCGATCGTCTGGATCGATCATTCTCAGGCCAAGGTCTTTCACATCGGCCTGTCGGGCGGAGACGAGGTTGTCCTGCATCCGCATATGCCGACGCGGCACCTTCACCATAAAGCCAACTCGATCGGCGGCGGCCATGCCGGGTTTGACAAGGAATTCCTCGCGCAGGTGATGAACGCGGTCAGCGACGCCGGCGAGATCCTCATCATCGGCCCGGCCGGCGCGAAGACGGAACTCGCAAAATTTATCCGCGAAAAGCATACAAACATCGGCAACCGCATCGTCGCGGTCCAGGCGGCCGATCACCCCACCGACCGCGAAATCGTGGCCTACGCCGAGCAATATTTGGCGGCGCTCCCATGGTCCCTTCAAGCCACGCCATGGCTCGATCCGCGTCGTCAGGCAGTTCGGTTGCGAATTCGCCGGCAAAACTTCGCCAGGCCTCAAGGTTGCGTTCGGGGACGCCAATGATGACTGGAATTCCGCGGTCGATGGCGCTTGCGATCAGGTCGCGCAAGCCGCCGCCATCGCACTCGACCTTACCGAACTTGTTGAGCACAAGAAGCTGCGGCGCGTGTTCAAGGCTTCCCTCTACCCTCGCGGTTGCTTCCGCCAGCGCCGCTTCGTCCAGGCGACATCCCCGCGCGCCGGCGCCGCGATTCTCGAACAAGGCCGTGCGATGGCCCGTCACCAGATCCTCAAGAACCACATCGCACCGCCGGTCGCCACCCTCAAAGGCCCGATGCTGCATGACACCGGCAAGCGTCAGTCCCGATAAGCGGCATCGTTGCACCAGCGTCCTGAAGGCGACGTCGGGATAGACTTCGTTGGCATAGACGATCGCCGCAACTGGCCGGGCGTGCGCGGCCAAAAGCTCATGCGCCAGGGCGAAAGGCGAGACAGACATCGGGGTTCACCTCAATTGGACGGGCGCCTATCAGGTCGAGACAATAGGGAATCGCCGGAAAGACGGCGTTCAGACAGACGTCGATCGCTGCTGGACGTCCCGGCAGATTGACGATCAGGCAATGTCCGCGGGTCCCCGCGGTTTGGCGCGAGAGAATGGCGGTTGGCACCTGTTCCAGGCTGACGCGGCGCATCAACTCGCCGAATCCCTCCAGCTCCCGCGTAATCACCTTCCGCGTTCCCTCCGGCGTCAGATCGCGCGGCGACGGCCCGGTGCCACCGGTAGTCAGCACCAGGTCGCAATCTTCCCGATCGGACATTTCGACCAGTGCGTTCGCAACGCTTTCGACGCCATCAGGAACGATCTTCATTACGGCGATCCAGTTCGACCGCACCGCCTTGTTGAGAAAATTATTGATCGCCCTGCCGCTTTCGTCGCTGTATTCGCCGCGGCTGGCACGGTCGGAGATCACGAGAATGCCGACCCTGGCCAGGCCACGCGATTCCGCCGCATCGTCGTGATGGTTGGGCGCGCCAGTCAAGAGCAGCCTCCGCTCCCCCCGCAGGTGCACCCCTCGTGCGCGGGCGCCGGCGGCGTCTCGTCCTGCTTCAGCGACCACTTGACCATGTAGGTCAGGCAGTCGATCCCGGGGTCGTTCGCCCGCTCGATCGCATTCACCAGCCCGAGCCAGTCCTCGCTCGCGGCCAGATTGGCAAAGCGCCGCACCGCGCCGGCTGCGTATTCACCTACGGTTTCTTCAAAGCGCTCCGCGGCCTCGCCAACCCGTGCGAACAGCACGATGTCATTGCAGGCGAGCAACGCCTCACTGGCGGGAGCTTCCTCGCTGAAACTCCTGATGATCTCACCGAGCTGCATGGCGGCTCTCCTATTGCACCAGCGGCGATGCCGACACCGACAGCGTAATGCCGGTGATTTCAGCGCGGCCGGCCAGCACCGAGACATATTGCGCCAGCGCTCGATGCTGGACGCTGGTCGCGAGATAGTCGGCGATGCGGTCGCGGGCGAGTTCGAACGGCAGCAGCTGACCCGGCGCATGGTGGTCGAGCCGGACCACGTGAAAGCCGTAGCGGGTTTCGGCGATGGCGAACTCACCGGGCCGCATGCGCTGCAGCGCGGCCTCGAATTCCGCCACAGTCTGGCCACGCGTCAGCTGGCCGAGACGGCCACCGTCCCCGGCCGAGGTCTTGCAGTCGGAATGGCTGCGCGCGAATTCCGCGAACAATGCGGGATCAGTCCGGACGGCCAACAGTAACGCATCGGCCGTCGCCCGCGCCGCGGTCCGCGCCGCGGGATCGCTGCGCGGAGCGGCGATCAGGATGTGGGCGGCCTCATAGAGATCGCCGGAGCGGAAGCGCGCGCGGTTCTGCTCGTAGAAGCGCAAACATGCGGCCTCATCGGGCTCCGGCGTGACGACTTCGCGCTCGATCAGGGCACGCATCGCCGCTTCTTCCGGGGTCTCGGAGCGTCCCTCCGGATCGCGCAGCGGCTCGGCTTCGATGCCGAGACGCCTCGATTCCTGCAGCAGCAGCTCGCGTACCACCAGCGCCCGCGCCGCTGCCTGCCAGGCCAGGATCGGTTTTTCCGCCGGATGGTTCTGCACCTCGCGCGCGATAACTTCGCGCGCGATCACCGCGCCGTTGACGCTGATCGTCTTCGGCTTCGGCAGCGTATTGGTGACCGAGCAATTCATGACCTACTCCGCGGGCTGAAGCGGACGGGTTGTGCGGCCGTCACGGCTGCGCACCACCTGATAGCCGCGGCGGCCGAGGTACCAGACCGGCGCGCTCCAGACATGAACCAGCCGGGTGAACGGGAACAGCAGGAAGATCGTCATGCCCAGCACCAGATGCGCCTTGAAGATCGGATGCACGTCCAGAATATTGGCAGCGACGCCCGGCTGGAGCGTCAGGATGCCCTGCGCCCACCCCATGAACTTCACCATTTCATGGCCATCGAGATGACCCATCGATACCGGAATGGTCGCCAGCCCCAGCAGCAATTGCGCGAACAGCAACAGCAGGATCGCGGTGTCGCCGAACGACGAGTTGGCGCGGATGCGCGGATCGAACAGCCGCCGGTGCGTCAGCAGGGAAATTCCGACCAGGCACATCAAGCCGGCAACGCCGCCGGCGACGATCGCCAACATCTGCTTGAAGCCGTGCGAGACGCCGAGCATGTCGAACACCCAGATCGGCGTCAAAAGCCCGACGAAATGACCGACGAAGATCAAGAGGATGCCGACGTGGAACAGGTTGGAGCCCCAGATTAGTTGCCGCCGCCGCAACAGCTGACTCGATCCGGTTCGCCACGTATATTGTTCGCGATCGAACCGAACCAGGCTGCCGAACAGGAACACCGTCAGGCAGAGATAAGGATACCAGCCGAACACGATTGAATTGAGCGCTTGCATGCGTCACTCCTCACTGCAGGGTTGACGGCGCGCGATTGACCGCGCGCCTCGCGTGGCGAAGCTTTGCGATCAGGCCTTCGTGACCGCAAGCGCCCTGCCCCTGCGTTCCCGGACCGAACCGTACCTCCTCTTCTTCCCAGGCGGCATCGAGCGCCACCAGGTCCATCGGGTCGGCATCGGGGGCCTTCAACAGTTCGTCGACGATACCGCGTCGGGGCGCTTCCGCAGGGATCGCCACCAGCGTATCGAAGATCGCCTTGTAGCTCGACTCCCGCCGGCCAAGCCGTTCGGCCAGCGCCGCGAAAATATGCGCGGCCTGTCCGAGCAGCTCGCGTGCTTCCGCGACCGGCTGCGTCGACAGAAATTCGAGGAACAGCGGCACGTAGTCCGGCAGTTCGTTGGCCGCGATCGCGAGCCCGGCATTTTCGTACATCGCCTTGAGATCGACCATGGCCTGGCCGCGGTCGCGGCTTTCGCCGTGGACGTGCTCGAACAGATGCAGGGCCAGCGTCTTGCTGCGGTCGAACAACAGACCGTAGCGCTCCTGAAGGTCATAGAGGTCGCCGACCGCGATTTCCTCGATCAGCACATCGACGGCGCCGCGGCAGGCTGCCGGCACCAGCTTCTCAGCGTCGAGCACGGTAAGAAATTCCGGCGCGGCTTCGATCAGCGCTTCGGTCGGATAGCTCAGGAGCGCGGACAGGACCTTGAACGTTCTCATCATGCGATCTCCATCGGGTTTCTGGCCTTGCGCGGCGAGCCGAACAGGTTGGTCTCGCTCTCGCCACCGGAACAGCCATTGCCGAAGGTGAAGCCGCAGGAGCCGCGCATGTCGTAGGCGTCCGCCCCGAGTTCACGATGTGCGGTCGGAATGACAAAACGGTCTTCGTAATTGGCGATCGCCATGATCTGGTACATCTCGTCGATCTGCGCGGGCTTGAGGCCGACGCGTTTGGCGATCGCTTCATCGACGACGCCGTCGATGGTTTTCGCCCGCATATAGGCGCGCATCGCCAGCATCCGCTCAAGCGCCAGCGTTACCGGCTTCTCGTCGCCCGCCGTCAGGAGGTTGGCGAGATATTTCATCGGGATGCGCAGCGACTTGACGTCGGGCATTTCGCCGTCATGCCCGATCTTGCCGGCGGACGCCGCCGAAGTGATCGGCGACAATGGCGGCACGTACCAGACCATCGGCAAGGTGCGGTATTCAGGATGCAGTGGAAACGCGACTTTCCACTCCATCGCCATCTTCCAGATCGGCGAGGCTTTCGCGGCCTCAAGCCAGGCATGGGGGATGCCCTGCCGCTCGGCTTCGGCAATCACCGCAGGATCGTGCGGATTGAGGAAGACGTCGAGCTGGGCCTGATAGAGGTCGCGCTCGTCAGGCTTGCTCGCGGCTTCCGCGATCCGGTCGGCGTCGTAAAGTACCACGCCGAGATAGCGGATGCGGCCGACGCAGGTTTCCGAACACACCGTCGGCTGGCCGGCCTCGATGCGAGGATAGCAGAAGATGCACTTTTCCGATTTGCCCGACGACCAGTTGTAATAGATCTTCTTGTACGGGCAGCCGGAGACGCACATCCGCCAGCCGCGGCACTTGTCCTGGTCGATCAGGACGATGCCGTCTTCCTCCCGCTTGTAGATCGCGCCCGACGGGCACGCCGCGACGCAAGCGGGATTCAGGCAATGCTCGCACAGCCGCGGCAGGTACATCATGAAGGTGTTTTCGAACTGGCCGTAGATGTCCTTCTGCACGCCCTCGAAATTGGTATCCTTCGACCGCTTGGCGAACTCGCCGCCGAGAATTTCCTCCCAGTTCGGGCCCCATTCGATCTTCTCGATCCGCTCGCCCGAAATCAGCGAGCGCGGGCGGGCCGTTGGCATCGCCGGCATTTCGGGCGCCTGCTGCAGATGCTGATAGTCGAACGTAAACGGCTCGTAATAGTCGTCGATCTCCGGCAGATCCGGATTGGCGAAAATGTTCGCCAAGACGCGCCACTTGCCGCCGATGCGCGGCTCGATCGAACCGTTGCGCTTGCGCTTCCAGCCGCCCTTCCAGCGCGCCTGGTTTTCCCAGTCCTTGGGGTAACCGATGCCGGGCTTGGTCTCGACGTTG
Source organism: uncultured Alphaproteobacteria bacterium (assembly GCA_963753875.1). Lineage (GTDB taxonomy): Bacteria > Pseudomonadota > Alphaproteobacteria > Rhizobiales > Xanthobacteraceae > Bradyrhizobium. Next base: position 19,767 of record CAVWDY010000017.1, on the reverse strand, counting down.
TTGAACCATGCGTATTCCATGCCTTCACGGCTGGTCCACACGTTCTTGCAGGTGACGCTGCAGGTATGGCACCCGATGCACTTGTCGAGATTCAGAACCATTGCAATTTGAGCGCGGATTTTCATTCTGCGGCCTCCAGACGGGGCGTGCCGGGGTGATCTGATGTTGGGGTGTCGAGCCAGTCGACTTTCGCCATCTTGCGAACGATGACGAACTCGTCGCGGTTGGAACCGACTGTGCCGTAGTAGTTGAAGCCGTAGGATTGCTGCGCGTAGCCGCCGATCATGTGCGTTGGCTTGAGAACGACGCGCGTGACGGAATTGTGGATGCCACCGCGCTGGCCGGTCTGCTCGGAGCCCGGCACGTTCACGATCTTCTCCTGCGCATGGTACATCATGCACATGCCCTGCTTGACGCGCTGCGATACCACCGCACGCGCCACAAGCGCGCCGTTGGTGTTGAAGGCCTCGATCCAGTCGTTGTCGACGATGCCGGCGCCCTTGGCGTCGGTCTCGCTGATCCAGACGATCGGTCCGCCGCGCGACAGTGTCAGCATCAGGAGATTGTCGGTATAGGTCGAGTGAATGCCCCATTTCTGGTGCGGCGTGATGAAATTCAGTACTACCGAGGCATTGCCGTTCGGCTTGCGGTCGATCACCGGCTTAACCGTCTTGGTGTCGATCGGCGGCCGATAGACGCAGAGCCCTTCGCCGAAGGCGCGCATCCACAGATGATCCTGATAGAGCTGCTGGCGACCGGTCAGCGTGCGCCACGGGATCAGTTCGTGGACGTTGGTATAACCGGCGTTGTAGCAGACCTTTTCCGATTCCAGTCCCGACCAGATCGGCGAGGAGATGATCTTGCGCGGCTGCGCCACGATGTCGCGAAAGCGGATCTTCTCGTCTTCCTTGGGGATCGCCAGATGGGTGTGGTTTCGCCCGGTGAACCCCTCAAGCGACGCCCATGCCTTGACCGCGACCTCGCCGTTGGTCTCCGGTGCGAGGCTGAGGATGACCTCGCAGGCGTCGATGGCGCTGTCGATCCGGGCAAGCCCCTTGCTGGCCCCCTCCTCGATCACGACGCCATTGAGCTTCTTGAGCAGATCGACCTCGTGGTCGGTGTTCCAGCTCATGCCCTTGCCGCCGTTGCCGAGCTTGTTCATCAGCGGACCGAGCGAGGTGAAGCGCTTGTAGAGGTTCGGATAGTCGCGCTCGACCACGGTGACCGCCGGCATGGTCTTGCCGGGAATCGGATCGATTTCGCCCTTCTTCCAGTCCTTCACGTCGAAGGGCTGGGCGATCTCACCGGGGCTATCGTGCATGATGGGCGTGAGAACGACATCCTTCTCCACGCCGAGCACTTCCGGTGAAACCTTGGAGAAGGCCTCGGCGATGCCCTTGTAGATGTCCCAGTCGCTGCGCGATTCCCAGACCGGGTCGATCGCTGCCGACAGCGGATGGATGAACGGATGCATGTCGGAGGTGTTGAGATCGTTCTTCTCGTACCAGGTCGCGGTCGGCAGCACGATGTCGGAATACATGCAGGTGGTCGACATCCGGAAGTCGAGCGTGACCAGCAGGTCGAGCTTTCCTTCCGGAGCCTCGTCGTGCCACTTCACCTCGGCCGGCTTCTTCCTGCCGTCCTCGCCGAGATCCTTGCCCATCACGCCGTGCTCGGTGCCAAGCAGATGCTTCAGGAAATATTCGTGCCCCTTTCCGGAGGCACCCAGGAGATTGGAGCGCCAGACGAACAGGTTGCGCGGCCAGTTCTTGGGGTTGTCAGGATCGTCGCACGACAGCTTCAGGTCGCCCGACTTCAGGCCCTTTGCGACGTAGTCCTTCGGCTCCAGGCCCGCCGCCGCCGCGAGTTTGGAAACCTCGAGCGGATTGGTTTGCAGCTGTGGCGCGGAAGGCAACCAGCCCATCCGCTCGGCGCGCGCGTTGTAATCGATCAGCGCGCCATCCCACGGGCCGGCGGGCGCGGTCGGCGACAGGATCTCCTTGATGTCGAGCGTCTCGTAGCGCCACTGATCGGTGTGGGCATAGAAGGCCGAGGTCGAATTCATCTGCCGGGGCGGACGTCCCCAGTCGAGGCCAAACGCCAGGGGTGTCCAGCCCGACTGCGGGCGTAGCTTTTCCTGCCCGACATAATGCGACCAGCCGCCGCCGGATTGTCCGACGCAACCGCACATCACCAGCATGTTGATGATGCCGCGGTAGTTCATGTCCATGTGGTACCAGTGGTTCAGCCCGGCGCCGACGATGACCATCGAACGACCGCCGGTCTTCTCGGCGTTCGCTGCGAACTCGCGCGCGACCGTGACGATCTGGTTGCGCGGCACGCCGGTGATCCTTTCCGCCCAGGCCGGCGTGTACGGCTCCACATCGTCGTAGCTCTTGCCGAGATGGTCGCCGCCGAAGCCGCGGTCGACGCCGTAATTGGCGACGAACAGATCATAGACGGAAGCCACCAGCGCCTCGCCGTCCTTCAGCGCGATGCGCTTGGCCGGCACCTTGCGCGTGAGAACGTCCGGATGGTCGGTTCCCTGGAAATGATCGTGCTCGCGATTGCCGAAATAGGGGAATGCAACGTCGGCCAGTTCGTCTTTGACGTCGGCGAGAGAAAGACGGAGTTTCGTTTCGCGGCTCTTGGACTCCCGCTCCTCCAGATTCCATTTGCCCTTCTCGCCCCAGCGGAAGCCGACGGAGCCGTTCGGCACGACGATCCCGCCGCTTGTTTCATCATAGGCCACCATCTTCCACTCGGGATTGTTGGCCTCGTCGAGCGATGTGGCGAAATCCGAGGCGCGCACGAACCGCTCAGGCACGAGCCGTCCCTCGGATTTCACCAAACGCACCAGAAATGGCATGTCCGTATATTGGCGCACATAATCGTTGAAATACTTGGTCTGACGATCGACGTGGAATTCCTTCAGGATCACGTGGCCCATCGCCATCGCCAACGCGGCATCGGTGCCCTGCTTCGGCGACACCCAAAGATCGGCGAACTTCGAGGCTTCCGAATAATCCGGGCAGATCACGACACTCTTGGCACCCTTGTAGCGAACCTCGGTATAGAAGTGCGCATCGGGCGTTCGGGTCTGCGGGACGTTCGATCCCCACAGGATGAGGAAGCCGGAATTGTACCAGTCGGCGCTTTCCGGCACGTCGGTCTGTTCGCCCCAGGTCTGCGGCGAAGCCGGCGGCAAGTCGCAGTACCAGTCGTAGAACGACATGCAGACGCCGCCGAGCAGCGACAGATAGCGTGCTCCGGCCGCGTAGCTGACCATCGACATCGCCGGGATCGGCGAGAAGCCGAACACGCGGTCCGGACCATAGGTCTTGGCGGTATAGGCGTTCGCCGAGGCGACGATCTCATTGACCTCGGCCCAGCTGGCGCGGACGAAACCGCCGAGGCCGCGCTTCTGCACGTAGGCAGCGCGCTTCTTCGGATCCTCGACGATCGACTTCCATGCCGCCACCGGCGTCATCAGCACGCGGGCTTCGCGCCACAGCTTCAGCAGCCGCGAGCGCACCAGCGGGTATTTCACGCGGTTGCCGGAATAAAGATACCAGCTATAGCTGGCGCCGCGCGCGCAGCCGCGCGGTTCGTGATTGGGAAGATCCGGTCGGGTGCGCGGATAATCGGTCTGCTGGGTTTCCCAGGTGACGATACCGCCCTTGACGTAAACCTTCCACGAGCAGGAACCCGTGCAATTCACGCCGTGCGTCGAGCGCACGATCTTGTCGTGCTGCCAGCGTTTCCGGTAGCCGTCCTCCCAAGAGCGGTCCTCGGTCGTCATCACGCCATGGCCGTCGGCGAATTCCACCTTGGCGCGCGTGAAGAACGACAGCCTGTCTAGGAAATGGCTCATCGATGGTCTCCTTATTCGGCGGGCTGGGCTGCGGGCGAAGGCCGGCCGCCTCGCTCGATGTCGTGAAGCAGGCCGCCCTTGCGGGTGTAGACAGCCCACGTGATCACGACGCAGGTCACGTAGAAGACGAAGAATCCCCACAATGCCGCCTGTACGCCGCCGGTGAGATCGATCGACGTTCCATATGACTTCGGAATGAAGAACGCGCCGAAAGCGGCGATCGCCGAGGTGAACCCGGTGATCGCTGCAGATTCCTTCTCGGCCTGGCGCAGCCGGGTCGCGGCATCGGCCGACGGCATCAGCCGCTCCATTTCCTTGCGCATGATGTTCGGGATCATCTGGAACGTCGACGCGTTGCCGACGCCGGTTGCGAAGAACAGCACGAGGAACATGGCGAAGAAGCCCCAGAACGCGCCGGGCTGGTCCTTGATGCCGAGGAAATAGAGAATCCCGAGCACGCCGACCATCATCAGGCCGAACACCCACAGGGTGACGCGCGCGCCGCCCCATTTGTCGGCAACCCAGCCGGTTGCTGAGCGCGACAGCGCACCGACCAGAGGTCCGATGAAGACGAATTGCAGCGCGTCAACGCTCGGAAACTGGGTCTTTGCCAGCAACGGGAAGCCCGCGGAGTAGCCGATGAACGAGCCGAAGGTGCCGGTATAAAGCCAGCACATGATCCAGTTGTGCTTGCGCTGGAAAATCACAGCCTGATCCGAGAACGAGGCTTTCGCGGACGCGATGTCGTTCATGCCGAACCAGGCGGCGAACGCGCTGGCTGCGATGAACGGCACCCAGATGAAGCCCGCGTTTTGCAGCCAGAGCGGCACCTTCTGCGTTCCGCTCGCAACCATCGCCGGATCGCCGCCGAGCCAGCCGAACACGCCAGCGGTAATTGCGATCGGGACGACGAACTGCACGACGCTGACCCCGAGATTGCCGAGGCCGGCGTTGAGCGCGAGTGCGTTGCCCTTCTCGGCGCGCGGGAAGAAGAAGGAGATATTGGCCATCGAGGAGGCAAAGTTGCCGCCGCCAAAACCGCACAACAACGCCAACGCCAGAAACACCGGGTACGGCGTCGATGGCGCCTGCACGGCGTATCCGATGCCGACGGCGGGGATCATCAGCGACCAGGTTGCGAGCGTGGTCCACAGCCGCCCACCGAAGATCGGCACCATGAAGGAGTAGAAAATACGCAATACGGCACCGGAGATGCCGGGCAGTGCCGCCAGCCAGAACAGCTCGGCCGTGGTGAACTTGAAGCCGACCGTCGGCAGCTTCGCCACCACCACCGACCAGACCTGCCAGATCGCGAACGAGAGCAGCAACGCCGGAATCGATAGCCAGAGATTGCGCCGCGCGATGGCGCGTCCCTGGGTGTCCCAGAAAGTCTTGTCCTCGGGACGCCAGTCGGTCAGCACTGCGCCGGACAACACCCCCACATGCTCGGGCTTGTGGATTTCCTCCATTTCCGGGAGTTCGGGCAGTTTCTTCAGGGCTTCGCCGACGACCCCGCGTTCCATCTGCCGGATCGAAACGTGCATCCAGATCAGCGCGCCCGACACCAGCAGGAACAGCAGCATGAAGCAGCTGGTCCAGAGGCCGGTCAGGTCGACCAGCGCGCCGAACGCGATCGGGAGCACGAAGCCGCCAAGACCGCCGATCATGCCGACCAGGCCGCCGACGGCGCCGACATTGTTCGGATAGTAGACCGGGACGTGCTTGAAGACGGCGGCCTTGCCGAGCGCCATGAAGAAACCAAGCACGAACACGGTCACCGTGAACGGCACCAAACCCATTTCCAGGTGGAAGCCAACGGTACCACTGACCGTCTTCACCAGATAATCGGTGGGCGGATAAGACAGGACAAAGGTACAGCCGACCGCGACGAGGAACGTCCAGTACAATACGCGACGGGCACCGTAGCGGTCCGAGAGATGGCCGCCATAGGCGCGGAACACGCTGGCGGGGAACGAGAACATCGCCGCCGTCATGCCGGCGGTCTCGATATCGACGCCGTAGACCTTGATGAGATACTGCGGCAACCACAGCGACAGCGCGACGAAGGCGCCGAACACGAAGAAGTAGTACAGCGAGAAACGCCACACCTGGACGTTCTTCAGCGGCTCGAGTTCCTGCCACGCACTTTTCGGCTTCTCGTTCTTCTCACGTCGCGCGCGGACGACCGGATCTTCCTCCGAGAAAATCCAGAAGGTTATTCCCATCAACCCGATGACGAGCGCCCAGACCTGCGCCACCGTCTGCCAGCCATAGGCAACCAGCACGAAAGGCGCGACGAATTTAGTCACGGCGGCGCCGACATTGCCGGCGCCGAAGATGCCGAGCGCCGTGCCTTGCTTGCCTGCGGAATAAAAGCGCGAGACATAGGCGACGCCGACCGCGAATGAACCGCCGGCGATGCCGACAAAGAGGGCCGCGACCAGGAATTCGAGATAGCTGTGCGCCCAGGTCAACAAGTAGGTGGCGACCGCCGCGGCGAGCATGACGACGGTATAGACCCGCCGTCCGCCATATTGGTCAGTCCAGATTCCAAGCACCAGGCGGATCAGCGATCCCGAGAGGATGGGGGTGCCGATCAGCAGGCCGAACTGGGTATCGTTGAGCCCGAGCTCCTGCTTGATCCGGATGCCGATGATCGAGAAGATCGTCCAGACCGCGAAGCAAATCGTGAAGGATATGGTTGAAAGCCAGAGTGCCCGGCCTTGATGTACGGTGCTTGAGTCCGCCGTGACCATAAGAATCCCCCACAGAGAGCGCTTCGGGGGAGAGAGATGACCAAATTGGGGAGGACCGGTTTGTGATGGATCAAATGGAACGCTGTCAAACGCGCATTATAAGAATTGTTGCGGTGCAATTTGACTGGTAACACGTCGGTGGTTGCTGCTTATCACGACTTAGCTTGATAAATATCAAAATAGCCACGCCATCGTTAGAAATCAGGAGCAAGCTTGTTGCGCCCTCACGAACTGGCCCAGTTGAAGGCTCTGCCGCTGTTTTCCGAAATGAAAGAGGAAAGCCTCGCGAGCCTGCTGGACGCAGCGCTGCTGCAGCAATTCCCGAACGGTGTCATTCTCATCCACGAAGGCGATCACGCCGATTTCCTGCATGTCGTTGTCGAAGGCCTGGTCGAGATATTCACGGAACAGAACGGCGTCGAATGGGGGATCTCCCTGATCAACCCGGTTTCGACGTTCATTCTTGCCGCAGTGGTCAGCGACCAGCCCTATCTGAACTCCGCCCGTACATTGGCCGACTCGCGCATTTTGCTGATTCCGGCGCAACGCGTCCGCGACATTTTCGATCGGGACGTCGCGTTCGCGCGCATCGTGGCACGGGAGCTTGCATTCGCCTATCGGTCGTCGATCAAGAAGCTGAAGGGCTACATGGCCCGGTCAAGCGTTGAGCGTCTTGCCAACTGGATCCTGACCGAGGCGCACAAGGACGCGGCTCTGGCAAATATCGTGATCCCGTTCGATCGCGGCACGTTGGCCTCTCACATCGGCACCACGCGAGAGAATTTATCCCGCAGCCTGGCGCTGTTGACCGAACACGGCGTGCGCATCCGCGGCCGCGAGATCGTCATCGACAGCAAGGAACAGCTTGAGGCTTTCGCGCGCCCGCAACGGTTCATTGACGATCCAACTTCTTGAGCCACAACGCTTGATGTGTTTCACAGGCTCGGGGCCTACCCTTCAGACCCTTAGCCGACTTACCGCGGAATGGCGTGGCGGGGTGCCGCGCGCAGCCGAATCGAGGCTGAACAAACCGGGTCCGGTCGTAAGAACCGCGTGTCAGAATCGCGAGGGAAAAAGGTAAGGGAATCAACGGCGATTTTGGTCGGGGCAGCTGGATTCGAACCAACGACCTGCAGTACCCAAAACTGCCGCGCTACCAGGCTGCGCTATACCCCGATCATTTGGGAAATGTCGTCGATACACGCTTAAAGCCTTGCCAGCAAGACAGAAGCGTCTTCGAGCCGTCTTCGAGCGAGTGGGTACCGGTTCGCACGAAGAAAGGGCGTCCAAACAAGAGAGCGGAGCTTCGACGCCGATTCAATCCGAACCGCTCCGGCTCTCGCTTCCGGGCCGGTTACCGGCCATTGAACAGCGGATGGGCCACGCGGTCGCCGGGTGCGATCCCGTATTTCTGCGCCGTGCCGGCGATCACCTCCAGCACCCCCTTTGCCAGCCCCCTCGACGAAATGATTTTGGTGGACAACGGCTCGGTATTCTCGGCGATCCGCAGGATCCGGCCATCGGCCCGAATAAAGATCATGTCGAGCGAGATGTAGGTATTTTTCATCCACATCGACACTTCCTGTTCCGGCGAGAAATCAAACAGCATTCCTTTCCCGTCGGCCAGCTCCTTGCGGTACATCAGGCCGGTTTCCTTCTCTTGCTCGGTCGTTGCCATCTCGACCGAGAACACCTGCACGCCGGACTTGGTCACGATCTCGAGCGGCTGGACGCTCGCCGCGCGCGCGTCCAGGCCGGTGAATGCGTAAAGCGCGCCTGCCAGAGCGATTGCTATCCAAAACCGCGCGCGCAGACGGTGCCAGCCAACAGTTCGATCAATATTCATCAAAACGCTCTCACCTCACCCACAGAAGCTTTTGACAGACCTTTTCCGCTAAGCGAGGCAGGTCTTGTCCCAGGAAAAGCTCTCATTCATTCGCTGGCACGCATTCCACCGCATGTGAACCTGAGCGACCCACGCAAGTCAGGCAAAACGCGCGCGGACGACCGTAACCTGAGGATCATGGCAAATACCAGACCTTCGGCACGGGCCGGTGACGCCATCCTCAGCGCTCAATCCATGTTCTCGTCGGGTGGAGTGGAGTGGAGTGGAAGGGTCTTTGCAACTAGTGCGACGACAGACCCGGCGAGCCGGTTTCCGGCTGAATTTCGGCCGCCATCATGCCCTTGGAACCGGGTCCGAACCGCACCAATACATACTGGCCGGGACGCAGCTCGGTCATTCCGTAGCGGCGCAGGGTTTCCATGTGGACGAAAATGTCCGGCGTCCCCTCGCCGCAGGTCAGGAAGCCGAAACCGCGCAGACGGTTGAACCACTTGACCTGCGCCCGTTCCAGGCCGCTGGTCGGGGTGACACTGACGTGGGTCCGTGGCGGCAACATTTGCGCGGGATGGATCGCCGTCAACTCGTCCATCGAAATGATGCGGAACGCCTGATAGCCCTTCGCCCGCTGCACGCATTCGCAGACCAGCCGCGCGCCTTCGTAGGCAGTCTGGTAGCCGTCGCGCCTGAGCACGGTGACGTGCAGAAGCACATCCGGCCAGCCATTATCGGGAACGATGAAACCGTAGCCCTTTGATGCATCGAACCATTTGATGACGCCGGTGATCTCGACCAGGTTGGCGGCGGCATCGCCAAGGCCCGAAAGGGCATCGATCGCCGGATCACGTTCGCCCGCGGAAAATCCGCCCGGCCCAAGCCTGTTAGGCCCCGCCCCGCCGGACGGCTGCCCTCCGAACTTCTTGGACTCAAATCCGTCCGACCCCATGACCCCGGACCCCACTCATGATCTACGTCCCGCCATCCAAAGCGACGGCGCCTACACGCGCCCGTCCATGAAAGTTCATGATGACGCCACGCGAATCTCTCGAATCAAACGATAACACTCCCGCTTGCGGCGCATAGATAAAAAACAATTCTCGGGGAACCTATGAACAGGCTTGCGCGGAAGCGAATCAATTCGGCATCAATTGCCCACGAACGGCCCTAGCGTTTCCCCTATATCGTGCCGGATCACCAGGTCGGCAAGATCATCCTGTTCGGTGGGCTCGTTGTTGATAATCACCAGGCGGGCGCCGGAATTCTTGGCCAGCAAGGGAAATCCCGCGGCCGGCCAGACCACCAGCGAAGACCCGATCGCGATGAAAAGGTCGCAATGCTGGGCAAGTTCCGTGGCGCGGCGCATCGCCTCTTCCGGCATCGCCTGCCCAAACGAGATGGTGGCGGTCTTCACCGGCTCATCGCAGATCGTGCAGCCCGGCGCACTGCCGGTGGAGTCGAAGCGCGCTTTGACCCAGGGAAGATCGTAGGCCTGCCCACAACCGACGCAGCGCGCGTAGGTCGTATTGCCGTGGAGTTCCACCACGTGATCCCCGGCAAAACCCGAGACCTGGTGTAGATTGTCGATGTTCTGGGTGACGATGGCGGGAATCTTGCCGGCCCTGTAGAGCGAAGCGAGCGCGCGGTGACCGCGCCCGGGCCTGGCCGCGGCGAAGGTCGGTTCCATGGCAAAGCGACGCCGCCATGCCTCGTTGCGCGCATCGGCGCTGACAACAAACTCGTCAAAAGGGATCGGCCGGTTGCGGGTCCACAATCCGCCAGGTGAGCGGAAGTCAGGAATGCCGCACTCGGTCGAAATGCCCGCGCCGGTAAAGGGAACGATGACGGAGGCCTCGGCGATCATGTCGCCGAGCTGTTCCACACCGCTGCGCAGGTCCGAAGCGATCATTGGGGGTCATCCGAGGGTTCAGCCGTGACAATTATAGCACGGCCGATCGGATTGCCATTTCGACGTGTCGCCAACGATAAAGTGCCGCCAATGATCGCGCGATCGACGGCGCCGGCAAGCGCCGCAGCCTTCACGCCGCCTTGGCGATCGGTTCCTTGGCTTCGTCGCTCTTCCTGGCGACCTCGTCGTTCTTTTTGGCTTTCGCGACCACAGGCGCACCAAGCGATTTCTTCGCGGGCTTGCCGTATTGCGATAGCTTTTCCAGTTCGGCTTCGAGTTCGGCCTGCCGCGCCGCGACCTTTTCAGCCAGTTTGTCGATTGCATTGTCACGCAATGCGGCGAGTTCTTCGATGCTTAACGAGTTGAGATCGATTTTTGCCATGCAGGCCTCCTGTCCTCCACTGGCTATCGGGAAGGTGCGCGGGCCACAAGAAGCCAGGACTCTTATCCACAATCACAATCCTGCAACGCCTTATCCCCATTCGCGCCCCAATCTGGGAAGCCAATGAAGGCGGGACACGACTCAAAAGGGATGGGCATGACCGAACAACAAGACCGCCGCGCTCGGGAGCGCGAAGAGATCGCCACGCGCGTGGCAAGCTTCAAAGCGACCCAGGAAAAATTCAAACGCGAGCGCGAGGAATATTTTTTCACGACGCTGGAGAGCGCGCGCCACGGCGAAAGCCCGCGCCGCGCGCTTGGACGCGTGCCGTTATGGTCGTAAGGCGGCGGTGAGATCGTCATTCCGAGCCAACGGACGACCCCGCCCCCTAACGCTCAACGTCGTCCCCGCGAACGCGGGGACCCATAACCACAAGTGTTGGTTGGAGCAGAAGCCCTTAGCCACCGTGCCAAGAACGCGAGGCCTCGGCGTATGGGTCCCCGCGTTCGCGGGGACGACATCTATGGTGGCGCGTTCGCAGATTCAAAATTTCAAACAGCATCGTTCGCAGCCACAGCTTCGCGATCTCGCCGCTTCTTTCGCGCGAGTTTTACCCTGAACGTCCTGCCCTCTGAAATTCAGAGGGCGCAGGGAATGGGGGGAGCCCGATGCGCCCGCAGCCGCGCGTGGTGTGTAGTAAACACGCGCGTTAGTCACCACGAGTACACCGGAATCACCCGGCATTCCCCGCGCAATGGTTTTAACGGTTTCCTTCGGACTCTCCCCGGTGACCGGGCTTTGTTGCCACCGTCATTAACGGAGTTGGCTCCGCCAACTTGATGCCAGCGTCGGGGCATCAGGACACACGACTTCGCCGTCCGCAAGATAGCGCCCGCGTCGAAGCGCGACTCGCGCCACCGGATCCCGTTCCCGCGTTCGTGGCGATCGCGAGCCGCCGCCTGAGGGACGTGTCCAATCGCAATATTCCTGTTTCAACCCCGACGGCGTTTGGCAGAAGCCGAAGTAGCCGCGCCACCCGGTGAGGTAGGCGGACAACTCTTTGACGATCTGCTTAAGGCTGCGTCCGCACGTGCGCCGCGTCAGTTCCCGAACTCTCGCCTTGAAGCGGGGTACGATCGCCTGCGGCGCAATGCGCCGTCGCGGCTCGTTCCCACTGGTGAAGCTGAAGCCCAGGAACTTGCGGACGCTCGGCTTGGCGACCGCGCTCTTGGCCTTGTTGACCTTTAGCTTGAGGCGCTTTGCAAGGAACCGTTCGATGCCAGCCATCACCCGCTCGCCCGCCCGCTGACTGCGCACATAGATGCGTTTCATCTTATCTAACTGAATTGCAGTCGTCGGCGTAGCGCACGAAGCGATGACCGCGCTTCTCCAGTTCCTTGTCCAGCACATCCAGCATCAGGTTCGACAATAGCGGCGAGAGCGGCCCACCCTGCGGCGAGCCTTCCACCGTCGGACTGACCAGCCCTCCCTCCATCGCACCCGCGGTCAGAAAGCCGCGGATGAGTTTCAGGATGCGCTTGTCAGCAACCCTCTTGGCAATGAGCCCCATCAGGATGTCGTGGTTGACCCGGTCGAAGAACTTCTCCAGGTCGATATCCACGACGACGGCGTATCCGGACGCAATGTACGCCTGCGCCCGCTCCACCGCCTGATGCGCCGAGTGCTTCGGCCGGAAGCCGAAGCTCGTCTCGGAGAACGTTCCGTCCCAGTCGGCTTGCAGCACCTGCATCACCGCCTGCTGGATCAGGCGGTCGAGCACCGTCGGAATGCCGAGCAGCCGCACGCCGCCCGACGCCTTCGGTATCTCCACCCGCCGCACCGGCTGCGGCTGGTAGGTGCCCTCAAGTAACTGCGCCCGGATCGTAGGCCAGTGCTCCTTCAGGTAGGCCGGCAGATCGCCAACGGTCATCCCGTCGACACCCGCCGCACCCTTGTTGCGCTTCACTTGCGCCAACGCTTTCTTCAGGTTCTCACGTCCCGAGACTGCCGGGCGCGAGACAGGCGGGCGCCGAGATCGTCGACTGCGCAGGACCCGCCGGAAGTTCGAGCTCGATGGATTCTTCGTGCTGCACCTCATGGCTCCACGAGATTGCGATCTCTATTTCGGCCTCTGCCAGCGTTTCCTCGGCCCCTTGCGACGGCCTCAGTCCCCAAACCGGGACACAGCGCAGACCTCCCGAGGTAAGACCGACCGCCTTCGCCGCACGCCCGCCGGATTTACCACCCCGACCCTTGATGACTGTGGACTTCGCGATCACTCGCTCGCTCGTCCGGCCGGGTAGGCCTCGTTATCCGGTGTTTGTCCATCGGGCCGCGGCTTTGCTCCACGCTTTCTTCAGACCCCACCTCGCGGTGACGCCCTTGCGCTTCGCTAGTCCTTCGCCGTCATCAGGCTGGACAGAGGACTTCCACCTCCAAGCTGTCGCCCATACTCGGCACACGGGAATGCCGGGCGCCCGATGCGCCCGCAGCCGCGCGTGGTGTGTAGTAAACACGCGCGTTAGTCACCACGAGTACACCGGAATCACCCGGCATTCCCCGCGCAATGGTTTTAACGGTTTCCTTCGTACTCTCCCCGGTGACCGGGCTTTGTTGCCACCGTCATTAACGAGTTGCCTCCGCCAACTTGATGCCAGCGTCGGGGCATCAGGACCACACGACTTCGCCGTCCGCAAGAAAGCGCCCTCGTCTATAGCGCGACTTGCGTCCACCGCATCCCGTCCCGCGTTCGTGACGATCGCGAGCCGCCCCTCTGTGGGACGGGACCGAATTGCAATATTCCTGTTTCTACCCCGCCGTCAAGCGAAAATTCTGAAAATCAGAAATTGGCCAGGGGGCGGAGCTTTCGATTTCGGTGTCCCGCGACACCCTGCCCTGGTCGATATTTTACTGCTATTGAGTTCCACCGGACCAATGGCGATCTCTTCAACTCTCCAGAGGAGCAAAGAAACCATGCGTTATCTCCACACCATGCTGCGCGTGCGCAATCTCGATGCCGCGCTCAAATTTTATCAGGACGCGCTGGGATTGAAGGAGGTTCGCCGCGTCGACAATGAGAAGGCGAAATTCACGCTGGTGTTCTTGTGCGCCCCCGAAGACGAGGGTCTGCTCAAGGCGTCTCCCAAGAATCGCGGCGCGCCGCTGGTCGAGCTCACCTATAATTGGGATGAAGAAAAATACGGCGAGGATCGCTATTTCGGTCATCTCGCCTATGAAGTCGACGACATCTACGCGACCTGCGCGCGCCTGATGAAACTCGGCATCACCATCAATCGACCGCCGCGCGACGGGCAGATGGCCTTCGTGCGCTCGCCGGATCTGCATTCGATCGAACTGCTGCAAAAGGGCGACGCAAAACCTCCGGCGGAGCCGTGGATCTCGATGCCGAACACCGGTCACTGGTAGACAGCCTGCGAGTCGACATCATGCGTCAATCAGGCTCCGCCGATGGCGGAGCCTGATTTTTTCGTCACGACCGTAGAGCCACCTCATGCAACGGATTCGAACGACGCGCTTTTTCTCGAAAATTCCGCTATGACCCCCGCGGATCAATCGTCGGGAGCGGAAAGATCGTGCCGAGCAACCATCAGGGTCTGCTCAAGATCTGGGGCCGCGCCAATTCGGTCAATGTTCAGAAAGTGCTGTGGTGCCTGCGCGAGCTCGATCTCGCCTATCAGCGCATCGATGCCGGCATGGCGTTCGGCAAGAACCGCGAGCCCGACTATCTCGCGATGAATCCCAACGGGCGCGTGCCCGACGCTGGTGGACGGCGATTTCGTGCTTTGGGAATCCAATTCCATCATGCGCTACCTCGTGCTCGCCTACCGGCCGCAATCGCCGCTTTATCCGCAGGCGCCGAAAGTGCGCGCGGGCGTCGACCGCTGGCTCGACTGGACGCTCTCGACGTTGCAGCCGGTCGATCGTCCGGTGTTCTGGGCGCTGGTGCGGACCCCGGCCGCGGAACGGGACATGGCCGCGATCCAGAAAGATGCCGACGCCGAGGCCGCGCAATGGCGCATCGTCGATGCGCAATTGGCGAGCCGGCGCTTCATCGAAGGCGATGCGTTCACGCTGGCGGATATCGCGCTCGGCGCCTATGCGAGGCGCTGGTTCGGCGTCGAAGGCATCAGCAAACCGAAGCTCACCCATCTCGAGCGCTGGTTCGCCCAATTCGGCAGCCGGCCGGGATTTGTGCAATTCATCGCGCCGCCGATGTCGTGAGAGCGATTGTCGCCCAATGGTCCGCGGCGATGCGCGGCCGACCGAAACTGCGAGCGGCTACCTGACGAACTTGACGCCGAACGATTTTCCGCGACGCCAAACCACTTCGCAATTCCGGCCCGACCTGGCGTCGCGCGAGAAGGCGAGCCGCAACCTGCCCGCCGGCACGCCGGCCTCCACCGTGATCTTCGCACCGGCGCTGGACATGTCGTGCACCACGCACCGACGCGCCGCAAAACCGCCGTCGAGGGTGATCCACCCGGGCTGCTGCACCGACTTGCGCGCTGCTCGCTTCCTGTTGGCTGCGGCCATTTCTTGCTTTCGGTGGAAAATGCTCTCGGTACCTCCCTACCCCACGGAGGCTTTAGAAACCGTTGCGATCCCGCTGAGATCGACGGTGCCGGGCTGCCGGGACAGCTTCATTTTCCTTTGCATTTTCCCTTGCATTTCGCCGGCAAAACCGGCTTCCGCGCGGCTTGCCCGGGCGCGCAAACGCCACTATACGTTCGCCCGCCGCCAGTCAGACCCTCACGACGGTCCCGTAGGTGGCACGGCGCCAACGTGGTCTCAAGGCGTTGATCTGCCGGGTGTATTTGTGCTTTGAGTTCAAAGCGAAGCGGCGATGCCGCGGCCGGGTCGGCCGTGGCGAAGCAGGCGTTTTCGCTCCCTTCGTCTATCGGTTAGGACGCCACCCTTTCACGGTGGAGAGAGCGGTTCGATTCCGCTAGGGAGCGCCAATTTCTAGGGAGCGCCACCGGCTCAAATGGCCCCTGAATTCACAACGGTTTTCAGCCAAAGTGGCAAAACTCACACGTTCGGTTTGGATTCGACTTTCGGGGAGATCGGGTGAATGCGTAGTCTGGTGATCTTGGTTGCCCTGGCCTTGGCCGGTTGCTCTGTCGGCACCCTCAATTTGGGAGGGCCCAATTATAAGGGTCAGCCGCTTAGCGCCGTCACTGCCAAGCTTGGCTGGCCGCCTAATCAAACGCAAACGATTGCGGGACAAAAAGTTTACACGTGGCAGGAGGGTAACCCTCTTGCCGGATGCCAGGTCCAGGTCGTTATGGCGGGCGATGTCATCAACTCCTATACGGGATCGGGCGACGCCAATATTTGCGCGCAGTACGGTGCCCTCTCCGGGGGGCTAAAGGGCTACTTGGACTAGCAGCGCCGTCTTATCCGCCGGGCACATTGTAGAACTCGCTCGGCTGCGGGAGTTTCTCGCTCCATGACGATTGCCGGACGGGCTCGACGTTCGTTTGGTCCTGCCTTGTCTTGGCACAGACCCTCAAGCCGCTGAACATACCTGCGCAGACGCAGCAATTCCGCATAGCGAAGGCCGATCGTCTCGACAGTGGCGTCCTTCCTGGTTTGTCCCATCGGCTTCACCCACCGCTCCCCGCTTAAGTTGACCTGGCTATTGACTTAGCTGTCGTTCCTTCCGCCGTCTGTGAACCAGGTAACACTCAAGCCAAAAACCCTGCGCGAAAGCCCCGCGACCGCCAAGGATTGACAGGCGCGTTGGCGATGGCGGATTCCCTGGCTGGACGAGAAAATGCCGCCGAGTTGCCGTCGCGGCACCAACGGCGGGCGAAATGCCCAAATCAGGCTGAAACAATTCACGGGCGGGTGGCTTGGACCTGTACGCCCTGAGCGCGGGAACCTCGACCTTGGCGCGGTTGCGGGCTCAGCCAAAACATCGTCAGGTATCGGCTTGCGTCGGCCAAGAGAGTTGCGGCCAGCAGGATGGCTGGCTCTGTGGCGTCGCCACCGTCGGATGGCTGATCGGGATGGGCTGGGCGGCCGTCGAACTCATTCGATGGCTTGCGGACTAGAAGAGAACGCCGAAATATCGAGCTGCTTCCATCACCCCGCAAACTAACATACCCCACAGGGCGAAGTTGATTTCAAGCACGGGCAGCATTTGAAATCCTCGGTCTTGTCGAACCTCAAACTCGCTGAGATCGATGCTTCGACTGCTTGAGCGTCTAGCCACAGCTGCTCCCGGATGGTCTAGCAATGAAGCGCCGATTGTTCCGGCCAACTTCAGAACTTCTCTTCATGCACCACTGGGCCATTCTCGCTAAACGACATAAATCCGCAGAGTCTTCCCCGTATCAATACGGGCGAGCCTGGGTGTCCTAAACAAAAGGTGAAGAGTCCGGCGCTATCGCGAAGGCCGCGCAAGCCTCGCCCACGCAGCGAATTGGCCACGCTTCGCGTGTCGACCTCCCCCGCAAGCGGGAGAGGTGAAGCGGAACCCGCCGACTGACCAATTCAATCGAAAGCCATCGCGCTCTAGCCCGCGCAAAGATGCCGTCGATCTCGACATTAACCCGGAGCGCCGACATCAAGCTTAATAAGCGAGTTTCGTTGCAATGCTTCGCTTAAACACTATCGTCGAATTATCGCGCAGAGTTTGTCCAGTCCCGCCATCGTTAGTCGAGGCTGGGCAAAGCGGTAAACATGAGCAGTCGGACGATCAGGCTTATCATTTCGGTCGCGGCTAGCCTACCGCTGGCAGTAGCCATCGGTTGGATAGCTCTGGCTCTCATCGGTTTTTAGATGTGAGCGAGCGCTCCGGCAATGAAGTGGTTCAAGAAACAGTTGAAAGCACCACCCAGTTCGGTTCCAGCTTCTGCGTCCGATCTCAAGATCGATACTGAAGCACAGGTGCTCGCGAAAATAAGGAATATGTGCGCGGTTGCGACGGCCAGTGCCGAGAGCGTCGCGCAATCTTCATATGACGATTTGGCAAAGAGTGAAAGGCAACGATTCGAGAGCGCAAGGAGAATGTCGCTAGAGCTGGCCAAAAATATTACCGATGTTTGGTATCGCGACAGCGCCCTTTATCACATCGTTGAACTCTGCATAACGGCAAACGATATCGAAACCGCGAGGATACTTGTGCGTGGAATCCAAACCGGTACAATTCGGGAACAATTGTTGGAAGAACACCCGGTGATATTCTATTGACCCCCGACGCCGCTGCTCGGCTTTGAGGGCATTGGTTTGATCCACGATCATCGAGCGTCCGATGTTCGGGGCGGCCTCGCTAACTTGAGCCTGTTTGAGAAGAGTAAATGACGTCGGATCGCCCAAAGAAGTCCAGGAAGCCGAGCGATATTGCCGGTCGATTCAGAGAACTGCTGCAGCTTCGCAAACTAGTCCACGAGGCTGAATTGGAATTGTCGCGAAGTCCTCGTGCCGATATCGACCCAAAGGTCGACGGCAAAAAACGAAGACGACGTAATGCGGGCGGGCGCACCCGCGACGGCTAAATATTCCGCCCTGGATCATTAACCCGCAGCGCCGACATCAAGCTTAATAAGCGAGTTCAGTTGCTGTGCCAACCGCATGCTCTATTAATGCCGCACATTTTCCCTAGTGCTGACAACGTCGCCAGGCGATGATGCTTTTGGGGGTATCTGTTTTTCACGTTATCCGCCGGAGCGGCCCCATGAAAGCTGAGCGAAATGTTTCCGCGGGGTCCAAGCGAAACGATCCAAACGTCCCGCTTCATTCAGCAGAGCCCGCGCCTTTGCTGCCGGTAAGGCTCGTGCACGCGGTATACTTGGCTGCCATCGCCTTGGCCACGCTTGGATGGCTATGGTTCATTGCACGGATCGTGACCAGCTGATCCAAATCCGTCCCCGCGTCTGGGCAGCAATAGATAGCCCGTTAACGCAAGACCAGGCATCCAAAAAACCTCCAGCCAAAAGATCGCCGTTTCTATCGTCTCCATGATCGCCCCCGCGCGCATGATCAATCTGAAATTCTGCCGGAATTCGCGTAATTGCAAGCGAAGCTAACTGGTGGAGCTTACGCCGCCACAGATTCGATCCGAAAATCATCAATCCTTTTCCCTGACCTAAGATGCTTTCTTAGCCAGCGTGGTTGCTTCCCGCGACCGGCCCATGTTTCCGACGGTTGGTCTGGGTTTCTGAATTTTGGTAGAACAGTCGGGTATGGTCTGCGCTGGGGGCCCTTGACTGTCTGCTCGACGCCAACTCTTTTGAGTCCCCTCAATCGCTTCTCAAGCATTTCTATTTCGGCGGAGAGTTTTACATTAAGCGTCGCAGTGATCTTTTCGCGGAGCAACCACAGCTCGTCGGTAGATAATGACGCAAGGTAGCTTCGCTTCATGACAGTCCCCAATCATGATTTGATTCGTGGCGCGCCATCATCAAGCGTAGAGGATGTGTTTAAATAATGGCTCGCTTAAGCAAACCCGGTGGCAGACGTATTGTTGTGCAGCGCAATCTCAGTGGGAACCCCCACATCGCCGCGGCGGATGACCTGTCTCACGGTTTGATCAATACGCCATATGTTTTCGAGCCATTAATTTTTGAAGGTCCCTTTCAAGAAACTCCTTCGCGACAGGCCTCAACGGCATCCTCGACCGCGGCATCGTAACTATCTAGACTTGTTTGCGATACATGGATTGCCATGGGCTCTCTTCCTTGCATGAGCTGGGCTTACTTCCGCGGTGCTTGAGGAGAGAACTTCGCCGCGAGATGATGCGATCCCGGCATTGTTGTGGTTATCCACTTAATTCACAGCCTGGTTGCCCCACCATCAGTTAAGTGAGCCAGTTGGCAAAATCGCCGACATGCTTAAGGTTGCCCTTCATGCCTGACGATCCTCCGCACGCCGATGGCGCTCGGGTCCTTGCGGATCTCAACGCGCTCCGTGCCATCGGCACCTACAAGACCGGTGTTCACAAGCCGACTTTCTCCGAGCCGCATATGCGCTCGGTGGAAT
>CAVWDY010000016.1:0-206210 GCA_963753875.1 uncultured Alphaproteobacteria bacterium | reverse complement strand
CCCTGATCCGCGAACTCGGCGTCACGGTGCTGCCGAACACCGCGGGCTGCCGCAGCGTGCGCGAGGCGGTGACTACCGCGAAGCTGGCGCGCGAATTGTTCGCGACCTCCTGGATCAAGCTGGAAGTGATCGCCGACAACGACACGCTGCAGCCGGACGTGGTGGGCCTGGTGGAGGCCGCGGATATTCTCATTAAAGACGGCTTCGAGGTGTTTCCCTATTGCACCGAAGATCTTTCCATAGCGATGCGGCTGGTGGACGCCGGCTGCAAGGTGGTGATGCCGTGGGCGGCGCCGATCGGCAGCGCCAAGGGCATCATCAACCCCGATGCGCTGAAATTGCTGCGCGACCGCTTGCCTGACGTGACGCTGGTGGTCGATGCCGGGCTCGGCGCGCCGAGCCACGCGACGCACGCGCTCGAACTCGGCTATGACGCGGTGCTGCTCAACACGGCGATCGCAAAGGCCGCCGACGCGATAGCGATGGCAAAGGCCTTTCGCGGCGGCGTCGAGGCCGGCCGCGCCGCCTATCGAAGCAGGCCTGATGGAAGCCCGCGACTTTGCCTCCCCTTCAACCCCCGTCGTTGGGACACCGTTCTGGCATGCCGTATCCTGATCGCCCGGACTGATCGCTTTTATCCTGTCGTCGACAGCGTCGCCTGGGTCGCGCGGCTGGCGCTGCTGGGCGTCGGCACGATTCAACTGCGCGCCAAAAACCTAAGCGAGTCCGACGCGCTGCAAATGGTCGCTGATGCGCTCGAGGTCATCAAGGGCACTGCCGCCAAACTCGTTGTGAATGACTACTGGCGCGCGGCGATCATCGCCGGCGCCAAACATCTGCATCTCGGCCAGGAGGATCTCGCCAGCGCCGACCTCAAGGCGATCCGCGCCGCGGGATTGACGCTCGGACTCTCCACCCACGACGACGAAGAGCTCGAAACCGCGCTACGCGCCAAACCGGACTACGTCGCGCTGGGGCCGATCTTTCCGACCACGCTGAAGTCGATGCGCTTTGCGCCGCAGGGCATCCCGAAGATCAGCGAATGGAAGAAACGCATCGGCTCACTTCCGCTGGTCGCGATCGGCGGCATCAAGCTCGAACAGGCGCGCGAGATTTACGCCGCCGGCGCCGACTCGATCGCGGTGGTCAGCGACGTGACGCAAAATCCCGATCCCGACGCGCGGGTGCGCGCCTGGCTCAGTGCGAACGCGGAGGCCGCGTGATGCAAGAGCAATTGGTCTTAACCCGTCACCCTGAGGCGGCCGCTTCTTCAGCGGCCCTCGAAGGGCGACGGCCCGGCGCTGTCATCCTTCGAGGCGCGCAAGAGCGCGCACCTCAGGATGACGAGCAGAACGCCACGCCGCGACAACTAGAAATTCACAGGAGGACGCCATGAACATTCGCTCCAACCCGGACACCACGCTTCCCGCCGTGACCACCGGTCCGCTGCCCTCGTCACGCAAGATCTTCGTCACACCGGACGAAGCGCCCGACGTGCGCGTGCCCTTGCGCGAGATCATCCTCTCGGAAGGCGCCGGCGAGCCGAACCTGCCGGTGTACGACACCTCGGGTCCCTACACCGATCCGGCTGTGACCATCGACGTCAACAAGGGTTTGCCGCGCAACCGCACGGCGTGGGTTCTCGAACGGGGCGGCGTCGAGGAATATCAGGGCCGCGAGATCAAGCCGGAAGACAACGGCAATGTCGGCACGGCGCATGCGGCGAAATCGTTCACCGCCCATCACAAGCCGCTGCGCGGGCTCGACGGCCACAAGATCACGCAGCTCGAATTCGCCCGCGCCGGGATCATCACCAAGGAGATGATCTATGTCGCGACCCGCGAAAATCTAGGCCGCAAACAGCAGCTCGAACGCGCTGAAGCCGCGATTGCCGACGGCGAGAGCTTCGGCGCATCGATTCCGCCCTTCATCACACCGGAATTCGTGCGTAGTGAAATCGCGCGGGGACGGGCGATCATTCCTTGCAACATCAACCATGGCGAACTCGAGCCGATGGTCATCGGCCGCAACTTCTTGACAAAAATCAACGCCAATATCGGCAACTCCGCCGTGACCTCGTCGGTGGAGGAGGAAGTCGACAAGATGGTGTGGGCGATCCGCTGGGGCGCCGACACCGTCATGGACCTCTCCACGGGGCGCAACATTCACACCACCCGCGAATGGATTTTGCGCAACGCGCCGATCCCGATCGGCACGGTGCCGATCTATCAGGCGCTGGAGAAGTGCGACGGCGATCCGGTAAAACTGACCTGGGAGCTCTACAAGGACACGCTGATCGAGCAGTGCGAACAGGGCGTCGATTATTTCACCATCCACGCCGGCGTGCGCCTGCCCTACATCCATCTCACCGCCAACCGCGTCACCGGCATCGTCTCGCGCGGCGGCTCGATCATGGCGAAGTGGTGCCTGGCCCATCACAAGGAGAGTTTTCTGTACACGCACTTCGAAGAGATTTGCGATCTGATGCGGAAGTATGATGTTTCATTCTCGCTCGGCGACGGCTTGCGTCCAGGATCGATCGCGGACGCCAACGACCGCGCGCAGTTCGCCGAACTCGAGACGCTCGGCGAACTCACGCAGATTTCCTGGAAGAAGGGCTGCCAGGTGATGATCGAAGGCCCCGGCCATGTTCCCTTGCATAAAATCAAGATCAACATGGACAAGCAGCTCAGGGAATGCGGCGAGGCGCCGTTCTATACGCTGGGACCGCTGACTACCGACATCGCGCCGGGCTACGACCACATCACCTCAGGCATTGGGGCAGCCATGATCGGCTGGTTCGGCTGCGCGATGCTGTGTTACGTGACGCCGAAGGAGCATCTCGGGCTGCCCAACCGCGACGACGTCAAGGTCGGCGTCATCACCTACAAGATCGCGGCGCACGCCGCCGATCTCGGCAAGGGCCACCCGGCGGCGCAACTGCGCGACGACGCGCTGTCACGCGCTCGCTTCGACTTCCGCTGGGAGGACCAGTTCAACCTCGGCCTCGATCCGGAAACCGCGCGCAGCTATCACGACGAGACCTTGCCGAAAGAAGCGCACAAGGTCGCCCATTTCTGCTCGATGTGCGGCCCAAAATTCTGCTCGATGAAGATCACCCAGGACGTGCGGGATTATGCGGCGACGCTGAACGACCCGGCGTCGGTGGGAATGTCGATGTCGGGCGTCCTTGAAGACGGTTTGCCCGCCGACCTGTCCGCCGAAGCCTCGGCGAAGGCGGAAGCCTTGGCGAAGGCGGGGATGGCGCAGATGTCGGCAAAATTCAAGGAGATGGGCGGGCAGGTGTATCTCGACGCGGAGAAGGTGAAGGAGAGTAATAAAGTGTTGTGATATAGAGACTAAACTTCTCATAGATACAATCTTGGGATGCGAAGATGAGGGTTGATGTAACCCCCGAACTACTCCGATGGGCGCGGAAGCGTTCTGGAATAGACGATGACACTTTTCTTCAACGCTTTCCGCGCTTTGAAAAGTGGCAGCGAAATGAATTGCAGCCCACACTGAAGCAGTTGGAGCATTTCGCCCAAGCTACACACACTCCAATTGGATACCTCTTCCTGGCCAAACCTCCCAAGGAAGAAATCCCAATTCCCGACTTTCGAACGATAGAGAACAAGCGGATCAAGGAACCAACACCTAACCTGCTTGAGACGATATATATCTGTCAGCAGCGCCAAGAGTGGTACCGAAACTTCGCTCTCTCCACGAAAGAAGCACCGCTGAGCTTTGTCGGCTCGGTAACCGCAACAGACGAGATAGAGTCTGTGGCAAGAAACATTCGAACCACTCTTGGATTTGACATTGAAGAAAGGCGGGCAGCGCCAACTTGGACCGACGCGCTGAGACGCTTCATTGAACAGGCCGACAAAATTGGCGTTCTCGTTATGGTGAACGGCGTCGTCGGAAATAACAATTATCGCAAGTTAGATACCGACGAATTTCGAGGCTTTGCGCTGTCTGACCCGATTGCACCCCTTATATTTATAAATGGGGCAGATACTAAGGCTGCCCAAATATTTACACTTGCACACGAGCTCGCTCATATCTGGCTCGGTCAAAGCGCTCTGAGCGACGTCGCGCCGGTGATGATCCCAGCTAACAAAGTGGAACTATGGTGCAATCGAGTTGCTGCGGAAGTTCTAGTTCCACTCAACATCCTTCAAGGTGAGCTGCGCAAGAACGAAGAGCTCCGTCAAACGCTGGATCGGCTAGCCCGCCAGTTCAAGATTAGCACACTCGTTGTCCTAAGAAGAATGTTCGATGCAGGCGTATTAACTAAAGACCAGATGTGGAAATGCTATCAAGAAGAGCTTTCTCGACTATTAGCCTTTCCAAAATCCTCCGGTGGAGATTTCTACCTCACGCAAGGCGCACGAGTTGGAAAACAATTCGCTCGGGCACTTGTCGCGAATACGCTCGAAGGTCAAACTTTGTATCGAGACGCATTTAAACTTCTTGGCTTCTCTAAATTATCAACGTTCCGCGAATTGGGAAATAATCTTGGGATAATTTGATGGCCTATTTGTTGGATGCCAACGTGTTCATCCAGGCTAAGAACCTTCACTATGGTTTGGATTTTTGTCCCGCATTCTGGGAATGGCTATTGGTTAGCAATGCTGCTGGTAGCGTATTTAGCATCGAGAAGGTCGAAGATGAAATCAAGGCGGGTAGTGACGAGCTTGCCCAATGGGCGTCAAACTTGGGCGCGAAGTTCTTTTTGAGACCAGATGCGGCGTTATTGGCGGCATTGGGACCTCTCAGCACTTGGGCGTCAACTCAGAATTACGAACCGGCTGCTGTCAATACGTTCCTGCAAGTTGCGGACTACTACTTGGTAGGACACGCAATCGCGCATAAGCACGTGATCGTTAGTCACGAGATCGCCTCGAATTCAACGAAGAAAATCAAGATTCCCAACGCCTGCATTGGCCTAAACGTGAAATGCATCACGCCATTCGAGATGCTGCGTAGTGAGAAGGCACGATTCGTGCTTCCGCGATAGCTCGTAGGATGGGTTGAGCCCCTGCGAAACCCATCGCATATCGCGATGGCCCCGATGGGTTTCGCTTCGCTCAACCCATCTACGGGCTGCTTACGACACGGAGGAAATTTCAATGCCGGACTGGACGTGCAGCGGCTGCGGAGAGCCCTTGGAGGATTTGGAAAAGCTAGCTGATGAGCAACGCCAAGGTTGCCCAAGATGCGGATCTACGGCCCGGACCGCTCATGTCTCAGTTCACATGGCGGCCTGCACTAGCGTCTACCTCAAAACGCACTCCAAGCACCATGAGGGTAGAAGCAGAGTAGTACGCGAGTTAATAGAGGGCGACGACTTTCACCGAAAAACTGGCAAATGGAATATAATGCGACGGCTTGCGGCGCGACAATCAAGATGAGAATCCCGCGACAATCAGGATGAGAATGCGCCGCTGCCGGGGTGACGAAGGGAGGGCGTAGCCCGACCGGAGTTACCCCGGCAGCGGCGTCGACGCCCGAAGGGGCCTCATTTGGCGGTAACGGCGGCTGGTAAAGGATCGGCTTCTCCTTCGAGAGGACCAATTCTTTGGCCGGCCGGCATGTCACCGATCAACAAATGAGGCTTTTCATGAGCTTGCGTCGTACCCATTCGCCAGCCGTCGCCGGTGCCAAGGCCGGTTTCAGCACCTCCGCCGCCTACCGGTTCGAAAAGGATCCCCGACTTCCCACCCAGAAGAAGTCGCCCCGCGAACGTCGCCGGGCTGATCCATTCGCCGATGTCTGGGAGAACGACGTCCTCCCGATGCTCAAAGCTGCTCCCGGATTGAGGCCGATCGCCGTCTTCGAGGAGCTATGTCGCCGGCATCCGGAGCTGGGCTCGGGGACGCGGCGGACGCTCGAGCGGCGCATTCGGGCATGGCGGGCGGTGAACGGTCCGGATCGGGAGGTGATCTTCCGCCAGGAGCATCCGCCGGGACGCATGGGATTGTCGGACTTCACCGAGGTCGCCGATCTTGGCGTCACCGTTGCAGGCCAGTTGCTGGACTGCCGGCTTTATCACTTCCGTCTTCCCTTTTCCGGCTTCGAGCACGCCCACGTCGTACTTGGCGGCGAAAGTTTTGTCGCACTGGCGGAAGGGTTGCAGAACGCCCTGTGGTCGCTGGGCGGGGTTCCCGAGCAGCACCGAAGCGACAGCCTCTCGGCCGCGTTCCGCAATCTCGGCGCCGACGCCAAAGAGGATTTGACGACACGCTACGAGGCGTTCTGCGGCCATTACGGCATGACGCCGACCCGCAACAATCCCGGCGTGTCGCATGAGAACGGCTCGATCGAAAGCGCGCATGGCCATCTCAAAAGAGCGCTGGCAGATGCCCTGCTGCTGCGCGGCTCGCGCGACTTCGACGATCTTCCGGCCTGGCGGGGTTTTGTCGACGAGATCGTTGGCCGCGGCAACGCGCGCAATGCCAAGCGCATCGATCAGGAGCGGATGGCGCTGAAGAAACTGCCGGTCCGCAAGACCGCCGATTATGAGGAGGTCAACGTCGACGTCACGACATCAAGCGCCTTCACGTTGCGCAAGGTGTTTTACTCGGTCCCATCCCGATTGATCGGTCACCGGCTGCGTGTGCGTCTTTATGACGACCGGCTCGAATGCTTCCAGGGAGCCACGCACATCGTCACCTTGCGGCGCGGGCGAACGCAGCCAAACGGCAAGCACGGACATGTCATCGACTATCGCCATGTCATCCATTCGCTGCGCCGCAAGCCGATGGCGCTGCTCAATCTGGTCTATCGCGACCAGCTGTTTCCCCGCCGTGTCTACGCCCTTGCGTTCGACGCTTTGCTCGCTGGAATCGGCGAGAGACCAGCCTGCCGCGTCATGGTCGGCCTTCTGGCGCTCGCACACGAACGGGCCTGCGAGGCGGAACTCGGTGCTGTGCTGCAAGCCACTCTCGACGACGGCGTCCTGCCGGATCTCAAGGCGCTGATCGAACGCTTCCGCCCGAAGGGCATGGCATTGCCGGTCGTCATCGTCACGCTGCCCTCGCTCGCCATCTACGACCAGATCGCCGCAACCGTGGGAGAAACCGCATGAACGCGACCGTCAAGATCGACGCCGCCCGTGTCGAACTGCTGCTCAGCGAACTGCGCCTGCCCGGCATCAAGCTGATCTGGGCCGCTTTGGCGGAGACCGCCGACAAGGAAGGCTGGCCCGCCGCACGCTTCCTGGCTGCGCTGGCCGAACAGGAGATGGTGGAGCGCAGCCGGCGCCGCTTCGAACGTCACCTGGAAGAAGCGCGACTGCCGCCGGGAAAGACCCTCGACGCATTCGACTTCGATGCCGTGCCGATGATCTCAAAGGCGCAGGTGCAGGCGCTTGCAGCCGGTGACGCCTGGCTCGAAAAGGGCGCCAATCTCTTGTGTTTTGGTCCGCCTGGCGGCGGCAAATCGCATCTGGCGGCGGCGCTCGGCATGGCTCTGATCGAAAAGGGCTGGCGCGTGTTGTTCACCAGAACCACCGACCTCGTGCAAAAGCTCCAGATCGCGCGCCGTGATCTCGCGCTCGAAGCGGCGATCGCCAAACTCGACAAATATCACCTGCTGATTTTGGACGATCTCGCCTATGTGACCAAGGATCAAGCCGAGACCAGCGTTCTGTTCGAACTAATCAGCGCCCGTTACGAGCGGCGATCGATGCTCATCACCGCCAATCAACCATTCGGCGAATGGGGCAAAATCTTCCCGGATCAAGCCATGACTCTCGCGGCCATCGATCGCCTCGTACACCACTCCACGATCCTTGAAATGAATGTCGACAGCTATCGGCGAAAAGCGGCTGTCGACAAAGCCCGCGGAGCGGGACGTCCGCCAACGCGCGCGACAATCAAAGGCTCATCCTGATTGTCGCTCCACGACAATCAAACTCACGGTCACGCAAATATCGCTTGCGTTATCGTCGCGCCGCGACAATCATCCTCTCGCCGCGACCGCCGAAATGGCCATCCTGATTGTCGCTGTGTTCCCATCCAGATTGTCGCGCTACAACGGCTAATTGATCGAAAGAATAACTGGTACGAGGAGCATTTCCGAGACCGTGAGACTGGCACACCGGTCCACACAAAAGCAGAACCATTAAGTGAACATAGACATAAGCCCCGAAGCTCATCAAGGGAACCGGTGATGTCCATCCAGCACTTCCCTCCGCCCGCCGGCATCAAAGCCCCGCCGCTCTCTTTCGCCGCCCGCGTCGGCGATCTGCTGTTCGTCTCCGGCATCCCGGGCTTCGACGAAAAGGGCGCGCTGCCGGAGGGCTTCGAGGCGCAGTTCGGCTTTGTCGTCAAGAACATCAAGCGGGTGCTCGACGAAGCCGGCGCGACCTTCCACGATCTCGCCAAGGTCAACGTGCTGCTGACGCGCGCCTCCGACGTCGCCACGATGAACGCGCTCTATGCCTCGGCATTCGGACCGGCGCCCTACCCCGCGCGCACCACCTGCGTGGTCCAGGCGCTGCCCGATCCGAAGATGCTGATCGAAATCGAGTGCGTGGCGTCACTCGGGCGGTGATCCGGTCACGATTGCCGTAGTCCGGATGAGCGAGGCGTAATCCGCCAACTTCATTTCGCACGAATTTCTCGCAGTGGCAGGTTACGGCTTCCCGCCTTCGCTCCTTGAGCTACGGCGGACAGGTCGCCTAACCCGCCCTACGCTGCTATGCGGGGCTACTATTCTTTGAACATCTCTTCAAACAGCGCCTTCGCCCGCTCCAATCCCTCTTGCGTAAAAACCACCGATTTCACCTTGCCCACGGGATCGTGGATCATGCCCTTTTCGTGGAGACGACCGAGCACACCCCAATCCATGCCTTTCCATGCCCTGTGGCCGTCGTGCAGCGTCAGATAGAGCAGCGCCAGCGCCGCGTCGTCGATCTTGTCGGTGTTGAGAGCCATCGCGAACCTCCTGCTAGCGAGCCGGTTCGCACCATCGTATTCAGGATTACGCCGTGCGCAATCGGAGACCGGCTTCTGCCAGCGCGCCGCGGAGGTGCGGGTTACGGCTTCCGCCTCCGGCGCGAAAGCGGACGGCGAAGTCGTGTGGTCCTGACGCCTCGACGCCGGCGTCAAGTTGGCGGAGTCCCTTGGGGCGTTTGGGGGATTATTCGGGCTGGTTGTCTCTGGTGATCGCAGATACGCCGCACTTCTCGCAAACGAGGTCGATATTCGCGACGCAGCTTTTCTGGTTCACCACCTTGAAGCCCCTCGGCAGATGGTCAATCATGGTTGAATCATCCGGTCTATAACCGTCAAATTTCGACAAGCCTGCAACCGCAGCCCGCCCACAGTCAGGGCATTTTAGATAGGCCTTAAAACGATTGAACACCGTCATGGCGCTACTATGTGCCGCGCCCCGTTCGTTTGCTAGCCCCAAGGTCTATCACAATCGCGCGTGTCCACTTACGGAACTCGATTTTTTGCCGAACTATGCGTGGGCCGCCGTCTACGCAGCAAAAATTGTGGCCGCTTTGAGCGTCAGCGAGCGTTCCGTCGCGCGTGCGAAGGCGGTGCAGAGCGACGCCGCCGCTAAGTTTAGCCCTGCACTTATCGAAGTCATGAGGAATGCACTCGAGGAGGTCATGACAAAATGCCGTTGGAGCATTCAACACCGGCGATAAAGGCGTATCTCGCCGAGTGCATTCTGCGTGCAGCGGCCCAAGGGCCGACAAACTATGACGGATTGATCGCCGCGGCGGCTGATCAGCTTCAGATGGCCCTATCAATGTTCACAAGAGCATTCTTGCTTAATGTTGAACCCAGCTAATTGGTTGTCACGGAGATGGAAGGAGTGGTCGATAAAGGTGGCTGGCCGCCCCGGATCCACCATGCGTTGTGAAAAAGGCGGCCAGGTCGGCCGCCTTTTTGTTTGAGTCTTTGATTACGGACAGGGATGCCGCATGCCGTCGTACCCGAGATAGGTTCCTGACGCAGGGTCGTACGATTTGTATCTCTGGATGCAATACCCGCTATCGACGGTCGCCGGTTCGGCCGTATAGGCGTAAGAGTTGTCATCGTATCCAGGATCATAACCACCGTAATCATATCCCAAGCCAGCGCCGAGCACTGAGCCTACGATCAGACCTCCTACAATACCCGGTCCGTATCCATCGTACCCGTATCCACCATAGCCGCCATATCCACCATAGCCACCGTAGCCTCTACGGTAATAACCACCGCCGCCAAAACCGCCACGTCCAAGACCTCCACCTGCGAAGTGCGCGCCGCCTCCGCGAAAGCCGCCTCCGCCAAAGCCACCTCCATGAAAGCCGCCGCCACCACCGTGGAAACCACCGCCTCCGCCGCCACCATGTCCACCGCCACCACCGCCGTGTCCGCCAAACGCCCAGGCCGGTGACGCCGCGGCGAGTGCTACTGCCAGACAGGCAGCTCCTATCGATGGATATTTCATAACTGTCTCCTTCATTACTGATACTAAGAACAGTCGTAGGTCTTTAGAGGTTCCAAGACCTTTGATTCATAAACAATTCTTTAGTCAGCGAATAAGGTCAGCTCCTCCAATCCTGATAATCCGACTGTAGCAGGGCAGCTTCTTAAGCTCGCAGCGGGGGGGTGAGAAGGCTCAAAGAGCAAGCAGCCTTGCGCAATATCTAGAGGAATTTCTATTTGAATAAGAAGCCGCCTTCAGGGCGGCTTTGAAGCGATCGCTGCAAACGCGCTGCGCGGCTTGGCTCTGCTAAACGTTTCTTTAATTCGCTTTGTCGGTAGCCACGAGTACAATTCGATACCGGCTGGATACCCCCAGCGCATCACCGGACCATTGCCCCTAAGCCGCAACCCTTCGTTTAAAGAAAGGGAGTGGGTACCTTGGTTCTGAAGTTGCGACGTTTCCGGCTGGTAGCATCCCTTGCGGCGAGGTGTCGCGCAGTGTTCGGCGCGAGGCCTCGCCGTATTGGGTTTGTCCTTGCAGGGGCGCGGTCGCTCCGGCGTCGATCTCATATGACAACTGAAGAGATCGAAGACGTCGTGCGGGCGCTGACCATGGCGGTGGAAAATCTGGAGGCCGGCGCTGCGAGACAATCGATGCAGGAAGCATTTATGCAAGTGCGCGCCTATGCCGATGCGACGCGGGCATCCGCCAGGGAGTAGATGAGGTCATACCATGCATAAGTTTGGCCCTGCACTTAAGGGCGTCAGGTCTGCTTTTGACCCGGATCTCGCGGTCGATTATCTTATGCGAAAAAACGCCTCGGACGACGCCGTGGCTTTGAGTTGCTTGAGGTCGAAAACGTCTAGAAGCTGCTTCCTGTCGGCGAATACATGGGGTTACGCCAACAAGCATCGTCGCCGCGGCTATCCCAACCCCCTCGGGCTCGCCAGCCGCTCCATGCTTCGTAATCGTACACCGGCGAATAGGGATTTCCCGGTTCGATAGTCGCGCAATAGGTGCTCCGGGCGTGGTGGTCTGGGTGGGCTCCCACGTGCCGAGCCATCGCGGGTCCTGCTGCAAGGAAAGAAAGAGCAACGGCAGCTCTGAGAATTGTGAGTTTCATCATGCGTTCCTCCATTCGGTTGCTGTTAGGCGAAGTAAGAAACGGGCATCACGAAGGCCAGTGGTCCCAAGCATAATTTGTTTTTTAATGAACTCTGTCCCGCCCAGGAGATCCCAAGCCGCACCATCGCGGCGCTCGAAGCTTCTCAGCCCCACTAAACATTTGTTTAGTTTGGTTTGCCGAGGGCTGGAGTAGAAGCTGACCTCGACCGGGTCACACCCAACGCATCGCCGGCAACCTGACCAAAAGAAGTGGAGAGTGACTACGATTCGAGTCGCGTCCGCGTTTAGCTTTTCGCCTTACGATAACGAAGCTAGATGAGGTCATGCCATGCATAAGTTTAGCCCCGCACTTATCAAAGTCATGAGGAATGCACTCGAGGAGGTCATGACCAGAGTGCCATTGGAGCGTTCAACACCGGCGATAAAGGCGTATTTCGCCGAGTGCATTCTGCGCGCAGCGGCTCAAGGGCTGACAAGCTATGAAGAATTGATCGCCGCGGCGAATGACCAGCTTCAGATGGCCCTATCAATGTTCACATGAGCATTTTCGGCTTAATGTTGAACCCGCTATACTTTCTATGTTGGAAAAATCGATCTGGACATCAATTCCAGTGACCGGCCGGTCGAGTTCACCGGCAACCTTGTGCTGGGTAGGCCCGCATCAACCCCTCTTCCGAAGCAAGCGAAGTAGTAAGGTCGCCTTCAGTTGGTGGCCACTTTCATATGAGCCGATGCCGCGATGTCGTTTCGTTGCTGGGCCGCGCCGACGAGATATTCGTTTGAACATCTCCTCAAACAGCGCCTTCGCCCGCTCCGCGACAATGCGGTCGCCGCCATCCCGCATCGGCACCCCCGCTCAATTTCGGATTTTCAGAATTTCGCTTGACGGCCGGGTAGAAACAGGAATATTGCGATTCGGTCCCGTTCCTAACGAGGGGCGTTTCGCGATCGTCACGGACGTGAGGGCGGGATGCGGTGGACGCGGGCGGCGCTTCTGACGAGGGCGCCTCTCGCGGACGGCGAAGTCGTGTGGTCCTGACGCCCCGACGCTGGCGTCAAGTTCTTGAGAAGCAAGCTTCTCAGGGATGACGGTGGCAAACAAGCCCGGTCACCGGGGAGAGCGCGAAGGAAACCGTTAAAACCATTGCGCGGGGAATGCCGGGTGTTTCCGGTGTGACCGTGGTGACTAACGCGCGTGTTTACTACCCACCACGCGCGGCTGCGGGCGCACCAGGCGCCCGGCATTCCCTGCGCCCTCTGATCTCGAGAGGGTGAGGTTCTCGCAAAACTCGGGCACATCGTGCCGCGAGAATGCGGACGTACATCTTCATCGCTGTTTGACAATTGAATCGGAAGTCTTGTGAATCGGAAGTCTTGCGCGGGAGCGTGGATTCTTCGTCGCTTCCGCCTTCGCTCGTTGAGCTATGGCGGACAAGCATGACGGGGATGGAATCCCCGTCATGCTGAGGAGGCCGCTCAAGCGGCCGTCTCGAAGCACGACGGCCACGCGTGGGGCCATGCATCCTTCGAGGCTCGCTCCGCGAGCGCCTCCAGCGACAACGACGAAGCCGTTGCGCAGGGATGACGGGTCGGAACTATGGTATCGTAATCGCCAGCCCGCTCAAATCCGCGTTCGCCATCAGCCCGATCTGCTGGCCCGATAATTCCAGCACCGCGCCCTTCTGGTTGGCCAGCACGATCGCGCGCGCGCCGCCGCCGATCGTCAGACCGGCGCCCGCCGCGCCATAGACGCCGGCGATATCCGACGGCCGCCAGATGTTGTGCACGCGGCCGTGCAGCACCGTCCTCGATCCGCCGAACACGAAGCCATAGTCCAGTCCGCCGGTGGACAAGGGATAGGCCCTGCCGTGGAAGTACAGCGTGCCGCCGCCGCCCGAGCCGCCGATGATCCATCCCGCCTTGTAGATCACAAGCGTCACGGTGCCCTCGTCGGCATGGGAGGCGGACGGCAGCGCGGTGCCGGCGAGTGCCGTCAACGCGAGCAGCGCGACGCGAATGGCGGATGATATTTTCATTAGCGAGTCTCCCTGGAGTCCTTGCAGGCGGGTGTTGTGGCGCAGACCGAATTCTGCGCTCTACTGACGTTAGCAAGCAAAGCCCCGATGGGCGAAGCGATATCTCGCGCGGGCCGCGGCCAAGCCGCCCCAAAAATGACACAGGTTTACCTATGGCCCCGATAAAACACTTCCCGCCACCCGCCGGGATCAAGGCCCTGCCGCTCTCGTTCGCGACGCGCGTTAGCCTATGGGCTGGATGCCTCCAGCTTGGCGTATTCCGCCTTAACCAGCATGTGAAACGCGGGCTTATCAAGCACGCCGGATTTCCGGAATGGCGCGGTCGCGAGCGCATTGATCACGGCGTCGTGGACTTCAATACCGCCTTCGCTGTGATGGACCATGCCCCACTTGATCAGTTTCTTGTCGCCGATGACCTCGGAGAAACGCTGCAGCCGGAGGCTCAGGCTTTGAAATTCGCCTGTGTCGGGAAATTCCTTCTTCACCGCGAGGATCGCGCGATTGGCGGGAATATCAGCCGATGGCGCTGCCGTGGCGGCGCCGACCTTTTCAACCGGGGTTGGGGAGGATTCGCTGGCGTTCGCCTGTGGGCTTTCGGTGGCCAGCGCCGCCTGATAGAGGCCCAACGCCAGGTGAAACCGCTCGGGATCGACGGGCCGGACTCTCTCTTCGCTATTTGAACTCATCGCCATCCTCCCCTCGGCGGATTGGCTCCCGCCTTGGCTCTCCCAGCCACGCCGGACAGGTCGCCTTTGCCCGCCCTATGCTCTTCCACGGGCGAATTTGCAACCTCCTCGATTGAACCCACCAGGCCCGAACTCGCAAAGCGAAAGCGAATGTCATATCCACTCCACAACAAACCTATATTTGCTGGGCCTTCGCGGCGCTCTTCAACACCAAGGCCCATCTCGACGTTGTTTTTCCGAGCGATGAACGGGACGCCGAAATCAGGAAGGCGTGTCCGCCGTTCTACGACCGGAATGCCGGCTGCAACCGAGTTCCGGGTTAGTTTCGCGGCCCGGTTCGCCGCTCCCTCATCAGCGCGTCGCGCGCCGCGGACAGCTTGAGAAATGCCTCCACATTGCCGCCCGCGTCCGGATGCGCGTACTTGGCAACACGCTTATACGCCCGGTGAATTTCGGTTTCGGAAAGACGACAGCCGAGCGGCAAACCCAATAGCTGCCGATAACACTCCTCACGCGTCGGCAACTTCGCAGGGGTCTGGCGTTTGCCGAACTGCGGGGTGATGAGCGTATGCAAAACTTCGCGAAGAACACCGAGACGGCGCCGCGCGGCATCCTTGGTGATGTGGTCAGCGTCGCCATGCGCGGCGGCGCGCAGGATCGGCAGCGCCTGCGAGGCCGCCTGCCGCAGGACCGCCTCCTCGCCTGCGTTGGCCATATGCGACGCGAGCCGCACGGCCTCGCCAAAATCAGGCGCGGCCGCCGCCCAAATCCGCTCGATCTCGACTTTCCATTCCGAAAGCTGTCTATCCATGGCGTAACACCAGATGGAATGCATACTATGCGCCGGTAACGGTTTTCGTTCCTGTCTCCGCCATTTTGAATTAGTTTGTCGCGAAAGCCTTAAGTCCAAAACACGAGGAAACCGCCATGCCCCTTCTCGAAAACCATATTGCCGTCGTCACCGGCGCCGGGTCCGGAATCGGGCGCGCGATCGCGGCGGGCTACGCCCGCGAGGGCGCGCAGGTCGCACTGCTCGACATCAACGCGAAGGCGGCCGAGGAGGCCGCGCAGGAAATTCGCGAGGCCGGCGGCCAGGCTGCGAGCTTCGCGCTCGATGTGACCAAGCGCGAGGACTGCATCGCCATCGCCAAACGCGTTGCCGCGCAGGTCGGACCGGTCTCGATCCTGGTCAACAATGCCGGCATCAACCGCCGTAACGCCTTCACCGGCGACGCCGCGGCCGTGTTCAAGGACTGGGACGACATTATGTCGATCAACCTCAACGGCACCTTCAACGTGACGCATGCCTTCCTCGAGCCCTTGCGCGCGACCAAGGGGCGGATCGTCAATATCGGCTCGGTCCAGTCCTTCGTGCATGTGCGCACG
Organism: uncultured Alphaproteobacteria bacterium; assembly: GCA_963753875.1. GTDB lineage: Bacteria > Pseudomonadota > Alphaproteobacteria > Rhizobiales > Xanthobacteraceae > Bradyrhizobium. The sequence continues at coordinate 190,540 of CAVWDY010000016.1, read as the reverse complement.
CCGAACTCGCCGGCCTACACCACCTCCAAGCACGGCGTGCTCGGCTTCACCCGCGCGCTTGCCGCCGAGCTCGGCAAGCATGGCGTGCGCGTCAATGCGATCGGCCCCGGCCTGATCGAAACGCCCTTGAACGCGCAGGTCCGCGCCAACGATCCGGCCGTGGTAAAAATCTTCATGGACCACACCCCGCTGGGACGCGCGGGAAAACCCGAAGACATCGTGGGCCCGGCGATCTTCCTCGCCTCCGATCTCTCATCTTATGTGACGGGATCGATCGTGATGGCGGACGGCGGCTATCGGGCGATTTGAGATGGACGGTTATTTCCACCGCCATTCGATCACGATTGATGTTGATCAAATCCGCGCACGGGAATCGCGCAATTGCTGCCCTCATCGATCCTCTGCTAAGAAAATCCCTTCGGGATCATCGGGAGAGCGCGCGGGTGGCGAACGACACAGTCCAAGGACGGGCGGGGCCGCAAGGCGCCCGCGGACGCCCCGGCGAGCCGGGACGGCCGGGACCGCAGGGCCATCCCGGAAGACCTGGACCTGAGGGTCCGCGCGGCAAGGCCGGCCCGCAGGGCAAGCCGGGGCCGCAAGGCAAACGCGGCGAACCAGGCCCACAGGGCAAGCCCGGCGTGAAGGGCGAAGCGGGTCCGCGCGGCGAGCCCGGTCCGCCCGGCCAGTTACCGTCGATCGAGCAGGTGATGCCGTGGCTGCATCTGTTGTTCGACGCCTGGGAAGACTACAAGCGCCAGCGCGAGCGCGAGGCACTTGAGGCCACCCAACACGAGGCCAACGTCCACGAGGCGCTGGCCGCGGACGAGTACGGCGAGATGTTCGACGACAACGAGGACGACAAAGAGCACCGCAAGAAGAAAAAGCGCCGCAAGGACAAGGGCAAGCACAAGAAGTAGGTCGGCGGGCATCCTCGAAGTCGCCGTCCGCTAGATCATCTATTTGTTTGAGCATGATCTCCGGGCAGACGATTCGCGTTGGTCCCGAGGGAAAACCGGTTCCCACTTTGCGCTAACGCGGCCCTTCGGGTCCGGATCATGCTCTTCCCTCACCCGAACCTCAGCCTCGATCGCTCCTTTGCCTTCCCGGCCTCGATTTCGCGGTCGCGTGCAGGCGCGTGCGTATGCAGCGAGGTCAGGAGCCGCCGGGCGGCGGCGGCGACCTCCGCGACGGCGCGGTCGAACGCTTCCGCGTTGGCCTGCGACGGCTTGTTGAAGCCGGAGAGCTTCCGCACGAACTGCAGCGCCGAGGCCTGAATTTCCTCCTCGGTCGCGGGCGGCTCGAAATTGGACAGCGTCTTGATGTTGCGGCACATTTGCTTTCTCCTTCGCCCCGGACTGCGCGCCCGTTGGCACGGGCCGGCCATCAGGGAAACGCAAAATCCTGTATCGCGGCTGATTTTGTCATAGAATAAGCGGCGCGTTCACGAAAAAAGGCGAGTTCCCGATGAGCCACGTCACCTACAAGATCGTCCAGCATGACGGCGGTTGGGCCTACACCGTCAATGGCGTGTTTTCGGAAGCCTTCCAAACTCACGCCGCGGCCCTTGCCGCCGCCAAGCGCGCCGCCACCGAACAACGCGTACCCGGCCGCACCGAGGCGATCGAATATGAGACCGCCGACGGGAAGTGGCACACCGAGACCGCCGCCGGCAGCGACCGCCCCGACACCGATGTCGAGGACCAATCGTAAGCGGCCACGCGCTTTTGTCGGAAAATTGACCTCACGCCCCCGGTGCCGGACGCTTCGGCCGTCTCGCGCGGCGTCGGCTGACTATCCCGCGCCAAAGCAAGGCGATTTCATCGCCAGGGATTTCAAATTCCATACCGGCGAGACGATGCCGGAGCTCAGGCTTCACTACACGACCGTCGGTGAGCCGAGCGGCCAGCCGGTGCTCGTGCTGCACGGGCGGCGCACGATGTGAGATCGCAAGATTTCGTCGCATCAATTTGTTGCGCCGCGTGGGCCGCATATTTTTTGAGCATGCATCCTCCTGTTAGCTCGGGCCTAATCGCGTTCAATTGTTGATTCGTGGCTTGCCGCGACAGCGCCACGCGACGATGATGTGGGCCAAACGCAGTGGAGGATCGGATGCGGAGGTTCGCGCAGATCGCCTTGCTGGCGTCAAGTTGCGCGCTGGCGAGCGCGGCGCTCGCTTTCGACAACGGTCAATACGAGAACGTCCCCGCCGACATCCGCGCCTGGTTCAAGGGCGTGATCGCACCGAATGGCGTGCCCTGCTGCGACATTTCCGATGGGCATCGCACCGAATATGATTTTCGCGAGGGCGCCTATTGGGTGCCGATCGAAGGCCAGTGGATGCAGGTGCCGGCGCACGCCATCATCCGCGACCGCGGCAATCCGGTCGGCGAAGCCGTGGTGTGGTATGTGCACCACCGCGGCAGCATCGTGATCAGTTGTTTTGTTCCCGCGGACGCGGTGTGATCAAGCAAGTCATTCCGGCGCGATGCCAACGAATCCGGCCTTGAATGACCGGAACGAGAATGCTTCAGCAGGCTGATGCCAGTCCCACAGGATGATACGCTGTCCGAAACCTTTCGGAGAACCGCCTTGACCGATCTTGTCGCCGACGATCTCGCCGCGATCTACCCGAAACCCACGCCGCGCGTGCTGGCAAAAGCGCGTCCGGAAATCGACGTTCACGCGAAAAAATTCATCGCGATGTCGCCGTTCTGCGTGCTCGCCACATCAGGCACAGACGGCAGGGTCGATGCCTCGCCGCGCGGCGGCCATCCCGGTTTTGTCGGCGTCGCAGGTCCCAACCAGCTCCTGATGCCGGACCGCGCGGGCAACAACCGGATCGACAGCTTCAGGAACATCGTCGAGGGTTCGGGCTTCGTGCAACTGATCTTCTTCGTGCCCGGCATCGACGAGACGCTGCGCGTCGGCGGCACCGGCAGACTGTCGGCGGAGCCGGAGCTATTGGCCGCGATGGAGGAGTTCGGCAAGCTGCCGCGCACGGTGCTGCGCATCGACGTGCACGAGGCCTATTTCCATTGCGGCAAGGCCCTGATGCGCGCACGGCTGTGGTCGAAGGAGACGCAGGTCGAACGCGCGGTGTTCCCGAGCATCAGCCAGGTGATCCACGACCAGACCAAACTGGGCGCGCCGGAACCCCAGGCCGAAGTCGAGGCGCGCTACCAGACGCAGCTGTGAGGGGATCAGCCTTCCCCAAGTGTCGTCCTGGCCAAGCGAGCAAGGCGAGCGCGAGCCGGGACCCATAACCACAGGTGCCGACGATTGAGCAAGGTTGGCGCACCGGTCCAGCGCAACGTCGAGCATCGGTGGTTATGGGTCCCCGCGTTCGCGGGGGCGACTAACAAAAATTTCGCGACGCCAGCTTTACGTCAGCTCTCGCTCTCCAGCCCCCCGACATGCTTCTGGGTGTAGAGCTCAAGCCCGATGCGGCCGATCAAATCGAGCTGGGTTTCGAGGAAATCGATGTGATGCTCCTCGTCCTTCATCAGGCTTTCGAACAGGTCGCGTGAGACGTAGTCCTTGACGCTGTGACAGTAGGTCGCCGCTTCCTGGTAAAGCATGCGCGCGCCGATCTCGGCCGCCAGATCGCACTCGATGATTTCCTTGACGTTCTGGCCGATCCTCAAGGGATCCAGCACCTGCATGTTGGGAAATCCGTCGAGAAACAGAATGCGATCGGTGAAGCGATCGGCGTGGTTCATTTCCTCGATCGATTCCTTGCGCCAGGTCTTGGCCATCTCCAGCAGGCCCCAGTTGTTCAGCAGCCGATAATGCAGCCAATACTGGTTGATGGCGGTAAGCTCGCTGCGCAAACCCTTGTTGAGATAGTCGATGACCTTTGCGTCGCCCTGCATGATGCACTCTCTCTGCCGGGGCCATGCGAGATGGCCCGTGGTAAGTTAGCCTCAGACGCTACTAGCGCATGATCGGCCAAAGTGTAAGCGGCGATTCTCAGGTTTCAGGCGGAAGGTTCGAGCGCCAACGCGTCAGGGACGTGCTGATGGGTACCCGTCTGGCTGTGCGGGCAGCCGGTGCCGCAGGCCTTGGCGCAAGCCCCCAGAGCCTCGTCGATGATGGTCTTGATGGTGCGCGCGCATCGGCCGCATTCGGCGCTGCAGCCGAGGCAACCGTAGATCTGCTTGGCATTGCGGGGAAGGTCTTGCGCTAACTCGACGGCACTGCGGACATCGTGGTCGCTAAGGACGTTGCAGGAACACACAATCATAACAGCGGAAAGACCCTTCGGTGATGCCGCGCCATCGATACTTAAGACCGCGGCGGGAGGCAAAAGGAAAAACCCTCTTTTGAAGTGATTCCAAACTGCTCCGAAAACATCCTGGAATGAATCTAAAAACCGCTGTTGCGATAGATCAAGAACCCGATCTTTTCCGGGTCCGGCGGCATCAATCACCGCCGCCACCGCCGTCACCACCGCCGCTATCCCCGCCTCCCCAGCCGTCGCCTCCGCCCGAATGGCCGGAGCTATCGGATGCGGAATGGTCGCCGCCGAACCAACTCCAGAAATGGCTCCCGGGATCATCGCCGGCATAAGTGCCGCTGTCCGATCCGCCGCCGTCGGACGTCCTCCGCTTGTTCCGCCGGCGCTCCGCGCGGGTCATCAGCGCGAAGCAAATCAGCGATGTGCCGCTGACCGCGACAGCGAATGCCGTGAGCGCGCTCGTCATCGCTCCCTGTGGCCCCGGCAGCCAATTGTGCACTGCAAAAAAGCACCAGTAATCGCCACGATTGGTCGCCAAATATGGCGACCACGTTCATTGATCATTCAAATGAAATATGGAATTTTTGCAGGGAAAGACCGCTTTGTCCGCTGTCTTACTCAATCAGAAAGGTGATGCCATGAGGAAAACATTGATGGCACTGGCCGCCGTTGCCATCCTGGCCGTATCGGCCGTGGCGACGCCCGCACATGCCCAGCGCGGTCTTGGCGCCGCTGTCGCTGGCGGGATCATCGGCGGCGCCATCGTCGGCGGCGCGATCGCGGCCAGTCCTTATCCGTATGGATATGGACCTGGCTACTACGGGCCCGGCTACGGATATTACGGCGGTCCGGGCTATGGTCCGGCCTATGTCGCGGCTGACCCTTACGGCTGTTACTGGCAGCGGCAGCGCTTCTGGGATGGCTATGGCTGGCGGATTCGCCGCGTGCGGGTTTGCGGCTGACGCTCCTTCATCTTCATTGGAACAGACGCGGTTATCCCCTAACCCGTTTGTTTCCAAAAACGCTCTCGGATATTGGCCTGAAAAAACCGTTTTTCAGGCCAATGCCTTGGTGGCGTTTACTTTGGATTGACCGTTGTGCGCTTTTCTAGCTGACACGGTAAAATTCGAGTTCGGCGTGCGAGTCATCTTAAACCTCCGGCGCGGACCAAGCGCCGTCATCTCCAGGAGAGTCCAAGACATGAAGAAGACCTTTGTTGCCCTCCTTGCGGTTGCAACGATCGCTGGTTCGCTCACCGCGACCCCGGCCAGCGCTCAGCGCGGCCTCGGCGCTGCGATCGCGGGCGGGATCATCGGCGGCGCGATTGTCGGCGGAGCGGTCGCCGCCAGCCGGCCGGCTCCGGTGTATGTGGAACCGGGGTATGTGGAAGAAGTGCCGCCTTGCCGCTGGGTTCGCCAGCGCTATTGGGATGGCTACGACTGGCACTTCCGCCGCATCCAGGTCTGCGACTGATCTGACCGGCGCCGACAAATTCAGCGCTTTGACTTTGGAAACCCGGCCGAGGCATCGGCCGGGTTTTTTGTTGTCCTCAGCCCAACGAAACCGAGACCGTCATTGCGAGCGATCCGGAAGCGGCAAAAAAGATTGGATTGCTTCGTCGTTTTTCTCCTCGCAAAGACGAGAAAAAATTGGCCAGAACAATGGGGCGCGCGTGGGTATTCGCCATGCCTCTCAGCGCGCCGCGCCGATCGAACGCAGCACGGCTTCGCTCGGCCAGCAATCCACCTTGAGGCCGGCCTTCTTCTGGTAGACGCCGAGCGCCGCCCGGGTCTTCATTCCCGCCTTGCCGTCGACCTTGTCGGCATAAAGACCGATGCGGGTGAGGTGACGCTGCATGGCCTCGACGTCGGCGGTGCGCAATTGGCTCAAGGCCGACCACGGCGTCGCGAAGGCGAGCGGGCTCACCATGCGGTCACTGAGATGGCCGACGAACAGCACATAGAGATCCGAAAAATTGTATTCCTTGATCACGAAATAATTCCTGGTGGTCAGAAACGCCGGGCCGTAGATGCCCTCCGGCTGCAACAGCGAGGCCGGCTGCGCCTGCTCGGCCGCGCTCAGTCTCTGTCCGCGCACCGGCGTAAAACCTTCGCGCAGCCATTCGCCGATCGGTTTTGTCACTTCCGGCACGCCCATCGTGCAGTCGACATTGGCTGGCGCCCGCACCTCGTAAGCCCAGCGCACGCCCGGTTGCCAGCCCTTGTTGACGAGTTGCTGCGCGGCGGAGGCCAGCGCATCCGGCACCGAATGCCAGATGTCTTTGCGCCCGTCGCCGTCGAAATCCACCGCATGTTTGTAGAATTCCGACGGCAGGAATTGCGTCAGGCCGGTGGCGCCCGCCCAGGACGCACGGATATCCTTGCGCGTCACCTCGCCATCATTGATCAGCTTCAGCGCCAGAATGAACTCGGTGCGGTACTGATCCTTGCGCCGGCCGACATAGGCCTGCGTCGCCAGCACGCGCAGCCCGTCGTAAGGCAGCGTGTAACGGCCAAAGTCGGTTTCGCGGCCCCAGATCGCGAGCACGATCGTTGCCGGCACGCCGAAGCGCGCCTCGATCCCGGTGAGCGCCGGGCGATACTTCGCCATCAACCGCTGGCCCTCTTCGGCCAGCCTGGCGATGCTCGCTTCCTTCACATAATCGGCCGGCACCTGCACGAACTCGGCCTGCGACGGCGCGCCGGCCGCAGGCCGCCCCGGCAAGATCAGATCGGGCAATTTGTAATCCGGCTCGAGGCCGCGCGTTTCGGCGTCAAAGGTGGCGCGCGAAACGCCTTCGGCCTGCGCCTCCGGCCAGAGCGAAGCGATGAACGCCGTGAAGCCGGAATCGGCGGCAAAAGCCGGCAGAGGAAGCAACGCCAGAAATAACAGGCCGGAGAGGAATATCCGACGCGGAAAAAGGCTGTTCACGCGTCGGTCAGATCGAGACGCCGCTCGATGCGGACGTCCATCCGATCAAGCCGGTTCGACATATTGGCATACTGGTTCTCAAGATTGCCGACACGCTGCTTGATCTCTCGGATGTCATCGCGCACGTCATCGATCGCGCCACGAATGTGGCGCAAATGTTCAAGAACTATGTTGTCGGCGTCGGCCATGGTGTGAGACTATCATGACTTTGAATCATTGTGAACTATGACGGTCGGCTTTCCCATGGAGACGCACTCACAATCCGGAAATAGGCAAATGAAAAAGGCGAAATCCGCATCCCACCTTCAAGAGCGAAGCGGACGAGCGGAGGTTTTGGGAGACTCACAATTCCACCGATTACGTCGACTGGAGCAAGGCCGAGCGCGTGCGCTTTCCTAACCTGAAGCCCTCGACCACGGCGATTTCAATTCGCCTGCCACTGGGCCTGCTGGAGCAGATCAAGATCGCCGCCAACAAGCGCGATGTACCTTATCAGTCGCTGATCAAGATGTGGCTGGCGGAGAAGGTGGGCTAGTCGCCCCTCACCGCGTCAGCTTCTTGTACTTCATCCGATGCGGGATGATGGCGTCCTGGCCGAGCCTTCGCATCTTGTCTTTTTCATAATCCTGGAAATTGCCCTCGAACCACTCGACATGGCTGTCGCCTTCGAACGCCAGCATGTGGGTGGCGATGCGGTCGAGGAACCAGCGGTCGTGGCTGATGATCACGGCGCAGCCGGCGAAATCCTCCAGCGCCTCTTCGAGCGCGCGCAGCGTATCGACGTCGAGGTCGTTGGTGGGCTCGTCGAGCAGCAAGACATTGGCGCCGGATTTGAGCATCTTGGCGAGATGCACGCGGTTGCGCTCGCCGCCCGACAACGCCCCCACCTTCTTCTGCTGGTCGGCGCCCTTGAAATTGAACGAAGAGCAATAGCCGCGCGAATTGACCTCGCGCTTGCCGAGCAAAATCAGCTCGTTGCCGCCGGAAATTTCCTCCCACACGGTCTTCTTGCCGTCGAGGCTGTCGCGCGACTGGTCGACATAGCCCAGATGCACGCTCTCGCCGATCGTAATGGTGCCCTTGTCCGGCTTCTCCTGTCCGGTGATCATCCGGAACAGCGTGGTCTTGCCGGCGCCGTTGGGACCGATCACGCCGACAATGCCGCCCGGCGGCAGCTTGAAGGTGAGGTTGTCGATCAAGAGGCGGTCGCCATATCCCTTGGTCAGGCCCTCGAAGTCGATCACGTTCTGACCGAGCCGCTCGGCCACGGGGATCGTGATCTGCGCGGTCTGGGTCTGCTTTTCGCTGGCCAGTTTCAGAAGGTCTTCGTAGCGCTGGTAGCGCGCCTTGGATTTGGCCTGGCGCGCCTTCGGCGAGGCCGCGATCCATTCCTGCTCGCGGGCGAGCGTGCGTTGATGCGCGGCCTCTTCGCGGCCCTCCTGCTCGAGCCGCTTCTGCTTCTGCACCAGCCAGGAGGAGTAATTGCCCTCGTAGGGAATGCCCTTGCCGCGGTCGAGTTCGAGAATCCAGCCCGTCACATTGTCGAGGAAATAGCGGTCGTGGGTGACGATCAGGATGGCGCCGGGGTAGTTGCGCAAATGGCCTTCCAGCCATGACACCAATTCGGCGTCGAGATGGTTGGTCGGCTCGTCCAGCAGCAGCAGTTCAGGCTGATCGAGCAGCAGCTTGCACAGCGCGACGCGGCGGCGCTCGCCGCCGGAGAGTTTGGTCACATCGGCATCGTCGGGCGGGCAGCGCAGCGCGTCCATCGCCTGATCGACCTTGCTGTCGAGATCCCAGAGGCCCGCGGCCTCGATCTGGTCCTGCAGCTTGGTCATCTCGTCGGCGGTCTCGTCGGAATAGTTGACCGCCAGCTCATTGTAGCGATCGAGGATCGCCTTCTGCTTGGCGACGCCCAGCATGACGTTCTCGCGCACGGACTTGGCGGGGTCGAGCTGCGGTTCCTGCTCGAGATAGCCGACGCGCGCGCCCTCGGCCACCCAGGCCTCGCCGGTATATTCCTTGTCGATGCCGGCCATGATTCGCAGCAGCGTCGATTTGCCCGAGCCGTTGACGCCGAGCACGCCGATCTTGGCGTCCGGATAGAACGACAGATGGACGTTATCGAGCACCTTGCGATTGGGCGGATAGGTCTTGGACAGGCCTTGCATGAAATAGACGAACTGACGGGCCATCGCGATCCCTGGAAACGAGAGGATTTAAGGAAATTCGGCTGGGGCTGATGTAGCGGCGCGGCTCCCAAAGGGCAACCGCGGGATAGTGTGGTGGTCAGAAGTTCTCTTCATTTTTCGCAGCGAGAAGAGGCTGCCGCGGGTTCGGGCGAACTTCGGATTCGGGGACACTGGCGTTTTCCATCTGTTCACCAGTAGGAACACGGATGGCGACAATTGAAACCTTCTTTTAATAACTCGCGCCCGAAACTGCCTGTCAGCGCCCCCAGAAAGCGCCCCGCGCGACAGAAGCCGCCGGAAAAAATACAGGATTCGTCATGGCGACCATCACCTCGGGCTCCCGCTCTTCCCCGACCCGCACCCGCCGCGGACGGTCGGGCCCCTTCGCCGAAATCCGCGCCTTCTGGCGCCAGTTCTTCGCCAGGGCCTTCAATCCCTACCGGCCGGAACTCCATTACATGCGCGGACCGGGCCCCGCCTGGCGCGCCAAGCACGCGACCTCATCGCGCCGACGCACCAGCTGATCACCCGCTGACATTTGCCGCCCGCGGATCCCTGAGGTCTGCGGGCCACGACCCCGTCCCGCGCGCATTTTTGATGGCCCGGGCGCTTGCGCGCCGAACCGTGGCGCGCGACCATGGCGCGTTTTTCGAAGACGGCGCGCCTCAAGCGCCGTCATCATCGCCATGAAACGGACCTTCCCATGACGCGGCTGCGCTGTGCAATTCTCGATGACTATCTCAACCTGGCTTTCTCGCTCGCAGACTGGTCGAAGCTCGAGGACCGCGTCGAGGTCACCGACTTCAACCAGCCGTTTGCCTCCCCCGAGGCGGCCGTCGGCGCGCTGAAGGATTTCGAGATCGTCTGCGCGATGCGCGAGCGCATGCCGTTTCCGCGCGCGATGTTTGCGGCATTGCCCAACCTGAAACTCCTGATCACCTCGGGCATGCGCAATAACGCGATCGATATGGAGGCCGCCAAGGACCATCAGGTGGTGCTGTGCGGGACGCACTGGTCCCGCGATCCCACCGCGCCGCTGACCATGGGCCTGATCCTGGAACTGACGCGCAACATCGGCCGCGAGAGCGCCCGCATGCATGCCGGCGAATACTTGCAGAAATTCGTCGGCATCGAGATCGAGGGCAAGACGTTGGGGGTGGTCGGGCTCGGCAAGTTAGGGGCCAAGGTGTCGGGACTGGCGAAGGCGTTCGGAATGAACGTGATCGCCTGGAGCCCGAACCTGACGCCGGAGCGATGCAAGGAGGTCGGCGTCGGTTACGCCACCAAGGAAGAATTGTTCGCAACCGCCGATATCATCACGCTTCATGTGGTGCTGAGCCAGCGCTCGCGGGGCCTGGTGGGAGCAGCCGATCTCGCCCGCATGAAGTCGACCAGTTTCCTCGTCAATACGGCGCGCGGGCCGATCGTCGACGAAGCAGCACTTCTGGAAACGCTGAAAGCGCGCAGAATCGCGGGCGCCGCCGTCGACGTCTTCTCGGTCGAGCCGCTGCCGGTCGATCATCCCTTCCGCAAGCTCGACAACCTCGTGCTGACGCCGCATCTCGGCTACGTCACGCAGGAAACCTTCCGCGCCCACTACAGCCAGATGGTCGAAGGCATCGACGCCTGGTTCAAGGGCGAGCCGGTGCGAAGACTGGCTTAAGATCACCGACGAGGTGGCGTTCCCCGGATGCTGCGCAGCGCGCCGTTATTGCGGCGGGGTGCGCTGCTGATCCGGGGCCCATCTTGCTTTTCGGCTGTGAATGGGTCCCGGCACGGCGAGCGCTGCACCGCGTCCGGGACACGCGTGTCAGCGCACCGTCACCGGCGGGGGCAGCGGCGGCACCACGGTCGGCTGCGCGCCGGGAATGCTCGACGGAGCAAGCGGCGGTCCGGCATTCGGCATAGCACTGGGTCCCGGCAGCGGCGCCGCCGAAGCGGTGGCGGTCGACGCCGGCGGCGGACCGCCGGGAAACACGACCACCCGTGTGCCGACCTTGACGCGATCGAACAGATCCGAGACGTCCTCGTTCAGCATGCCGATGCAGCCCGAAGAGACGAACTTGCCGATCGTCGAAGGCTGGTTGGTGCCGTGGATGCGGTAGACGGTATTGCCGAGATACATCGCGCGCGCGCCCAGGGGATTGCCGGGGCCGCCCGCCATGAAGCGCGGCAGATAGGGCTGGCGCTCGATCATCTCGGTCGGCGGATGCCAATCCGGCCACTCGGCCTTGCGCGAGATCTTCTGCACGCCGGTCCAGGTGAAACCGTCGCGGCCGACGCGGACGCCGTAGCGGATCGCGCGGCCGTTGCCGAGCACGTAATAGAGATAGGTGTTCGGCGTGTCGACGATCAGCGTGCCCGCTGGCTCTTTGGTTGGGAACTTGACCTCCTGCCGGCGCAGGTTTGGCGGCAGATTAGCCGGCGCCGCCTCGGGCTGTTCCTCCGGCGGCAGCGCGGACAGCACCACCGGCCGGCCATCCGGTCCCTGCGGGGGCTGGGCTCCAGGGGGCTGAACTCCGGGGGCCTGAACTCCGGGGGGCTGCTGCTGCAGGCTTCCGGTGACGTTGCCCGGCGCGCCAACGGCTCCGGGCGGGCGAAGCGCGCGATTATCCTCGTCGGGATAGACGTAGCCAGATCCCGGGATGCGATTATCGCCATAGGCCTGTTGCGGGGGACCGGCGGGCCGGTCGGAATAGATCACCGGCGGCGGATCCCTGCGGCCATAACGCGGATCATCGGGCGAAAGGATCGGGCCGCGGTCGGAATAGACAGGCGGAGCGCCGGCCGGACGGCCGTAGCGGGGATCGTCGGGGGAAAGCACGGGACCCCGGTCGGAATAGGCCGGCGGCGCGATCATGGGCCGGCCATAGCGGGGATCGTCGGGCGAGAGCACCGGGCCGGGCGGCGGCAGCGCCGTCGAACCCTGCACATTCGGCCCGTCATCGTCCTCCAGCACGTCGAAATCCATCGGGCGTGGAGCGCGATAATCGGCCGGATTGCCGCGCGGATAGGGTGGCGGCGGCGGCGAATAGACCGCACCGGGGAGGATCGGATAGCCCTGCGCCGACGCAAGCGAGGTTCCCGCCGCCGCTGCCGCCCAGGCAGCAGAAACGGCAGCACAAATCGTCAGAATGCGTTTGGTCATCATCGCTCTTGTATAGCCCCAAGCCGACACCGGATCGTTAACGCCAGATGACGGAAGATAGCGGCACATTCAAGACAAATCCGGCCAATTCGAGCCAGATTTGGGCATTTTGTGACGGTCCCGAAGGCGCTCTTTCGGGCAGACCCCGCTGCCCTGGCAAGCCTTGCCGCCGCCGATATTTAACGAGCGCAGGGAAACGGTTGCGGTATTCTCAAACCAGCCTGATTCGTTGCGCCGCGTGCCCGCGGTGTCGCGAACGCGGCCAGTATCGCGGTCACCGCGTTCCCGATGGCTCAAGCGCCTTTGCAAAATATCGCGCCAAGGTAGAACTCGCGTCAAATGCTCCCCGGCTTCCGCTTCCTTTTCGCCGCGATCATGCTGTCGATGTCGCTCCTGATGTTCGGATTGGGCGCGACAGCGTTGCTGCGCGCGGCCCACGAAGAATTTGCCTCTAACCCTTCATGGCGTGCCGCCCCCGAAGTGATGTTCGCGCGGCAGGCCGAAACCACAACGCCCGTGCTGGCAATGTTGCACGTCGATATTCCGGCTACCGAGAAGATGCAGGAGGATGCGCCCGCGACCACAGCGCCGGTGGAGCAAGCGGCGATCCCTTCGGCACCGGCTGAACCCGAGCGGATCGCGGCGCTAAAGCCGGAGGGTGCTCTGCCGGCAGAGACTGTGAAGGCAGAGACCGCAAGAGCTGAAGTCCCGGTTACCGAAAACCCTGCGCCCGGCGAAGCAATGCCGGCTTTGTCGGAGGCGCCCGCTAACGAAACCAGGGTCGCAGCGATCGCGATCGGGGAAGTCGCGTCACCGGAGAACCAGACGGTCACGACTCCCTCCGAACCAATGGCCGCGCCGGCTTCGCCCGGTGCCGACATCGCCGCGACGAAAATCGCAACGCTTGGCGGGCCGCCCGTCAGCATCGAGACCCCGCCGCAGGCCAAGGTCAGCGACGCAAAGCCTGATGAAAGCGCCATCAGGAAACGCCAGCAGGCAGAGCGCGCGGCGCAGCGCCGCAGGCTTGCGGCAGCGCGCGCGCGACTGGCGGCGCAAGCGGCGGCGCTGCCGGCCTATCCATTCGGGCAGCCGGCGCCAACCACTCGCGCGCGTTGAGGCCCTTAATTATTTGACGCGTTTTCCCAGCGCGAACCGGTGTCCACCCCCGGATCAAGTCCGAGGGCATGCTTCGCTCGAAAACCTCTGTCAGGCCGGGCCGGTCGCGACCGGCGGTCCGTCGGGCAGGCCCCATTCGGCCCACGAGCCGTCGTAAAGCGCGGTGCCGCGCACGCCGAGCCGTAAAGCGCGAGCGTCAGCACCAGCGCGGAGACGCCGGAGCCGCAGGTCGTCACGATCGGTCTGGTCATGTCGACGCCGGCTGCCGCGAAGGCCTTGCGCAATTCCTCGAGCGGCTTCATCGCGCCGGTCTTGGCATCGAACAGTTCGGCGTAGGGCACGTTGCGGCTGCCGGGAATGTGACCAGGACGGAGGCCCGGCCGCGGCTCGGCGACGGTGCCTTCAAAGCGCGGGCGTGGGCGCGCGTCGATCAATTGCTCGGCGTGCGTTTCCAGATTGCCGGTCAGTTGCTGCTGGCTGCGGATAAAGCTTGGATCGAGCCTGGCCTGAAATTTTCCGGGTTTCGGCGCAACGTTGCCGGAATGCGTTGGGCGACCTTCGCGCAACCATTTCTTCAAGCCACCGTCAAGCACCTTCACATTGGGATGACCGAACGACAGGAACATCCACCACGCCCGTGGTGCGGCGACCCAGCCACCAGCATCGTAGGCGACCACGGTATCGCCTGAGGAAATGCCGAGTGCAGCAACATCGCGTGCGTACTGCTCGGCGGTTGGAAACATGTGCGGCCGCTTGTCGTTCGGATCGGCAATGTGATCGACGTCGAAGAAAACCGCGCCCGGAAGATGTGCGGCGAGATAGTCCTCCACAGGCAGCGGCAACACGCCGGGCAACTTGAAGGTTGCATCGATGATTTTCACTTTGGGATCGTCGAGATGGGCGGCGAGCCAATCGGTGGAGACCAGCGGATCGTCGGTGGGTGATGTCATGGGTCTGAAATCCTTGTTGTCATTCCGGGACACGCGACTTCGCGTGGACCCGGAATCTGGAAGTTATTATCTCGAGATTCCGGGTTCGCAGCTTGCGCTGCGCCCCGGAATGACGAAGGAACGTCACCCCGTCGGCTTCCTCGGTTCGAACTTCTCAGTCGGGCCGCCGGCGTCGCGCCAGGCGGAAAATCCGCCTGCAACATGCGCCACCGGTTTCAGCCCCATATCCTGCGCGGCCTTCGCCGCCAAGGCCGAGCGCATGCCGCCGGCGCAATAAAAGATGAACTTCTTTTCCTCCTGGAAGATCGGCTTGGCATAGGGGCTCAAAGGATCGATCCAGAATTCCAGCATGCCGCGGGTGCAGGAGAACGCGCCGGGAATTCGCCCTTCACGCTCGATCTCTCTGGGATCGCGAATATCGACGATCACGACATCGTCGCCTTGCGAGGCCTTGATGGCGTCCGCAGCACTCAACGTCTCGATCTCTGCATTGGCCTCGTCGATCAGCGACTTGATGCCGCGATGGATGGTTTGGGGCATGGGATGTTTCCTCTCAATTTTCTTGACCCGTCAATCCGGGGCGATGCGGAGCATCGAACTGCGATGTGCTATTGCACATCGGAGAATCTCGATCTGAATTTCATCACTTCGAGATTCCGGATCGGTCCTGCGGACCGTCCGGAATGACGAGGAAGTCGATTACCGCACCAGTTCCTTCATCGCGCCTTCGAGACCTTCGATCGTGATCGGGAACATGCGCTCCGAAAACAGCCGGCGAATGATGGTGGTCGATTCCGAATAGTCCCAGTGCCGCTGCGCCACCGGATTGAGCCACACCGCATGCGGATAGGTGCGCGTGATGCGATCGAGCCAGACCGAGCCCGCCTCTTCATTGACGTGCTCGACAGAGCCGCCGGGGACCATGATCTCGTAGGGCGACATCGAGGCGTCACCGACGAACACCACCTTGTAGTCGTGCGGATATTTATGCAGCACGTCCCAGGTCGGCGTGCGGTCGGTGAAGCGGCGGCGGTTCTGCTTCCACACGCCTTCATAGAGGCAGTTGTGGAAGTAGAAATATTCCATGTGCTTGAATTCGCTCTTCGCCGCCGAGAACAGTTCCTCGACCTGCTCGATATGCGAATCCATCGAGCCGCCGATGTCGAAGAACACCAGCACCTTGACCGCGTTGCGCCGTTCGGGACGCATATGCACGTCGAGATAGCCGTGGTTGGCGGTCTCCTTGATCGTGGTGTCGAGATCGAGTTCGTCGGGCGCGCCGGTGCGCGCGAATTTGCGCAGGCGCCTTAGCGCGATCTTGATATTGCGGATGCCGAGTTCGACATTGCCGTCGAGATCCCTGAACTCGCGCTTGTCCCACACCTTCACGGCGCGATTGTTGCGGTTCTTCTCCTGGCCGATGCGGATGCCTTCCGGGTTGTAGCCATGTGCGCCAAACGGCGAGGTCCCTGCGGTGCCGATCCATTTGCTGCCGCCCTGATGCCGGCCCTTCTGCTCTTTCAGGCGCTGGCGCAGCGTCTCCATGAGCTTGTCCCAGCCCATCGCCTCAATCTGCTTCTTCTCTTCCTCGGTGAGGTATTTCTCGGCGAGTTTCTTCAGCCATTCGGCGGGAATGTCCGCCTTCTCCATGGCGTCGAGCAGGCTCTCGAGCCCCTTGAACACCGTGCCGAACACCCGATCGAACTTGTCGAGATTGCGCTCGTCCTTCACCAGCGCCGCGCGCGACAGGTAATAGAAATTCTCCACCGTCTGCTCCGCGAGGTCGGCGTTGAGCGCCTCCATCAGCGTCAGATATTCGCGCAAGGTCACCGGGACCTGGGCGTCGCGCAGCGATGTGAAGAATTGCAGGAACATGGCTTACAGATTGCCCGCCGGCCAGCCTCCGTCAAGGGCCGGTGGTGCGGATCAGGGCAGCATTGTCTGGCCAAATGAGCCGTTTGACACCCTAGACCTGAAGCGTTTTTCAACTAGAATTGCGCCGTCAACCTTCGAAACGGGGCTGCATCCATGGGTATTTTAGCTGCGCTCATCATCGGCGCGATCGCCGGCTGGCTCGCCGGCCTGATCGTACGCGGCGCCGGTTTCGGGCTGATCGGAAACATCGTCGTCGGCATCATCGGCGCATTGGTCGCCGGCTGGGTGCTGCCGCAACTGGGCATCGTGCTCGCGTCAGGCCTGCTTGGCTCGATCCTCGACGCCACCGTCGGCGCGGTCATTGTTCTCGTCATTCTCTCGCTGATCAAACGCGCCTGATCAATATCCAATTTCCCGAGAACGGCCGCCGCACCGGCGGTCGTTTCCTGTTCGGTCAACAGCGCTCGTTCGCGCTCAAGAACAAGCAACAAGGCAAACATTAGATGAAATTTACCGGCACCAAGGATTACGTCGCCACCGATGACCTCAAGGTCGCGGTTAACGCCTCGATCGTGCTCGAGCGGCCGCTGCTGATAAAGGGCGAGCCCGGTACCGGCAAAACCGTGCTGGCCGAGGAAGTCGCCAAGGCGCTTCGTGCGCCGCTTCTGACCTGGCACATCAAGTCCACGACGAAAGCGCAGCAGGGCCTCTACGAATATGACGCGGTGTCGCGCCTGCGCGACAGCCAGCTCGGCGATTCCAGGGTTTCCGATATCAGCAATTACATCAAGCGCGGAAAATTGTGGGAAGCCTTCACCCACGAGAAGCGCCCGGTGCTCCTGATCGACGAAATCGACAAGGCCGACATCGAATTCCCCAATGATCTTCTGCTCGAACTCGATCGCATGGAGTTCTTCGTCTACGAGACCGGCGAGAACATCAAGGCCAGGCTACGGCCGATCGTGATGATCACGTCGAACAACGAGAAGGAATTGCCGGACGCCTTCCTGCGGCGCTGTTTCTTCCACTACATCAAGTTTCCCGACGCCGACACCATGAGCCGGATCGTCGATGTGCATTTTCCCGACATCAAGAAGCGCCTGGTGGAAGAGGCGTTGCGGATCTTCTTCGAGGTGCGGGAGGTGCCCGGCCTGAAGAAGAAGCCGTCGACCTCGGAGCTGCTGGACTGGCTGAAGCTGCTCTTGAACGAGGACATTACCCCGGAAATGCTGCGGGAGCGCGACCCGCGCAAGCTGATCCCGCCGCTGCACGGCGCGCTGTTGAAGAACGAACAGGACGTGCATTTGTTCGAGCGGCTGGCGTTTCTGAGCCGGCGCGAGGTGTGAGGAGATTCTGGCTGCGCAATCTCTCATAGTCGTCCCCGCGAACGCGGGGACCCATACGCCGTGCCGCCAATGTTCTGGACGGTGCCAATATCCTTGTTTCACCGCCGCGTCGTCGCAACGACCGCCTGGGGTTATGGGTCCCCGCGTTCGCGGGGACGACGCTTGTGGATTCGAATTTCAAACAGCAACATTCGTTGACACAGTTTCGCGATCTCGCCGCGCATTTCGCGCGAGTTTTGCTGAGACCTTCCCGCCCTCTTCAATCAGAGGGCGCAGGGAATGCCGGGCGTCCGATGCGCCCGCAGCCGCGCGTGGTGTGTAGGTAACACGCGCGTTAGTCACCACGGTCACACCGGAACCACCCGGCATTCCCCGCGCAATGGTTTTAACGGTTTCCTTCGCGCTCCCCCGGTGACCGGGCTTGTTTGCCACCGTCATCCCTGAGAAGCTTGCTTCTCAAGAACTTGACGCCAGCGTCGGGGCGTCAGGACCACACGACTTCGCCGTCCGCGTTGGCGCTGCTCGTCTGCAACGCCATCCGCGTCCACCGCATCCCGCGCTCTACGTCCGTGACGATCGCGAAACGCCCCTCTGTGAGGCGGGACGGCGGGGGATATAGATTTGATTTGGGGTAAGCGCGAAGCGGAATATTTTTCGCAAAAGGACTGGACGACCCAAATCACATTGATCCGGCTCAATTAATCGCCCGTTTCGCGCAACGGATTGCGTCAACGCAGAGCCTGTCATCGGGCGCGTTCGCGCGCCCCGTTGGCTCCCCGCCATGACGGGAAGCGAAGCCGCTTGATGACCAGGGCGCGTACCCATAAATCGGGGCTTGTTGGTGCGGCTTGCTCGATGCCCGCTGTGCCATGATGAGACATCGCGGATACAGTGAAAAAACAAAAAGCCGCCCGAAGGCGGCTTCACAATTCAAACCTGATGATTGAGGATCAGGCGGCCATCAATGCTAGCTTTGGCTTCCTGCGATACGCCATGAAGCCGACGCCAGCGAAGCCGACAGCAGCATGCGGGAACGTATTGACTACCTCAAATCGAGGCGATCATCGCGCGTCGGCTTCGCTGACTGTGTCTCGAGGATTGTCTGACGCAACCGCAGCAACTCGGCATAGCGAACGCAGAGCGGTTTCTTCGTCTGGTGGCCTATATTAGGTTTCGTCTTTATCGGCATTGTTTTTCTGTATGTGTGAAGAACGGGTTGCATTGATTGCGCCCTCCTGCTGACCTTTACGTACACAGGAAACGGTGCAGGCTGGCGAAAGTCATTGATCGAAATCAATTCAACCCTTCGCTGAAACAGCTAGTTTTGCAAGCGGGGTTTCCGGTCCGGCGCGCGGGCATATCCAGGCATTATATGTGCGGCATCGCAGGTTTCTTTGGTAGACCCGATGGGTTAGAGTCCGGCCGGGTGCTGCTGCAACGAATGATCTCTGCCATTTCGCATCGCGGCCCCGATGAGCGAGGGGTTTTTGTCGATCGCGGCACGGGGCTCGGTCATGTACGACTGAGTATTATTGATCTCGCCACTGGCCGACAGCCGATGGCTAATGTGGACCGAACCGTCTTCCTCAGTTTTAACGGCGAGATATTCAATTACGTTGAATTGCGTCAGGAACTCATTGCGCGTGGCCATCGCTTCGCGACCCAATCCGATACCGAGGTCATCCTGCATCTCTATGAAGAGATGGGTTCCGATTGTGTCGAACGATTTAACGGCGATTTTGCTTTTGCATTATGGGACAGCCGTTGCAATCGCTTGATGCTGGCGCGGGACCGCATGGGTGTTCGGCCGCTCTTCTACGCACAACGCGGATCGTCGCTCGTGTTTGCCTCGGAAATCAAGGCATTACTCGAAGTGCCGGGAATCTCCGCAGCGCTGGATCCCATCGCACTCGACCAGATATTTACGTTATGGTTTCCGCTGTCGCCGCGCACACCATTCAAGCATATTTACGAACTTCCGCCGGCGCACGTGCTCATTGCTGATTCCGACGGTGTCGCGGTACGCCGCTATTGGAGCATTGAGTATCCTGAGCTCGGCGAGGACTCGCTCAACGGCCGGAATGAATGCGATATTGCCGATGAGCTTCGCGCTCTATTTCTGGACGCCACGCGAATTCGTCTACGTTCAGATGTGACAGTCGGGGCGTATCTGAGCGGGGGACTCGATTCTTCGATCGTTGCCGCGGCGATCAAGAGCATCGTTCCCGATCGTCTCAGGACGTTCTCCGTCACATTTGACTCGCCGGAGTTCGACGAGAGCGACTACCAGAACGAGATGACACGAGCGCTGTGCACCGAGCATCGATCGATTCAGTGCAGCTCCCAGGAAATCGCGTCGGTATTTCCGGCTGTGATCCGGCACGCGGAGTGCCCTATCCTGCGCACTTCACCCGCGCCCTTGTTCGCTCTGTCAAAACTCGTTCACGACCAGGGCTGCAAGGTTGTGCTGACCGGCGAAGGTGCCGATGAAGTATTGGCCGGTTATGATATTTTCAAGGAGGCCAAGCTTCGGCGTTTCTGCGCGCGTCAGCCGCACTCACGCTTCCGACCGCAACTGTTCCGCCGGCTTTATCCCTACTTGCCGGGGCTGCAAGGCCAATCGCAGAAATACCTCGAATCATTTTTCAGCTCAGGTCTCGCCGAGATGCAGGATCCGCTGTTTTCACACCTGCCGCGATTCCGCACGACCATGGGTGGTAAAATATTCTTCTCGGATGATTTGCGGCGCGAGGTCCAGGACTACGACGCACTTGCCGAGTTGCGGTCGCGCCTTCCCGCCGAATTCGTCCGCTGGGATCCGCTGTCCCAGGCGCAATATCTCGAAACGGCCTATCTGCTTCCGGGCTTCATCCTTTCCTCCCAAGGCGACCGGGTCGCTATGGCGCACGCGGTCGAAAGTCGCTTTCCGTTTCTCGACCATCGAGTCGTGGAGTTCGCGGCGCGGATTCCTCCCAAGCTCAAGATTCGAGGGTTGCGCGAAAAGCACATTCTTCGTGAAGCCACGCAACAGATGTTGCCTCCCCGCATCGGCAATCGATCAAAGCAGCCATATCGGGCACCGGACAGTCAATCCTTCTTCGCTCCCCCGGCGCCGGACTATGTCTCGAGCATACTGTCGGCGGCCTCCATTAAGGACGTTGGATATTTTGATGCCAGAGCCGTCGCAAAGCTAACCAAAAAGTGTCAAAACCAGCCAGTCGTCGGCTTTCGCGACAACATGGCATTTGTTGGAATTCTCTCTGCGCAGATGTGGCATCGGGAGTTTACCAAGCCCTTAGATGCCGCCGCGCCGCCAGTTGCGCCCTATGTTATTGCCATGCATTAGAATTAGGAGATGACTATGCAAGACAATATCAAGCTACGAGTTCGCAAGTTCATCGAGGAGAATTATCTATTTGGCGAACATTCGACCTCGCTGGAGGACGCCGATTCACTACTCGAGGCCGGCTTAATCGATTCGACGGGAATTCTCGAACTTCTGGCATTTTTGGAATTGGAGTTTGGGGTCCAGATACTGGACGAGGAGGTCGTTCCAGATAATTTTGATTCGATCGTGATGATCACCTCCTATATCTCCGCGAAGCGAGCTGGAGGTATCGAAGCTTTTTCCCAGACGAATGAAGCCAAGCTTGATAGCCTCAACCGGTGACTAAAAGGTTTGCTTTTTATGCGTGTAGAGCAGTGCCTTCAAAGAAGTGCTGCCCGCTATGGCGACAAAGTCGCACTGATCGCCGGCGCTAAATGTGTGACCTACGGGGAGCTTGAGGCGGCGTCTGACCGGCTCGCTCATGCGCTGTTACGCGGCGGCGTATCGCGCGCTGATCGGGTCGTCATTTTCATGGATAATTCCTGGGAAGCAGTGGTTGGCATCTTCGCGGTGCTGAAAGCCGGAGCTGTGGTCAGCCCGATCAACCCATCGACCAAAGCCAGCAAGCTCGCTTACGTAGTTAACAATTGCCGCGCCGTGGCGATCATGACCCAGGAATGGCTGCTTCCCGTCGTGACCGCTGCGCTCGCGGACACCCCTTCGGTCTTGCTGACGATCGTAGCGGGCGGCGGCGACCAGCCGGCCATTCGGGGGGCGATGAAGCTAGAAGCAGTGCTCGCGGCATCCGCTGCGTTGCCGCCGGCCTACACCGGCATTGACCTCGACCTTGCAATGATCATCTACACGTCGGGCTCGACCGGGTTCCCCAAGGGCGTGATGGTGACGCACGAGAACATCGTCGCCGCCGCAACATCGGTGACGACCTATCTGCAGAATACGCCCGATGACATTATTCTGAATCTGTTGCCGATCTCGAACAGCTATGGGCTCTATCAGGTGCTCATGGCGATCAAGCTCGGGGCAACGTTGATTCTCGAAAAGTCGTTCACCTTTCCGCAGGTGATTTTTCAAAGACTAGCCGATGAAAAAGTCACCGGCTTTCCGCTCGTGCCGACCATGGCGGCAATCATCTTACAGATGAAGGATCTTCGTCCAGGGACCTTCCCGCATCTGCGCTATATCACTACTGCTGGGGCGGCGCTGCCGCCTGCTCACATCAAACGGCTGCAGGAACTTTTCCCCACGACTAGGATTTATTCCATGTATGGCCTAACCGAATGCAAGCGAGCCACTTGGTTGCCGCCGGATCAAATTTTGATTCGTCCGACGTCAGTGGGGATTCCTATTCCAGGAACCGAAGCCTATGTGGTCGATGACGCCGGTAATCGGGTGGCCGCCGGCGTGACAGGAGAACTCGTGATCCGTGGCGCCCATGTGATGAAGGGTTATTGGGAGGACCCAGCTGCGACTGACCGAGCGCTGCGACCCGGGCCCTATCCTTGGGAAAAGGTGCTCTATACGGGAGATATCTTCCGCGCGGACGAGGAGGGCTATCTCTATTTCGTCGGGCGTAAGGACGATATTATCAAGACACGGGGCGAAAAGGTTAGTCCCTTGGAAGTTGAGAACGTTCTCTACGCGCTCCCAGGAGTCCGCGAGGCAGCGGTCGTGGGTGTGCCTGATCGGATCCTAGGCATGGCCATCAAAGCAGTTGTTGCGGTCGACCCTGATGTCGGCCTCACGGCCGCGACCATTGTCCGCCACTGCGCTCGGCACCTGGAGGATTTCATGGTGCCCAAAACCGTGGAATTTCGCGAAACATTGCCGAAGGGGGAAAGCGGCAAGATCAGCCGGCGCCTCGTCATCGCCGAGGTTCCGGAGCTCGCGCGATGAGCGATATCGTTGCCAAACCCGACGATGTCAGCGCCAGCGTTGCGCAGGAAAGGACTATGTTCAGCGCGGCTGCACTTCGCATCGATCCGGCTGAAGAGACAAGCCGCATCGCCGCTGCGGTCCGCGAACAGGTGCTGCGCCAGCTGCGGCGGCGAGGCGTCGTGGTCGGCCTGTCCGGCGGCATCGACAGTAGCGTCACCGCCGCATTGTGTGCAACGGCGCTGGGGCGAGACAAAGTGCTCGCAGTTTTCATGCCGGAAAAGGACTCCGATCCGCAAAGTTTGCGGCTTGGGCGACAGGTGACGGAGACGTTTGGAATCCGCAGCGTGCTTGAGGACATTGAGCCAATCCTTACCGCTTCTGCCTGCTACGAGCGCCGCGACGAGTGCATTCGTCGGGTTGTTCCGCAGTTCGGTCCGGGTTGGCGTTGCAAGGTGGTCCTTGCCAACGCACTGAGGAACACCGGCTATAACATCACATCACTAGTGGTTCAGTCGCCCGATGGACTGACACAGCAATTGCGCATGCCGCTCGATGTTTATCTCGGGATTATCGCCGCCACTAACATCAAGCAACGCACGCGCAAGCAGATCGAATACTATCACGCCGACCGGCTGAATTACGCTGTTGCCGGCACGCCAAATCGGCTCGAATACGACCAAGGATTCTTCGTCAAGAACGGCGATGGCGCTGCCGATTTGAAGCCGATCGCTCATCTTTATAAGAGCCAAGTCTATCAGATCGCCGAATATCTCGGCGTGCCAGAGGAGATCCGCCGCCGGCAGCCAACGACAGATACCTGGTCATTAGCGCAGAGCCAGGAAGAATTCTACTTCTCTTTGCCCTATCAGCTCATGGATCTCTGCCTTTACGGCTTGATCAATCGCGTTCCCGCCGGGGATGTTGCGCTCGCCACTGGACTTAAAATAGAAGAAGTTGAGCTTGTATGGCGCGATATCGCCGCTAAGCGGCGGGCCGCACGCTATCTCCATGAGGCGCCGCTGCTTGTCGAGCCGGTGGACCGACAATGAGATGGACGAGAAACGCGCATGACAGCGGTACGTCTGCGAAGGCTGCTACTGGCAGCATGCGCGCTCATCGGGGGCACCATCGCCTTCACTATGCTCCTTGCCGAAAAAGATGCGCGAGGCGATCTCATGCTGGAAGCTCATGTCGTTGATCTCTCCCCGCTCGAGAGGCTACCCCCCAGTGCGTGGCAAACGCTGGCCGGCAAGCGCATCTACTTCGGACATCAGTCGGTTGGCGACGACATCCTTGCTGGCGTTGCAGAAATCGGTCGCCGGCAGCCGCAAATCCACTTTGAGATTGTCGCGTCGGACCCGGCCGCATTGCGCGGACGCGCGGCCTTCGCACAATCGTATGTTGGAAGCAACGGCGATCCCGAGTCGAAGCTTCGCGATTTCACGCAACGGATGGTGGCCGCCGGACCCGGCAGCGTCGATATCGCCTTCATCAAACTGTGCTACGTTGACGTCGTAGCCACGACCCGGACGAACGAGTTGTTCGCGCTATATAAGGAGACCATGGCGAAGCTTGAGCAGATGTTGCCGCAGACGAAATTCCTGTATGTCACTGTCCCGCTTACGGCGCAGCGGACTGGTTTCAGAACGAGGGTGAAACGACTGCTGGGCATGGTGCCGGGCGACGATGCCGACAACCGCAGCCGGCAGGCGTTCAATGAGCTTGTGCGCTCCGAATACCGTGGTAAGCGCCCGTTCTTTGACGTGGCAGCAGCGGAATCAGCCCTGCCAGATGGCAAAAGGGTCACCTGCAGCATCGGCAGCGATGCCTTCCCGTGCCTAGCGCAAAGTTACACGACGGACGGCGGACACTTGAACGACACCGGGAGATTGACAATAGCGCGCGAGTTGCTTCTCGAGTTGGAGAAACTAGTGCGATGAATATAGATACGAACGTCCAAGCGCCACGGCCCGTTATGGTCACTCGAATGTACGCTCGAATCCGATTGCACAGGTGCCGCCCCCGGACCGTGCCGGTGCTAGGTTCGGTGTTTTTCTATCTTTATGGCTTGCCGTCTGCGTCGGTGAAGCGGTTGATCGTTGGGCTACTGTACCGCCTGGAGGGGGGCAGTGCATTCTCTGTAACCCTGCGCCGCATCTTTGCTAGATATCACGCCTTAGAAATCGGGATGTACACGCACGGCGCATGGATAGTTCCCTTCAATCTGGATCCGGGGGTCAAAGTTGGACGCTACTGTTCTATCGCGAACACGGCCCGCGTGCTTACGAGAAACCACCCGATCGACAGGAAATCCACCAGCGCGTTATTCTTTGACCCAGTTTTCGGGTTGGTAGACGAGCTCCAAATCTCCGGGGCTTCCCTCACCATCGGCAATGACGTCTGGATCGGACACAATGCGATCATTCTCCCGGGTGTGACTTTGATTGGCGACGGCGCGGTCATCGGCGCCGGTACCGTTGTCCACAAGAACGTACCCCCGTTCGCCATCGTGAAGGGGCATCCGGGCCGGGTCGTAGGATATCGCTTCTCGGAACGAGTGATCCAAGAACTCCTCGCCTCGTGCTGGTGGGATAAGCCGCTGGAAGACTTGCTGCCGGGGTTGGACACTTTCCTCCAACCACTGGATGGAGCGAATATCCGTTGACCGGTAGCGGTTGTCCTGGAAGTCAGGGCGTGGACCTAATCCGCAGCGGATTTAGAAGCCAACCATACCACGACGAGATAAAGCGAAATGTCCGGTCCGGGTCATGAGTCCGCGCCCTAGCCAGCGATCGACCCGACCACCACCTCCGGCGCGCTCTTGCCACGAATGAGATCGGAAGCCTTGTCGGCGATCATCATGGTCGAGGCGTTGAGGTTGGCGGAAATCATCCGCGGCATGATCGAGGCATCGATCACGCGCAGGCCCTGCAAACCGTGCACGCGCAGCTGGTCGTCGACCACGGCCCATGTACTGTCGGCCGGGCCCATCCGGCAGGTGCAGCCGGGGTGGAACGTCGTGGTGCCGCGCTTGGTGGCGGCGGCGAGGAATTCGTCGTCGGTCTGCACGCCGGGACCGGGGAAATCCTCATACGCGTAATAAGGCGCAAGCGGATCGGACTTGAGCAGCCGCCGCGCCAGCTTCATGCCGGCGACGACGACGCGGCGATCGAGTTCGGCGACCAGATAATTGGTTTGAATGATCGGCGGCTCGAACGGATCGGCCGAGCGGGCGCGGACGTAGCCGCGGCTCTCCGGCCGCTGCTGCCAGGATGCGATCGTCATGCCGGGCTCATCCTCGAGCTGGCCCTGCACGCCTTCCTTGTAGCTCGCGGGCGTAAACGTCAGTTGCAGATCGGAACTCTCGGTGGTCTCGCCGGAGTGCCAGAAGCAATAGACCATGGTCGGCGACAGCGAGAGCAGGCCGCGCCGCGTCGTGGCCCATTTGATCGCCTCCCCGACCAGGCTGAGGCCGCGCCGGCGTTCGTTGATGGTCCTGATGTTCTTGACGCGGGCGACCGAACGCGGCGCGTAATGGTCCTGCAATCCCTCGCCGACGCCCGGCAGCGCGTGGCGCACCGCGATGCCGAGTGAGCGCAGCAGTTCCGGCGAACCGACGCCCGACAATTGCAGCAGTTGCGGCGAATTGTAGCAGCCGCCGGCGAGGATCACTTCCTTAGCTGCGCGCACCTCGTGCAGCGTGCCGCCCCTGCCGCCCTTGACGTAGCGTACGCCGACCGCGCGTTTGCCCTCGAAGACGATTTGGGTCGCATGCGCGTGCGTCCGCACATCGACATTCCCCCGCTTCCGCGCAGGGTGCAGAAAGGCGGTCGCCGCGCTGACGCGCAGACCGTTCTTGATGGTGCGCTGGGCGTAGGAGACGCCCTCCTGGATCGCGCCGTTGTAATCGGGGTTGCGCGGAATGCCGAGGCTCATTGCGCCTGCCATGAACGCCTCGCAAAGCGGATCCTTCCAGTCCATGGTGGTGACGGTGAGATTGCCCTCGCGCCCGCGATAGGCGTCCTCGCCTTCGCCGATGCGCCGCTCCAGCCGCTTGAAATAGGGCAGCACATCCGGATAGCCCCAGCCGCGATTGCCGAGCTGCGCCCAGGTGTCGAAATCCTGGCGCTGGCCGCGATTGTAGATGTGACCATTGATCGAGGAGGAGCCGCCGAGTGTCTTGCCGCGCGGCGCGTAGATGCTGCGGCCGCCGGTCCACGGACCGGGCTCCTGCTGGTAGGCCCAGTTGATGCTCCGCATATGAAAGGTCTTGATGAAGCCCGCGGGCAGATGGATGTAGGGATGCCAATCCCTGGGGCCGGCTTCGAGCACGCAGATGCTGGTGGAAGCATCCTCGCCCAGCCGGTTTGTCACCACACAGCCCGCGGAGCCCGCGCCCACGATCACATAGTCGAATGTATCCATCGTCTCGCTTTCTGGCGTTTCTTGTTTTGACGCGTTTTATGACCGCGGCTTTTCGTTCAATTGATAGGTCAAATGCGCTCTGACCGTCGGCCATTCGGCTGCGATGATGCTGTAGACCACGGTGTCGCGCAGCGTGCCGTTCGCCGCGATCTGATGGCTCCGCAGGATGCCGTCGAGCTTGGCCCCCAGCCGCTCGATGCCGCGCCGGCTTTGGTGATTGAAAAAATGGGTGCGGAATTCGACCGCGATGCAATCGAGCTTTTCGAAGGCATGGGTGAGCAACAGCAATTTGCACTGGGTATTGAGCGCGCTGCGCTGCACGCGTTTGGCGTACCAGGTCGAGCCGATCTCGACGCGCCGGTTGGCGGCATCGACGTTCATATAGGTCGACATCCCCGCGATTTGGCCTCCCGCATCGAACACGGTGAACGGCAGCATCGAGCCCGCCGCCTGAAGTGCGAGCCTTCGGTCGATCTCCTTGCGCATGTCCTCAGGCCTGGGAATGGAGGTGTACCAGAGTTTCCACAACTCGCCGTCCTTCACGGCCTCCGTCAACCCGCCGATATGGTCGTGCGACAACGGCTTTAGCTGCGCGTGCGGGCCGCTCAGCGTCACCGGTTCAAGCCAGGGCATTGAAGCCTCCATTCGCTCTGCCGTCATTGCCTGCGACAAACGCGAAGCGTTTGCGCAAGGGAGCGTTTGCGACGAAGATTCCACTCTTTCTCGATGCGGCGACATGGATTGCTTCGCTTCGCTCGCAATGACGAAAATGGCCATTTGTAATCGCAGCTCACTTGTTCAAAAAATTCAGCGGCAGGCCGGGCCGCGCCCAGTCCATCGCGACGAGTTCGCCCTTGCCGGACAGCGTGATATAGGCGGTCTTCAGCTCGGGCCCGCCAAAGGCGATGTTGGTGGTGACGCGGTCGCCGGTCGGCACCTGCTCCACGAGCGAGCCGTCGGGCGCGATCACCGAGATGCAGCCCGAGATCAGCGTCGCGACGCAGATATTGCCGCAGGCTTCCACCGCGAGCGAATTGAACATCTGGTAACCGCCGAGCCCCGCGATCGGCTTGCCGCGCTCGCCGCGATAGATCACGTCGCACGGCCTGACCTCACCGGGCGCTGACAGATCGAAGGCCCACAGCCGCGCCGTCGGCGTTTCCGCGACATACACCGTGTTTTCATCGGGCGACAGGCCGATGCCGTTGGCCGGCAGCATGCCGAAGGAGCCTTCGACGATCTCCTTCATGCCGGGCTTGATGTAGTAGAACGCGCCGACATCCATGTCGCGGGCGCGGCGCTTGCCCAAATCAGTGAACCAGAGCCCGCCGTGCCGGTCGAACACCAGATCGTTCGGACCCTTCAGCGGATGCTCGCCGCATTTGTCGAACAGGATTTCGACCTTGCCGGTTTTGAGATCGACGCGCTGGATCGAGCCACCGATATATTCATGGGGCGCCGGCGTTCCCGGCATCATGGTGCCGCGCGAGGGGATCCAGCTGAAGCCGCCATTGTTGCAGAGGTAGCACTTGCCGTCGGGGCCGATCGCCGCGCCATTGGGGCCGCCGGGAATTGTCGCGACCACTTCTTTGGCGCCGTCCGGCCACACCCGCGTCAGCCGTTGCCCGCGGATTTCGACCAGCACCACCGATCCGTCCGGCATCGCCACCGGGCCTTCCGGGAATTCCAGACCGGTGGCGAGAACGCGAACATCGGGCATGAATTCCCCCGGCTTTTCTTTGACGCAGTTTTCTTGGGTGCCGGCGGATTTCGCACGCGCAGCAATTTCGTCGCGCAACGTTATGGCAAAGTCGCCATCGCTTGCAAGCAATCCCCACGCCTATCACCGTGCAGGGCAGCCCCGCGTGACAAGAGCCCTTTCGAGCGGCTCCGCGCGCTCCGCGTTTGACAGTCCTTGCGCTTTCTTCCGATGCAACCCGAGGGAAGAACGGCTGAGCGCTTTAGCCAGACACCGCCATTCCGGGATGGTCCGAAGGACCAGACCCGGAATGACGGCTTTCTATCGCACCTTACTTCCCGCCCTCCTTCGCCGCAGCCGCCCCATCCTTGGCCGGTGGCGCGTCGGCCTTCTTCTTCAAATCCTCCGCCGCTTTCTTTTGCGCCGCCTGCAGCTCGTCCGCGATCTTCTGCAACGAGGCGACGGCCGCCTTCAAACCCTCGATCTGCCGGTTCGCGGCATCGAGCTTCTGTGCATGGTCGGCGGCAAGCCTGGCGATCGTCTTCTGCAGGAAATCGACGTTGCTCTGCAGGCAACCGGTACGGCGCTCCATGGTCTTCTCGACCGTGCAGATTTCAATGCCGGGAACGTCCTGCGCGCTGGCCGCGAATACCAACACCCACGGCGCCAAGAACCCTGCAAGGAACCCCGCCAAGACGCCTGGCGCGGGAGCAATTCGGCCGATCATCGAGAGCCTCATTGAATTTGCGCCGTCCGGTCAAATTGTTGCGAGCGAAATGTATGGTATACTCCGTTCACGTCACAACCCGAAAATCGCTGGGGTTGACGATACGGAAATTGTCGGTGACCGAATCACAGATGTCCGCCCAATTCCGAGGAACTTTTTCACGCAGGAAACCGAGCGTGGCATCGGCGAATTGGGCGCAAGTCGGGTAGGATTTATTGTGCGTGACATGCTTGTGCATCACGCCCCATAGCCGCTCGATCGGGTTCAGATGCGGGCAATAGGGCGGGATGAAGTGCAGCTTTATTCGCCGCCCCGGCTGAGCGAGCCATTCCCGCACCATCTTCGCGTGATGATAGCGTGCGTTGTCGAGAAAGACATGGATGAGGACCAGCATCGGATAGAACGCCTCGATCGATTCCAGAAGCCTGATCGTCGAGGCGGCGTCGACGGTTTCGACCTCGATCATTCGGGTTTGACCGGTCTCGAGATCGACCGCGCCATGGATATTGATGCGCTGGCGCCCACTCGTCTGCTCGATCGCGAGAGTCTCCTGGCTCGGCGCCCAGCAACCGGCGGGCCGCGCGGCATGGGTCGGATGCACCGCGTCGGCGAACAGCACGGCCTCGTCGTCGGGCAGCGAGTTCAAGACTTTTTCATAGCTCGCGATGAAAGTCTTCTGCTTTTCCTCGTCGAGCTTGCGCGGGATGACTTTCGGCTTGTGATATTCGAGCCCCAGGCGATGCAATAGCGCGATCAGTCCCGAGCGGCCCGCATAGACGTGGCCGAATTCCTGCTCGATCCAGGCGCCGATCTGGCGCGTCGAGCGCGGCAACGCCGCTGCGACCCAGGCCTTCAGGTTTTCCTGTTGCTCGCCGTTCATCTGGCAGGCGCTGCCACCGGCCTCGAAACGCGTCAGCCCTTCGAGGCCATTCGCGATGAACAAGCCGTGCCACCGGCGGATCGTGTCGTCGTCCAGCAGCAAGGCCCCGGCGACCTTTTCGCAACTCCAGCCGGAATCCAAAAGCACCAGCGCATTGGCGCGCCGCGCCAATCGATGCGCCGCCGATCCATCCCGCGCCAGGGCGGTCAGGTCGGCGCGATCAACGGGAGACAAAAAGCCGGCGCAAATCATCCCCTAACTCGAATCCCAAAATCGCCCCATGGCAAGCGGTTTTTCGGATTATCGATGAATCGGGGTATATCGAAGATACCATACTGAAACCTCATTCGCGCGTAGAGGTTTTGTCGCGCGCATCCAGGCCCGAACCGATACGGCCGGGTGTGAGATGCAAACGCAACTGACGGAGAAGGACGGAAATGGCGACGCGCGAAAAACGGCTGGCTGAATTCAACGGCGAAGGAGAGCCGCTGCCGGATCAACCGGTCCAGGTGCTGTGCGAAGACCAGAGCGGCACGTACCAGCTGCCGTTCGCCTGCCGCTTCATCGATGGCGCCTGGCGCAACCATGAGTCGGGCGGCGCCGTCGAGGCGACCGTGGTCGGCTGGCGGCTGCGACGCCCCTGAAAGCGCCTCCCGCGCTGTGCCAAAACGTAACGATATCCGGCGCTCATCTTAAGATTCGGAACGCGCGCGGAACGAACCGCGCCCGAATCACCCAATCCCTCATGTACGCCGATGTTCACGGCTAGATATCGGTCTGGATGGCGTGCAGGCGCACTACATCCAGCTCCGCCAAAATCGAGCACCGCCAGCGGCGGCCGAAAAACGTTAATTTTTCCGGCGGTCGTGCGAGGGCGTTACTTCCAGGGCGTTACCGGCGGCACCTTGTCGGTGGCGGGCGGCATATCGACGGTCTTGAAATCCGCCGGACTGACGATTTCGAGATACTCCATGTCCGGCGAGTAATCGAAGAGGTAATGCACGATCCCCGGCCGCTGATGGACGACGTCGCCGGCCTGCACCAGCGTCGGCTTGTCCTCATACATGAACCGCGCCCAGCCCTTCATCATGATCACGATCTGAAAATCGCAGTCGTGGCGGTGCCAGCCGGTGCCGTCTTCCGGCGGCATCTCCGGATTGGCCTTGACCAGATGGCAGATCACCTGGCCGCCGGTCGCGGACGCGATGCCGAGATCGCGATACAGGAAGAAGTCGCGCAGGCCCCCACCCTTTAATTCGGTATCGCCGGGTTTGACGTGGGAAAATTTGCTGACGACCGCATGCTGATTCATGTTGAAGCCTCCACCGTTTTTTCGCGTTAGTCGCGACAATCGCCGGCGTCCAATTTCTTGGCAGCGCGGATCGGCGCGTTCGAAGCCTGATGGTGCCATGCGAAAATCACGCCAGCCGCGCTGCACCGCAGCGATTTCGAAAAATCGCCGCGTTGAAAACGTCGAAGCTGTTGGACGCGGTCTGGAATTTCAGTCAAAGGATTTCTTGTGCGTCATCGCGAGCGCGTCGCCTCGAAACGAGAAACCGCCCGGGATGGCACGAAGTTGAGCAAGGCGTGCCCGGTGCGTAAGCCCCTCAAACAGGCAGGCTAATGCCTGCGCTGCCTAATAATCCACCTCGAGCTCTTCAATGTCGGAAGGCTCGGCTTTAGCGGCTTCGATCCATTCCTGCATTTCCGGAAGCGCCATGATCATGCTGGCGTACTCCTTCAGCCGCGGCTCCAGCTTCACGTCATAGGTCATGAAGCGGGTCACGACGGGCGCATACATGGCATCCGCCATAGAGCGCTCGCCGAACAGGAATGGGCCGCCCGATTCGGCGAGGCACTCGCGCCAGATCGTACAGACCCGATCGATATCGGCCTGCGCCCGCGACCAGATCTTGAAGCCGGGGAAATGCCCCTTCAGATTGACCGGCAGCGACGCGCGCAGCGTCGTGAATCCCGAATGGATCTCACCGCAGATCGACCGGCAATGCGCCCGCTGGACACGGTCCTTCGGCACGAGGCCGGCATCGGGCATGACCTCGTTGAGGTATTCGGCGATCGCCAGCGTGTCCCACACGGTGGCGCCGTCGTGCCGCAGGCACGGCACCAGGATCGTCGGCGACAGCAGCAGGATTTCGGCCCGCGCCGACGGATCGTCCGGCGCGGTGACGATCTCGTCGAATTCGAGCCCCGAAAACCTGGTCAGCAGCCAGCCGCGCAGCGACCATGAGGAGTAATTCTTGCTGCTGATGGTCAGTGTCGCTTTTGCCATATGGCTTTTCCCCTAACGCATGAACGCCGGCCGAGCCTCGCTTTGCCAAGACGGTCGCTGCAAGTGCCCAATATCCAAGCTTCGTGCCTTTGCTTCCTGGCTTTGCTTCTGTTTTCAACAGCAAGCGACGTGCCAGTTTCTTGGGCGGTTTGACTCCGTTTTGGCTTCGATATTGCATAGCAACACGGGCGGGGGCGGATCCGGATGATGTCGATGTTATATCAGGCCTATCAGAACCACATGGACTTGACGGCGCCATGGCGGACCGGGGCTGCGCATGCGCTGAAATATCTCAACCTCGTCCCGCAGGGCATGTCCGACAAATTGTTCGGACGGCTCGCCGCCGCCCTCGAGCTGATCTCGCGCACGTCCCTCACTTACACCCGCCCGGCTTACGGCATCGACAAGGTCCTGGTGGGCAATCAGGAACTCGAGGTGACCGAGGAAATCACCTACGCGACGCCGTTCGGCTCATTGCTGCATTTCAAGAAGGAAAACGCGCCGGAACAGCCGCGCCTGCTGCTGGTGGCGCCGATGTCGGGTCACTTCGCAACCCTGCTGCGCGGCACGGTGCAGACCCTGCTGCAGGATCATGACGTCTACATCACCGACTGGCATAACCCGCGCGACATTCCGGTCAATCAAGGCAAGTTCGGCCTCGACGAATATACCGAGCACCTCATCACCTTTCTCGATCAATTGGGTCCGCGCGCGCATATGGTGGCGATCTGCCAGCCGTCGGTGTCGGCGCTCGCCGCCGCCGCGATCATGTCGGAGGACAATCACCCGGCACGGCCGGCGACGCTGACCCTGATGGCCGGCCCGATCGACACCCGCATCCAGCCGACCAAGGTCAATGAATTCGCCAAGAGCAAGCCGCTCAAATGGTTCGAGGACAATCTGATCAACTACGTGCCCGTTCAATGCAAGGGCGCGTTCCGGCAGGTCTATCCCGGCTTCGTGCAGCTCACCGCCTTCGTGTCGATGAACCTCGAACGCCATATCAAGCAGCACATCGATCTTGCCACCCATCTGGCGAAGGGCGAGAAGGAGAAAGCCGAAACCATCAAGACATTCTACGACGAATATTTCGCGGTGATGGACTTGCCGGCGGAGTTCTACATCGAAACCATCCGCGACGTGTTTCAGGAGCACCTGTTGCCGCGGGGCAAGCTGACCTATCGCGGCCGTCCGGTGAATCCCGCCTCGATCAAGCGGATGGGCCTGATGACGGTCGAGGGCGAGAAGGACGACATCTGCGCGATCGGCCAGACGCTCGCCGCGCAGGACCTCTGCACCGGCGTCCGCGCCTATCGCAAGGTGCATCACATGCAGGCCGGCGTCGGGCATTACGGCGTGTTCTCAGGCCGGCGCTGGAATAACGAAATCTATCCGCTGCTGCGGGATTTCGTGCACGTCAATTCGTGAGCTGAGGAAACTCCGCTCCCTCCGCGTCATTGCGAGGAGCCAACGGGTCGCGCGAATGCGCGCCCGATGACAGGCTCCGCGACGAATCCAACGCCTTGGAGCAAGATGGATTGCTTCGCTTCGCTCGCAATGACGGTCAGCGTTTCATTCTTCGCATTTGACCTGAACCACCACCCCCGTAATAGTACTCGGCCAATCCAATCAAGAGCCGTCCGGGAGGAATAATCATGAGATCGACATCCGCCAATTTCCTTAAAGTGGTGCTTGGCATCGCCGGTGCCCTGTGGCTCACGGGCGCAGCCAGCGCGGCCGAGGTGCGCGTGATGATCTCGGGCGGATTGACGGCGGCCTATAACGCGCTGGTGCCGGAGTTCGAGCGCGCGACCGGCCACAAGGTGATCACCGCCTACGGGCCCTCGATGGGCACCACGGCCAACGCGATCCCGGTGCGGCTGGAGCGCGGCGAGCCCGCCGACGTCCTGATCATGGTGGGCTATGCGCTGGGCGACCTGATCAAGCAGGGCAAGGTCGTTCCCGACAGCCGCGTCGATCTCGTTAAATCAAAAATTGGCGTTGCGGTGAAATCGGGCGCGCCG
This sequence comes from uncultured Alphaproteobacteria bacterium, assembly GCA_963753875.1. Lineage (GTDB taxonomy): Bacteria > Pseudomonadota > Alphaproteobacteria > Rhizobiales > Xanthobacteraceae > Bradyrhizobium. The sequence continues at coordinate 155,476 of CAVWDY010000016.1, read as the reverse complement.
AAGCCCGACATCAGCTCGCCGGATGCGCTCAAGCGCGCGCTGCTCGCGGCCAAATCGGTCGCCTATTCCGACAGCGCCAGCGGCGTCTATATCTCGACCGAGATGTTCCGGAAGCTCGGCATCATGGACGAGATGAAGGACAAGGCCCGGAAAATTCCGGCCACGCCGGTGGCCGAAATCGTGGCCCACGGCGACGCCGAGATCGGCTTTCAGCAAATCAGCGAATTGAAACCGGTCGCCGGCATCGACATCGTCGGACCGCTGCCGGACGAGTTGCAGAAGGTCACGGTATTTTCCGCCGGCATCGCCAGCGTGTCGAAAGAACCCGACGCCGGAAGAGCGCTGATCAAGTTCCTCGCCTCGCCGGCGGCGAGAGACACGATCGTCAAGAGCGGCCTGCTCTTGCGAACCGAGGGTATTGAGTCTCCCGCGCACCCCTCGACCACCACTCTGAAGCCAATAGGGAAGTTTTTCAATGACTGGTTGTGTATCCGCCCCTATTGCGCGCGGAGCGGCGTGTCCTTCAAACCGTTATTGTCGAAGGCCTTGCGCAACACGCCGTTGGATTTGACCTCGGTCATGAATTTGGTCGCAAACGCCAGCGCCAGCGGGTGATTTAACGGCACTGCCACCGCGGTCACGGTCTGCTTGAAGGTTTCATCCAGCACGCGCGTCCCCGGAATCTTCTTCGCCATGGCGTTGAGCTGGCCGCGCGACAACGCGAAGGCATCGGCCGCGCCGTTCTTGAGAAGATTGAAGATTTCGTCATAGGTCTGGTAGCCCGTAACCTTGGCGTTCTTCAGATGCGCCATCGCGCCGCGCATGGTGGTGGTGTTATTGACGGCCGCGACCTTGACGCCGGGCTGATCCAGCGTCTGGAAATTCGTGATCGACGAGCCCGGCTTGACGATGTAGGTGGCGTCCGCGACCTCATAGATCGGCCCGAACAACATTTTTGTCTCCCGCTCCGGGTCCTTCGGCAGGAAGCTGACGTCCCAGACGCCTTTCGACGCGGCGTCCGTGATCTGTCCGGAATTCGGGTAGGCGACATATTCGACGGGGACGCCGAGCTGATCCGCCATGGCCTTGCCGAGATCGACCGGCACGCCGGCATAACCTCCGGCTTCATTCTTGGTCGACCAGTAGGCGCCGCCGGCCGGGCTGATCCCGATCGCCACCCGCAGTCTGCCGATCGGCGCGATTTCATCCTTCAAGGCATCGGCGCTGACAGGACCGGTCATCATGATCGAGGCACCCAGAATAAGGCCAGCGAGACGCGGCAACGATAGATCGCGCATAAACTTTTGCTCCCATCGGCCCGTTGTCAGGCAATCGAGCCTTCACCGGCCATTATGGTCGATTGGCGCAGGTCAAGACACCCCATTCTGAATGAAAAATTGGTGAGCAGGAGCGTTCAAACCGGCGGAGTGGTACCAATGGTACCGGACAGTGACCGTCATCCTGAGGTGCCCGCGCTCTTTTGCGCGGGCCTCGAAGGATGGTCGCGGGTCCGTGTATGTTGTCATCCTTCGAGGCTCGCTTCGCTCGCACCTCAGGATGACGCAGTGAGTCAATGGCCGCCGCCGTTGGTATGACACATCGGATTTAAGTGTCTGTCCTGATTTCCAACTCTCTATTGCCCCGTCTGGATCGGCGCAAACGCTTCGCGATTGGCGCGCCAGGCCCGCTGATATTCCATGATACGGGCGGTTTCATCGGCGACGTGCTGGCCAAGCATGCCCGCGAGAAGATGAAGCGTAGTGTCGATGCAGAGCGTCACCCCGCCGCCGGTCACCACGCCTCCGGCCCGCTCCACCAGCATGGCCTCGCATACGTCGATCCGCGGATAGGTCGCACGCATCACCTCAAGCGGCGAAGTTTCCGGCGGCACCACCTCGCGCTTGGTGGTGGCGGGTCCGCCATCCAGCACGCCGCTCGCCGCCAATATCATGCCGCCCGTACAGACCGATGCAATGCGGTGTGAGGCGTGGACGCGCCTGACATAGTCGAGCGTCGCGGGCGCCTTCGCCTGCGCGGTCCAGCCGGGGCCGCCGGTGACGATGACGAGATCGCAAGGAGGCGCATCGTCGATGCCGAAATCGGCCAAAACCTTCAGTCCGTTGGCGAGCGCGACCGGACCTGCGCGGGGTGCGATGGTGCAGATCGCGATCTCGGGCGCGATCCGGCGCGCCATCGACAGCACACCGAAAGTCGCGAGATCGATCGGTTCGACGCCATCATAGATGAAAATGCCGAACTGCACGGCGCCCCCGACCACCCCTAATCTGCAAGCTGCTCGCCCCTGGTCTCGCGCGCGGCGAGTGCTGCGGCGAGCGTGATGAGCGCAAGAACGATCATCATGATCGACACGCCGGTGGTGCCTCCAAAATATCCGACCATCGCGGTGGCGATGATCGGCGAGAAGCCGCCGCCGATTGCCGCCGAAACCTGGAAGCCGAAGGAAGCGCCGCTGTAGCGGACGCGGGAGCCGAACAGTTCGGGGAAGTAGCAGGATTCGGATCCGAACATCATGCCGTGACCAAAATTCATCGCAATCATCACGGCGGCGAAGATAAGCGCGGTGCTTTTGCTCTCCAGCATCCAGAATAGCGGGAAGGCAAAAGCGATCGTGAACAGGGCGCCGAGAATGAAAAGCGGCCGGCGACCGATCTTGTCGGACAGCCAGCCGAACAGCGGCAGGCTGACGAGTTCCAAAAGCGCGGCATACATCACGGCGTCGAGCATCATCGGTTTCGGCAGACTTAGCTTGGTGGTCGCGTAACCCACGACGAACACGGTGAGCATGTAGACCCAGGATACCTCGGAGAGTTTCAACCCAACCGCGACCAGAAACGTTTTGGCGTTCTTGCCGACGGCTTCGCCGACCGGATTCCTGGACAAGCCGTCGCGCATCTTGAGCCCTTCGAAGACCGGTGTCTCGGGCACCCGCGATCGAACGAAGGTGCCGACCCCGAGCAGTACAACGCTGATGAGGAACGGGATGCGCCAGCCATAGCTCGCAAAATCCGCCTCGGGCATTTTGGTGACGAGTGCGAACACCAGCGTCGCCAGCACCAGCCCAATCGGAAATCCGATCTGCACGAAGCTGCTGTAAACGCCACGCCTGTCGGCAGGCGCGTGCTCGAGCACCATCAGCGAGGCGCCGCCCCATTCGCCGCCAAGGCCGATACCCTGGATGATGCGCAACAGGATCAGCAAGATCGGCGCGAGTACCCCGATCGAGGCATAGGTGGGCAAGAGCCCGATGCAGAAGGTGCTGAGGCCCATGATGAACAGCGTCAGCACCAGCATGGATTTTCGGCCAAGCCGATCGCCGAAATGGCCGAACAGCGCGCCGCCAAGCGGCCGCGCCAGAAATCCGACGGCATAGCTGCCGAGCGCGGCCAACGTACCCGCGAGCGGATCGAAGGTCGGAAAGAACGCCTTGTTGAAGACCAGCGCCGCGGCGGTGGCGTAGATCAGGAAATCATACCATTCGATGATGGTTCCAAAGCAGCTCGCGAATACGATCGAATTCATTTTCGAGCGCTCGATTCTGACGATCGGCGCCGCGGCAGTAATCGTCATTGGGCCTCCGGCTAATACGCGAATCCCCAAATAACGGGGAGACATGACTAAAATCGGTGCAAGCAGCATGCCGGACCGCGACCCCCTCGTCTATCCCGGACTGGTACAGGCGCGCCCTGATATCGCCTCGCCTGTACCAAAACGATCCAGTGATACCGTTCGCGCCGCCAAGACCGGGACGCTGCGACGCCGATTTCAGATCGCCATGCGAAATCCCACCCTCGATGATGGCGTCCTGGGGAATCTTGAAGAAGTCGGGCGCCCTGCGCGCGATCCGGTTAAGAAACGAGAAAATCGCAAAGGATATCGGATCCATCGAGGAGCCCGCGTCGCGGCGAACGATCGTCTCATGCGCGATGTAATAGTTCTTGTGGTCGAGATCAGGCCACGTCTCAAATTATGCCATGGGCCATGACCGGACACGCACCGTCAAACCCAGAAACGGAGAAGCTCCGTCTTGCCGCGGCGTTGAGCGCTGCAATCGACGGAGCTTCCTATTCGTCGCTCGCGGCAATCCGACCCGCGGGCGAATTATTTGAAGCGCGGCTATCTTCGACCACCGTAATTGCCACCGCCCATGCCGCCGCCCATTCCGCCGCGCATGCCTCCCATACCCATACCCATGCCGATGCCGATGCCAATGCTTTCGACAACCACGCCTGGCGGCGGGCCGGGCGGACCGCGTTCGACGACGACATCGTCGTCACTACCGCGCTGCTTCCTGCGCTTCGGCGGGGTCGTATCGACCCGCTTGGTCGGCGGCGTCGGCTCCACCTTCTTGAGAAGCGGCTGCACCGGCGCGGCGGGGCATGGACAGGTCGGTCCCAGCGCAACGGTGGTCGGAGCGAGCGCGCCGGGGAGCGTGCGGTTGAAGACGCGCACCTGCATCCTGCGCGCAGTGGCCGCCAGATCGCTACTCGCATAGCTCGCAAGGAACGCCTCGAACGATGCGGCCGTGTTGGTCGCCACCGCGACCTCCCACGCCTGCATTTCCTTGCGGCGCTCAAGCAGCGAGCGCACCCGCGGTGTGTAGGAAGACTGGGCGAACAGCGCGGCAAAAGCCTCATAGCCCGCGACCGAATTGTCCGCGATCACGAGGTCATAGGCGACCTTCGGGTCCTTGCCGCCGAGATCCCTGCGCCAGTCGTCCGTCGTCCGCGCCACCGTCGCCGCGGGTTTCGGCGCCTCCGCGCTTGGACCTGAACCCATGTCCCCTGGGAAAAACCTGAAGTCGCTGGTCAGCGAAGAACTTTCCCACGGGATCTGCCGGCCCTCGGTCGCCTGGTTCACCGAGACACGGACGCGCTTGAAAGCTTCCTCGATCGGCAGATTCGGCTCCTTTGCCACCGAGAGCACCGCCGTCGTGTAAGGGCTGTCGGCGCCGTTGCCATCCTCCGCCTCCGCACCCGGCGAGGTCGAGAAGGAAATGAACGAGCCGGGCGCGCCGGCCTTGGTATTGACGATCGCAAGCCCGTGGCCCGCGGTCTGATTGAGTGCCGGGAACGGGTTGTTGCGGCAGGCATCGAGCATGAAGATACGCATCCGCGTCGGCAACGCCCCCAACGTGTTCATGAGATCGTTGAGCCGGACCGCCTGCAGTGGAATATCGGCTTCGCGCTTCGGATCGACATCGACCGGCACCAGATAGTTCTCGCCGTCGATCTGCAGCCCGTGGCCGGCATAAAACACCAGTGCGACCGTATCGGGTCCGCTTACCGCCACCTTGGCCGCGAAGTCACTGATGGCCTGGCGCATGTCATTCTGCGCCAGATCGGGCGCCGCGGTGACGTCGAAGCCCGCGCTGCCGAGCAACTCCACCATTCGCTTGCCATCATTCGCGGCATTGGGAAGCGCCGGCACCGCGCGATAGGCCGACTGGCCGATCACCAGCGCCACGCGGCTTTCCGCCGACGCGACATGGGAGGTCGAAATCTGGAAAAACAGCAAAAACGCGGACAGAAGCAACAAATCGCGAAAAGCAGGACGGCGCATGATGACACCTCAATCGTTTCACCGCATGATGCCAGCTTTCTTAAATCTGCGCCAACGCGTCGTATGTGAGTTACCTCACAGCGGATCCGGAATGTTGAATAAAAATGACAGCAACTGCCCTGGGCCGCCGGCATTCGCCGCTCAGGACGACAGCCGGCGCTCGGTTCGCGCCGGCGGCCGGCACGTTGATTTCGGCCGGCAAGATGACCGCCGCCGCGATCACCGGCAAACATGAGCCAGCGAACGCATGCAGCATGTGACGAAACCACCCCGCTGATACAGCCATGCCACCAGGCCCGGACACGCCGGCGGCGGTGAAGCCGACGAAATAGCGCACCGCGTAGGCGCGCGAACGCCACTCTTCGCTGGTGTATTTGCCGACCATGGCATCGTTGACCGTCACCTGGCCGAACGCGCCCATGACGATGCCGATCGCGGAGATTAGCGAGCGTCGGTGCGATCGGGCACGCTTCGCGGGTGAGATCGAGACGCTGGCGCGCAAGGTCGGCACGTCGGCGCGGACCTTGTCACGGTTGTTTTCGTCGGAAACGCAACTGAGTTTCAAGAACCGGTGCCAGCGCGCGTGCATCGCGGCGGCGATCGGGCGGCGCTGTCCACCGAGGCCGATGTCTCGGTCAAGCAACTCGCCTCCGAACCCGGCTATGCCAGCGTGCCGGCCTTCTCGCATGCGTTCCGGCAGGTGACCGGCAAGACACCCACCGCGTTTTCGGGAATGAAATAAGGCCGATTTGGCCCTTGACCGGATAGCAGGCACGACGCTTCGACATTCATGACCGTCATACGCCGGCAAGGTGCGAAAGCGCGTCTTCGCCCCAGGCGACCCGCGTATCCATGACGGTCAATGTTTCCGCATGCGTGATGGTATTTTGTGCTGCTCCTGCATCGCGCGCGCTTGATTGTGATCGGCTTTGCCTTAAATCCATGTCACAATTCCATGCCGTCTGGATTCGACATGCCCGCCAGGAACAACGCCTTCTTCTCCGATCTTCTCGCCTCGATTTCCGAGCGCGGCCGCACCTTGCTTCGCCGCGCAGGGACATCGGACACCAGGCAGGACGCATCCGACCTGATCGAATTATGCGAGGCGTTGCTGTCCGGCCGGGGCGAGGCCTCGGGCACCGCGATGGCGCGCGAGGTGCTCGATCGCTACCATGACCTCGACGAGACAGGCCGGCGCTCGTTCTTCGACAACCTCGCCCGCAACTACGGGCCGGACCGGGAGAGACTGGCGCAGGCAATCGAGAGCTGGCGGGCGCAGCCGAACGATGCCGACGCCAGCGACCTGCATTTTGCCTCCGAGCCGCGGCGGCAGGAGCTGATCCGCCGGCTCAACCGCGCTCCAAGCGGCACCAGTGAGCTGGTGGCGATCCGCGCCGATTTGCTCGATCTCATGAACGGAGACAAGGATCTTGCCGCGCTCGACCGCGACGTCGTGCATTTATTGGCCTCATGGTTCAACAGGGGGTTTCTCGTGCTGCGAAGGATTGACTGGTCGACGCCGGCGAACATTCTGGAAAAGATCATTCGCTATGAGGCGGTGCATGAGATCCGCGACTGGGACGATCTGCGCCGGCGCATCGACCCCGTCGACCGGCGTTGTTATGCCTTCTTTCACCCCGCGCTGGTCGATGAGCCCCTGATCTTCGTCGAGGTGGCGCTGACCGAATCGATTCCCGGCGCGATCGCGCCGCTGCTCGCCGAAGACCGCCAGCCGGTGCCGATCGAGCGCGCCCGCACCGCGGTGTTCTACTCGATCTCCAACACGCAACGCGGCCTCGGCGGAATTTCCTTCGGTAACTTCCTGATCAAGCAGGTGGTCGAGGAATTGCGCCGCGAATTGCCGAAGCTGGAAAATTTCGTGACGCTGTCGCCGGTGCCGGGCTTCATGCAATGGCTGAAGCAGGCAAGCGACCTTCCCGTGACCGACGAGGAGCGCGCGCTGCTCGAACAGCTGGACAAACCGGACTGGTTCGAAGATGCGGAACTGGCGACGCAACTGCGATCGGTCGTCGAGCCGCTCGCGGCGTATTATTTTCTGAAAGCGCGCACGTCAAAGGGCCGGCCGATCGATTCGGTGGCGCGGTTCCATCTCGGCAATGGCGCGCGGCTGGAGCGGATCGACTGGCTCGGCGATCTCTCGCCGAAGGGCCTGCGCGAATCCGCCGGCATCATGGTGAACTATCTCTATCGCCTCGAGGATATCGAAAAGAACCACGAGGCCTACGCCAACCAGGGCACAGTCGCGGCCTCCAGCGCCGTGAAAAAATTGCTGAAGAGCGAAGGCCGGCGGCTATTGGATATGCGGCTGTCGTAGAGCCGACGCGCGCAGTCACGCCGTCATTCCGGAATGGTCCGAAGGACCAGATCTCAGATGTGCAATTGCACATCGGGGAATCTCGAGATTCCGGGTTCCTGCTTCGCAGGCCCCGGAATGACTCCTCTCTAACCTACGACGCCAGCGCCTTCATCTCCGCATAGAGATCGGACTTCCCCTCAAAACCGATGCCCGGCAAATCCGGCATGGTGATGTGACCATTCTCGACACGAACGCCATCGGGAAAACCGCCATAGGGCTGGAACAAATCGGGATAGCTCTCATTGCCGCCAAGGCCTAAGCCGGCGGCGATATTCAGCGACATCTGATGGCCGCCATGCGGAATGCACCGGCTCGCCGACCAGCCCTGGGTCCTGAGCACGCTCAAGCGTGCGCTGATATTCGCAAAGCCCGTAGGACAGCGCGCAATCGAATTGCAGCCAGTCGCGGTCGGGCCGCATCCCGCCATAGCGGATCAGGTTGCGCGCGTCCTGATGGCTGAACAGGTTCTCGCCGGTCGCCATGGGGGCCGGATAGAATTCCGCCAGCGCCGCCTGAAGCTGGAAATCCAGGGGGTCGCCGGCCTCCTCGTACCAGAACAAGGGATAGTCGCGCAGCATCCTGGCGTAGGCGATCGCGGTTTCGAGATCGAACCGGCCATTGGCGTCGACGGCGAGCCGCGCGTCCTTGCCGATCTCCTCGAGCACGGCTTCGATACGCATGCGATCTTCCGCGATCGGCGCGCCGCCGATCTTCATCTTGACGACGTTGTAGCCGCGATCGAGGTAGCTTCGCATCTCGCCGCGCAGCATCGACAGGCCCTTGCCGGGGTAATAGTAGCCGCCGGCGGCATAGACGAACACGCGCGGATTGGCGTTGAGGCCGTGGCGCTCGGCGAGCAATCGAAACAGCGGTAGACCAGCGATTTTCGCCACCGCATCCCACACCGCCATGTCGATGGTGCCGACCGCGACCGAGCGCTCGCCGTGGCCGCCCGGCTTTTCATTCGACATCAGGGTCGACCAGACCTTGTCCGGATCGAGATTGTCGCCGGCCTCATCGAGCAGCGTCTTCGGATCGGCCTCCTTCAGCCGCGGCGCGAACCGTTCGCGGATCAATCCGCCCTGCCCGTAGCGGCCGTTGGAATTGAAGCCGTAGCCGACCACGCGCTTGCCATCGCGCACGACGTCGGTGACGACCGCGACAAGGCTCGTCGTCATCTTGGTGAAGTCGATATAGGCGTTGCGGATCGGTGAGGAGATCGGTTTTGTCACTTCGCGGATGTCGACGATGCGGACGGACATTGGTTTCGGCTTTCAGGGGATGATCAAATGAATCGCAGGCAGGCCACGCCTAGACCGTCATTGCCTGCGACAAACGCGAAGCGTTCGCGCAAGGGAGCACTTGCGACGAATCCAGTCCTCGCTACGTGACGCAGCATGGATTGCTTCGCGGAGCCTGTCATCGGGCGGCGCTTTGCGCCGACCCGGTGGCTCGCAATGACGAAGGTCAGGACGTTGCCTTGTCGCGGAAATACGGCTCTACCGGGCCATGGACCTTGATGGTCAGCGGGTTGCCGTAGCGATCCTTGGCGTTGCCCGCGGTCACGCGAATCCATCCCTCGCTGACGCAATATTCCTCGACATTGGTCTTCTCGATGCCCTTGAAGCGGATGCCGACATCGCGCGCCAGCACTGCTTCATTGTAGTAGGGACTTTTCGGATCGCTCGAGAGCCGGTCCGGCAGCTGGTCGGTTATGACTTCGTTCTTCTCGTTCACAATAGCGCCTCGATTTCCCTTGTCAGTGCTTGCGGGGTTGTGGTCGGCGCGTGCCGCGCCACCACCTTGCCCGAACGATCGATCAGGAATTTGGTGAAATTCCATTTGATCGACGCGCCGAGCAGCCCGGATTTCTCGCTCCTCAAATATTGATACAGCGGATGCGCGTTGCCGCCATTGACGTCGATCTTGTCAAACATCGGAAAGCTGACGGCATAGTTGCTGGCGCAGAATTGCTGGATCTGCGCGGCGTCGCCCGGTTCCTGGCGTCCGAACTGGTTACATGGAAATCCGAGCACCGAAAAGCCGCGCGGACCGAACGCCTGCTGTAGCGCCTCGAGGCCCTTGTATTGCGGGGTGAATCCACAGGCGCTCGCAGTATTGACGATCAACAGCACCTGCCCCTCGAACCGCTTCAGCGGAACGTCCTCGCCGGCGAGCGATTTTGCCGTGAAATCGTAGATGCTGGCCATGGTATTTCTTTCGGCCTTCTATTTGCTGACGGGATCGATCGGTGCCGACGGCGTTCCGCCGGCTTCAATCGCCTCGCCCGCGAGCAGGCACAGATCCTCCCGGTAGCGACCGGAGACCACCTGAACGCCGACCGGAATGCGTCCCACCAATCCCGTGGACACCGTTAGCCCAGGCAGCCCCATGAAGGGAATTGCAATCTGTGTCAATTGCGCCTGCCATACCCGCGTGAAGGAGGCTTCATCGCGCATGTCCAGGCCGTCGGGGAACGGCAGTTCGGCGGATACCGGCATCACGAGAACCGAATAGGTCTCAAGGAACTGCGACCATTCGCGCGCCAGTGTCGCCCGCCGCGTCAGCACCCTGGAGAATGCGGCGGCGTCGAATGGAAAAACCTTGGCCCGGTTGCCGCGCAGGCAGGCCAGCGCGCCGGGATCGCCTTCCCGCTCGGCGGCCGCGAGCTGGGCTTCATAGCCGTCGCCCAGCCAAAGCTTGGTCTGAAGGTCGGCGGCCTCGCGCAGCGGCGGGGTGGTCGCGATCTCCTCGACCGTCCACCCCGAGCGCTCCAGCCGCTTGCCGGCATCCGCCACCGCCGCTTTCACCTCGGAGGCGGTCTTAAGTCCGTCCGGCTCAAGGCACAGCGCAGCGCGCTTGGGGCTGGCAGGCCCTTCGAGTGGCGCCGGCACCCACCAGGGATCGCGCACGTCGTGAGCGGACATCGCCGCGAGCGCGATCCTGAGATCGCCGATGGTGCGCGCCAGCGGACCGGATACCGCGGAGATCTGCGGCCCGATGGCGCGTTCGGGCAGCGACGCGTTGTAGGCCGCGATGCGGCCGACGGTCGGCCGCAGGCCGTGAACGCCACACGCGTAAGCGGGGTAACGAATGGAACCGGCGATATCGGTGCCGTGCGCGATATGGCCGATGCCGGAAGCGACCGCGGCGCCAGCGCCGCCGGAAGAACCGCCCGGCGTGATGCCCGGATCGCGCGGATTTTTCGTGTCGCCATGGATCAGGTTGGTGGTGAACCAGCGATAGGAAAATGCCGGGCAGTTGGTGCGCCCGAGAATCACCGCCCCTGCCTTGCGCAGATTGTCCACCACGGGACTGTTGGTCGCGGCAATGACGTCGCGTTGCAGCTTGAGACCGTTGGTGGTAGCGAACCCCTTCTGATCGATATTGGCCTTGACGGTGACAGGCACGCCTGCGAGCGGACCGGCATCTTCGCCACGCGCGATCGCCGCATCGATCAGGGCGGCCTGCGCCAGCACCTCTTCCGGCCGATGGTCGACGACCGCATTGACCTTCGGATTGACGGCGTCCAATCGGGCGAGCGCGGCTGACGCGGCCTCCCTCGCCGAAACCTTCTTCGACCTTATCAGGCCAGCGAGTTCAGCACCCGGCAGGCGCCAGAGATCTTCCATGGCCAACTCCCTCACATCGCCGAAAGTTGTAGCGCCGCCGGGATGGCAGCGCCATACCGCAGCGCTTGCGACCTAGCGGACGCGGGCGATGTAATATGCAAGATCGGCGATCTGCTCTTTGGCGATCGGCTGCATCACGTCCGCCATGGTGCCGTCATAGCCGTGGCGGCTGTTATCCTTGTACTCGCCGAGCGTCTTGGCGAGATAATCCTCGCGCTGGTTGGCGATGCGGGGCACGTTTTCCTTGCCGGACAAATCGGGATTGTGGCAGTTGTTGCAGCGGTTCTGCTGCACCAGTGCCTGGCCACGCTGCATTCGTGCAAGCTCACCGGCATCGGCCGGCGGCGCCGGCTTCGGCAGCCTGGCGAGAAAATCGGAAAACTTCTGAAGATCGTCGTCGGTGAACGTCTTCGCCATATCGTTCATTGGCTCGAAGCTGCGCAGCTTTTCGCGAAACATGAAGAGCTGGATCAGCGCATAGGGCGCCTGCTGGGCGCCGAGCGAGGGCGTATAGGCGGTCTCGGATTGTCCGTGCTCACCATGACAGCCAAAACAGGTAGCCGCACGCTCTTCAATGGTTTCCGCGCTGGCCGAACAAGCCAGCGATGCAAACGCCAGCGCCGCAAATATTCTCCGCATCGACGTGATCCTGACGACGAACACCATCCAAAAAACGAAAATCGGGGGCAGCGAACGCTGCCCCCGATTTTTGTCCGCAATTTATTGCCCGGCGACTTTCTGCTTGCCGTAGGTGATGCGCCAGACGGCACCGTTCCAGTCGTCGGAGACCAGCATCGATCCGTCCTTCATCTGCATCACATCGACCGGCCGGCCGACATATTTGTTGTCTTCCAGGAAGCCGGTGACGAGCGGCTCGATGGACTTGACCGTACCGTCCTTGTTCAGGTGGACAGCGACGACGTCGCCGCCGAACTTGTTGGACCGGTTCCAGGAACCGTGCCGGGCCACGATGATGACGTTCTTGTAGCTCTTCGGGAACATGTTGCCGGTATAGAACCGCATGCCGAGCGCGGCCGCGTGCGGCCCCATCAAGCCGACCGGTGGGGTGAATTCGCTGCAGGAACGTCCCCAGCCGAATTCAGGGTCCGGGATATTGCCCTGATAGCAGTAAGGCGAGCCGAAGTGCTCGCCGACCTTGGTGATGCGATTGAGTTCGTCATTAGGAACGTCTTCCGACAACCAGTCGCGGCCATTATCGGTGAAGTAGAGCTGCTTGGTTTCCGGATTCCAGTCGAAGCCGACGGTGTTGCGAACGCCACGCGCGACCACCTCGGCGCCGGTGCCGTCGAGGTTGATCCGCCGGATCTGGCCGTGGGCATCGTCACTAAAGACGTTGTTGCCGGGCTGTCCGACCGGGACATACAGCTTGTTGTCCGGCCCGATGGCGATGAACTTCCAGCCATGGGCTTCGTCCTTGGGCAGATTGTCGTAGATGACCACAGGCTTCGGCGGATTGTCGAGATTGTCTTCGATCTTTTCGATCTTGGAGACCTTGGAGAGCTCGGCGATATAAAGCGTGCCATCCTTGAACGCGACCCCATTGGGCCGGTAGAGGCCGGAAGCAATGACCTTCACGGTTCGCTTGCCGTCCTTGTTGACGATGGCATAGACCTTGTCGAGCAGGCGGCTGCCGACAAACACGGTGCCCTTGTCGCCCAGCGCCAGCGAGCGCGCGTTCGCCATCCCGGCCGCATAGACCTCGATATTGAAGCCGGCCGGCACTTTCAGCTTCGCCAACGGCAATTTGTCAGGCGCGGCGGCGAGCGGAGGCGGCGCGACGGGCGCGAGCTTCGCCGCCGCTTCGTTGTCGGGCCGCCCGATCAGGGGTGAACCCGGCGGAAGCGGCTGCGCGGCAGGTGCGGCGGCTGGCGGACTGGCCGGCTGTTGTGCGGCGGCGCCATATGTCAAAATTCCCAGGCAGGCACCAGCCAGCAGCAGGCTGCGCGGCGCCATTGAGCAGATCCTCATAGTGTTCTCCCTTTGTGGAAGCCTTTGATCCGTGCATGGGCAATTACCTGCCCTGCCGGGTGGCCTTCATGAGCACAGTCTTGAATATTTTTCCATCCGCGCGCAATCGGAAACATCCTAAAGGAGCCGGCGGCGCGGAGCCGCGAGGCCAGAATAGGGGCAAGGCGGCGGTGTAGCGCCTCGAACCGCGGCGACTTGATATCAGTGCTTTGTGACGCGAACGTCGGAAACGTCGAGGAGCGCCTCCGCAAACGGAAACTCAAGCACGATCTCCCCTTCATCGTCCGTCACTTCGAGTACCGCCCTCACGAGGCCCTCCGCGCCGTCGGTTTTCAGCAATTCCCGGATCATGGCGCGGGCGACTTCCCAGGCGCGATCGGGATCCCGCAGCTCTTCGCCTTCGGGGTCGGCGACCAATTCATCGCCGATTCGAGTGTTGAAGAAATATCGCGGCATTGGTCAAAAACCTGTTGCGGTTGCGGGCACCGGCCGGGGCGCCGTCTGTTTCTCACAAGTGCTTTATCTGAAGTTCGCCGCGGCGGGCCGGACCGACCTTGGCATTCTGATGCCCGCTATATGAACCTATTGATCCATCATTGATTTGACGGCGCACGCGCACAAGTCCGTGAATTATTTTTTGCACTGCAGCATCAAAACAGCGGGTTTTTGGAATAAAAAAGATTTCGCTGGCGAACTTCTGGTTCCGTATTACTTTATAAGCAGGGCGGAGTTCGTCCGATTTCACAAGGAGAGCCAAGATGGCCTGGAAGACACCGAAGATCGTCGAAGTGCCGGTCGGCATGGAAATCAACATGTATGCGTGCGCCGCCCGCAAGTAAGCGGCCGCGATAGCTTCATTCTTGACTTAAGGTGGACCGCGGGAGTGACACGTTCCTGACCCAGGAACGATGGTTATGCCCGTGTCCACCTTTAAGCTTTTTTTCAAATTTCGAAGCTTGGAAATCCAAGCTTCGAAAACTCCAGGAGACGGATCATGCTTCGCGTCGTCGTCCTGGGCGCGTCGGCAGGTGGTGGTGTTCCGCAGTGGAATTGCGGATGCGCGGTTTGCCAGGAAGCGCGAAGCGAGCGGCCTGAACTCAGGCGCACTCAGGCTTCGATCGCATTCAGCGCCGACGGCGATCATTGGTTTCTGATCAATGCGTCTCCCGATCTGCGTCAGCAACTGATTGCGACGCCGCAGCTTCATCCCAAAGTCGGAATGCTGCGCCATACACCGATCGCCGGCGTGATCCTGACCAATGGCGAAGTTGATGCTGTCGCGGGGCTGTTGTCGATGCGCGAGAGTTCGCCGTTCACGATCTATGCGCACCCCAAGGTGCTCGCGATCCTGAGGACCAACAGCATCTTCAACGTGCTGAACGAAAAGTACGTGCGGCGCGAGCCGATCACTGTCGACAAGGCGTTCGAGCCTGACCTGCCCGACGGATCGAGATCAGGAATTGATATCCTTCCGTTCGCCGTTCCCGGCAAGGGCGCATGGTATCTGGAAGGACACGTTCATCCCGGCGGAGATGACGGCACGGGCGACACGCTCGGGCTTCGGATCAAGGACAAAGCGAGCGGCAAGTATTTTTACTTCCTTGCCGCATGCGCCAACGTGACCGACGACCTCAAATCCCAGCTCGCCGGTGCGTCGCTGATCTTCTTCGATGGGACGGTGTGGCGCGACGACGAGATGATCGCGGCCGGCCTCGGCAACAAGACCGGACAAGCCATGGGACATATTGCGATGTCAGGCGACACGGGCGCCATCGCCGCGCTTGCCGGCCTCGACATCGGCCAAAAGATGTTCCTGCATGTCAACAATTCCAACCCGGCGCTGCTGCGCAACTCGCCTGAGCGCGAGATCGCGGAGCGGGCGGGTTGGCAGATCCCACCTGACGGAACGGAGATTGCACTTTGAACGCGAAACCTACGGACAATATGACAGCCCTTTCGCTCGGCAAGGGCGTGGTGCTCAACAGCGCCGACGAACTGGAAGCGATGCTCCGCCACATCGGCGCGACGCGCTATCACAACCTGCATCCGTTTCACCGGCTGCTGCACGGCGGCAAGCTGAACAAGGGACAGGTTCAGGCCTGGGCGCTGAACCGCTACTATTACCAGAGCACCATACCGATCAAGGACGCGGTCGTGATCTCGCGCTTCCGCGACCGCGCTACCCGGCTCGAATGGCGGCACCGGATCGAGGATCATGACGGCGATGCCGGCGCCGAAGGCGGCATCGAGCGCTGGCTGAAGCTGACCGAAGGACTGGGCCTCGACAACGCTTACGTGGAATCCACCGAAGGCATCCTACCGGCGACACGCTTTGCCGTGGAGGCCTATGTGCATTTCTGCCGCGACAAGACCCCGCTTGAGGCGATCGCCTCCTCGCTGACCGAACTGTTTGCGCCGAGCATACACGAAGAGCGCATTGCGGGGATGCTGGCGCATTACGATTTCGTCAACCCTGACACCATGAGCTATTTCAAACGGCGCCTGACGCAGGCGCCGCGCGACGCCAACTTCGCGCTCGACTACGTCAGGACCCACGCGAAGACACCAGCCGAGCGCGCGACGGTCTGCAATGCGCTGATCTTCAAGACCAACGTGCTTTGGGTTCAGCTCGACGCGCTGTATCATGCCTATGTCGAGGGCCACGTGCCGCCTGGCGTGTTTGTGCCCAAGGAAAAGTAGAAGCCAACCAGAGGCAAAGCGATGGCAGCCGCGCGCAGCCGCAACATCAGTGTCAGCGAAGCCAGCCGGCCGATCCTGCCGCGGCATGCGAAGCTGAAGTTCGATGAGACCCGGCAGGTCTGGGTCATTCTGGCGCCGGAGCGCGTGCTGGCGCCGGACGAGATCGCGGTGGAAGTGCTGCAGCTCTGCGACGGTGTTCGCAACGTAGAGGCGATGATCGATCAGCTCGCCGCCAAATACGCCGCCGAACGGAACGCAATCGCGACCGACGTCGTCGCCATGCTGCAGGACCTTGCCGACAAGGGTTTCCTCACCGAAGCGCGCGAGAGGACGTCATGAGTGACATTCTCGCCGATGGCAAAACCACAACTGTTCCCAATGACGGCCTCGCCGCGCTGGAATCACGACGCTCGACGGCGGAGACCTTCGGTATTCCGTTGGCGGTGCTCGCCGAACTGACGCATCGCTGCCCCCTGCAATGCCCCTATTGCTCCAATCCGGTCGAACTCGATCGCGCAGGCCACGAGCTTACGACCGAGGAATGGAAGAAGGTCCTCTCCGAGTTGGCCGAGATCGGCGTGCTGCAAATTCATTTCTCCGGGGGCGAGCCGACCGCGCGCAAGGATCTGGTCGAACTCGTTCAGCATGCCAGCGATGTCGGGCTGTACTCCAATCTCATTACCTCGGCGGTGCTCTTGACGCGCGAAAAGCTTTCCGCGCTGGCCGATGCCGGGCTGAGCCACGTGCAGATCAGTTTCCAGGGCAACGAGCCCGTGATCGCCGACCGCGTTGCCGGTTTCAGGGGCGCGCACGCCAAGAAAATCGAAGTGGCAAAATGGACGCGCGAACTGGACTTGCCGCTGACGATCAACGCGGTGATGCATCGCCAGAACCTGCACCAGCTTCCTGACATCATCCAGATGGCGGTCGAACTCGACGCCCACCGGCTGGAAGTCGCCAATGTGCAGTATTACGGCTGGGCGCTGAAGAACCGAGCGGCGCTGATGCCGACGTTTGCGCAGCTCGAGGAGACCAGCCGCATCGTCGAGGAAGCACAGGCGCGGCTGAAGGGCGCCCTCGCCATCGACTATGTGATACCGGACTATTACGCGGTGCGGCCGAAGAAATGCATGGGCGGCTGGGGCCGGCAGTTCTTCAACATTTCGCCGGCGGGGAAGATTCTGCCCTGCCATGCCGCCGAGACCATTACCGGGCTCGAATTCGAATCGGTGCGGTCAAATCATTCGATCGCCTGGATCTGGCAGAATTCCGAGGCCTTCAACCGCTATCGCGGCACCGGCTGGATGCCGGAGCCCTGCAAGAGCTGCGAATTCAAGGAAGTCGATTTCGGCGGCTGCCGCTGCCAGGCTTTTGCGCTGACGGGCGATGCCGGCAATACCGACCCGGCCTGCACACTGTCGCCCTTGCATGAGAAGATCTTCAAAATGGCGGAGCAGGAAGCCGCCTCCGACAACAACCGCTTCATCTATCGCAATTTTGCAGGCGGCACGCCGGAGTCGGACGGCGACCATGGCGCCTGACGCCGGCGCGGTTAGTTCCGATAGCAAGCGCGCCGACCCGTTCGCGCCATTGACGTCGCAACTCCTGCCGGTCGGCGACGGCCATGAGATTTATGTCGAGAGCGTCGGCCGCGCCGACGGCATTCCCGCGGTCTATCTGCACGGCGGCCCCGGCAGCGGTTGCCAGCCCGATCACCGCAGGCTGTTCGATCCCGAGCGCTTCCATGCGGTCTTGTTCGATCAGCGCGGCGCGGGCCGAAGCCGACCCAAGGGCCGTCGCGAGGACAACACGCTGCCGCATCTGATCGCGGACATGGAAATGATCCGCGAACAATTCGGCATTTCGCGCTGGATGATGGTCGGCGGCTCCTGGGGCGCGACCCTTGCACTCGCCTATACGCAGGCCCACCCCGAACGCGTTTCGGGTATCGTGTTGCGCGCGACCTTCCTCGGCACCCGCGGTGAACTCGAAGGCGCGTTTCTCGATGCTCTTCCGCGTTTCTATCCCGGCCTCAGCGAAGATTTCATCAGCCTGCTGCCAGAGGAAGAACGGACAAAACCGCTCGACGCGTATTGGCGGCGGATTCTCGATACCGATCCCGCGATCCATGGCCCGTTCGCACGCGCCTGGCATGACACCGAGCGGATTCTCTCCGAACATATTCCGGGGCGGGTGCGTCTCGACCACAATTCGCCGGCCTCGGCGCGTTCCCTGCCCGCAACGCCGTTCATGGAAGCGCACTATTTCCAGAGCGACTGTTTCATGCGGCCAGGGCAACTGCTGGCCGATGCCGGCAAGCTCAGGGGTATTCCGGGCATTATCGTGCAGGGCCGCTACGATCTGCTCTGCCCGCCCGCAACCTCGCATGCGCTTGGCGCGGTTTGGCGCGAAGCCGAGATCCGTCTTGTCGAAGGCGCCGGCCACACGCTGTATGATCCCGGCGTCAGGGACGCGGTGATGAAGGCGATCGCGGACATCGCTTCCAAATTAAATCGCTAGGGAATTCGAAAAATGCCGATGGCCGGAAAAGGCATGCTGCTGACGTCGATGGACATCGACGCCGCCGATGAAGCCGAGTTCAATCGCTGGTACGACCGCCAACATCTCGAAGAGCGCGTCGCGATCGAGGGCTTCCTTGAGGCCCGGCGCTACATCGCCCATCAAGCCTCCCCGAAATATCTCTGCCTCTACTCGACCACGACGATCGAGGTACTGGACAGCCCAGCCTACAAAACCCGGCTCGCCAACCCGACCGAGTGGTCGAAAAAGACCATGGCGCGTTTCAAGAATATGATCCGCGCGGTGGCCCGCATCACCATCAGCCGCGGACAGGGCCGCGGCGCCGCGCTCGGCATCGTCCGACTTCGCCCGGCAGCCGGCGAAGAAGAACGATTGCGCTCGGCACTTCGAGACGCGCTCGGTCCGCAACGGTTCGACGGCATCATCTCGATGCACCTGATCGAGAGCGATCGCGCTTTGTCCGGGCCCACCACGGAAATTCCGTCGGCGGCGAGCGCCGGCGCCGGCGACTGGTTCGTGCTGATCGACGCAACGGATGTGAATGCGGCTTCGACGGCCGCGGCGCTCTTAGTAGATGGCGCCCCGTTCAAATCCGCGGTGATTTCGGCCGGCACCTATCGCCTGATGTGGGATTTGGCGAACAGCGACATCCCTGCGTAAAACCACGGCAAATGCTGCACTGCCGCATAAATGCGATTTTATCTTTCCGTTAGCGAAGCGACGCGTGAAAGCGGGAGATCAAGCAAAATTGCCTTTGTGGATCATCTGTAATGGCTTTAATACGATAAGCCGATGGTACAATTCAAAAACCACAAGAACGCCATTTGAGCGTTCACAGGTAAAGGTAAGGCCGCGCCGTTTTCGAGTTTTTGCGCGGACAAGGTAGGAATGAAACCGACTGATATCGCGGCACCCGACTATTTTCACAAAGTCGTCGACTGCCAATGGGCCTGTCCCGCACATACACCCGTTCCAGAATACATCCGCTTGATCGCCGAAGGCCTCTACAGCGACGCCTACATGATCAATTGGCGATCGAACGTGTTTCCCGGAATCCTCGGCCGCACCTGCGATCGTCCGTGTGAGCCCGCCTGCCGCCGCGGCCGCGTCGAGGAAACGCCGGTGGCGATCTGCCGGCTGAAGCGCGTCGCCGCCGACTTCAAGGACGACGTCAAAGGCCGCATGCCGCGCCCCGCGCCGAAAAACGGCAAGCGCATCGCGATCATCGGCGGCGGCCCCGCCTCCCTCACGGTAGCCCGCGACCTCGCGCCGCTCGGTTACCACTGCACCGTGTTCGACCAGGACCCGAAGGCGGGCGGCATGATGCGGACGCAGATCCCGAAATTCCGGCTGCCGAATTCGGTGATCGACGAGGAAACCGACTACATCCTCGATCTCGGCATCGAGTTCAAAGGCGGCCAGCGCATCGACAGCCTGAAGAAGCTGCTGGCTGAAAATTACGACGCGGTCTTTGTCGGCTCCGGCGCGCCGCGCGGCCGCGAGCTCAACATTCCCGGCCGCAAGGAAGCCGCCGGCAATATTCACATCGGACTCGACTGGCTCTCCAGCGTGTCATTCGGCCACACCGACAAGATCGGCAAGCGCGTCATCGTGCTCGGCGGCGGCAATACCGCGATGGACTGCTGCCGCACCGCGCGCCGCCTCGGCGGCGAAGACGTCAAGGTGATCGTGCGTTCCGGCTTCGACGAGATGAAGGCGAGCCCCTGGGAAAAGGAGGACGCCATCCATGAGGACATCCCGATCCTCAATTTCATGGTGCCGAAGGCATTCGTCCACGACAACGGCAAGCTCACCGGCGTCACCTTCCAGAAGGTGAAGGCCGAGTACGACGCGAATGGCCGGCGCAACCTGGTGCCCTCCGGCGAACCGGACGAGACGGTCGCCTGCGACGAGGTGCTGGTGGCGGTCGGCCAGGAGAACGCCTTTCCCTGGATCGAGCGCGATTGCGGCGTCGAATTCGACCAGTGGAACATGCCCAAGGTCGACACCAAGACCATGGGATCGACCAATCCGAAAGTGTTCTTCGGCGGCGACGCGGCGTTCGGCCCCAAGAACATCATCTGGGCGGTGGCGCACGGCCACGATGCCGCGCTGTCGATCCACAAGCTGCTTTCCGGAGAGGACATCACCGAGCGCCCGCTGCCCGAAGTGCGGATCTCGTCGCAGAAAATGGGCATCCACGAGTGGAGCTATGACAACGACCCCTCCGGCGACAAGCGCTTCCGGGTGCCCCACCGCGACAAGGTGATCGCGCTGAAGGATATCCGCGCGGAGGTCGAGCTTGGCTACGACGTCAAGCTCGCGCTGGGCGAAGCACGGCGCTGCCTCAACTGCGACATCCAGACCGTGTTTACGGCGCCGCTGTGCATCGAATGCGATGCCTGCGTCGACATCTGCCCGATGGATTGCATCACCTTCACGCAGAATGGCGAGGAAGCCGATTTGCGGGCGCGGCTGAAGGCGCCTTCACTGCATCCGGACCAGGACCTCTACGTCGCCGACGGCCTCAAGACCGGGCGGGTGATGGTCAAGGACGAGGACGTCTGCCTGCATTGCGGCCTGTGCGCCGAACGCTGCCCCACCGGTGCGTGGGACATGCAGAAATATCTCATCGACATGACCCACGCAGGAACATCATGCCCGTCCAAAGCCCGATCAGCAGCGTAAACGACTTCGTCGTTCGCTTCGCCAACGTCAACGGCTCGGGTTCGGCAAGCGCCAACGAGCTGTTCGCCCGCTCGATCCTGCGTCACGGCGTGCCGGTCTCGCCGCGCAACATCTTCCCCTCCAACATTCAGGGGCTGCCGACCTGGTATGAGGTGCGGGTAACCGAGGCCGGCCATCTCGGCGCGCGCGGCGGCGTCGACATGATGGTGGCGATGAACCCGCAGACCTGGGACAAGGACCTCGCCTCGATCGAGCCGGGCGGTTACCTGTTCTACGATTCGACCAAGCCGATGCCGTCGTCGAAATTCCGCGCCGACATCAATGTGATCGGCGTGCCGCTGACCGCGATCACCAATTCCACCTATACCGATCCGCGCCAGCGCCAGCTGTTCAAGAACATCATCTATCTCGGCGCGCTGTGCGCGCTGCTCGACATGGACCCGAAGCTGGTCGAGCAGCTGATCGCCGAACAATACAAGCGCAAGGAAAAGCTCTTGTCGCCGAACGTCCACGCGCTGCATCTTGGCCGCGACTGGGCGCTGCAGAATCTCAAATGCCCGATCGGCCTGCGCGTCAAGAAAGCCGACAAGGTCGGCGACCGTATCTTCATCGAGGGTAACAGCGCGGCCGCGCTGGGCGCGGTCTATGGCGGCGCGACGGTGTGTGCATGGTATCCTATCACGCCGTCGTCTTCTCTCGCCGACGCCTTTGCGAGCCACTGCAAGAAGCTGCGGCACGATCCCGAAACCGGCAAGGCCAAATACGCCATCGTGCAGGGCGAGGACGAACTGGCCTCGATCGGCATCGTGATCGGCGCGTCATGGAACGGCGCGCGCGCCTTCACGGCGACATCCGGCCCCGGCATTTCCCTGATGCAGGAATTCATCGGCCTATCCTACTTCGCCGAGATCCCGGCCGTGATCATGAACGTGCAGCGCGCCGGTCCATCGACCGGCATGCCGACCCGCACCCAGCAATGCGACATCCTCGCCTGCGCCTATGCTTCCCATGGCGACACCAAGCATGTGCTGCTGTTTCCGGAGGATCCGGCCGAAGCGTTCGAATTCGCGGCGCAAGCCTTCGATCTCGCCGAGCGGCTGCAGACCACGATCTTCGTCATGCTCGATCTCGATATCGGCATGAACCACAGGCTCAGCCGCCCGCTGAAGTGGGATGAATCCCGCCAATACGACCGCGGCAAGGTGATGACGGCGGAGATGCTCGAGGACGGCCGCGACTTCGGCCGCTATCTCGACGTCGACGGCGACGGCATCCCCTATCGTACCTATCCCGGCACCCACCCGACCAAGGGTTCGTACTTCACCCGCGGCACCTCGCGCGACCGCTACGCACGTTACTCCGAGGAAGGTTCAGTCTACGCCGACAACATGCAGCGGCTGGTGCGCAAATTCGAGACCGCCCAGGACATGGTGCCGCGGCCACTGCAGGCCAACGCCGCCAAGCCTACCAAATACGGCGTGATCTATTTCGGCTCGACCGCGCCGGCGATGGATGAAGCGATCGAGCTTCTGGAGGCGCGTGGACATCAGCTCGACCGCTTGCGGATTCGCGCCTTCCCGTTCCATTCCAGCGTCGCAAGCTTCATCGCCGACCACGACTTTGTCTATGTGGTCGAGCAGAACCGCGATGCGCAGCTCCGTTCGCTGATTGTCAACGAGAATGGCATCGATCCGGTGCGGCTGGTTCCGATCCGCCATTATGACGGCACGCCGATCACCGCCCGCTTCATCGTCGGCGCCATCGGCGACCACCAGGATCAGCTCAAACTGACCCCGCTGCGCAAGGTAAAGTCGTGACGGCGAAGCGAAGAAACTCGATGCGATCACCTCTCCCCGCACGCGGGGAGAGGTCGGATTGCCAACGGGTCGGCGCAAAGCGCCGCCCGATGATAAACTCCGCAATCCGGGTGAGGGGGACTCTCCACAAATTCGACTCGCGGAGATCCCCCCTCACGCCGGCCCTCTGCCCGCACGCGGGGAGAGGGAAAAGAGAGGCTCAGTCATGACCTATATCGCCAAGCCGAAATTCCATCATCCGGGCTTGCCCAAGAACAGTCTCGGCTACACGCACCGCGACTATGAAGGCAAGATCTCGACGCTGTGCGCCGGCTGCGGCCATGACTCGATCACGGCATCGATCATCGAGGCCTGCTACGAGCTGTCGATCGAGCCGCACCGCGTCGCCAAGATTTCCGGCATCGGCTGCTCCTCGAAAACCCCCGACTATTTCCTCGGCAATTCACACGGCTTCAATTCGGTGCATGGCCGCATGCCGTCGGTTTTGACGGGCGCCAATCTCGCCAACCGCGACCTGATCTATCTCGGCGTCTCCGGCGACGGCGATTCCGCCTCGATCGGCTTCGGCCAGTTCGCGCATTCGATCCGGCGCGGCGTCAACATGACCTATATCGTCGAGAACAATGGCGTCTACGGCCTGACCAAGGGCCAGTTCTCGGCCACCGCCGACCGCGGCTCCAAGTCAAAGAAGGGTGTGATGAACACCGACAACGCCATCGACCTGGTGGCGATCGCGCTTCAGCTCGGCGCGAGCTTCGTGGCGCGCAGCTTCTCCGGCGACAAGAGCCAGCTGGTGCCGCTGATTGCGGCCGCGATCGAGCACAAGGGCGCCGCGTTCATCGACGTGATCAGCCCCTGCATCGCCTTCAACAACCATGCCGGTTCGACCAAAAGCTTCGACTATGTGCGCGAGCACAATGATGCGGTGAACCGCCTCGACGTCCTCACCGGCCGCGAGCCGATCGCGGTCGATTACGCGCCGGGCACGGTGCAGGTGGTCGAACAGCACGATGGCTCCAGGATCGCGCTGCGCAAGATCGATGCGGACTACGACCCGCATGATCGGGTCGGTGCGATGTCATTCCTTCAGAAGCACGCCGCCAAGGGCCAGATCGTCACCGGCCTGCTCTACGTCGACCCGGAGGCGGAAGACCTGCACAGCCATCTCAACACCGTGGACAGCCCGCTCAACACGCTCAACGCCGGCGAGCTCTGCCCCGGCTCTTCTGCGCTGGACAAGATCAACGCTGGCCTGCGCTAGGGTACAAGCACAATCGTTGGTCCGGCGCCGGACTCATCGTCATCGACGCAGCTTCGCCCCTCCTCTATCACGGCGACAATTCCCTTGTTATGTGCGGTGATGAAAACATCGGCGCCGGTGGACTCCGGCGCCGACATATAATTCGGATTAATTGATCGATCAGGCCGACTTGCGCCAGGGCACCAGCATCGACACACGGTCCTTGTAGCGGCGGTAGTCATCGCCGAAGAGATCGACCAAATCGCGTTCCTCCAGCAGGGCGCCGACGACGATGTAAGCCGTGGTCACCGCTGCGAACAGCAAGTGCCCGACCGTCATCGTTGGCGCCGCCCAGAACGCTATGATGAAGCCGAGATAGATCGGGTGCCGCACGAACTTGTAATAAAGCGGAGTGCGGAAACGCGGCGCCGGCATCGGGCGGCCAACGAGATTGTTAGCAATCTGATGCAGTCCGAACAGCTCGAAATGATTGATGAGGAACGTGCTCGTCAGAACGATCAGCCAGCCAATGAATGCCACGACCGTCACCGCCATGGCGATTTGCGGATCGGCGATTTGCCACAATACGGTCGGCATCGCGCGCCACTGCCAGACCAGCAGGATGAGCGCGAGACTGGCAAGCAAAACGTAGGTACTCCGCTCCACCGATTTCGGCACGTATTGCGTCCACCATTCCTTGAATTGCCTGCGTGCCATCACGCTATGTTGCACCGCAAACAACGACATCAGGAGGATGTTGACGATGAGTGCTTGGGTCATCGGCACGACCGTGCCGGTGTCGATTGTCTTGGGCACCACCAAGCCTGATACAAAGCCGATGGCGTAGAGAAATGTGCCGAAGAACACGAGATAGGCGACGAGTCCATAGAGAAATGCCGTGATTCTGGCTATTGGACTACCTTTGGTGTCCTGGCTGATCGCATCGGTTTGGGTCATGGTCTCCTCCGGAGGGCTGCGATCGCTGATCGCAATTGAGACGACCGGAGGATGACAAGAGCGCGACCGGAAAGTCCTCACCCGGCGCTTGATTTGTCCTTGAGATGGCGTTGATTATTTCTTTAGAGCCGATTTGGGAGGCGCAGTGCAATTTCTCTTTGATGATTATACGCTTGATATTGACCGGCGGGAACTTCGCTGCGGATCAGACAGCATTGCTATCGAGCCGCAGGTGTTCGACCTGCTGGTTTACCTGATGCGGAACCGCGAGCGCGTCATCAGCAAGGACGATCTCATCGCTTCAGTCTGGGGCGGCCGCATAGTGTCGGATTCGACGCTGACCAGCCGCATCAACGCGGCGCGAAAGGCCGTCGGCGATAGCGGCGCACTTCAGAAACTGATCCGGACCATCCCGCGCAAGGGCTTTCGCTTCGTCGGCAGCGTGCGCACGCAACCAACTGGCGCCGCGCATACCACCGATCTGCCGCTGGATGAAATCCACGAGTTGTCGCGCGCGGCTTTGTCGCTGCCCGACCGGCCCGCTATTGCCGTGCTCCCTTTCACCAATATGAGCGGAGATCCGGAGCAGGAGTATTTTTCCGACGGAATCAGCGAGGACATCATTACCGCGCTATCCAAACTGCGCTGGTTCTTCGTGATCGCGCGCAACTCTTCGTTCATATACAAAGGCAAGGCCGTCCATATGAAGCAGGTCGCCGAGGAACTCGGCGTCGGCTATGTGGTCGAAGGCAGCGTGCGCAAGGGCGGCGACCGCGTGCGCATCACTGTGCAGCTCAACGACGTCGCCACCGGCAGCCACATCTGGGCGGAGCGGTACGACCGCGGCCTTGCCGATGTGTTCGCGGTACAGGACGAGATCACCGAAGCCATCGTCGCCGCGATCGAACCGCAGCTCTACGCCGCGGAGAGTTTCCATGCCCAGCGCAAACCGCCCGATAGTCTGGACGCCTGGGATCTGGTGATGCGGGCGCTGTCGCATTACTGGCGGGTGACGCGGCAGGATAATCTGGTCGCGCAGGCCCTGCTTGAGAAGGCGATCGCCATCGACCCTAACTATGGACAGGCGCTCGGCGTCCTCGCCACCAGCCATTCATTCTGCGCCCACATGGGTTGGGCGGATATGGCAACCACCGTACCCATCACGGAGCGCGCGGCGCTGGGGGCGATCCAGGCCGACAGCGAGGATCCATGGGCGCATCTTGCCCTGGCGTGCGTTCACTTGTTTTCGCGGCGCTTCGACAACTCCCTGGCGGAGTTCGAGCTGGCGCTGCGCCTCAATCCGAATTTCTCTCTGGCTCAGGGCTATTATGGCCTGGCACTGTCCTATTGCGGGCGATGGCAGGATGGCGATCTGGCCGCGCGTCGCGCGTTGCGGCTGAGCCCACGCGATCCCCTCTCCGCGCTCTATAGCGGCATTGCCGCCTACGCTCAATTCCTCGGGGGCAACTACGACGAGGCGATGCGTCTCGCGCGCGAGGGCATCCGGCAGCGGGGCGATTTCGTAGGCGCCCACCGGGTGCTGACGGCCGCCGCCGGCATGGCCGGACGGGACGATCTCGCCAACGCCGCTTTGCAGGAGCTTCGCCGCGCGCAACCTAATATTTCCCTCGCCTGGATCGCGCGCCAAATGCCGATCAAGCTGGACGCCGATCTCGATCATTATTTAGAAGGGTTTCGCCGCGCGGCCTTGGCCTAGTCGCGGCGCCGGTTGCTCATCAAGATGGGGCAATCGCCTCTCTATATCTTGATATCTTGCGGCCCTGAGCCCGGCACCCTGCCGCAATCAAAAATTCGCGCCAAGATCGCCGCCCAATGGCCGATCCCTGAGGGCGCCAATATGCCAAGAATGGCGTTATCCCAAGGGGATACGCATATTCCCGCCATCAGCGCAGCCCAAGGACTGGTTGACAATCCGGCGTCCCGCCAGAGAAGGTTGCGGTCAAGCCGACAACAGACCCGCTCGAACAGAAACAGGGCATCATGAATCCCGTCAAAGCACTCGAAGACCACGGCCAAGCGATCTGGCTGGATTTCCTGGCCCGCGGCTTCGTCGCCAGGGGCGACCTGAAAAAGCTGATGGATACCGACGGCGTCAAGGGCGTGACGTCGAATCCGTCGATCTTCGAGAAGGCGATCGGCAGTTCGGACGAATACGATGGCGCGATCGGCAGCGCTTTAAAACAAGACGATCGTCCGGTGGCCGAGCTGTTCGAGCATTTGGCGGTGGAAGACATCCAGCAGGCCGCGGACGTGCTGCGCCCGGTCTACGATCATTTGAAGGGCGAAGACGGCTTCGTCAGTCTTGAAGTTTCGCCGTACCTGGCGATGGACACCAAAGGCACCATCGCCGAGGCCGAGCGGCTCTGGAAGGATGTCCACCGCGAGAACCTGATGGTCAAGGTGCCGGCGACGCCGGAGGGGTTGCCTGCGATCCAACACCTGATCGGCGAAGGCATCAGCATCAACATCACGCTGTTGTTCTCGCAAAAGGTCTATGTGCAGGTCGCCGAAGCCTATCTGGCGGGCCTGGAAAAATATGTCGCCAGCGGCGGCGATCCCTCCCATGTCGCGAGCGTCGCGAGCTTCTTCGTCAGCCGCATCGACAGCGCGGTCGACAAGCAGCTCGATGAAAAAATCGCGCGTGCCAACGACCCCGGCGAAAAGGAACGGCTGGCCGCGCTGAAGGGCAAGATCGCGATCGCGAACGCAAAACTCGCCTATCAGGAATACAGGCGCCTGTTCTCCGGCGCGAGATGGGACCGGCTTGCGGCCAAAGGGGCAAAACCGCAGCGGTTGCTGTGGGCCTCGACCGGCACCAAGAACAAGGACTATAGCGACGTGCTCTACGTCGAGGAGTTGATCGGCCCCAACACGGTCAACACCGTGCCGCCGGCAACCCTCGACGCCTTCCGCGACCACGGCAAGCCGCGCGACAGCCTTGAGGAAAATATCGAGGACGCCAGGCATGTCCTCGCCGAGCTCGAAAGATCCGGCATCTCGCTCGATGCGATCACTGCTGAGCTGGTCAAGGACGGCGTCAAGCTGTTCGCGGATGCCGCCGACAAGCTTTACGGCGCCGTGGCGCACAAGCGCGCGACGGTGTTGGGTGCCGGTATCGACCGGCAGGAACTCGCGCTCAGTGCAGGCATCGTGAAGGCGATCGAAAAGAGCACCGAGGAATGGCGTGCGTCGGCAAAAATCCGCAGGCTCTGGCAGAAGGACAATTCCGTCTGGACCGGCGACGACGAGCACAAATGGCTGGGCTGGCTGGACAGCGCCGCCAAAGCCGATATCGCCGACTACGAGGATTATGCCCAACGCGTGAAGGGGCAGCATTTCACCGATGCGGTCGTGCTCGGCATGGGCGGATCGAGCCTCGGGCCCGAAGTACTGGCCGAGACTTTCCCGAAGAAAGCCGGCTTCCCCAAATTGCATGTGCTCGATTCCACGGACCCTGCGCAGGTGCGCGCGATGGAACGGGCGGTCGACCTCGCAAAGACCCTGTTCATCGTCTCCAGCAAGTCCGGCGGCACCACCGAGCCGAACGTGATGAAGGATTATTTCTTCGCCCGCGTCGCCGAGACCATCGGCGCTGAGAAGGCCGGGCATCGATTCATCGCGGTGACCGATCCCGGCTCGTCGCTGGAGAAGGTTGCGACCAGACAGGGTTTTGCACGCATCTTCCACGGCGATCCGTCGATCGGCGGCCGCTACTCGGTGCTGTCGCCGTTTGGCCTGGTGCCCGCCGCCACCGCCGGCATCGACATCCGCGCGCTGATCAAGCACACGCTGGCGATGCTGCGCTCCTGCGGGCCGGATGTGCCGCCGCACGAAAATCCCGGCGTACAGCTCGGCCTTGCCATGGGGCTCGCGGGTCTTGAGGGCCGCGACAAGGTGACGATCCTTTCCTCGAAGAAGATTTCGGATTTCGGCGCCTGGGCCGAGCAGCTAATCGCCGAATCCACCGGCAAGGATGGCAAAGGCCTGATCCCGATCGACGGCGAGCCATTGGGCGATGCGGCGCTCTATGGCAAGGACCGGTTCTTCATCGATCTGCGCACCGAAGGCGAAAGCGACGCCGCGCATGACGACATGCTCGCCGCGCTGGAGAAGGCCGGGCACCCCGTGGTTCGCATCGTCATGAAATCGATCGAGCATATCGGCCAGGAATTCTTCCGCTTTGAAATGGCGACGGCGGTGGCCGGTGCGATCCTCGGCATCAATCCGTTCAACCAGCCCGACGTCGAGGCCGCCAAGATCAAGACCCGGGAATTGACCGCGGCGTTCGAGAAATCCGGCGCGCTGCCAGCGGAGATGCCGGTGATGTCGTCGGTCGAGGCCGATCTCTACACCGACGACAGGAACGCCGCCGACTTGCGCAAGGCCGGCGCCGACGGCGACCTTGGCTCGTGGCTGAAAGCCCATTTCGCGCGCACCGGTGCCGACGATTATGTCGCGCTGCTCGCCTATATCGAGCGCGACGCCGCGCATATCGGGGCGCTGCGGAACATGCGGCTTGCGGTACGCGACAAGCGCCATGTCGCCACCTGCGCGGAATTCGGCCCGCGTTTCCTGCATTCGACCGGCCAGGCCTACAAGGGCGGCCCCGATAGCGGCGTATTCCTTCAGATCACATCCGACGACGCCAGGGATTTGCCGGTGCCCGGCCAAAAAGCGAGCTTTGGCGTGATCAAGGCGGCGCAAGCACGCGGCGATTTCGACGTGCTGACCGAACGCGGCCGGCGCGCGCTGCGCGTGCATCTCAAGGGCGATCTGGAAGCCGGCTTGAAGGCGCTCGATAGCGCGATCAGGTATGCTTTGAATTAGAGCATGATCCCGAAAGGTGGGTACCGGTTTCGGATCAGATCATGCTCAAAAACGAATAGGGTATAAAAGATGCAGCTCGGCATGATCGGCCTGGGACGGATGGGCGGCAACATCGTCCGCCGGCTGATGAGGCACGGACATATGACCGTCGTCTATGACAAGGACCCCAAGGCCGTCGCCGCGATCGCGGCGTTGTTTGCACGGTTTCGCTCACGGAAAGAACATACCTTCGCGGAAAAAATTCTCTCCGCGATGCGCGCCGGTTTCGGCGGCCACAGGGAGCCGGCGAAGAAACCCGGTTCGAAGGCCTGATACATGACCGTCAGCCAAGCAAAACAAAAAAAGCCCGGCGCAAAGGCCATTTCATGCCGCCGGGGCTATTGGAAAGCCAGTTCAAGACGCTGGAACCGCCAGCCGCGGACGAAAACCCTGTCGCCGTGTCGATCGATGCTTCGGTCGAGACAATCGTCGAACACATCGTCCGCCAACTCAAGCCTCTCCGGGCTGATGGCAGGCCCGGCAGGAACTCCTGCATGAACCGTATCGCGCTTGTTGTCTCCGACGTCGACGGCACGCTCCTGACAAAGGACAGGACGCTGACCGACGGCGCCAGGCGCGCGGCGCAGCGGCTGCACGAGGCCGGCATCGGCTTCACCATCACCTCGAGCCGGCCGACCATCGGCATGCGGTTTCTGATCGAGCCGCTGCAAATCACGCTGCCGGTCGGGGCTTTCAACGGCAGTTGCATCGTCGATCCCCAACTGAACCCGATCGAGCAGCACCTGATCCCGGCGCCGGCAGCGCAACGCTGCATCGATGTGCTGAACGAATTCGGCGCCGATATCTGGCTGTTCACCAGCGATCTCTGGCTCACCCGCAACGGCGACGGCGAATACGTGCCGAACGAAAAGCGCGCCATCCGCGCCGATCCGACCATCGTTGCGGATTTTGCGCCCTATCTGGCATCGGCCTGCAAGATCGTCGGCGCCGGCGCCGATGCGGCGCTGCTGCGACACTGCGAAGTCGCGATGCAACAGGCGCTGGGCGCCCAGGCGACGACGGTGCGCTCGCAAACCTATTATCTCGACGTCACCCCGCCCGGCTGCAACAAGGGCACCTTCGTGCAGGCGATGGCCCGGCGCCTGGGCATTCCGCTGGATGCGGTCGCCACCATCGGCGACATGCAGAACGATCTGGCGATGTTCCGAACGAGCAGCGTCTCGTTCGCCATGGGCAACGCCACCGACGACGTCAAGAAGGCCGCGACCCATGTGACGGCCTCGAACGAGGAGGAAGGATTTGCGGGTGCGATGGAAGTGATTTTGAAAGGTAACAAGGCGGGCTGAAAAGCGGTCTCAGGCCGTTGCACGCGTCCGCTCCGCCGTCGCGCTCTTGAGCGCGGCAACGTCGATCGCTTTGGCAATCTCGTCGATCGCAAGCGGCAGCCGCCGCCGCCAGTTCGGGTGCTCGTTCACGGTGCCGGGGATGTTGGGCTGGTCGATCACACCCAATAGATCCTCCAACGAGATCGCCAACAGACGGGATCTGGTTTTCGCCAGAAAGCCCGCCACCGCATAGAGATCATGACGGTCGATGGCATGATGACGCAGCATATCGCTCAGCATCGTCAGCGCATGCCATCGGGCGTCGTCGCTCTCGCCGGGATCGATCCCGAGCGACCGTTTCAGCTTGAGATCGCTGAAGGAGCGCCAGCCCGCATAGGTCGACAGATCGTGGGTATTGAAGGTGACGAGCGCGTCCGGCGCATAATGGTCGACGTCTCGAAACGCGCCACGATCGTCGCGCTCGAACATCATCACCTGATAGGACCAGATGCCCCACTGCGCCATCTTCTCGCGAAAGCCTTCCGGCACGGTGCCGAGATCCTCGCCGATGACAACGCAGCGATGCGCCACGCTCTCCTGCGCGGTCGCTGCCAGCAGCGCCTCGAAAGGCATTTGCACGTAGACGCCGTTGTTGGCGGCAAAGCCGTGCGGCACGAGATAGAGCCGCTTCAAGCCCAGCACGTGATCGAGCCTGATCGCGCCGGCGTAGCGCATCGAGGCCCGCAGCATCTCCCGATACGGCTCGAACGACTGCAATTCAAGGCCCGCGGCGTTGAACCCGGCGAGACCCCAGTTCTGGCCGGCAAGATTCAGGGGATCCGGCGGCGCGCCGACGGCAAGATGACGGGAAATCGCCGTCTGCTCGTTCCAGGCATCGAAGCCGTCGGACTGCACCCCGACCGCGACATCGAGATAGAGACCGACCTTCATGCCAAGCCTGTGCGCGAGATCCCGGCAGGACCGCAATTGCCGGTCCGCCGTCCACTGCACGAATTCGACGAATTCGATCTCGGCGGCGTCCGGTCCCTCGCGTAATTCGGCGCATGTGGCCTCATCGGGGTGCCGCCATTGCTCCGGCCATTCCCACCACGGCTTGTTGAATTTGTGCCGCAGCACCTCAAAGCAGGCGAAGCGCGACACAAGCGCGCGTTCGGCGCGAAACGCGTCGAAATCCTGTTTGCGACTGGCTGCGGGATGCGCCCTGAATTTCTCAAAGGCAGCGCGCAGCGCGCGCCATTTCCATTCGGCGATGCCTCTATAGTCGACGATATAGCCCTCCCTCAGGCGCGCGATGGCACGGGCGCCATCGGCGAACGCGTCGAGCTGGAATTCGGGGATTTTTTCAACGTCGATATAGAGCGCATTCAGAAACAGCCGGCTGTTCGGCGAATAGGGACTGCAATCGGCCGGCCGGTCATCAAACAAGGCGTGCAATGGATTGAGACCGATGCCATCGGCTCCGAGATGGCCGGCCAGTTCGATCAGCGCTTCGAGGTCGGTAAAGTCGCCGATGCCCCAGTTGCGCGCCGAGCGGACGCCATAGAGCTGGACCGCCACCAGCCATCCCCGGTCGAAATCGCCGCGAAATGCCCTGGGCGGCGCGACAATCAGAGGCGCTTCTTCCGTGAACGAGGAAGCGTCGGTCAGATGCAGCCGGTAAGAACCTTCGGGCAGACCGGCAGGCCAGACAATGGCGGAATTACCGGTGTCGTCCTTGCGATCACCGGTGTCGCCCTTGCGATCACCGGTGTCGCCCTTGCGATCACCGGTCTTTCCCTCGGCGACAACCTTAACACCCGCGACGATCTTCCAGTGCAGCGGCAACGTCGCGGCCTCCTTGAGCTCGGTCCGCGCTTGCTCACCGGACCGGATCACCACCGCCTCGCCAAGAAACCGGTACGGTGCCCGCACCGGCAGGGCATCGAGGATGATCTTCAGGGCAACGGCGTCCGTCACATGACGGTGACCTTGCCCGTCCACAAATTCGGTCTGGATACCCAGCCCTTTGGCTTTGGAAAAAAGGTCCATTCGGCACGCCATTTGCACACAACGGCAGGAAACCGTCGCGAATTGTGTAGATATAGGAAGAGGATAGCCGTGTTTGACGCCCAGGCCTCCCCGCCGTTCCCCGGGAACCAATACCAGGGGAACGGCTTTCTATATATGTGCCGAGCATCTCCCTTCGCGCAAACGAAATGGGACGTCATTTCCATACCGACGGCATCACCGTGAACAAAACACCTCAAACTGTCGAGAGCGCTACATCTGGCGCTACCATCCGGCTTGAAGATACCCATAATCCCGCCCTGCTCTTTCGCTGTAGGGCGTGCGGGGCGCTATGATGAATCTGATGTCGTCGATCGATACCAAGGAAATGCCGGCCACCGCGCTGGACGGCGACGAGCTTTGGTACAAGGACGCCGTCATCTATCAGCTTCACGTCAAGGCTTTCGCCGACAGCAACAATGACGGCATCGGCGATTTCGCCGGACTGACCGAAAAGCTCGACTATCTGCAAGACCTTGGCGTGACGGCGCTCTGGCTATTGCCGTTCTATCCCTCGCCCGGCCGCGATGACGGCTATGACATCGCCGACTATGGCGCCATCAATCCCGATTTCGGAACCATGAAGGACTTCCGCCGCTTCATCGTCGAAGCCAAGCGGCGGGGTTTGCGCGTCATCACCGAACTCGTCATCAATCACACCTCCGACCAGCATGACTGGTTCAAGCGCGCCCGCCGCAGCGACCCAAAATCGAGCGCGCGCAACTGGTATGTCTGGAGCGACACCGACCAGAAATATGCGGGCACGCGGATCATCTTCACCGATACCGAGAAATCCAACTGGACCTGGGATCCCGAGGCCGGGCAATTCTACTGGCATCGCTTCTTCTCGCATCAGCCCGACCTGAATTTCGACAATCCGCGCGTGGTCAGCGCGATGGTAAAGGTGATGAAGCGCTGGCTCGACACCGGCGTCGACGGATTCCGTCTCGACGCCATCCCCTATCTGTGCGAGCGCGACGGCACCAACAACGAGAACCTACCGCAAACCCACGCCGTCATCAAACGGCTGCGCGCCGAGCTCGACGCCTATGCCAAGGGCAAGGTGCTGCTGGCGGAGGCCAATCAATGGCCCGAGGATGTGCAGGAATATTTCGGCAGCGGCCATGAATGCCATATGGCCTATCATTTCCCGCTGATGCCGCGGATCTACATGGCGATCGCGCAGGAAGACCGCTTTCCCATCACCGACATCCTGCGCCAGACGCCGGATATTCCGGCCAATTGCCAGTGGGCGCTGTTCCTGCGCAACCACGACGAACTGACACTCGAGATGGTCACCGATGTCGAGCGCGACTATTTGTGGTCGACCTACGCCAACGATCCGCGAGCGCGCATCAATGTCGGCATTCGCCGGCGGCTGGCGCCCCTGATGGACAACGACCGGCGCAAGATCGAACTGATGAATTCGCTGCTGCTGTCGTTTCCGGGCACGCCGATCATCTATTACGGCGACGAAATCGGCATGGGCGATAATATCTATCTCGGCGACCGCAACGGCGTGCGCACACCGATGCAGTGGACGCCCGACCGCAACGGCGGGTTCTCCCGCGCCGATCCCGCGCGGCTCTATGCCCCCATCATCATGGATTCGGTCTACGGCTATGAGTTGGTCAATGTCGAGGCCCAGTCGCGCAGCCTGTCGTCGTTGCTGAGTGCAACCAAGCGGCTGATCTCGGTGCGCAAGTCGACTTCGGCGTTCGGCCGCGGCAGCATGACGTTTATTCGCCCGGTCAATCGCGCGGTGCTCGCTTATGTCAGGCGGCTTGGCGACGAGGCCATTCTCTGCGTCGCCAACCTGTCGCGATCGGCGCAAGCCACCGAACTCGATCTGTCGGCCTGGAAGGACCGTGTTCCCCTGGAAATGCTGGGCCGCACCCATTTCCCGGCCATTGGCGAAATGCCCTATATGATCACGCTGGCGCCCTATGGCTTCTACTGGTTTCAGCTCCAGGAGCGCGACCGGTCGGAACACATCGCGCCATCCATAGTCCCCGAATTCGAAACCCTCGTGGTGCCGCTCGGTGCGACCTGGGTGTCGCTGGCGCGCACCCGCGGCGTCTTCGAGCGCGACGTATTGCCCGGGCATCTGGCGCGGACCCGCTGGTATCCCGAGCGCTCGGCTGGGACCATTCGTCCGACCCTGATCTCGGCCATTCCGTTTTGCGACATCGGCGACAACCGGCCCTGGCTTGCCTTTTTTGAAGCGACACAGCGGGACGTCACGACGCGCTATGTGTTGCCCATGCAGATCGAGTGGGTGCGCTTCGATCGCGAGCGTTACAATCCCAACGCGCTTGCGGCGGTGCGGCAGGGCGCGCGGGAAGGAACCTTGCTGGATGTTGCGACCGACCACATCTTCATCGCGCTTCTGCTGCGTAACCTCCGCGAGGCCCTGAACGTCGAAGACAATGGCATGCGTCTTGAGTTCAGGCCAACCGGAAAGTTCTCGGACAGGCCGATCAAACAGCCCGATCGGATTCGCGCCGTCGAAACCGACCAATTCAACAGCACCGCGCTGGTGGATCGTGACTATGTCGTCAAGATTTACCGGAAACTCGAGCCCGGCGGCAATCCCGAGATCGAGACTGGCCGGTTTCTGACAGAGGTTGCGGGCTTTGCCAACGCGCCCGCCATGCTCGGCAGCGTGGAGCTGGTCGAAGGCAAGACCAGAAGCGCGATCGCAGTCGTTCATACCCTCGTTGAAAATCAGGGCGATGCCTGGGCCGTGACGGCCTCGTATCTCGACCGCTTTGTGGAGAAACAGCGCCTGCTGACGGCAAGCCAGCACGCGGGCGAGCGCGATGAGCAGGTGCCCTACCTGCGTTACGTGTCGCAAATCGGAAGGCGCGCAGCGGAAATGCACCTCGCGCTCGCCACCGCCAGCCAACTTACCGATTTTGCGCCTGAACCGATTCAACCCGCGGACGTGCAGCGGTGGATCGAAGATGTCGCCGTGCGTGCGGAACGCATCTTCGATGCGTTGACCCAACTGAGCGATAAAATAAGTGAAGCCGATCGCCCGCTTGTCGATCGAACGCTCGCGCAACGCACGACCTTGCATGACCGCCTGACGGCGCTGCTTCCGCCTGAAACCTTCGGCCTGAACATCCGTCAACACGGCGACTTCAATCTCTCCCGGATGCTGATCGTCAAGGACGATATCTTTATCACGGGCTTCGAGGGCGACCTCCGCCGCACGCTTGAGGAGCGGCGGCGCAAGGCACCCGCGGCGCGCGACGTCGCCAGCCTGATCCGGTCGATCGATTATTCGGCGACGGCCGCGCTGGAGCGCGCGCTCAAGCTGGCGCCGGATGAGCACGGCCGGCTTGGCATGGCGCTCATGGAATGGGTCGACCGCGCGACCGCGGCCTTTCTTGCCGCCTATCGTGAAATCATGACAAATTCGCCACTCTGGCCCACGGATCCCAAGGCCGCGGGACAGATACTGGATTTCTTTCTGCTTGAAAAAATACTCGCCGAGCTTGAATACGATTTGGTGCAAAGGCCCGAATGGGTACGAGTCCCGCTGACCGGCGTGCTTCGGCTTTTGTCCCGGTGTACGAACGAGGCCTCATGACCAAGCTTTCCGCCGAGGCCTATGCGATCGTTGAAGGTCGCCATTCCGATCCCTTTCATTATCTCGGCCCACATGCCGAGGGCGGCAGCACCGTGGTGCGCGCATTCCTGCCGGACGCCTCGAAGGTCGACGCCGTCGACGAGCATGGCGAAGCCGCGGCGCTGACGCGCATTCACAATGACGGGCTGTTCGCAGGTCCTCTTCCGAACGGCTCCAAATGGTACCAGCTGCGCGCCCGTTTCGGCGAGAGCGTTGTCGATCTCGACGATCCCTACCGTTTTCCCCCGGTGCTGACGGATTTCGACCTGTATCTTCTGGGCGAAGGCACCCATCAGCGGCTCTACGACAAGCTCGGCGCGCATCCGGTTGAGCTGGATGGCGTCAAGGGCGTGGCCTTCGTCGTGCTCGCA
Source organism: uncultured Alphaproteobacteria bacterium (assembly GCA_963753875.1). GTDB lineage: Bacteria > Pseudomonadota > Alphaproteobacteria > Rhizobiales > Xanthobacteraceae > Bradyrhizobium. The sequence continues at coordinate 117,707 of CAVWDY010000016.1, read as the reverse complement.
CCCAACGCGCAACGGGTCAGCGTCGTCGGCGATTTCAATTTCTGGAATGCGAGGCGACATCCGATGCGCGTGCGCGGCCTCGGCTATTGGGAGCTGTTCGTTCCCCATGCCACGCCGGGTGACCGTTACAAATTCGATATCATCGGCGCGCAGGGTCAGCATTTGCCGCTGAAGTCGGATCCACTGGCCTTTGCCGCGGAAATGCGCCCGAGCACCGCGTCCGTCGTATTCGACGAGGCCAGGCTGTCGCGGCCAACCCCCGCCCCTGCCAACGTCAACGCGCTGAGCGCCCCGATATCGATCTACGAAGTGCACCTCGGCTCATGGCGGCGCAAGGGCAACAATGAGTGGCTGAGCTATCGCGATCTCGCCGAGCAGCTTCCGCGGTATGCCCGGGATCTCGGCTTTACCCATGTCGAGTTTCTGCCGATTAGTGAACATCCATTCGATGGTTCATGGGGCTACCAGCCGACCGGGCTCTACGCGCCCACCAGCCGGTTCGGCGGCCCGGAGGATTTTTCCGCGCTCGTCGACGCTTGCCATCACGAAGGTCTCGGCGTGATGCTGGACTGGGTGCCCGGGCATTTTCCCGACGATCCGCACGGCCTCGGCAATTTCGACGGCACGGCGCTCTACGAACACGCCAACCCGCTGCAGGGCCGGCACCTCGACTGGGGCACGCTGATCTATAATTACGGCCGCACGGAAGTCGTCAATTTCCTGGTGTCGAACGCGCTGTTCTGGCTGGAGCGTTACGGCATCGACGGATTGCGCGTCGATGCCGTCGCCTCGATGCTCTATCTCGACTATAGCCGGCCTGCCGGGGGATGGGTGCCGAACCAATTTGGCGGCCGGGAGAATCTCGACGCCATCAATTTCCTGCGCCGCTTCAATACCGAGGTCTTCGCCCGCTTTCCGCAGGCCACGACGGCGGCGGAAGAGTCGACCGCGTGGCCGCAGGTATCGCGGCCGGTCGAATATGGCGGGCTCGGCTTCGGTTACAAATGGAATATGGGCTGGATGCACGACACGCTGAATTACATCAGCAAGGATCCGATCCACCGCAAATATCATCACGGCGACATCCTGTTCGGCCTGCACTATGCATTCTCGGAGAATTTCATCCTGCCGCTGTCGCATGATGAGGTCGTCCACGGCAAGCGCTCGATCCTGGGGCGGATGCCGGGCGACGACTGGCAGCGCTTTGCGAATTTACGCGCTTATTACGCCTTCATGTTCGGACATCCCGGCAAGAAGCTGATGTTCATGGGCTGCGAGTTCGGCCAGGAACGCGAATGGAATCACGATCGCTCACTCGACTGGCATCTGCTCGACCAACAGAAGCACGCCGGCATCCAGTCCCTGATCCGCGACCTGAACAAGCTTTATTGCGCGTTGCCGGCGCTGCATGAACTGGATTGCGATCCCTTGGGCTTCGAATGGGTCGTGACCGACGACGCCGATGGCAACGTGTTCGCCTGGATCCGCAAAGGCAGGGATGCGCGGGCGCGTTGCCTCGTGGTGGCAAATTTTTCGCCGAATGTATATTACAACTATCGCATCCCCGTGCCGTTCGCCGGCACGTGGCGCGAAGTTCTTAATTCGGACTCCGCCCATTACGGCGGCAGCAATGTCGGGAATGTTGGTGAAGTCTCGACGTTGGATGGCCCAGCGCCTGAGCTCAACCTCACGGTCCCGCCTTTGGCTGCCATCTTTCTCGTACCGGAAGGCTAAGCATGCGACTGTCCGCCGGATCGTCCTCACGCCTCGGTGCAAGCTGGGACGGCCGGGGCACTAATTTCGCGCTGTTCTCTTCCAATGCGCAAAAGGTCGAGCTTTGCCTGTTCGACAGTCAGGGCCGTCGCGAACTCGAGCGCATCGAATTGCCCGAGCGTACCGAGGATGTCTGGCACGGCTATCTGAACGACGTGTCCCCCGGGCAGCTCTATGGCTATCGCGTTCACGGACCCTATGAACCCGAGCACGGCCACCGCTTCAATGCCAACAAGCTCCTGCTCGACCCCTATGCAAGACGGCTTGCCGGACGGCTGGTATGGAGCGATGCCCATTTCGGCTATCGGACCGGAAGCGCGCGCGAAGACCTCTCGTTCGATCGACGCGACAACGCACGCGGCATGCCGAAAGCCGTCGTGGTCGACGAGACCTTCAACTGGGGACGCCGCGAAATGCGTCCCAACATCCCCTGGGAAGACACCATCGTCTACGAGGCCCACGTCAAGGGCCTGACGCAGAAGCGCGAGGACGTGCCGCCGAACCTGCGCGGCACCTATGGCGGCCTGTCTTCGCCCGCGATGATCGAGCATCTCAAGCGGCTTGGCGTCACCACCATCGAACTGTTACCGATCCACGGCCTCGTGGACGAGCGGACGCTGGTCGAAAAGAAACTGTCGAACTACTGGGGCTACAATACCCTCTCATTTTTCGCACCCGAGCCCCGCTACGCGCAGGACAACCCGCTCGACGCCTTCCGCACCACGGTGGCGCGGCTGCACGATGCCGGCATCGAGGTGATGCTCGACGTCGTCTACAATCACACCGCCGAGGGCAACCATATGGGCCCGACGCTGTCGTTCCGCGGCATCGACAACGCCTCCTATTACTGGCTGAAGCCGGAAAACCAACGCTACTATGACGATTTCACCGGCTGCGGCAGCTCGGTCAATCTCACCCATCCGCGCGTGTTGCAGATGGTAATGGATTCGCTGCGCTACTGGGTCGAGGTCTGTCACGTCGATGGCTTCCGGTTCGACCTCGCAACGACGCTGGCACGCGGGCCGAACGGCTTTGACCGCAACGCCGCCTTTCTCACCGCGATCCGTCAGGACCCGGTGCTCGCCTCGGTCAAGCTGGTCGCCGAACCCTGGGACCTCGGCATGGGCGGTTATCAGGTCGGCGCCTTTCCGTCGCAGTGGTCGGAGTGGAATGACCGCTATCGTAGCGCGATGCGCCGCTACTGGAGCGGCGAAGGCAGCTTGATCGGCGAAGTCTCAAGCCGAATGACCGGCTCGTCCGACCTGTTCAACCATGATGGCCGCGGCCCCCGCGCCAGCATCAATCACATCACCGTGCATGACGGCTTCACGCTTGCCGATTTGTTCAGCTACAACGCAAAGCACAACGAAGCCAACGGCGAAGACAACCGCGACGGGGCCAACGACAACCACAGCAACAATTGCGGCCATGAAGGCCCGACCGACGACCCGGCGATCACGGCGCTTCGCCGTCAGCTGCGCAAGAACCAGCTCGCCTGCCTGTTGCTCGCGCAGGGCGTGCCGCTCGTTCTGGCCGGAGATGAGGTCGGCAACACCCAGAACGGCAATAACAACGCCTATTGCCAGGATAACGAAACCGGCTGGGTCGGCTGGGAAGGTGTCAGCCGCGAAGGCTGCGATCTCACCGATTTCGTCGGCCACATGACCGATATCCGCCGGCGCTTTCCGCAAATCCGCGCCCGCCGCTGGCTCGACGGAAGGCGCGCGGATGGCTCTTACGGCGTGTTATGGCTGACGCCTGCCGCCGAAGAGATGAAGGAGCAGGACTGGAAATTTCCGGAAGGCCGGTTTCTCGCCTATGTGCTCGGACCGGTCGAGCGCGGGCAGCCACCGATCTTTATCGTGCTCAACGCCGCCCCCGAAGCGATCGCGTTCAAGCTGCCGAAGATGCCGGAATACAACAGCTGGCAGCAACTATTGAACACCGCGGACGTTAAACAGACCGTCGCGAATTTCGCATCGGGCGGCGAGGCCGCAGCGCCTCCCCGCTCGGTGCTCGCCTTTGTGGGTTCGACATGAATGAGCGGCAATTCGGCGCAAGGCTGACAGCGAATGGCGCGTCGTTTCGCCTGTGGGCGCCGGCGGCAAAACGCGTCGATCTCCTGCTGGACAAGCCGTACCCGCTCACGCGCGGCGAGGACGGCTGGTTTGCCGCGGACATTTCCGGCACCAAAGCCGGCGCGCGCTACACGTTCCGGATCGACGACGAGCTCGATGTGCCCGACCCGGCCTCGGCGTTCCAGCCTGACGAAGTCTTTGGCCCGAGCGAGGTGATCGATCATTCGAGCTACCGCTGGCGCGCGTCGGATTGGCGCGGGCGGCCGTGGCACGAAACCGTCCTGTTGGAGGCCCATGTCGGAACCTTCACGAGGGAGGGCAGTTACAAGGCCATGATCGACAGGCTCGATCATCTCGTGGCGGCCGGAATTACCGCGCTGGAATTGCTCCCGCTTGCGGATTTCGCGGGCACGCGCAATTGGGGCTATGACGGCGTGCTGTGGTACGCGCCCGACAGCGCCTATGGCCGACCTGAAGAACTCAAGGCGCTGATCGACGAAGCGCATTTGCGCGGGCTGACGGTGTTTCTCGATGTCGTCTACAATCATTTCGGGCCTGAAGGAAATTACCTCGGCCGCTATGCGCCCGAATTCTTCACGCAGGCGCGGACCCCCTGGGGCAGCGCGATCGATTATCGAGTACCGCAGGTTCGCGCCTTCGCCATCGAGAACGCGCTGTACTGGCTGCGCGAGTATCGCTTCGACGGGCTGCGGCTGGATGCGGTGAATACCATCCTCGAGCCCGGCGAAATCCCGATATTGCACGACCTCAGCATCGCCGTGGGTAACCTCGCCGCGGAGACCGGCCGCCATATCCATCTGGTGCTTGAAAACGACGACAACCGCGTCAGCGTCCTCGATCCCGTGCAAGACCCGCCGATCGGAAAGTATCGCGCACAATGGAACGACGATTATCATCACGCCTGGCATGTGCTGTTGACCGGCGAGACACAAGGCTACTACGGCGACTACACGAAGTCGCCGATGGAGGATCTGGCGCGCGCATTGGGCTCCGGCTTTGTCTATCAAGGCGAGGCCTCCGCGCATCGCGGCGGGCGATTGCGTGGCGAACCGAGCGGCACGCTCGCGCCCACCGCCTTTGTCAATTTCCTGCAGAACCACGACCAGATCGGCAACCGCGCGCTCGGTGACCGGCTTGAAGGCCATGTGCGCGCTGAGGCGATCGAGGCGGCGCTGGCGATCACCTTGCTCGCGCCCGCGATCCCGATGCTGTTCATGGGCGAGGAGTGGGGCTCGAAAACACCCTTTCCGTTCTTCTGCGATTTCAAGGGCGACCTCGCCGACGCCGTCCGCAAGGGACGGCGCAGGGAATACGGCTGGGCCTATGCCAAATATGGCGATGAGGTGCCCGATCCGCTCGATCCCGCGACATTTCGATCCGCGATCCTCGACTGGCCATCGTGCGCGACGCCGCCGGCACAAAAGCGCCTGGCGCTGGTGCGGGAGCTGCTGGCGATACGCAAGCGCGAGATCCTTCCGCGGCTCGCGGGCGCTGCCTTTGGCGAGGCGCGCGCGGCGGACAACAAACTGCTGACGGCGAGTTGGCGGCTGGGCGATGGCGCGAGGCTTGAGCTGACGGCAAACCTGTCGAACCGCGAGATCACCGGAAAGCAACCTGAAACAAAGGGCATCCCGATCTGGGGCGGCGTGCCCGGCGACGTGATATCCCCATGGTCGGTGTTCTGGCGTATCACCGCAGGATGATGGATCGGGCTTCATTCAGTTTCGCTTGGTCAGCAGCAGCTTGCCCCGGTTCTGGATCGCGACCTGCGCGGCTTCCGCAAATCGCTGCAACAGCCAGGGCAAAGTCACTTCCAGCCGGACCTGATCGTCGGCGACATCGATGTGACCCGAAGCCGCCTGCCCCAGCGCGCGGACGCGGAAGAACATCTGATTGTCCTCCCAACGTTCCTCGTCGACCTTGAGTACCGGAATGCTTGAGGCCGCGCGCGTGAGTCCCGCCTTGAGGCGACGCGTTGCTTCTTCGCGACCGAGCCGATGCGGAATCGAAACGATGAGCGGTGCGGACATCTTTGGACCCCTTCTGCCAACTACAAATCATACTCCGCTTTCGCGGAGCATGACGACGTCCTCATTTTCGCGCGCCGAGCTTGTTCATCGCGCTCCTGATCGAGGATGCCGCATCATCGTAGCCGTCCCATGCCTTGGTCCTGGCCAGTAGCGCCGGTACGGTGCGGACGGTAAAGCGTTTCGGATCGAGATCGCCCCGCAGTTGCGCCCAGGTCAGCGGCATCGAGACGGTTGCGCCGTCGCGCGCCCGCGGCGACAGCACCGCGACCGCGGTCGCCAGCCAATCGTTGCGGAGATAATCGAGGAAGATCTTTCCCCTGCGCAGCTTCTTCGACATGTTGAGCAGATATTGCTCGGGGTTCTCACGGGCCATCCACTGGCAGATACCCAGCGCAAAGGCCTTGGCCTCTTTCCAGCTCACTTTGTCCTTTGCGCCGTGCGCCAAGGGCGCCACCACGTGAAGGCCCTTGCCGCCGGTGGTCTTGCAGAAGCTTTCAAGGCCGATTTCAGTGAGGCGCTGCCGCATGTCCTTGGCGGCCTCGATGACCTCGGCGAATTCGACCTCCGGCGCGGGATCGAGATCGAACACCAGCCGGCCGGGTATGTCGGGCGCATCGGGCGCGCAATTCCACGGATGCAGTTCGAGGCCGCCCGACTGCGCCACCGCCGCCAGTCCCTCGACGCGATCGATTTGCAGATAGGGCTTGCGATCACCGGAAACCTTCACAAGCTCCAGCAGGCTGGAAGTCCCCGGCATCGCGTGGCGCTGAAAGAATATCTGGCCGTTAATGCCGTCCGGCGCGCGGAGGACGGAGCATGGCCTTCCCTTCAGGTGTCCGATCATCCAGTCGCCAACCGCCTCGAAATAGCGCGCGAGATCGAGCTTGGTCACGCCTTTGCCGTCGCCAGCGTCCGGCCACAGCTCCTTGTCGGGCTTGGAAATGACGACGCCCATCACCTCGGCGGATCGGTTCGCCACCGAGATGGCAAACGCTTTGCCCGGCGCTGTCTTACCGGATTTGGCCGCGGTCTTTGCCGTTGGCCTGGCTAGTCTGGCCATGGCCGGTGTTTCCGCGATAATCTCGCCGGCCGGCTTGTCCTGGCGCAATCCCTTGAACGCGGCCTGCCGTATGTTTCCGCCGTCGGTAAAGCCCGCGAATTCGATTTCGGCGACGAGTTCGGGCTTCAGCCAATGGATGTCGCGGGTCTTGCGCGGCGCATCCTTGCCGCCGAACGGATTTTCGTCCGATGCCGCAGCCTTCAGCGCGGGCATGATGCGCCTGACCGTGTCCTGCCCAAATCCCGTGCCGACCAGCCCGACAAAGGCCAGATGGCCGCCGCAGTGGACGCCGGCCATCAGCGAGCGGAACTTGCCGTTGGTGGTCTTCCATCCCCCGAGCACGACCTCCTGCCCGGCGCGGCATTTGGCCTTGGTCCAGCTCTCCGAACGGCCGGAGCGATAGGGCGCACTGAGCTTCTTGGAGACGATGCCTTCGAGCGACAACTGGCGCGCCGATTCCAAGACGGCGTCGCCGTCGCCTTCAAAATGCTCGACGTAGCGGATCGATTTGGCTTTTGCCTTGGGACGCGCTTCCAAAAGCTCCTTCAGTCGTGCCTTGCGCTCGTGCAGCGGCAGGCGGCGAAGGTCCATGCCATCGGCGAACAACAGGTCGAACGCGAAGAAAATCAGATTGCCGGTCTTGCCGTCGGAAATCGCCGCCTGCAGGGTGGAGAAATCCGGCGCGCCGCTATGGTCGAGCGCGACGATCTCGCCGTCGATCAGCACATCGGGCAGCGCGCTCCCCTCTTTGGCGATAGAACCGAACTTGTCCGTCCAGTCCAGGCCCTTGCGGGTTCGAAGCCGGGCCTCGCCGTCCTCGACGCGCAACTGCACGCGATAGCCATCGAATTTGATCTCGTGGCACCAGCCTTCCCCGCTCGGCGGCCGATCGACCGGCGTGCAGAGTTCGGGGGCGACGAAGTCCGGCATGTCAGCGACTTTCACGGCCCCGGTCACCTTCGCAGGACCCGCCGCCGCTTTCCTGCTCTCGGCCCGCGCCTCGGCCGCATCGCCGTGGTTCGAATGCCAAACCGCGTCGGCCCTCCCGCGGCTGGACCTTGCCGTCATGAACGGCTTTGGCGCCTTGCCTTTACCGGCGGCGATTTGATCCATGGTGCGTCCCGAGGCGACCGATCGATCGGCATCCAGCACGTCATTGGCCTTGCCTTCCCTCGCATATTCGTCGCGATGTTTGATCAGGAGCCAATTGGTGCGCTTGCCCCCGTCGCGGTCGTGGCGCATCCGCACCAGCACCCAGCTGCCGTGCAGCTTGTCGCCGTGCAGCGTGAATTTCAGGTCGCCCTTCCTGAACCCCTTCTCGGGATCGCCGGATTCCCAATAGCCGCGGTCCCAGAGCTGCACGGTGCCGCCGCCATACTGGCCCTTCGGAATGGTGCCTTCGAAATCGCCGTAATCGAGCGGATGGTCTTCCACTTCCACCGCCAGCCGCTTGTCGTGCGGATCGAGCGAGGGGCCCCTGGTAACCGCCCAGGATTTGAAGACACCGTCGAACTCCAGCCTGAAATCGTAATGCAGCCGGGTCGCGTCATGCTTCTGGATCACGAAACGGCGCTGCTTTGACGGCCTGATCGGCGCATCGCCGCTCGGCTCCGCGGTCTTTTCGAAATCCCGCTTCTTCCGGTAGGTGGAGAGGTTTCTCAGGGCCACGATCGATCCCGCGCAAGTCGAATGGCCCACAGCCTATCACGCGCCGCTTCCAGACACGAGTTCGCGATCTCACGGCGCGATGCGCCCGAGTTGTTCATGAATTTGTCGCCCCCGTAAGGGCGTGGGGAATGCCGGATGCCCAGTGCACCCGCAGCCGCGCGTGGTAGTGTAGAAAGCACGCGCGTTAGTCACCACGAGTCCACCGGAATCATCCGGCATTCCCGCACGCGAATGGTTTTAACGGTTTCCTTCGTGCTCTCCCCGGTGATCGGGCTTTCTTGTCACCGTCGCCGTCGGAGTTGCCTCCGTCGACTTGACGCCGGCGTCGAGGCGTCAGGACCACACGACTTTGCCGTCCGCGTCAGCGCCATTCGTCAAGAGCGCCGCCCGCGTCCACCGCATCCCGCCCCGCGTCCGTGACGATCGCGATACGCCCCTGTGTGGGGTGGGACGGATGGAATCAATAAAGCTGTTTCTACCAAACAACGAAGCGAAATATTTTTTGCGGAAGGGCTGGACACGCAAATCGCGGAACAGCCCGTCGGGCAAATCAGTCAACGACTGCTTCGAGCGCAGCTAAATCCTTGCTTTGCGTTTCTTGGCTGCTTTCCGCACCCTGCTGGTCTTGGAGCGGGCCGCCGCCGCCAGGTCCAACCATATCCGCTATTGCCCCGAAGGCGGAATCAAGTTCGGAGCATTTAGCGAGCCTCTTGGGTTGATGCCGCCACCGTGGACGTCAGGTTCATCGATTCTGACGGGAGCAAACTCTAATCCGGCGCCCGCAGCCGATAGCCGATCCCGGTCTCGGTCAGCACGAATTGCGGACGCTCCGGGTCGGTTTCGATCTTCTGCCTGAGCTGCCGCACATAGACCCGCAAATATTGCGCGTCGGTCATTTCGTCCCACAGCTCCTTCAGCAGAAACCGGTGGGTCAGCACCTTGCCGGCGTGCTGCACCAGCACCCGCAGCAATTCGTATTCCTTCGGCGAGAGCTTGACGTCCCGCTCGCCGACCTTGACGATGCGGCGCACCAGATCGACGGAGAGATCGCCGGACCGAAACACCGGCCGCTCGCCATGGACCTGCAATTGGTGCCGCAGCGCCGCGCGCATGCGGGCAAGCAACTCGTCCATCCCGAACGGTTTTGTCAGGTAATCGTCGGCGCCGAGATCGAGCGCCTGGACCTTGCCCGCCTCGTCGCCGCGGCTCGACAGCACGACGATCGGCACGCTGTCGTTGCGGCCGCGGATCATGCGCAGCAATTCATGGCCCTGGATGTCCGGCAGGCCGAGATCGAGAATGATCAAGGCCGGATCCTGCGCCAGCAATTCGAGCCCAAGCTTGCCGCTAGGGGCCTCCAGAATCTCGTAGCCTTGCGTGGTCAGCCCCATCCGCAGCAATTTACGGATCGGCGGCTCGTCGTCTATGACAAGAACCTTGATGGGCGTGGCGCTCATGCGGCCGTATCCAGCGTTAGAGCTTCGGTTCTGATGGCATCAGAACCGAGGATTCAATCTTTTTATTTGAAGCGTTTTCTTCACGCGAACCGGCGTCCACTTCGCTCGAAAACGCTATGTCTTTGTTTGGCGCGTTTTCTTCACGCGAACCGGTGGCCACTTCGCTTGAAAACGCTATGTTATCGGCCGGGATCGGCAATCGGATGGTCAGTACCGCACCGCTCCGATCGGTGCGGTTATCGGCTGAAATCGTGCCGTGCATCGCCTCGACAAAGCCGCGGGCAATCGCAAGCCCGAGGCCGGTGCCGGGGCGGACATGATCGCCCTTTTGCGCGCGATAGAATTTGTCGAACACGCTCTCCAGCTCGGAGCGCGGAATGCCCTCGCCTTCGTCGATGATCTGCAGGGTGACCCAATCCTTGTCCCGCCAACCCCTGATCGAGATCGTGGTGTCCGCGGGCGCATATTTGGCCGCGTTGTCCAGGAGGTTGAAAAGCGCCTGCTCGAACAGGACCGCGTCGAGCTCCAGCATCGGCAATTCGGCATCGAGCTCAAGCGACACCTTGTGATGCACCAGAATCTTGCCGGCGCGGCGCAACGCGCTACCGACGATCTCGTCGATATCGTGCCGTGCGGTATTCGGCTTGATGGCGCCGGATTCCAGCCTGGTCATGTCGAGCAAATTGGCGATAAAGCGGTTGAGCCGCTCGGACTCGTCGATCACGGTAGCGAGCAGATCGCGCTTTTCAGCGTCGGTCAGGCCGCTGGAGAGATCGCGCATCGTGGAAGCGGCGCCGAGCACCGAGGCCAGTGGCGTCTTGAGATCGTGCGAGATTGAGGTCAACAGCGCCGAGCGCAGGCGATCCGACTCCACGGTGCGCTTGACGCGGTCCATGTCCTCCACCAGCAGCACGCGCTCGATCGCCAGCGCGCCCTGATCCACCAGCGCATCCAGCAATCGGCGCTGGTCCGGCGTCAGCAGCGGCCCGGTCTTGTCGTCGTCGATGCCGATGACGCCAATCGGCCCTCGCCCGGTTCGCATCGGCAGGAACAGGCGCTTGGCGCCCGGCAGCGTATCGGAGCCGCGCCCGGCCGAGCGGTCGTTGCCCCAGGCCCAATTGGCGGCGGCGAGATCGGCCTTGTCCAGCTCATCTTCAGGCGGGTAGCCCGCCTTCACGGTCAGCACGCCGTCCTCCGGCAACAGCAGCACCACCCGTACCTTCAGCATCAATGCCGTCTGGTAGGCGGTCGCCCACAACACGTCGTCCAGCGTCGCGGTGCCCGCGAGCTTGCGGCTGAAGGCGTAGAGCAATTCGGTGGTGCGCACCCTGCCGATCGCGGAGTCGGCCTGGGTGCGAACCCGCGCGGCGACGTTGGAAACCAGGATGGCGATCAGCATGAAGAAGAAGAAGGCCGCAACATTGGTTGGATCGGTGATCGTGAAGGTGTAGATTGGCGGAAGAAAGAAGAAATTATAACAAAGCGATGCGGCGATACTCGCTAAGATCGACGGCAGCAGCCCGAAGCGAACCGCCACGCTGACCACCGCCGTGAGGAACACGAGATCGACATTCTCGATGCCGAATAGCGGCTGGATCAGTTCGCCGGCGCCGAGGCCGATTCCCACGATCAACAGCGCCATCAGATATGGCCGCGGATCGAACGGCTCGGGCCGTTCCGCCGCGCGCACGGTCTTCCTCGGAACCGGGTCCGCCGCGAGTTCCTCGCCGGCGATGACATTGACGCTGATATTGCCGGCACGCCGCACCAGGTCATGCACCACCGAACCGCGCCTGAACTCGAACCACCAGGTGCGCGCCGATTTCCCGATGATGATCTGGGTGACATTGTTGGCGTGCGCGAAGCTGATGATATCGTCGGCAATGCGGCGTCCGACGCCTGGAATGGTGATCGCCTCGCCGCCCAGCGCCTCGGCCAGGCGCAGCGTATCGGCAAGCCGGTCGCGCTGCTCGTCAGACAATTGCAGGCTGCGCCGCGTCTCGATGCTGATGGCGGTCCATGGCGCGTGCAGCCGGTCGGCAAGCCGCTTGGTGTAACGCACGAGCCCCGCCGCCCGCGGATCCTCGCTGAGGCAGACCAGGATACGTTCGCCGGCGGCCCAGGGGCCGGCGATCGCGTTGGCCTGCATGTGAGTGAGTAGTTGCTCGTCGACGCGCTCGGCGGTCCGCCGCAACGCCAGCTCGCGCAGCGCGGTCAGATTCCCCGGCGAGAAATAATGCTCGAGCGCGCGCTCGGCCTGTTTGGGGACGTAGACCTTGCCTTCCTTCAGCCGCTGAATCAGATCGTCCGGAGTCAGATCGATCAGTTCGATCGCGTCCGCCCGGTCGAACACCGAATCAGGCACGGTCTCGCGCACCCGCACATGCGTGATCTGCGCGACCACGTCGTTGAGGCTCTCGATATGCTGGATGTTGACCGCAGTGTAGACGTCGATGCCGCGATCGAGCAGTTCCTCGACGTCGAGATAGCGCTTTGGATGGCGGCTGCCGGGCGCGTTGGTGTGGGCGAGTTCATCGACGAGTGCGAGCTGCGGACGGCGCGCGATCAGCGCGTCGAGGTCCATCTCCTCGATGGTCTGATCCCTGTACACAATGCGTTTGCGCGGAATGACTTCGAGCCCCTGCAGCAACGCTTCGGTCTCGGCCCGTCCGTGGGTCTCGACGACGCCGACGACGACATCGACACCGGCCTTCCGCCGGGCGTGCGCGCTTTGCAGCATCTCGTAGGTCTTGCCGACGCCGGGAGCGGCGCCGACGAAGATCTTGAGGCGCCCAGCCTGACTGCTCTCGCGCCGGGCCGCTTCCAGCAGAGCTTCCGGCGAAGGGCGTTGTTCGGGATCGCGGCGCTGCTGCTGGGCCATGTAGATAATATAGTCCTCGGGCCGCGTCCGGCCTAGAGCGGGATGAGTTTAGGTTGAGGCGCAGCAGCGATCGACCACTGCTCCCTCTCCCCGTTCTTCACGGGGAGAGGGTCGGGGTGAGGGGCTCTCTCCACAGACTTGGATTCGCGGAGAGTCCCCCTCACCCGGATCGTAAGAACGACATAGCCGAAGCTTTGCATCGGCGTTCTTTCCAAAGACGGCCGCTTGAGGCGGCCTATACCTCTCCCCGCAAGCGGGGCGAGGTGACCAACCCGCGCATATGCCGATTCAAACAAGCCACCATGCTCTCAAAGCTGTTATTTCCTGGCGGCCGCGTCCAGCGCCAGATTGAGCGCCAATACGTTAACCCTGGGTTCGCCGAGCAGTCCGGCAAGGCGGCCCGTGGTATTTTCCGCCACCAGCTGGCGCACGCGATCCTCCGGCATATTGCGCGCCTTCGCGACGCGCGGCACCTGGAACAGCGCACCCTCGGGCGAGATGTCCGGGTCGAGGCCGCTGGCGGACGTGGTGACGAGATCGATCGGGACCGGGGCAGAGGAATTCTCCGCCTTCAGCCTGTCGACGTCTTCCTTGATCCGGTCATTGAGGGCCTTGCTGGTCGGGCCGAGGTTGGATCCGCCCGAATTGGCGGCATTGTATGGCGCAGGCACGGTCTTGGCGGCATCGGCCGGATCCGGCGCCGTCGTCGCCGAGGGCCGGCCATGGAAGTATTTCTCGCCCCTGAACTCCTGCCCGATCAGGGCGGAGCCGATGACCTTGCCGTCGCGTTCGATCAGGCTACCCTCCGCCTGCTTCGGAAAGATCGCGCTTGCGACCGCGGTCACGGCGAGCGGATAGGCAAGGCCCGTGATCAGCGTCAGCAGGACAAGGATGATGATGGCGGGACGAATTTCACGAAGCATGGTGTGTCTCCATTAATTCCGTCATTGCGAGGAGCGAAGCGACGAAGCAATCCAATTTCTTGTTTGCGGTTCCATGGATTGCTTCGCTGCGCTCGCAATGACGGTTAAGCCAGATGCAAGGCGGCGACGACGAGGTCGATCGCCTTGATGCCGATAAAGGGAATGATGATGCCGCCAAGGCCATAGATCATCAGGTTGCGGCGCAACAGCGCGCCGGCACCGATGGCGCGATACGCCACGCCTTTCAGGGCCAGCGGAATCAGCGCGACGATGATCAGCGCGTTGAAGATGATCGCCGACAGGATCGCGCTTTGCGGGCTCGCCAGATGCATGACGTTGAGCACGGCGAGTTGCGGATAGAAGGCCAGGAACATCGCGGGAATGATGGCGAAGTATTTGGCGACGTCGTTGGCGATCGAGAAGGTGGTCAGCGCACCACGGGTCATCAGCAGCTGTTTACCGATTTCGACCACTTCGATCAGCTTGGTCGGGTTGGAGTCGAGATCGACCATGTTGCCGGCCTCACGCGCAGCCTGCGTGCCGGTGTTCATGGCGACACCGACGTCGGCCTGGGCAAGCGCCGGCGCGTCGTTGGTGCCGTCGCCGCACATCGCGACCAGTTTGCCCTTGGCCTGTTCGTCACGGATCAGCTTCAGTTTGTCCTCAGGCGTCGCCTGGGCGAGAAAATCGTCGACGCCGGCTTCCGCGGCGATCGCGGCCGCCGTCATCGGGTTGTCGCCGGTGATCATCACGGTGCGGATGCCCATGCGGCGCAGTTCGGCGAAGCGTTCGCGGATGCCGCCCTTGACGATGTCCTTGAGCTGCACGACGCCAAGCAGGCGCCCATCTTTGGCAACCGCAAGCGGCGTGCCGCCCGCCTTGGCGATTTCGTCGGAAATCGACTGGATTTCCCGCGCGGCGTCGGACGTCGCCGACTGAATCGCGCGAACGGTGTTTCCCGACGCCACGGTGTGGGTGCCGCCGCCATTGCCGACATAGTTGAGGATCGCATCGACCGCGCCCTTGCGGACCGATGACGCGCCGGCATCGACGCCGCTCATCCGGGTCTGGGCCGTAAACGGAATGAAGGTCGCGGCCAGCTCCACCATGTCGCGGCCGCGGATGCCGTATTTTTCCTTTGCCAGCACGACGATCGAACGTCCCTCGGGGGTTTCGTCGGCCAACGAGGCGAGCTGCGCCGCGTCCGCCAGTTCCTGTTCGCTCACGCCGCGGATGGGACGAAACGCCGTCGCCTGCCGATTACCGAGCGTGATGGTGCCGGTCTTGTCGAGCAGCAGGGTATCGACGTCGCCGGCGGCCTCAACCGCGCGTCCCGACATCGCCAGCACGTTGAAGCGCACCAGCCGGTCCATGCCGGCGATGCCGATCGCCGACAATAGCGCGCCGATGGTGGTCGGAATCAGCGTCACGAACAACGCCACCAGGATGACGACCGAGATCTGGCCGCCGGCATAGGCCGCGTAACTCGGAATGGTCACGGTCGCGAACACGAAGATAATGGTCAGGCCGGCAAGCAGGATATTCAGCGCGATCTCGTTCGGCGTCTTCTGCCGCTCGGCGCCCTCGACCAGCTTGATCATGCGGTCGATGAAGGTCGAGCCCTGCGCCGCGGTGATACGAACGCGGATCCAGTCTGACAGCACCTGGGTGCCGCCGGTCACCGCCGAGCGATCGCCGCCGGACTCCCGGATCACGGGCGCGGATTCGCCGGTGATCGCGGCCTCGTTGACGGAAGCCACGCCTTCGATCACTTCGCCGTCGGAGGGAATGTTGTCGCCGGCTTCGACCAGAACGATATCGCCGACCTTCAGACTCGTGCCGGGCACCAGCCGATAGGTCTTGTCGGAACCGGTCAAGAGCTTGGCCTGGCTCTCGGTGCGGGTTTTGCGCAGCGATTCGGCCTGGGCCTTGCCGCGGCCTTCCGCGACGGCTTCGGCGAAGTTGGCGAACAGCACCGTAAACCACAGCCACAGGATGATCTGGAAGGTGAAGCCAAGGCTCGCGCCGCCGGTCGCCAGGTCGCGCAGGAAAATGACTGATGTCAGCGCGGCGACGACTTCCACCACGAACATCACGGGGTTCTTGACCATCAGCCGCGGGTCGAGCTTGACCAAGGCCGAGCCGATCGCGGGCATCACGATCTTCGGATCCAGCATCGCCGAAACCGGCATCCGCTTGTTCAATTTTTGGACGACTTCCATGGAAGTAACTCCGAATCAGCGATCAGAACAGGGTGTTGGCGTTCATTGCGAGATGCTCGACGATCGGACCGAGCGCCAGCGCCGGGAAGAAGGTGAGACCGCCGATGATCAGGATCACGCCGACCACGAGGCCCACGAACAGGCCGCCGGTCGTCGGCAAGGTGCCGGCCGAGGGCGGTATAGACTTCTTGCCGGCGAGCGAACCCGCCATCGCCATGGCCGGGACGATCATGAAGAACCGGCCGACAAACATCGAGGTGGCCAGCGTGAGATTGTAGAAGAAGGTGTTGCCGCCAAGTCCGGCAAAGGCCGAACCGTTGTTGCCGGTCGCCGAGGTGTAGGCGTAAAGCACTTCGGTGAAGCCGTGCGGACCGGCATTGGCCATCGAGGCGACCGCCGATGGCAGCACCACCGCGACGGAGGTCCAGCCCAGATACATCAGCGGCAGCACCAGGATGGCGAGCATCGCCATCTTGACCTCGCGCGCTTCGATCTTCTTGCCGACATATTCCGGGGTGCGGCCGACCATCAGGCCCGCGACGAAAATCGCGAGCACGACGAACAGCAACATGCCGTAGAGGCCGGCGCCGACGCCGCCGACGATGATTTCGCCGAGCTGCATGTTGATCAGCGGGATCATGCCGCCAAGCGCGGTGAAACTGTCATGCATGGCGTTGACCGCGCCGCAGGACGCCGCCGTGGTGATCACCGCGAACAGGCTGGACGCAACGATGCCGAAGCGGACTTCCTTGCCTTCCATGTTGCCGCCGGAGAGCCCGAGCGCATCGAGCGCGGTCGTGCCACTGGCCTCGGCCCAGTAGGTGACCGAGACGCCGGACAGGAACAACACGCCCATGACGGCGAGGATCGCCCAGCCCTGGCGCTGGTTGCCGACCATGCGGCCGAACACGTTGGTCAGCGAAGCGCCGAGCGCGAAGATCGAGAGCATCTGGACGAAATTGGACAACGCGGTCGGGTTCTCGAACGGATGGGCGGCATTGGCGTTGAAGAAGCCGCCGCCATTGGTGCCGAGCATCTTGATGGCGACCTGAGAGGCCACCGGGCCGACGGCGATCGTTTGTTTCGCGCCTTCCAGCGTTGTGGCATCGACATAGGCGCCAAGCGTCTGCGGCATCCCCTGCCAGACCAGGAACAGCGTGTAGACGACGCAGATCGGCAGCAGCACATAAAGCGTGGTGCGCGTCACATCGACCCAGAAATTGCCGATGGTGCGCATCGAGGAGCGGGAGAAGCCGCGGATCAGCGCCACCGCGAGCGCAATGCCGGTTGCGGCGGAGAGGAAATTCTGATGCGTCAATCCCAGCATCTGCACGAGATAGGACATCGTGCTTTCACCACCGTAATTCTGCCAGTTGGTGTTGGTGATGAAGCTGATCGCGGTGTTGAAGGACAGGTCCTCCGCGACGGCGGATTGCTCCGCCGGGTTGAACGGCAGCACGGCCTGCAGCCGCATCACTGCATAAAGGATAAGGAAGCCGCCGACATGGAACAGCAGCATGGCGACCGTGTAGGTCAGCCAATGCTGCTCGCGTTTGTCATCGACGCCGCCGATCCAGTAGATCCCGGCCTCGACCGGTCGCAGGATCGGCGACAGGAATGTGCGCTCGCCATTGAAGACGCGCGTCATGTACCAGCCGAGCGGTTTAACCAGCGCGACGATGATCGCACAGTAAAGAAGAATTTGGATCCAGCCGATGGCGGTCATGGTGGTATGCCTTGAAGTTTGAGCACTTGAAGTTTGAGCACTTGAAGTTTGAGCGCTTGGAGTTTGAGCGAGCTAAGAACCGGTTGCCGGGACGCGAGCCTCTTGCGGGCCTCAGAACCGTTCCGGCCGCAGCAGCGCGTAGGTCAGGTAAATCAGCAGCCCCGCTGAGACGAGACCGGCGAGTGAATAGTCGAAGATCATGGCTCTTGTTCCTTCAATGCGTTTTCGGGCGCACCGCGCGAAAACGCGCGGAAATCTAAAGTCGCTCGCAGGCATAGGTGTAGCCGATTGCGACCGCGAAGAAGCCCAGCCCAAGGGCCAGCATGACGACGTCCAACATGGAATTCTCCTAGTCGCGCTTTGGTTGCGAACCATCGCGCGTTGCAGGAAGAGCGGATTGCGGCGGATCAATAGGATCGGCCCCAACCCCGGCCTCTAGCCGTATCGGTGGTCTTGAAGTGCCACTCCACGCATATGTTTTCGAGGCGGCCGCGACGACGACGTTATAGGAATCTCATAAAGACGAGCCGTTCCTGCGGGCATCGTCCTATCTTGAGGGCGTTCGTCCTCGGGAATCGCTTTGCGCCCGGATCAGGCCGCGAAGCCAGCAGATCGTTTTATTATGGGATCGCTCTGCCCCCCACTGCGCGGGTCACCCAACACGCGGACTTGTCGCACAGGCGCTTTTCCCGACGCATATCGGCTTCGACGAAGCGCTCGAACCCTGGCGGCAGATCGCTACTGATTCGGTTTGTTCGGCGTTTTCGCAGCGTCGGACTGGCGTGCCTGGCCCCAGGGATCGTATCCCTGTTTGGGCGTTGGAATTCGATCCAGCGCAGCCTTGTAGGCCTTCTCATCGACCTTCGGACGGGCTTCGGCGGGAGGTGCATGGCTGCCGCCCTTCTTGCCGAGGCCCTGCGCATACGCAGGCAGGGCAAGCAACGAAATGATCGCCGCAACGAAGATGGGAATTCTGATCGCTTTCGCACCGCCGCTCATGTCCCCATCTCCTCAACCGTGATGCTCCATTGAACCCCGGAGTTGACGAACGCGACAGCCCTTTCCTCGACCGGCGAGGGTCACAGGAACGCCGCCGGGCCGCCCAATGACGCGCCGCCCGAACAACGTAAGCATTACTGTCATTTGCTCTCGCATATGAATAAAATAACCGCTGTCGTTGAAACACGATCAGAGATATCTTTTTACTCAACCTGCCGATGAAATAGGCGATTCGCGCCAATATGAATCTTGAAGTAGATCAAGCAGATACGGCCAGAGAATCCGATCCGAAACCGCCCTTACATGTCTGGATCGGAGGCGTTGCTGTCCGGACGCTTTTCCTGCTTGTGCTGACGGTATTGACTGCGCGAGTGGCCAGACCCCAGATTGAACACTTCTGGTCGGCGTATGAAACGCCGGGCGATCTCATCCGCGTACTGCTAGGCCTCGGCGTTTGTGCGTGGTTTGTCGTCAATCTGTTCATCCTGCCCAAGGACGCCGGTGCGTACCGGACCTGGATGTATCTCGGTCTTGCGGTTCTGCCGCTGTCGGTGCTCTGCGCTTTCGTCGTCTGGTAAGTACTACACCCGCTTTACACCGATCTCTCCTGTTTTGTCGCGCAAGCTCTTTCCGGCGTTTGTTGATGCGCAATGAATCAGACAGCCCTCATCCGTGATGCATTTGTCGAAGAAAACAGCAATGCTTTTTTTCTTTCTCTGAAAGCTATTTTCTCTTCCGCAAAAAGAAGTTCTGGAACGCGGCGATTGCTTCCGGCGACCGCATCCGCTCTCCGAAAAAATGATCCTCTTGACCGATTCTGCGAACGATATCTTCGGTTGGCAGCTTTAGGAGCGTTCGCGAGATCGCAACCGCATCAGCCGGCAATGCGCAAATCTCGCGCGCCACTTTTCGAGCCTCGACGATGGCATGACCCGGTGGAACGACGGTATTGACGAAGCCGGCGTCACGGGCGTCCTGGGCACTCACGGGCCGGCCCATCACCAGCATGGAGAATGCGCGCTGATGGCCCACCATTCGCGGCACCAGCAGACTGGAAGCGCCCTCCGGCGCCAAGCCGAACTGAATGAAGGGAGATTGAAAGGTCGTTGTCGTGCTGGCGATGACGTAATCGCAATGAAACACCATGGTGGTGCCGATGCCGATGGCGATGCCGTCGACCGCGGCAACAATCGGCTTCTTGTTGTTCACGAGCGACTGCAGGAAGATAACGGCGTTTCTCGGCCGCGCTCCGTCGTCCTTGGACGTCGCGGCTTGCAGAAAGTCCGAAATATCGTTGCCGGCGGTGAAGACCCCCGAGCTCCCGGTCAAGACCAGACAGCGGATCGCGGGATTTGATTGCGCCGTGTCGATCGCGTCGCTCATCGCAAGATACATTGCTTGCGTCAGCGTGTTCTTCTTTTCCGGACGCCGCATGGTAATCGTCCGCGTGGAATCTTCGTCAGTTACAATAATGTGCCCGGTCATGGTTTTCCCGGATGTGGCGAGGATAACGCTATCGGCGGCCGAACTTTCCTGACTAGCTGACACTCAACCATGTCATGCGACATTGATCGAGATCACTCCCTATTTGACCCCCGGTTCTATTGACCAGAAGGCGTGCGAACCCCGTGCCAGGCATCTCGGACCTGATGGTAATGAACTTCGGGCAAATAATCCGGCGTATCGAGCTTCAGGACATGAACGTCGAGGCGTCCGACGGCGCTCAGCAGCGTGTAGGACGCGATGACGCGGTCACGCTGGCTTGCAATCAACCTTGTGCGCGCGTTCGTCAGATCCTGCTGGGCGTTGAGAACATCGATCGTAGTGCGTTGTCCTCCCGCCGCCTCGCGCCGTACTCCCTGGAGTGCGATGTTGGCGGCGCGCACTTCGGACTCCGCCGCCGTGAGCGCTATCTTGGTTCCCTCGTTGCTCACCCATGCGCTGGTGACCGCGGTCCGCGTCTGGTTTCTGACCTGTTCGAGCACCATGCGGCTCTGCGACGACAACTCCTTCGCCTGTCTTGTTTGCGAAGCCGCGGTGCCGCCATCGTAGATCGGTACGTTGAGCTGGCCCAATACCGAGGCCTGATCGGTGTTGGTTGTTGTCAGCGTCTGATCCGTCTGAACAGCCCGGCTGGCGCTCGCCTGGACCGACACCGTCGGCAGCAGACTGCTTTCCGCGACCTTGATGGTGGTTTGAGCGACGTCAACATCGTAAGCGGCCCCAAGAACGGCCGGATGTTCGTGGCTGGATGCTTCCTTTGCCGCCACAAGCGCGTTCGGTGAGAAGCCGTCGACCGTCGAGGCCGCTACCAATTGAGACGGAGGTTGGCCAACAACCTCCGCATAGGTCGCCTTGCTTATGGCCAACGCGACTTCCGCGGCGTTGAGATCGGCCAATCCCCGACTCACCCGCGATTCGGCCTGCGCCGTGTCGGTTGGCGTGACGTCGCCGGCGTCGAGGCGCCGTTTGGTGGTGGCCTGGATTTCACGCAGCACCGCGACATTGGCGCGCTGCGCCTCCACCAGAGCTTGATTGGCGAGCACATTCATATAGGCGGTCACGGCATCCAGAAGGACGCCCTGACCGACATTGCGGAGAGCTTCCCGCCCGGACTTGACCTGAAACTCCGCGACACGAACGCTGTTCGCGGTTTTGTTGCCATTGTACAGGATCTGGTTGACCGTCACGCCGATGGTCCACGGACGCAACGTTGCGCTCTGTATGGTATTGTCGGGCAACAGGTTGCGAACCGCCTGCAGCCCCGCACTCAGGCTCGCCACGATCTGCGGCCGATAGCCCGCCAGGGCCTGCGGCACATTTTCGTCCGTCCCGCGTTGCCGGGCCCGCTCCGCATTGAGTTGCGGATTGGTCTGATAGGCTTTGACGAGCGCTTCCTGGAGGGTTTCCGCCGCGGACAGATCGATCATCGCCAGAGTAGCGACCGCAACAACGCAAAGCATCGGCCAAGCGAAGTGGAGCCCCCTCCTTCGGGAACCCGGAGCGCATCTGATCGCGACGTCACTCACAACTTACCTCGACCGTTACGATGGCCTGTCATTCCGCGGGCGCCAGACGGCCTTCCGAAGCCAGATCCGACCGGCTCCGCTTTGAGAACATCGAAATCAGCGCCGGCAACGTGATGAGGATGACAACCGGCGCCAGCATCATGCCCGCCACCACCACGATCGCCAGCGGCTTTTGCACCTGCGATCCGATTCCGGACGACACCGCCGCCGGCAGCAATCCGATGCCGGCGACCACGCAGGTCATCAATACCGGCCGCAGCTGAAGCTCTCCGGTGCGTAGGATAGCCCTGCCGCGCTCCATGCCCTCGTCGATGAGCTGGTTGTATTGGGAGAGGATGATGATTCCGTCCATCACCGAGATGCCAAACAGTGCGATGAATCCGATCGCGGCGGAGACGCTGAACGGGATGCCGGTCAGCAGCAGCCCGAGAATTCCGCCGAATACCGCCATCGGGATCACGCTCATGGTCAGAACCGTATCGACGACGGATCCAAAATTGAACCAGATCAACATCGCAATCAGCGCCAGACTGATCGGCACCACGATCGACAACCGCTTGATGGCGTCCTGCAGATTGCCGAACTCGCCGACCCACTCGACGCGCGAGCCCGGAGGCAATTGCACCTGGGCGGCGATCTTTTGCTGCGCTTCCTGGATGGCGCCGCCCAGGTCGCGTTCGCGCACCGAGAACTTGATCGGAAGATAGCGCTCCTGCTGTTCGCGGTAAATGTAGGCCGCGCCCGATACCAGTTTTATCGTCGCGACCTCGCTGAGCGGAACCTGCGTGATACCGTTCGGTCCCTGCGCGCCGATCCGCAAATTCTGGATTGCCTCCGCGCTCCTGCGGTATTGCGGCGCCAGACGGACAATAATCGGGAAATGGCGGTCGCTGCCGGGTTCATAGAGGTCACCGGCGCTGTCGCCTCCAATCGCGGTGCGGATGGTGGTGTTGATATCGCCGGGCGAAAGGCCGTAACGCGCCGCGCGTGCGCGGTCGATGTCGATCTGGATCGTCGGCTGGCCGAGCGAGGTGAAAACCGCGAGGTCGGTAATTCCCTGCACCGTAGCCAGTACGGATTTGATCTTGTTGGCGGTGTCGGTAAGCGCCTGCAGGTCGTTGCCGTATAGCTTGATGGAGTTCTCCCCCTTCACGCCGGATACCGCTTCGGAGACGTTGTCCTGAAGATACTGCGAGAAGTTGAACTCGACGCCGGGAAATTTCTCCTGCAACTGGGCAAGCAGCCTGGCCGTCAGTTCATCCTTGTCTTCCTTGTCAGGCCATTCCTTCGCCGGCTTGAGCGGCGCGAAAAACTCCGCGTTGAAGAAGCCCGCCGCATCGGTGCCGTCGTCGGGCCGGCCGTGCTGGGAAACCACCGAAACGACTTCCGGCCGGGAGGCGATCAGCTTGCGCATCTCGTTGACGTAGGAATTGCCTTCCTGAAGCGAGATCGTCGGCGGCAGCGTCGCCCGGATCCAGAGATTGCCTTCCTCAAGTTTCGGCAGAAATTCCAGACCGAGCAGACGAACGGCGACAACCGTCATGATGACCAGCGCCGCTCCTCCCGCAAGGACAATTCGCCGGTTGGCGAGCGAACGCGCCAGCACCGGCATATAAAGGCGATGCAGGAACCGCATGATGAGCGTTTCGGTTTCCTCGACATGGGCCGGCAGGATGATGGCGCATAGCGCAGGCGTGACTGTGAAGGTAGCCAGCAAACCACCCGCCAAGGCATACGCATAGGTGCGCGCCATCGGGCTGAAAATGTTTCCTTCGACGCCGCTCAGGGTGAACAGCGGCAGGAACGCCGCGATGATGATCGCGGCGGCGAAGAAGATCGACCGGGACACGTCGGCCGCGGCAGTGAGAATGGCGTGCTGCTTCATGGCCATAATGGTCTTGGCGGAACTCGCGGCCTGCTCGCTCTCCGAGAGACGGTTGGTGTGCGCCAGCCGCCGGAAGATCGCTTCGACCATGATGACCGTGGCATCGACGATCAGGCCGAAATCGATCGCGCCGACCGATAACAGATTGGCCGATTCTCCGCGCAGCACGAGGATACTGACCGCGAAGAACAGCGCGAATGGAATCGTCGCCCCCACGATGACGGCGCTGCGCAGATCGCCCAGGAACAGCCACTGCAGGACGACGATCAGCACGATGCCGAGCACCATGTTTTCCAGCACGGTTTTCGTCGTGGTCTCGATCAGATCCTTTCGATCGTAAATGCGTTCGATCCGCACGCCGGGCGGCAGAATCGTGGAGTTGTTGATGGTCGCAACGAGCTCTTCGACCCTGGTGATGGTCGGCGAACTTTCCTCCCCGCGCCGCATCAGGACGATGCCCTGGACGATATCGTCGTCCTGGTCCTCGCCGGCGATTCCGAGTCTCGGCTGTTCGCCAACCGTGACGGTCGCAACGTCCTTGACGAGCACGGCGGTTCCGCCGTTCGACGAAACCATGGTGCTGGCGAGACTATCGATGGAGCGGATCAGGCCGACGCCGCGCACAACCGCGGACTGCGAACCGATATTGACGGTGTTGCCGCCGACGTTGATGTTCGAATTGCTCACGGCCAGCAATAGTTGCGGCATCGTCAGCCCATTCGCCACCAGCTTGTTGAAATCGACCTGAAGCTCGTAGACCTTTGTCCGGCCGCCCCAGCTGGTGACGTCGATCACGCCGGACACGACCTTGAATCGGCGCTGCAGCACCCAGTCCTGCAATGTCTTGAGATCGAGCACCGAGTAGTTGGGCGGACCGACAAGGCGATAACGATAGATTTCGCCGATCGGGCTGAGTGGGGAAATCTGCGGCTGGGCATTGTTCAACAAAGGCGCAAGCTGAGACAGCCGGTTCAACACCTGCTGCAGCGCCTGATCGTAGGTGTAGTCAAACGAGAACTGCAATTTGACGTCGGACAGGCCGTAGAGCGAAATCGTGCGAATGACCTTGAGATTCTTGATCCCGGCAACCTGCGTCTCCAGCGGAATCGTGATGTAGCGCTCGATTTCCTCGGCCGATAGCCCGGGGCTCTGGG
Source organism: uncultured Alphaproteobacteria bacterium (assembly GCA_963753875.1). Classification (GTDB taxonomy): domain Bacteria; phylum Pseudomonadota; class Alphaproteobacteria; order Rhizobiales; family Xanthobacteraceae; genus Bradyrhizobium. The sequence continues at coordinate 92,801 of CAVWDY010000016.1, read as the reverse complement.
TCACGATATCGACCATCGGCGGCGTCGGATCGGGATAGGCCTCGATGTTCAATTGCTGAAACGCGATCAGTCCGCCGATGAGAACGACTGCGAACAGCCCTACCATCAGGAACCGGCGACTAACAGCAAAGGCAACCAGACGGTCCATTCGATTCGGATCTAGTCAAGAGATACGTTGAGACGATTAGCTGCCGGAGGCCGCCCGATCGATGAACAGACTGCCTCTGGTGACGATTTTTTCTCCAGCCTTCAGATTGGTTCTGACCTCGACGAGATCGCCGTTCGTCAAGCCGGTTTGGATATTGCGAAGCTCGATCGATTTGTCGTCGTGAGCGACCCACAGGCGGACACGCTCGCCTTCATAGATCAGCGCCTGTTTGGGCACCCCAACCGAAGGACGATCTCCGCCGGTATAGATCGTCACATTGGCGAACATCTCGGGTTTGAACAGGCCGTCCTTGTTGTCGATGGTCGCGCGGACCAAAAGCCGGCGGGTCGCCGGGTCGATCGCCGCCGCGACGTAGTCGATGCGCGCCTTGAACTGGCTGCCCGGCATTGCGAGCAGCGAGAATGTGAGTTCCTGGCCGACGGCCACGCCGGACGCTTCGGTCTCCCGCACGAAGGCCAGCAGCCACACCGTCGAGAGATCGCCGATCACGAATACCGGATCGCTCGCGCCGCTGCTGATGAACTGACCCGGACCGACCTTGCGCTGGACGACCGTCCCTCCGATCGGGGAATAGATCGGGGTGTCCGCGGTGATTTGCCGGGTTTCCTGAAATGTCGAGATCTGTTCTTCCGAACGGCCGAGGATTCGCAGCCGGTTGTGAGTGGCTTCCAGCGCCGTCTCCGCCGAGCGCACGTCATTCTGCGCCGTATTTAAATCGTTCTGTGACTGCTGCCAGTCCTTGAGCGGCACCGCCTTGCCGGCGTAGAGATCGTTGGCCCGCTTCTCGACAATTTGCGCCAGATTAAGCTTGGAGCGCGCGCTGTTCAAAGCGCTCAGGGCCGCGACGAAGTCGTTCAGTCCCTGCACCGTATCGGTGGCCTCGACGACAAACAGCGGCTGCCCGCGCTCAACCTTGTCGCTTGGTTTTACCAGAAGCTTGCTCACGCGGCCCGCGAAGGGCGAGAATATCGGCGTCGAACTGTCTTCGTTGACCGCTATCTTGCCTTCGGTGACGTGCTCGGCCCGAAACACCCGCTCCGTGACCGGCTCAACAGTAAGACTGGCCCACTCCGCTGCGCTCGGCACGTAGCGCGGAAGCTCGGCCTTGGCGGGACCAGCCGTTTCCAAGGACTTCGCGTGCGGAATCAACATCCGCGTGGCGCCAAACACGCCCAGGCCAACCACCGCGAGCGCGACGGCCAGCCGTCGCGAAATCCAATTCGTCGCGGCTGTCATATTGAGTTTGCGCCCATTGACCTAAACGACCTCGTTTGCCCCATTGAGACATGCCGGTGTCAATTCCCTGATTCTCGACCGGACCGCGCCAAATCGGCGATTTTCGCCCGCCATAGTACCGTATCGGTCCGAGTCGTGTCGATTGCTGCGGTGCAAGCTGCACAGCGGCTTTTATTGCGTTACAGCACCGCGCTTACACTAACCTTACGTGCTTCTCCCCATAAGATAAAAATGCCCCGAATCTGGAAAGAACCCGCAAATTGGCCCGGATATTCTTCTGTTGACTCGACCCGGGCAAGCAAAAGCGCAAGTTATAGACAAGCAGCGGCACGAATTTTTTCCCTCTACTTCAAAGAGTGGGCGGTGCTTCACGCGTCAGAAGTGAATGATCGTATCCGCCACACTAGGCCCCTCTCATAGGCGCGTCATAAAAACCGCCTGGGATTGAAGCGTACGTCATTTGGCCTGCCGATTTTTATACTTCGCTTATGAGATGGCACGCCCATCCATCTCGCATTCCTACGACATCATCGGCACATGATGCTTGCGGATTCGCGAGGGGCCATCATGGCCGCAATCATGTTCATGAACATGCATACCGTTCCGCGCGGGGTGCTCGACGCGTTTGTCAGCGCCAGGATGCGACCGACCGCGGCCGCGGCCGAGCACGCCCGCCCGCGCACCCCAAGCCGTCGATAAGCACCATGATCACCATGCCGCTCACCTATTCAGATTTTCCCAACCAGCAGGCGCCGAAATCTTCGCCCGCGCCGTCGCCGTTTCAGCCTCTCGACCCCAGCGTCGTCAACGCGGCAATCCCGGCATTCTTCATTGGCCGCGACATGGAAGGCTTTTGGCTGGCCCGCGACGTCAAGGGGAAGACCGGCGGCGTTTTCCTGTTTGAAAGCTCGGCGCTGTCGTTTGCGCGAAGGAATTCCTGGCCTTCGGGATGTGCGACGATATTTCCGTCCGAGCGGTTCGAACTCGACGTGGAAAATCAGGGCAATCCGCTGATCGTGTACCTCAGGCCATTCATGCGCCTTGCGATGCACGGCTTGCGGCGAATGGCCGGCTTGATCGGCAACAGTGCGGAAGCGGTCGAACGCCGCTTCAGGGATTTTCACGTTCTATGAATTGACAGGGCCGTCGAGCAGAAAAAATCCGCCGCGGCCCTGCGATCGGCCAGTTCGCGATCCCGTTCACTCCGCGGCGGTGCGCATCTCGATGCGTTCGGCCTTGACCGCACAGAACTTGAATTCGGGAATTTTCCCGAACGGATCGAGCGCCGGGTTGGTCAACAGGTTGGCGGCCGCCTCCGCGTAGCAGAATGGCATGAATACCATGTTCTCCGGTACATCGCGATCGGAGCGCACCTTGATCTCGACCGCGCCGCGCCGCGTTTCCAGCCGGATGAAATCGCCCGGACGCACGTTCATCCGCCGCATGTCCTTTGGCGACATGAACGCCACCGCCTCCGGCTCGATCTGGTCGAGCACATGCGAGCGCCGCGTCATCGAGCCGGTATGCCAATGTTCGAGCACGCGGCCGGTGGACAGCACCATCGGATATTCGTCGTCGGGCAATTCGTCCGGCGGAATCACGCGCGCCGGCACGATCTTGCCGCGCCCGCTTTCGGTCGGAAAACCCGTGGTGAAGATGATCTCATTGCCGGGCTTGTGGGGATCGTCGACCGGATAGGTCACCGCGCCCTCGCGCACCAGCCGCTCCCAAGTGATGTTCTGCAACGACGGCATCACCTCGGCCATCTCGGCGAAGACGTCGGCCGGGCCGCTGTAATTCCAGGGCAGCCCCATGCGCCTGGCGATCTCCTGGATGATCCACAGATCCTGCCGCGCGTCGCCGGGCGGTTTTATGACTTCGCGCGCGAGCTGCACGCGGCGGTCGGTATTGGTGAAGGTGCCGGACTTTTCCGCGAATGCGGATGCCGGCAGGACCACGTCGGCATGAAACGCGGTCTCGGTGACGAACAGATCCTGCACCACCAGATGATCGAGTTTCGCGAGCGCCTCGCGCGCATGTTGCAGGTCGGGATCCGACATCGCCGGGTTCTCGCCCTCGATATACATGCCCGTGATCTCGCCGGCATGGATCGCGTTCATGATCTCGACCACGGTGAGGCCGCGAACCGGATCAAGGTCCTGATGCCAGAGACGCTCGAACGGCTCGCGCAGATCGGTGCGGCCGACCGGCTGATAATCCGGCAGGAACATCGGGATCAGCCCCGCGTCGGAAGCGCCCTGCACGTTGTTCTGGCCGCGCAGCGGATGCAGCCCGGTGCCGGCGCGGCCGACCTGCCCGGTGATCAGCGCGAGCGCGATCAGGCAGCGTGCATTGTCGGTGCCGTGCACATGCTGGCTGATGCCCATGCCCCAGAAGATGATCGATGCCTTGGCGCGGGCATACATCCGCGCCACTTCGCGCAAGGTCTCCGCCGGAATGCCGCAGATCGGCTCCATTTTCTCCGGCGTGAATTCCTTGATGCGCGCCTTCAGATCGTCGAAGCCCTCGGTATAGCCGGCGATATATTGCTCGTCGATGAGGCCCTCGGTGACGATGGTGTTGATCATCGCATTCAGCATCGCGACGTCGCTGCCGGGCTTGAACGCCAGGTGCTTATAGGCGTGGCGCGACAGCGTCTGCTTGCGCGGGTCCATCACGATCAGCTTGGCGCCGCGCTTGGCCGCGTTCTTGATGTAGGTCGCGGCGACCGGATGATTGACCGTCGGATTGGCGCCGATCACGATGATCACCTCGGCGTCCATCGCGGCCGAGAACGGCGCCGACACCGCGCCCGAATTGAGGCCTTCCATCAGGGCTGCGACCGACGAGGCATGGCACAGCCGCGTGCAGTGATCGACATTGTTGGAACCGAAGCCGGTGCGCACCAGTTTCTGGAACAGGTAGGCTTCCTCGTTCGAGCCCTTGGCGGAGCCGAAACCGGCGAGCGCCTTGACGCCCTTCCCGTCACGGATTTTCACGAGGCCTTTGGCGGCGATGTCGAGCGCTTCTTCCCACGACGCCTCGCGGAAATGCGTGAACGGATTGGCCGGATCGACCTGGTCGTTGGCGTCCTTCTTCGCATTCGGCAACCGCACCAGCGGCTTTTTCAGGCGATGCGGGTGATGGATGTAGTCGAAGCCGAAACGGCCCTTGACGCAGAGCCGGTTGTGATTGGCCGGGCCGTCGCGGCCTTCCGCGTAGATCACCTTCTCGTCCTTGACCTGATAGGTGACCTGGCAGCCGACGCCGCAGAACGGGCAAAGCGAGTTGACCTTCCTGTCGGCATAGGTGACGCGGGTCTGCTTGTCGTCCAGCATCACCGCCGGCATCAGCGCGCCGGTCGGACAGGCCTGCACGCATTCGCCGCAGGCAACGCAGGTCGATTCACCCATCGGGTCGTCGAAATCGAACACGATCTTGGAATCGTGGTTGCGATAGGCCATCCCGATGACGTCGTTGACCTGGACCTCGCGGCAAGCCCGCACGCACAGGCCGCACTGGATGCAGGCATCGAGATTGACGCGCATCGCCGGATGGCTGGCGTCGCCATGCCAACGCTCGGCCGCGGGGAAGCGGCTTTCGGTCACCTCGACCTTTTCCGCCCAGTGCCAGAATTTCGAATTGGGATCGTGCGAGGTCTCGCGCGCCGGCTGGTCGGCGACCAGAAGTTCCATCACCATTTTCTGCGCCGCGACCGCGCGGGGGCTGGCCGACTTCACCTTCATGCCGACGCTCGGGGTGCGCTTGCAGGAAGCGGCCAGCACGCGCTCGCCCTCGATCTCCACCATGCAGGCGCGGCAATTGCCGTCGGGCCGATAGTCCGGCTCGGGCGAATAGCACAAATGCGGAATTTCGCGGCCCTGGCGCTTTGCAACTTGCCAGATGGTTTCGCCGTTGATGGCCTCGACTTGCTTGCCGTCTAGTTCAAACCGGATCTTGGTCATTCGGCAGCCTCTTTCGGCAGGAATTCGTCCGGAAAGTATTTAATGACTGATGTCAGCGGATTCGAGGCCGCCTGGCCGAGACCGCAGATCGAGGCATCGCGCATCGCCTGACTCAATTCCTCGAGCAATTCGCGGTTCCAGACCGGCCTTTCCATCAACTGCGCCGCCTTCTGGGTGCCGACGCGGCAGGGCGTGCACTGGCCGCAGCTTTCGTCCTCGAAAAAACGCATCAGGTTCAGCGCCGCGCCCTTCACGCTGTCCTTCTCGGACAGAATGATGACCGCGGCGGAACCGATGAAGCAGCCGTATTTTTCCAGCGTGCCGAAATCGAGTGGAATATTGTCCATCGACGCCGGCAGGATGCCGCCCGACGCGCCGCCCGGCAGATAGGCGTGGAATTTGTGCCCTTCCGCCATGCCGCCGCAGAACTCGTCGATCAATTCGCGCACGGTGACACCCGCCGGCGCCAGCTTCATGCCGGGATTTTTGACCCGTCCCGACACCGAATAGCTGCGCAGGCCGTGGCGTTCGTTGCGGCCATGGCTGTTCCACCAGTCCGCGCCCTTCTCCACGATGTCGCGCACCCACCACAACGTCTCGATGTTGTTGATCAGGGTCGGCAGTCCGAACAGTCCGACCTGGAACGGGTACGGCGGCTTGTGCCGCGGCAGTCCGCGCTTGCCTTCGATGCTTTCCAGAAGCGAGGATTCCTCGCCGCAGATATAGGCGCCGGCGCCGCGCCGCAGATGCAGCCGCGGGCCGCCCGACGGCAGTTTCGCGATCTCGCGGTTGAGGATTTCGCGCGAGGCCGGATATTCGTCGCGGATGTAGATGTATACGTCCGGCGCCTCGACGACATGCGCGCCGATCAGCGTGCCCTCGAGAAAGCGGTGCGGATCGGTCTCGAGATAATAACGATCCTTGAACGTACCGGGCTCGCCTTCGTCGCCATTGACGGCCATCAGCCGGGGGCCGGGCTCACCGAGCACCGCGCGCCACTTTCGCCCCGTCGGAAAGCCCGCGCCGCCGAGACCGCGCAAGGACGCATCGTCGAGCGCCTTCAGCATATCTTCCTTTTTCAATTCACCCGAAGTCAGGCGCTTCAACAGCGCATAGCCGCCGCCGGCGACATAGCCGTCGTAGCCGACATAGTCAGGCAGATGCGCATGGGTATCTCCGCTCTTTGCCGCCGCCAGCACGCTCTTAACGCTGGCGTGGTCGACGAAGTGATGGCCGACCTCGGCCGCCGGCGCCGTGTCGCAGCGGCCGACGCAGGGCGCGCGCACCACGCGAATGCCGGGACCGGCGGTATTCTGCAAGTCATGCAGCAGCTTTTCCGCACCTGACATCGCGCAGGTCAGCGAATTGCAGACGCGAATGGTCAAGGGCGCGATATCCGGCTCGCCCTCCTTCACCACATCGAAGTGTGCATAGAAAGTCGCGGTCTCGAAAACTTCCGCAAATGAGAGTTTCATCTCGTCGGCAAGGGCTGCGAGATGAGCCGCGGAAATCTGATGATACTTGTCCTGGATGAGATGCAGATGCTCGATGAGGAGATCGCGCCGCCGCGGCCGGTCGCCGAGCAAGAGTTCGATCTCATGCGCGGCGCTCGGATCGATCTGACGGCCTTTAGGGGTCGACTTGGCCCGCTTGCGTCCCTCGCCGGGATGTTCGAACGGGCGAACCTTTTGCGCATCATGACTCATCGAAACGTCCCGTTCTTGCCGTGACTATCGGTGGTCTTCCTTCGAGCCCTATAATCCTAATCGGTGGCATGCCAGATGCCAAGTTCAATTGCATTGCCAAAAGCATTTAAGGGGCACGCAGCCCTCGCTGTCATGCCCCTTTGTCAGTCGCTGCCGCCAAGTCGCTGGCTTCAGGTCTTTTCCATGCAGTCTTCAATATAGAACCAGCGGTCATCGCCAACCAGTCCCTTTGCCTTCACCTCTTTGCGACACGCCTTCAGCTTGGGTTTGTTGGCTGCCCATTTGGCCTTCATTTCCTTCAGCTTTTCGAAGGTGAGCTTCATTCGCGAAGGCTTTGCAGCGGCTGGGGTTGAACTGGCCGCAGGCGCTGCGGTCGTCGGCGTCTGGGCCGACGCGCTATGCAGGCTGCCTGCGACAAGCAGCGCGACGACAACACAGGTAATGGTGCGAAGCATGGGGATCCCCTCAGGTCATTTCTTTGATTGATGGCAGAGTGCAAATGCGCGGGACGCCATCCCTAAGGTGCGTCCCGCGGTGATCGAGCGGCGATCAGAAGATCTTCATCGCGCTTTCAAGGGTCTTCCACACGCCCCAGGCGAGCGGGATGCCGACAAAGGCCCAAAACAATGCAGCCCTCACGTCCAAACCGCCAAACCCGATGCCGAACGATCCGTGTTGAATCGCGGCATCGCTTTTCGCACTCGCGGCCTGCAGCTTCGCGACCTCGTCAGCGCTCATGTGCCATTTGTGGTCGACCGGCTTGATCAGGTAGTTGCAGATCAGGCCTGCGATCAGCATCGCGCACAGGATATACATGGTGAAGTTATAAAGCTGATCGCGTGGTACGCCGGCCGCGAGCTGGAATTCGCGGATATAGTTCACCACGACCGGACCGATGATGCCCGCGGTCGACCACGCCGTCAGCAACCGGCCGTGAATGGCGCCCACGAACTGCGTGCCGAACATGTCGGCGAGATAGGCCGGCACGGTGGCAAAGCCGCCGCCATACATCGACAGGATGATGCAGAACGCTGAAACGAACAGCATCTTCGAGCCCATCGCCGCGAAGGTCGGCGCCAGCGCGTAGAGCGCGATGCCCAGCACGAAGAACGTGTAGTAGGTGTTCTTGCGGCCGATGTAGTCCGACAGCGACGCCCAGAAGAAACGGCCACCGATGTTGAACAGCGACAGCAACCCGGCAAAGCCGGCGGCGATCCCCGCGATCAACGTCCTCTGGTCGGCCGACAGCGCGCCAAAGTTCAGGTTGGGCATTCCGATCAGCTTGCCGGCGAAGATCTCCTGCAGCATCGGCGAGGCCATGCCGATCACGCCGATGCCGGCCGACACGTTCAAGCACAGCACCCACCAGATCAGCCAGAACTGCGGCGTCTTGTGCGCGTTGTCGAGATGGACGTTGTTGGTCGAGATCATCGCATTGGCCTTCGCAGGCGGCGTCCAGCCTTCAGGCTGCCAGCCGGCGGGAGACACGCGATAGGCGAAGGCGCCGATCATCATGAACACGAAATAGATCACGCCCATGGCGACGAAAGTCTCCCAAACACCGACCGAAGTCGGCGTCTTGAAGTAGTTAATCAGGATATTCGCGAGCGGCGCGCCGATCATGGCGCCGCCGCCGAAACCCATGATCGCCATGCCGGTCGCCATGCCGCGGTGGTCGGGAAACCATTTAATCAGCGTCGACACCGGGGAAATGTAGCCGAGACCAAGACCGACGCCGCCGATGACGCCGGCCCCCAGCCACATGATCCAGAGCTGATGCACGTAGACGCCGAAGGCGCCGATCAACAGGCCGCCGGCCCAGCACAGCGCCGCGACGACGCCGGCCTTGCGCGGGCCGACGCGTTCGAGCCAACCGCCCCAGATCGCGGCCGAGACGCCGAGCAGCACGAAGAAAAGCGTGAACATCCAGCCCAGGCTGGCGACCTTCCAGTCGCAGGTGGTGGTGAACAGCTCCTGCCATAGCGAAATATCCGGGCAGGCCTTCGGCGCCGTCAGGCCGATCGCCCGCGACAGCGGCAGCCAGAACACGCTGAATCCGTAGGCCATGCCGATACAGAGATGAATGCAAAGCGCAGCCGGCGGCACCAGCCAGCGATTGAAGCCGGCTTTTGCTATCGTGTGCTCGCGATCGAGAATTCCCATCCCACCGCCGGACACCGTCCCTGCGCTGCTAATTGTCGTCATCAGTTCCTCCCCTGCAGCCACCCTTGCCGGGCATGTCTGCCGTCCATGTTTCTTGTTGTCTTATACCCCAAATCCCATCGCAGCGCGCCAACCGCCGCATTGCTGCTCCGCACAATTTCTGGATGCGCCAGGATCGTAAACGCGCATCCGCAAAACTACCCCGACACGGTATGCCACCATCGGCACCGGTGCTGATTTACGAGGCCATCGTGCGCGCCCGACAGGCGCGACTCGACCTCCGAGACCGCCCACGGACAATACGAATTGGGGCAGAAGCCCGGGCCTATGTCGATAGGCAAAAGGTAGCGATAGCCGCCGTTCGAACCAGTTCCGGATGCGGAAGGGTGCGTCTAACTGTCCCAGTTTCGCCCTGACCCAGCACGCGACGCCCCATTCGCATTTTCGACAGGGCCATTGGTTTTTTCAATCATGAAAACAACGCGATGTTCCGCGCGTTCGCTGATCTCGACCTTATCGCCGGTCTCCCGGATCAGGTTCGGGATGTCGATCACCGACAGCGGATCGGTACAATGAACCTCCAAAAGGTCGCCCGGCGACAGCGCCTTCAGCGCCTTGCGCACCTTCAAGGCCGGCAACGGACATTTCAGGCCGGTGAGGTCGAGTTTCGTCGTGGTCATGGCCCCTACATGGCGAAGCGGTCTCGCATCGTCAACGGACAAACAAAGCGGATGAATCTCACATCAGGCTCGCATAGCTGAGAAATCCAACCGTCTGGCCGGGGGCGACCTGCGTGATCTCCTCGCCCAGTTCGACCAATCCGTCGGTGTCCACAAGCGACGACAACAGGCCTGCGCCCTCGCGCGGAAATTTTGCCACCTCGAGCCTGCCGTCGTCTGTCCTGTGCAGATTGACCCGCACATATTCGCGGCGAGCGATCTTCTTTTTGTAGGTGAACGCGGCGCGGACAGGCATCGGAATCAAGGGCTGCGGTTGGGCGCCCGACAGCGCCAGCACGGTCGGCCGCACCACATGGACGAAGGTGACGAAACTCGCCACCGGATTTCCCGGTAATCCGATGAAGGGCGTGCCGCCGATGATGCCCATGGCGACGGGACGCCCCGGCTTGATCGCCATCCGCCACAGCACAAGCGTGCCGACATCTCCCACCGCGGCCTTGACGTGGTCCTCCTCGCCGGTCGACACGCCGCCGCTGGTGAGAATCAGATCGTGGGTACCGGCCACTTTCCTCAGACCTTGCGCCAGCGCCGCGCGATCGTCGCGCAAAATACCGAGATCGCTGACCTCGCAGCCGAGCCGTGCCAGCATCGCCATCAGCATGAAGCGGTTGGAGTCGAATAATTGCGCAGACTGGCGCGGCTTACCCGGTGACACCAGTTCGTTACCGGTCGAGAACACCGCGACGCGGATGCGCCGGCGCACGTCGACTTGGGTCAGGCCGAAGGCGGCGGCGAGCGCGACATCTTGCGGCCGCAGCCGCAGGCCGCCTCCGAGCGCGGCAGCTCCGAGCGCAATGTCCTCGCCCGCGGGCCGCACATTGGCGCCGGGCTTCAAACCCGCCGGCAGAACAACCTTGCCGGCTTCATCGACGCGCACATCCTCCTGCATGAACACGGTGCCGGCGCCTTCCGGCATCGGCGCGCCGGTGAAGATCCGCACGGCGTGGCCCGGCTGGACCGGCTCCTGCGGGAAGGCGCCCGCCTGAATGCGTCCAGACACCGGAAACGCCACATCCTGGCGAAGCGGAAGGTCGTTGCTCCGCACCGCATAGCCGTCGACGGCGGAATTGGTGAAGGGCGGTAGCGCCAAGGATGCGGAAAGATCGCCGGCGAGAATGCGCCCATCGGCCTTCTCGATCGGCACGGTCTCGATCTCGTGCACCGCGCTCACGCGGGTGGCGATGATCGCGACCGCTTCATCGACCGACATCATCGGTCCGCCGAAGGCAAAGCAATCGTCGGACAACTGCGCCATGGTGTTTCTCAGGCCTCGCTGACGCTTCTCGCCAGCACATCTTCCACAGAGATCGCGAATTTTTCCATCATCGCGGCAACCGCCGGGATGTCATCGAGATGGGCAACCGGCAGCGTGGTTTCAACCGTCGCATCCGTTGCAATGCCGGCAATAGCGGGGTCATCAGGGAACAGCGGCGCCTTGCCATTGGCTTTCCGATGCACCTCGATCTTGCGATGCGGCTCTGACTTGAAGCCTTCGACGACAACGAGATCGACCCGCGACATCTTCCTTAGCAGTTCCGGCAGCCGCGGCTCGGGGGCGCCGCGCAGTTCGTGCATCAGGGCCCAACGCTTGCCCGAAGACACCAGCACTTCCACCGCGCCCGACTGCCGATGGACCCAGGAATCCTTGCCCGGCACGTCCACATCGAAGCTGTGGTGGGCATGCTTGATCACGGAGACGGAAAGCCCTTCTTTCAGAAAATGCGGGATGATACGCGCCAGCAGCGTCGTCTTGCCGGCGCCGTTCCATCCTGCCAGGCCAATTACTTTCATCACTTTCTCCGAACCGCCGATGGAACCGGGCTACGTTTCGCCCTGACGTGCTTTATATCGGTCGATAGGTAAAGTCATGCTAGCCTGCACATGATGACCAAGATCGACAAAGCCCCCGCCCCTCTGATCCTGCCAAATCCAGGGGATCCGCGGCTGACCGAACGTGTCGCCGGGACCGACCAGACCGGCGCGGCGGTCGAGATCAACGTTCCGGTGGAGCGGCCGCTGACGCTTTACCTGAACGCGCAGGAGATCGTCACCGTGATGACGATCGGCGATTACCCCGAATATCTCGCGCTCGGCTATCTGCTCAATCAGAACATGCTGAAATACGACGACGTCGTCACCGAGGTCGAATATGACGACGATCTTCAGGTGGTGGTGGTGCGCACCGAGCACCACACCAATTTCGAACAGAAATTGAAAAAGCGCACACAGACCTCCGGCTGCGCGCAGGGCACCGCGTTCGGCGATCTGCTGGAAGCCGTGGAAAGCGTCGCGCTGCCCAAGGCCGAACTGCGCACTTCCTGGCTCTACCAGATGACGCACGCGATCAACACCATGGCCTCGCTCTATCTTGAAGCCGGCGCCATCCATGGCTGTGTGCTTTGCAAGGAAGGCCAGCCCGTCTGCTACACCGAGGACGTCGGCCGCCACAACGCGGTCGACAAGATCGCAGGCTGGATCTATCGCCACGGCGTCGATCCCGCCGACAAGATCCTCTACACCACGGGACGGCTGACTTCGGAAATGGTCATCAAGACGGTGCGGATGGGAATTCCGATCCTGGTTTCGCGCTCGGGTTTTACGGCCTGGGGTGTCGATCTGGCGCGACAAGTCGGGTTGACGCTGATCGGGCGCGCGCGCGGAAAACGGTTTATCGCGCTCTCCGGCCAGCAGCGTATCGTCTACGATCAGAATCTCGCTTTCGTCGAAGAAGAGTCGGCGCGGCACAAGCGCAAAGGCACTGAGCGTGACGAGTGAATTGCGGGCGACGTCAAGGGACGCGCCGGCGACGTCAAGAGACGCGCCGGCGACACCTGGCGTATTGCTCGCCGGAGGTCTGGCGCGGCGGATGGGCGGCGGCGACAAGCCGATGCGCCAGATCGGCGGCCGTACGATCCTTGAGCGCGTGATCGCGCGGCTAAAGCCGCAATGCGACGGGCTTATCCTCAACGCCAATGGCGACCCGGCGCGGTTTGCAAGTTTTGGCTTGCCCGTCATCCCGGATTCGGTTGCGGATTTTCCGGGCCCGCTCGCCGGCATTCTCGCCGGGTTAGACTGGGCCGCCGCGAACCGGCCCGAGGTTGCTTGGGTATTGAGCGCGGCGGCGGATTGTCCGTTCCTGCCGCGCGATCTCGTCGCGCGCCTGCACCGGGCCCGCGCAGAACAGAACGCGCAGCTCGCGGTCGCGGCCTCCGGCGGACAGTCGCATCCGGTGATCGGACTTTGGAGCGTGGCCTTGCGCGAGGAGCTTCGCCACGCGCTGGTGGTCGAAGACATCCGCAAGCTCGACCGCTGGACCGCGCGCTACCCTCTCGCCACCGTGACATGGCCGACAACGCCGCTCGATCCGTTCTTCAACGCCAACACGATGGACGATATCGCCGAGGCGGAACGGCTGGCGGCGCTGGATGGGGAGTGACTGGCGTGCCCCGGATGCCGTGCAGCACCACAAGCGCGTTTACGCGCGTCGTCGACGCGCTATGGTGATGCGCTGCTACACAGCATCCGGGGCCCATCGGCGCGAAACCGAAGGTGTGGGTCCCGGCTCTGTGGTGCACCGCCAAAAGGCGCTGCACCTCGTCCGGGACACGATACCGGCTCACGCCGGCGATATCGCCACCGGCGCGGCGCACACAGCCTGCCCCCGCCTTTGTGCTGAATCAGGCCCGAAATATACAGTCAAATGCTGCGATGCATTTCGTTGGGCCTTGCGTTGACGGCGTCCATCGAATGAAGGCAAAAAGACGGGCCGGTTACCTTAAGCGCCCGGCCACGGATGCGGCCAATGCGCCAATGGCAACGGGAGGAACGGGATGTTCACCAGAAACATGACTGCGGCTGGAGCCCTCGCCGCTGCGCTGTTGTCGTCACCTTCGGCCTTGGCCCAGACGGCGCTCGCCCAGATATCGGACGACGTGGTCAAGATCGGCGTTCTCACCGACATGAACGGGCCGGCTTCCACCCCCACCGGCCAGGGATCGGTGACCGCCGCGCAAATGGCGGTGGACGATTTCGGCGGCAAGGTGCTGGGCAAGCCGATCAGCGTGATCGTCGGCGATCATCAGGACAAGCCCGATATCGGCGCCAGCATCGCACGGCGATGGTATGACACCGAACAGGTCGACCTGATCGTGGACGTGCCGGTATCGGCGGTGGGCCTGGCGGTGCAGAACGTCGCCAACGAAAGGAAGCGGATGTTCATCGCGCACTCGACAGGCACGGCCGATTTCCACGGCAAGTTCTGCTCGCCCTATGCCATTCAATGGGTGTTCGACACCCGCGCGCTCGCGGTCGGCACGGCGCAGGAGGTAGTCAAGCGCGGCGGCGACAGCTGGTTCTTCATCACCGACGATTATGCGTTCGGTCATTCCCTCGAAAAGGACGCTTCCGCCGTGATCATCAAGAACGGCGGAAAGGTGCTTGGCTCGGTTCGCCCGCCATTCGCCACGCCTGATTTGTCGTCGTTCATCCTGCAGGCCCAGGCCTCGAAAGCGAAAATCATCGGCATCGCCGGCGGGCCGCCCAACAACGGCAACGAGATCAAGACCGCCGGCGAATTCGGCGTATTGAAGGGCGGCCAGCAGATGGCCGGCCTGCTCGCGCTGATCACGGATATTCATGCGCTCGGCCTGCCGGTGGCCCAGGGCCTGTTGCTGACGACGGCGTTCTACTGGGACATGGACGACAAGACGCGGGATTGGTCGGTCCGCTATTTCGCCAAAATGAACCGGATGCCGACGATGTGGCAGGCCGGCGTCTATTCCTCGGTCATGCACTATCTCAACGCCATCAAGGAGAGCGGCACCGACGAGCCGCTCAAGGTGGCGGCGAAGATGCGCGAGAAGCCGATCGAGGATTTTTTTGCCCGCAACGGCAGGCTGCGCGAGGACAATCTGATGGTTCACGACCTCATGCTGGTACAGGTCAAGAAGCCGGAAGAGTCCAAATATCCGTGGGACTATTACACCATCCTGGCGAAGATCGCCGGCGAGGATGCGTTCGGCCCGCCGGACCCGGCGTGCCCCTTAGTCAAGAAATGATTCGATTGTCGTCCCGGCGAACGCCGGGACCCATAACCACAGGCGCTCATGGTTTAGCAGGCTGGGGCTCCAGCCCTTCCCAACAATTCAGCCAGTGGTTATGGGTCCCGGCTCGCGCTCGCGTTGCTCGCTTGGCCGGGACGACCACTATTTCGCCATGCCGATCTCGCGAAAATATTTCATCACCCCTGGATGAATCAGCTCCACATTCGGCGCCGCCGCGACCGTGTTCGCGGCGGTGGTTTCGCAGGCCTGCGCCAGTTTCTTACAGAATGTGCCTTCGGCCCCGTGCAGCGTGCGCGCCAACCGATAGGCGACGTCGTCGGCAAGATCGGCGCGCACCAGCACAAAACTCCATGATCCCAGCGATTCGATCGGCGTGTTCTGGTTCGGATAGCTGCCGGCCGGAATCGTCATGGGTTTCAGAAAGGCGTGCTTGGCCTTGATGCGCGCGATCTCGCCAGCATCCGGCGCAATGAATCGCGCGCCGCCGGGGCTGCCCGCCAGCGTCGTGAATCCGGGCCAGCCGATGCCGGCGCCCCACAACGCCGCGACCCGCCCGTCGAGCACCATCGCCGGTCCGTCGCCGGCGTGGTCGAGATAGACCGACTTGAAATCCTCGTCCTGCTTCAGGCCGAGCCCGTCGAGCACGAAGCGGGACATGACGGGAAGACCGGAGCCCTTTGCGCCAAAAGCGACGGGCTTGCCGACGAGGTCGCGTATGGTCTTGTACGGGCTATCGGCGCGGACCACGAACATTCCGGGGCTTGAATACATCGCGGCCAGGATCTTCAGGCGGGTAGCGGGCCGCCCGATGCCTTTGAAGGCTTGGTAGGAGGGCTCGCCGGCAACCAGCGCGATATCGAGCTGTCCGGATTCGAGCAGCGGAATATTCTCGTAGCTGCCTTTGGTGTTGCGCGGCTCGATTGAGAGCGTCGGGTCGGCGTCGTTCAAAACTTGCGCGAAAGCGTTGCCGTAGAGCGGAAAGCCGCCGCCCGGCGTCGCCGTGCCCAGGCTGATGGTTGTCTTTTGGATGGGCTTGCCTCCGTCTTGCGCCGCGGCACTACCCGCCAGCAGCAGTACGCCGGCGCAAATCATACGCGTGACGTTCATTTACGATCCTCCGGCATCTCACGAAGCGTATCGCAGACCCATGCAAGAACACGGGACAAAACGCAGTGTAGGCAAATCCCGGTTTGTATGAAAGCATAGCCGAGGTCGGTTCCAGCGGAGTGGCTTTTCATGGGTATTAGGCGCGCGGCGATGATCGGCACGATTTGCCTTCTGGGCCTTGCGGGCGGCCTCGCCCCGGCCTCCGCGGCCGACTATCCGAACCGTCCGGTGCGCTGGCTGATCGGCTTTTCCGCCGGCGGACCGGTCGATGTCGTGGCGCGCATCATGAGCCAGTGGCTGTCGGAGCATTTCGGCCAGCAATTCGTGGTGGAGAACCGCACCGGCTCCGGCGGCAATATCGCGGCGGCTACCGCGGTCAATTCGGCACCGGACGGCTATACGCTGCTGTTCGTCGCGCCCAACAACGCGATCTCGGCCTCGCTCTACAAGCATTTGTCCTACGATTTCATCCGCGACACCGTGCCGGTCGCGAGCATCATCCAGCTGACCAACTTGCTGGTCGTCTCCAACGCCATGCCGGTCAAGACCGTTCAGGAGTTCATCGACTATTGCAAGGCCAATCCGGGCAAGGTCTCCTATGCCTCGTCGGGCAATGGCACCTCGGTGCATATGTCCGCGGAATTGTTCAAGGCGATGACCGGGATCAACATGGTCCACGTGCCCTATCGCGGATCGGCGATCGCATTTCCCGATATTATTTCCAACAAGGTGCAGTTGATCTTCGACAATCTGCCGTCGGCGCTTGAACAGTCGCGTTCCGGCACGGTGCGCGCGCTCGGCGTCACTTCGCCGCAGCGCTGGCCCGGCGTGCCTGATGTTCCCGCCATTGCCGAGACCGTGCCGGGATTCGAGTCGGTCGGCTTCTACGGCATCTCCGCGCCGAAGGGCACGCCGCCGGAGATCGTGGAAATTCTCAACAAGGCGGTCGGCGAAGCGCTGAAAGATCCCAAGGTGGTCGAGCGGCTCACCGCCATCGGCGGCATCCCGAAGCCGATGACGCCGGCCGAATTCGGCAAGCTCATTGAGGTTGAGACCGAGAAATGGCGCAAGGTGGTCGAATTCGCGGGCGTCTCGGTGGATTAAGCCGCGGCGGCGCTCCATATCGCTGCGTCATTCCGGGGCGCGCGAAGCGAAAACCCGGAATCTCGAGATTCCGGGCCTGGTCCTGCGGACCATCCCGGAAATGACCGCGACAACAACCCGGCATTGCCGGATCGCCAGCCACATTGTAAGGGGTCTTCAGCACCGTTGCCTGCCGCTTGCGCGGCAGCTTGCGGCGGGGCCTGTAGCTCAATGGTTAGAGCCGGCCGCTCATAACGGTCTGGTTGCAGGTTCGAGTCCTGCCGGGCCCACCATCCTTCGCTGGCTTCGCCAGCTACGGCTCGGCACGCCATGCCGGACACCCCGCTTACGCGATGCTGATGTCGGTCCGTGGAAAATCGTTCCCCTTGCACAGCAGCGGCGCGTCCATTGCCTTTGCCAGCGCGTAAGCGAAGCAATCACCATAGTTCAGCGCCGCGCTATGCCCGGTCCCTTTGCCGAATTTCAAATGTGCCGAGCGAGCCGCCTGCGCC
Source organism: uncultured Alphaproteobacteria bacterium (assembly GCA_963753875.1). Lineage (GTDB taxonomy): Bacteria > Pseudomonadota > Alphaproteobacteria > Rhizobiales > Xanthobacteraceae > Bradyrhizobium. Next base: position 75,057 of record CAVWDY010000016.1, on the reverse strand, counting down.
TGATCCGGTGTCACCGGTTCTATCCGGATACCCGCCGCCTTCATGAAATCGTCAAGCCATCGCTCGGCCTTTTCCGGCGCGATCTTTTTTAACCCGCGCAGCACAATTGAGGTCTCCACCAGGTTGGCGGCAGACATGACTGGATCATCGTCGGCCGCGATGCTTCGGGCATAATCTTCGGCATCCTCCTCCTGGCGAAAGATTGCGATGACAGCCGAACTGTCGACCACAATCACGTCGGCAATCCGTGGTCGTCATACCCGAGGATTTCGTCCGGGCTGCGTCCGGTGTCGGGGAGCGCGGCAAACTGGCTGCCGATCTTCATCAATCGAGCCGCAATGCGGTCGGTTCGGCGGCGGCGACGCTCGCGCGCCAGACGCTCGCGCAGGGCCAGCGTGACGGCCGAGGTCAGGCTTTCGCCTGTCAGTTCGGCAAGCTCCGTCGCAAGCTTGTGGGCTTCGTCGTTCTTGATGTTCAGATGCATTGCTTTCCTCTTGGTAGAAATATATACAATTTCTACCATTGATGCAAGACCGGGTGTTCCAGCCGGTATCCGGGCCGTTGTACGACGCGGAGAGCAATATGAAGACTGCGCCTCAGTTTCGCCTCAGAAACGAATGGAAAGGACGCGCACAAACGTCGACAAAACGCAACGATAGTGGGCGCCACAACCTTTGACCTTGCGTTCGGTGAAATAACGCACAAGACGGTTTCTAAGGCGATAGCGAGATCGCTTGCGCGAGATCAGTCGTCGAAAACAGATTGGGCTGGCGACGACCGGCATTAAATGGCATTAACGATACCACTTACTTTGCGCGCAAATTGTGGTAAAAGCAACTCCACTTCAAGGATACGTTAATGCGCCTCCTCGCCTCGACCGATATCGCCCTTCGCGTCCTGATGCTGCTCGGGCGCCAGGAATCGGGTCAGAACGTCAATGTCGAGCAAATAGCCAACCAGCTCGGTGGCCTGTCCCGAAACCATCTCCACAAGATCGTTCAGGATCTGGCGGCGCTCGGCATTTTGCGCACAGTGCGGGGGGGCGGCGGCGGCGTATCGCTTGCAAAACCGCTCGCTGACGTGCGGCTGGGCGCATTGGTGCGCGCCCTGGAGACGGATCAAGCGATCGTCGAATGCTTCCGTGACGACGGCGGCGGATGCGTCCTAGATTCGGGTTGCCGTTTGCGCGCCATGCTGCGCAAGGCCCGGGAATGCTTTTACGAGAGCCTCGATCAGCACACCCTCGCCGACTGTGCGGCCGGTCGGTGGTTTGCCTCGATTGACAAGTCGGCGCCCAAAGCCTCGAAGCGCAGCGCCAACGCCTGACCGCATCGAGGTTGGGGTTGAACTGAACATGAGACCCATGATGGAACGTCCAACCATTGTTCTAGGCGTCGAAATGATGGATCAGGACCATCTTAGAATTGAAAGGATGTTCGAGGCCGCATCATGTGCGCCGGACAAGGATCTGCCGGCGCGGTACCGGGATGTCGCGGAAGAACTGGCTGCGCATTTTGCGCGCGAAGAGGATTTTCTGAGAGAAAAGCAGTTTCCCGGACTGCACTGTCACCTCGCGCAGCACAATGTTCTCCTCGCGGAAATGGCCCACGGCGAGCGTCCGAAGTTTGCAGGCGGGGAGTTGCGACGGCGCATGCAGTTCATCCTGCCACAATTGGTTTTGTCGCACGTAACGACGATGGATCGAATGGCGGCGGCTTTTCTGAAGGGAGAGCTGGGGCAGGCCGATTTCGACGTGTTGCGACTGCCGTTGCCCGGGTTAGCCGAATGATCGACTGGCTGACCGTTGCGCGTGCTGTTCATGTCGTGGCAATCGTTCACTGGATCGGCGGGCTTCTGTTCGTCACGCTCGTCGTCCTGCCGAGTTTGCTTGAAACTGAGGCGCCGCGACGCCTCACGCTGTTCGATGCGCTGGAACGCCGTTTTGCGACGCAGGCGCGGGTGTCGACGCTTGTCGCCGGCTTGTCAGGTTTCTACATGCTGTATTCCTACGAGCTTTGGGGACGGGTCGCTGACCCACGCTTCTGGTGGCTTGACGCGATGATCGGCCTATGGGCGGTTTTCACCACCATGCTCTTCGTTGCCGAACCCCTGTTCTTGCACGCGTGGTTTGATGCGCGCGCCCGACGCGATCCCGACGGCGCCTTTCGTGTGGTGTTGCGCGGGCATCGGGTCCTGAGTTTGGTCGCCGTCGTAACCGTCCTCGGCGCGGTCGGCGGCGCGCATGGATTGTTCTGATCACAAGACGATGTCGTCTTGATATACGTCGCCGCTGAGACCCCTTCCTGCCGCGGCGCGGCGCTCCATCAAATCCCCCGCTAAAGGTTCGGAGAATGCGGCTGACGCTGGTTATGGCGCGAAGCGCGGGAAGAGGATGTTGTTCTCCGTATGGATGTGCTCCATGACGTCATCCGTCAGCTTGCGCGCGCCGGCATAGAGAGCCCGCCATGTCGTGCAGGCTTCCTGGGGCGGCGTGAAATCGTTGGTCAGCGCTTCGAGCTTGCGCAGGTTTTCACCGTGGTCGTCGTGCTCGGACAACATGACCGCGATCGGTTGGCAGATCATTGGATGCCCGCCGGCGCGCATCATCGGGAACAGCATTTGCTCTTCCTTCTGCATGTGCGATTCAAGCTCGTCGCCGATGTGCTGCAATAAATCCGCAAGGCCGGCCGGCACGGAGGTAACGTCGGAATGCACGGCCTCCACGCGCCGCGCGAGCTTGACCAGCTCGGGGACTTCGCGCCGATGCGTCTCGTGGAAACGGGTGAGGATCATGTCGATCAGACCGTCCGTATCGTCTGGCACGTCGCTGGGCGCCGCCGCCGCTTCGAGGGCCTGGAGCTGAACGGTAAGGGCGTCAGGCTCCTTTTGCTTGGCGGCCATTGCTTCGGCGAGCGTTACCTTGCCACCGCAGCAGAAGTCGAGCTTTTCCGAACGGAACAGGGCAATCGCGCCGGGCAGCGTGGATGCGATGTCGGCGAGCGTACGGCTGGCGATATCGGTCTGGGCAGACGCGCTCATGATCTTGCCTCCTGTGCGAGGGATGGCCCTCGATGAAGTGGTATTTTATATACCATTTAATGAACATGTAAAATTTTGGAATGTCAATACCACTTTAAGGCCGCACCGGAGCGCCTTGTCGCCAATGGCAAGGCACTTAGCTGGCGTCAGCCTTGCGGCGAATGTCCGGTCGGCAATGCGGCGCAGCAATGATCATTCAGCGTCGATCATCGCGCGGCCATGCGGTCGTCGGGATGCGTCTCGGCGGGCGCCGGCAATGGCGCGTGATGGCGGAGCAGCGAGTCCAGCACTACCTCACCCGGCGCAAGCGCGGTGTTGGGACGTGAAACGATCACGGCCTTCACCTCGTGTCCGCCCTGAGCCCCGGCCCTCGTCATGGCTTCGCGCAAGGTCGGCAGCAGCGCCCCCGACACCATCACCGCCTGCGAACGGCTGTTCTGCAGCATGTAGGCGTAATCATCGACGGTCAGCAGTGTGTTGACGGCTACCGGCACGATGCCAGCGTACATCGCGCCGAGGAACCCTACCGGCCAGTCATTGCAGTCGTGCATCAGCAGCAGCACGCGCTCCTCGCGACGCACCCCGGAAGCCAGCAACGCGGCGGCCGCGCGTCGGATTTGCTCGGTCAACTCGCCGAAGCTCAAACGGCCGCGGTCGTCAACATGGGCCGTCTTGGATGAACGCTGGGAGTTGCGCCTGATGAGGTGTTCCGCGAAGTTGAACCGCTCGCCGAGCGCTTGGACGTGAGGCTGGGTTGTCATGTTTGCCTCTTCAGTGCTCTCAGGTGTTTCGCATCGGCCAACTGCGGGGCTTGGCGAACGGCGAAGGCCAGGGAATGTCGGTCCAAACACAAATTTTTCCCCGATATCTCCCCAAAACCCCGATCATGGCCGCCAGCCGTTCTTGCCCTGCCAGATTCGACAATCTCGCAATAAATACCTTTAATTTCAATTACTTGTGCATATTACCAGTCGCCAACCGGCATTCCCTCTTTCGAACTGGATTTCACGGGGCGACGTTACTTAAAAGCTAAACTGCGCTTCGATTGGCAGTTGGTTTTGATGCAGATCAATAGCAAATCCCATCATTCCGGCGTCTAAGAGCAGGGGGCAATTTGGGAGGCAGGGATGCGTACTCCGATCAAGGCGGAGGATAATCTTCCGTTCGGCGATGTCGAAATACGGACGGCTCTGGCCGAGGATATTCCTTGGATCGTAAGCCTCGACGAAAAGACCACCGGCCAGGCCAAGCTCCAATATTGGCAGGAATTGTTCGCCCATTTTCAGCAATCGCGCGGGGTTGGCAGAGCGTTTCTAGTGGCCGAACAGCAGGGTCGGGTGGTAGGCTTTATCACCGGCGAAGTGAGGGCTTTCGAATTCGGATCGGAACCTTGTGGCTGGGTTTTTGCCTTGAACGTCGATCCGGAGATTCGCGTTCACAACGTCGGAACCCGGCTTTTCGAGACGTTGTGCGAGACCTTCAGGCAGGCCGGGGTGGAGAAGGTACGGACAATGCTGAATCGCGACAATCATCTCGTCCTGTCTTTCTTTCGAAGTCTGGGGATGATGGCGGGACCGTTTATTCAGTTGGAGAAAGACCTCGATTAAGCCTTTAGGGTCGCGCCCATTCCGTTACGGTGCTGTGGCCGGGCGTAACCTGTCAGAAGAACGAGGCGATGAAATTACAAAAGGCGACGCTTTGCGGACTTTATGCGGTGCTGGAGCTCGCAGCCCATTCCGATCAGCAGATTTCGGCCGCAGAAATCGCAGAAAAATACGATATCTCGATTAATCATTTGGCCAAGGTGCTGCGGAGTTTGGTGCGCGCGCGGCTGGTGGAATTGATGCGCGGCGCCGGCGGCGGCTACCGTTTCTCGGGAAATCCAAAACGCGTGACGCTGCTCGACGTGATCGAACTGTTCGAAGAGGTCGGCCGCGACGCGGAGGATTCGCCGCCGGTTTACCTGGACGAAGGCCTCGCGCTACATAAGGTTCTCCGGGAGATCGATGACATCGCGATCGCCACCCTGAGTTCGATATCGATCACCACGCTGCTCAAGATCATCGAAAAGCAAAAGCGCGGGACGAAAGCAGACACCAGGGTTTCGGTTCGCTCCGGCGCAGAGGGCGTCTAACCTTGGCCGACCGGGGCATGCGGGCAACCTGTCTGGGCTTCGGCAAGAAGCCGCGTCGCGATGACGAGTTTCTGCACCTCGCTTGCACCTTCATAGATTCGCAGCGCCCTGATTTCGCGGTAGAGCTTCTCGGCAATGTGGCCATGGGTGACGCCGAGCCCACCGAAAATCTGTACGGCGGAGTTGATCACCTTCTGCGCCTCCTCGGTGGCAAACAGCTTCGCCATGCTCGATTCGCGACTGATGCGGGTGCCCTTGACGTCCTTGGTCCAGGCGGCTCGGTAGATCAACAACGCCGCGGCGTCGATAGCGAGCGCCATGTCGGCGAGCTTGGCGCGAGTAAGCTGCAGGTCGGACAAAGGCTGGCCGAACAATTTGCGCCTGCTCGCATGTTTTAGCGCCTCGTCCAGCGCCCGGCGCGCGAAGCCGAGCGCGGCGGCGCCCACGGTTGAACGGAACACGTCCAGCGTCGCCATGGCGATCCGGAAGCCGTCACCCGGCGATCCCAGCATATTGGCGGCCGGCACCCTCACTCCGTCGAAGGCGAGCGTGCCGATCGGATGCGGCGCGATGAGGTCGATGACCTTCGCTACCGAGAACCCCGGCGTATCGGCCTCGACCACGAACGCCGAAAGACCCTTGGCGCCGGGAGCTTCTCCGGTACGGGCAAAGACGACATAGAGACCGGCGATGCCGGCGTTCGAAATCCAGGTCTTCGCTCCATCGAGCCGCCATTGATTGCCGTCCGGCTGCGCCCGCATGGCGAGCGCCGAAACGTCGGACCCTGCCTCCTTTTCCGACAGCGCGAAGGCCGAGATCGTTGTTCCCCGCGCGACCGAAGGCAGCCAGCGCTCCTTCTGCTCTTCGGTGCCGAACAGGCTGATGGGACCGGTGCCCAAACCCTGCATGGCGAAGGAAAAATCGGCCAACCCCGCGTGGCGCGCCAACACCTCGCGGCAGATGCACAGGCTGCGCGCATCCAGCGACCCGCGCAGCGATCGGTCGCGGCCGACCGCGGTAGAGAGCAACCCCGCCTTGCCCATCTCAGCGACCATGAGGCGAACGGTCGCGGCGGCCGCGGCGCTGCTCTCACCATCGCCGCTCAACCTCGATATGTTGGCGACCGCCCAGGCCTCGACGCGATCATGTAACTCCTGGTGCCGCGGCGAGAGGAACGGCCAGGACAGGAAACTCCGGTCAGCCATCGATCCCCCTCGAAGACAGGCTTCTGCTTGGGGTGACGACCACGGTCTTCACATCGCTCGCATAGGCGTACACCGGCGCACGCTCCATCGTGAGTTCGAGAATTGCGCCCCCGGTTTCAGTCTTGAACATTCAGGAAATCCCCATCTCGCGCAGCAGGAAGCGCTGCAATTTGCCGCTTGGAGTTCTGGGCAAATTGTCGACGAACACGATCCACCGCGGGTACTTCCATGGGCCAATCGTCCGCTTCACATGGACCTTGAGCTCCTCGTACAGCGCCTGATCGGAATCACTCGCGGCAGAATCACCAAGCACTACAAATGCTTTTGGTTTGATCAGGCCATCTGAGTCCTCGGCGGGCACGACAGCGGCCTCGATCACCAGTGGATGGCTGATCAATGCCTCCTCGACCTCGAACGGCGAAACCCAGATGCCGCTGACCTTGAACATGTCGTCGGTACGGCCGCAGTATGTGTAAACCCCGTCTGGACGCCGAAAGTATTTGTCGCCGGTTCGGGTCCACTCGCCGACGAAGGTACGACGTGATTTCGCGCGTTGGTTCCAGTAGCCTGCTGCCGCCGATTCGCCGTTTACCAGAAGCTCGCCAATTTCATTATCGCTGACGTCCCGCCCTTCTTCGTCGATCAGTCGGAGCTTGTAGCCGTGCACAGGAATCCCCGATGTGCCGTACTCCACGGCCTTGGGCAGATTGGTCAGAAAGAGATGCCCCATCTCGGTCGAGCCGACGCCGTTCACGATATCGAGCCCAAACCGCTCCTTCCAGGCGGCTCCGATATGCGCCGGCAATGGTTCACCGGCCGAAAAACACAACCGCAGCCGGTCCGACAGCCCTTCCAGCGTGCATTCCGGATCGGCAAGAATCGCCGCGTAGAGCGTCGGAACCGCAAAAAACATTGTCGGCTGATAGCCCCGCAGCACCTCGAATACGGTCTGCGGGGTCGGTCGCTCCGGATAGAATACTGAAGTCGCCCCCACCCACATCGAGCAAAACATCGCGTTTCCGAGACCATAGGAAAAAAACAGCTTCGCGGCTGAAAAGACGACGTCGTCCTCGCGATAGCCGATGCGGCGCTTGCCGGCGCTCTCCGCCACGAACCTGGGGCTCGAGTGCACATGCATGACCCCTTTGGGCATTCCCGTCGTGCCGGATGAATACAGCCAATAGGCGACATCGTCGGCGCAGGTCCGCGCCGGCGCGGAGCCTTCATTCTCGGCGGCCAACAGCGTGTCGAGGCGCGGTACCGTCGCAGGGCCGCCCCCGACGACCACGATCCTCCTGAGATCCGGCAGGCCCACCGCCGCCTCTTCAATGAGAGGAAGCAGGGCGGTCGAAACAAATACCGCCCTGGAGCGCGAATCTTCGAGCAGGTAGCGATATTGGTCGACGGTTAACCGGGTGTTGAGCAGAACCGGAACGACGCCGGCCCGTATGGCCCCCCAGAACAGAACCGGGAAATCAACCGTATCGAGCAACACCAGTGCAATCCGGTTTTCTCTTTCGATGCCGAGACGCGCCAGCATCGGGCCAATACGCGCCGCTGCGTCCTGCAGCGCCGCGTAGGTCAGATTGCGCGAGGGATCGATGAAAGCAGTTTTGTCGCCCCGGCCCTCGGCGACGTTCCGATCAACGAAATCGACAGTAGCGTTGTAATCACGAACCGTCATCGCCGGCCTCGCCGATCAATCCGGATTGTCCTGTCTACCGACGAATTGAGAGCCGTTCCTTGACTTCGGTTAGCTGAAACTTCCAATGTTTGGGGCGTTTTAATCGCGTGTCTTGACTTTTGTCATGGCACGCCGGCGGCAAAGGGAGGACATTTGCTCTTCGGAGGAGCGTTTCGATGCATGCACCTGCACCGCAGAAAACGATGCGTCTATTGAAACTGAAGCTCAACGGCAGGATACGCGAAGACGCCGTTTCAGAAGGGCAGTTGCTGGTCGACTATTTGCGCGAGGTCGTGCAACTCACGGGCGTGAAGACCGGCTGTGACGGTGGCGAGTGCGGGGCGTGCACGGTATTGATCGACGACGAGCCGGTGCCGTCCTGTATCGTGCTTGCGGTTCGCTGCGAGGGCCGCCATGTCGAAACTATTGAAGGCCTGACCAGGCACGGCAAGCTTAGCCGGCTGCAACGCGCCTTTCACGAGAAGCTCGGCGCTCAGTGCGGCTTTTGCACGCCCGGAATGATCATGGCAGCGGAGGGTCTGCTACGCCGTAATCCGTCGCCGACCGACGAGCAGATACGCTCCGCCCTGTCCGGAAATCTCTGCCGCTGCACCGGCTATGTGAAAATTCTCGAATTGGTCAAGTCGGCAGCGGAAACCGAGCCATGATGGCCGAACCAATCAAGCAAGGCGGCCTCAGCCGTCGCGGCGTTCCGCTGATCGACGGGGTCGAGAAGGTCACCGGCCGCGCACGCTACACCGCCGATCTGGATCATGCGGGCGCCCTGGTCGGGCGTATTCTCCGCAGCCCGGTGAGCCACGGCGAAATCATCAGACTAGACGTGTCCCGGGCCCGCGCGCTGGAAGGCGTCGAGGCAATCGTCACCGGCGACGACTGCGACTTGACCTACGGCGTCCTCCCGATCGCCATGAACGAGTATCCACTGGCCCGTGGTCGCGTGCGCTACCGCGGCGAGCCGATCGCGGCCGTGGCCGCCGTGGACGCCGAAACCGCCGAGCGCGCGCTCGAGCTGATCGAACTGGAGCTGGACGAGCTGCCTGCCTATTACACCTCCGGGGAAGCTCGCAAGCCCGGTGCGATATTGCTGCACGACAACAAGGCCGGCAATCTGGAACGCGAAGTTCATCACGAGTTTGGTGACTGGCGAGTTGGTTTCGAAACCGCGGATCTCGTCCGTGACGTCAAGATCAATTGCGCGGAAGTCAACCACGCTCAAATCGAACCGCATGCCTGCCTGATGGATTACGATCCGATCAGCGACCGGCTCACGGTGCAGAGCGTCTCGCAAGTCGGCTATTATCTGCACCTGATGCTGGCGCGATGCCTTCACATGAAGGAAGCGCAGATCCGGGTGGTGAAGCCATTTGTGGGCGGTGGTTTCGGAGCCCGAGTCGAAGTCCTGAATTTTGAAATCATCACGGCTATGCTGGCGCGGGCAGCCGCCGGCAAGGTCTTGATGCGCCTGACGCGGGAGGAAACATTTCTTACTCACCGCGCGCGCCCGCAGACTGACGTCACGCTTCGGATCGGCATGCGGCGCGACGGCCGGTTTACGGCCTGCGCCTGCGAAGTGGTGCAGCGCGGCGGCGCCTACGCCGGTTACGGCATCGTGACGATCCTTTATGCCGGTGCGCTGTTGCAGGGCCTCTATGACATTCCAGCGCTCAAATATGACGGCTATCGGGTCTATACCAATCTTCCGCCGTGCGGCGCCATGCGCGGACACGGTTCGGTCGACATGCGCCACACCTTCGAATGTCTCGTCGACCGCATGGCGCGCGAGCTCGGACTGGATCCGTTCGCGGTGCGCCGCGCCAATCTGTTGCAGGCGCCGACCCGGACGCTGAACGATCTAATGGTCAACAGTTACGGGCTGGCCGAATGTCTCGACAAGGTCGAGCGGGCAAGCCAATGGCGCGAGCGCGCCGGTCGGATGCCACCGGGGAAAGGCCTCGGTTTGGCCTGCTCCCACTACGTCAGCGGCTCTGCCAAGCCGATCCATTTTACCGGTGAACCGCACGCCGTGGTGAACCTCAGACTGGATTTCGACGGCGGGATAACGGCGCTCACCGGCGCTGCCGATATCGGTCAGGGATCCTCGACGATGGTCGCGATTGCGGTAGCCGAAACGCTGGACGTCCCGCTTGATCGCATCCGCGTCGTCGCCGGCGATTCGGCCATCACGCCAAAGGATAACGGCGCCTACTCGTCACGGATCACTTTCATGGTGGGCAACGCGGCGATCGACGCCGCAAAGCAGATGAAAGCCGTGCTTGTCGCCGCGGCGGCGCGCAAGCTCGAGGCCCGCCCGGAGCAGGTTGAATGCATCGGCGGTACGTTCCGCGTCGGCGCCGGGGATCAGTCGGCCCTGCCCTTCGCGGATGTCGTCGCCGCTGCGCTGGTCGACGAAGGCGCCATCACCGTGAAGGGTAGTTTCACCTGTCCGCCGGAATCCCAGGGCGGTAAGCATCGTGGCGGCGCAGTCGGCTCCACCATGGGCTTCAGCTACGCCGCTCAGGTCGTCGAGGTGGACATCGACGATGCGACCGGTCTGGTGACGATCGACAAGGTATGGGTTGCGCTCGACTGCGGCCATGCGATCAATCCGCTCGCGGTGGCGGGACAGATTGAGGGATCGGTATGGATGGGAATGGGCCAGGCGTTATGCGAAGAGACTCGCTATCTCGAAGGCTTGCCGGCGCATGCGAGTTTCCTCGAATATCGCATGCCGACGATGGCGGAATCTCCCCCGATCGAAGTCCACATCGTTGAAAGCCACGATCCGTTCGGGCCATTCGGGGCAAAGGAGGCCAGCGAGGGCGCGCTGGCCGGCTTCCCACCCGCCATGGTCAACGCGATTGCCAATGCCATCGGCATCGACTTCGACGAACTCCCAGTGACCCCAGATCGGGTTGTGGAAGGCCTCATCCAGCGGCGCCGGAAGGCGAAGCTCGCCCGCATTTCGAGGGCCGCATCGTGACCATAGCCCTGGCCGAACTGCGTCTCGCGCAACCCACAACCGTCAAGGAGGCGATCGCGACGCTGCTTTCACGTCCACAAAGCCGCCTGGTCGCCGGCGGAACGGACCTGCTTGTGAACATTCGCCGCGGCATCAGCCGGCCGGATTTGCTGATCGATATTTCCCGTATCGGCGAACTTGCCGAGATCAATGCCAGCGACGGTGGAATGACGATCGGCGCCGGCGTTACGATCGCGGCGATCGCCGCCAACGCCTCGATCGGGAAGCACTATCGCGCCCTGGCGGAGGCCGCCGGAGCCATCGCCGCGCCCGGTCACCGCAATCTGGGAACGCTCGGCGGCAATCTGTGCCTCGACACTCGCTGCATCTACTACAATCAAAGCGAATGGTGGCGGAGCGCGAATTCATACTGCCTCAAGAACCGCGGCGATACATGTCACGTTGCCCCGCAGGGAAAGCGCTGTCACGCCGCCTTCAGCGGCGATCTCGCGCCTGCTCTGCTTGTTCTCGGCGCCGAGGTCGACATCGTCGGCGCGCAGGGCGTTCGGCGAATTCCCTTGCACGCGCTCTATGTCGAGGACGGCATGGCGCATCTCACTCTGGCGGACGGTGAGCTCGTCGCCGCCATCCACCTCCCTGCCAATCCGCCAATGTCGTCCTATGCGAAAGTGCGGGTGCGCGGTGCGGTCGACTATCCGTTGGCAGGGGTAGCGGTTGCGCTCACACGATCCGGCGCAAGCATCGGTTCACTGCGAATAGCGCTGACAGGCACCAATTCCCGTCCCTTCCTCCTGTCCGGCACCGACGCTCTCGCGCTCCGGCCGCTCGATGAGCGCCTCCTCCAGGAGATCGACCGGCTTGTGCAGAAGCAGGTCCAGCCGATGCGAACCACCCTTGCATCCGCCAATTATCGTCGGATAGCGGCCGCCGCGCTGGCGCGGCGACTGACCGCAAGCCTGTTCGCTGAATGCGGGGCTTGAAACGCTTCTCGGGTGCCTGACGAGCGAAAAGCCAACGATCGTCGCCTCGCGCGCAAACCGCGGCCCCTGTCGTTCACTTCATAGGCCCAGGGAGGACCGCCGTCGCCTCGAGTTCGATCTTTGCGGGGGTGTCGAGAAGATCGTTGACGAAAATCATGCTCATGGCGGGGTAATGATTTCCCATCAGCGATTTCCAGATGCGCCCCAGTTCACTCCTGTTAGCGAGGTAGGCCGGCTTGTCGATGCAGTACGCCGTAATCCGGCAGATGTGAGTTACCTCGCCGCCGGCCTGCGCGAGAATGGCAATGATATTCTTGAGCGCCTGCTCGAATTGCGGAACCAGCAGTTCGCTATGGAAATGCTGCTCCACGTCCCATCCGACCTGACCCGCAATGAACACCATTTGTCCCGCGTCGACACTGATCCCGTTCGCATAGCCGATCGGCGGCCGCCAGCCAGGTGGATGAAGACGCTGCGATGAAATCATACAAGCCCCGTCGAGTTGGATTTGAACGCACTCATGTCGTCACATCAGATGCTGTCTCACCTGACGTCAGTCGCGCACCGTATCGCGCCGGATACACACCGCGATGGTTGGCAGCGATCTGACGCAGCGCCGCTACGTCCCTGACCTCGACGTGCGACGCCTCGACGATGACGCCGATCGATCTCAACTTCGCGAACGCACGCGACAGAGATTCGGGCTGAAGGCCGAGTTGCCCCGCGATCAAGCTCTTATCGTAGGGCAGTGCAAGCGCGCAATGCCCCTGCTCCGTCAACGACAACGACAACAAAAATTCCGCAAGCCGCTGAACTCCGCTCTTGGCCTTGAGCTGCTTGATGTGCTGGACCAGATAACTCATATGCTGAGAGATCGACGCGATCATCGGCGCTGCGATATCGGGATTGTCGCGAATACAGCGGATGACGTGATCCGCGGGGATCCGCGCAATGCGCGCTTCGCCTACCGCTTCCGCGGAAGCAAGATACCGGTTGCCGGTAAAGGCAACCGCCTCCGCAAAGCTGCCGCCCTTCGTCATCGTCTCGATCACTGTCTCGTCACCCGACGACAGGCTGCAGTAAAGTTTCACCCAGCCGTGGATGACGATAAAGAACGCGGTCGCCGGCTCGTCCTGACGGGCAATCAGTTCGTGGGCCCTCAACGTGATGGCCTTCGCCGGCGCGACGATGTGCTCGACCGTTTCCGGTTTCAGCCCACGGAACACCGCGATGCGCGAAATGGTCTGAAGGTCGCCGGCCGTCAATCTCGATTCCATAGCCGGCTCTCCATTTCAATCGTGAAGCAGCGGGCGGATGCGCAACAAGACCGACGGGGATCGCATCATCGGAGTCTGGCCTATGTTGATGTTGGTTTCCGCCAATCGATAGCTACCGACACCACACACAATCGGTGCGCCGGTACCATGACAAATCTGGCAGGGGTCCCGTCGTCGTCAGTTTCTGCGATTTCCTGATCGGCGCACGTCGCCAACCTGCCGCGCTGGCTGGAGTCGCAGTTTTCGCACCTGCTCCCGTCCGCAGGAATGATCACGGAACGATCGACGTACCACAGCGCGTCAACGCCCGCCTCCGTGACGCGACCACGGACACCGCGGCAAACCTCCTGCGATCCGTGCGTCGTATCTTCGCCGCTGCTGTTCTGATTGATGCTTACACGACTCGCTTGGTGCACGTCGATCCTGACGAGAACTTCATCCGGCCGCAGATTGTTGATATCGAATTCCAGGGGATCAGGATGGCTCGGTGAGCCGCCCGTCGTCCAATCGACCGACCTTGCCATCATCGACCATCCTCCCGAAGGCTAGCGCTAATTGTCGTTGTTATTGGTCGAAACTGTTTCTGACGGTTATTCTGACTGCATTGATTTAAATCAACGGGTGGGGTTGCACTGCATCCAGGGGATGCCGTGCAGTAACGACGATATCGGCATCCACCCTCGGACGGTTGCGTCGAAATGCACGAGAGGCTCAGCCGGCCGCAACAAAGGAACGATTGCATGACCTCGCTCCTGCGAGTTGCTCAGGAATGAATCTGTTCATATTTGTTCTGCAATTCCTCGGGGGTCTCGGGCCAATCAGGATTTGCGACAATGCAGCTCGCCGGACAAACGAGCTTGCATTGCGGTTCCTCCTCGGCGCCGACACATTCGGTACAACGCAAGGGATCGATGGTGAATATCACTTCGCCGGCCGAGATCGCCTCGTTCGGACAAACCGGACGGCACGCATCGCATGCGGTGCAGTCTTCATTGATCAAAAGGGCCATATCGATATCTCCTTTGGCTCTAGGCGGCGTTCGCCTGTTCGGCGATACGCGCCAGTTTTTCGTGCCGGAAGGCGCCCCACAGCGCCGCACCAATGGCGCCGGCAAAGATCGCATCCCGATGGCTCTCGATCGGTACCTTGACCTTCTCGCGAACCATTGATTCCTTCATGGCCTCGACCAGGCCGTCATCGAGCGCAAGGCCGCCGGTCATCTGGATGGTTCCGTCCAGTCCACCAATCGTTTTCAACAGCTTGGCCAGCCGGTCCGCCATCGACTCGTGAATGCCCTTGAGAATATTTGATGCCGTGATGCCCCGCGACACCATGTTGATGACGTCGGTCTCGGCCAGCACGGCGCAGATCCCCGAGACCTTCTCCGGATTGTCCGCCTGTTTCGACAACGTGCCGATCTCGTCCTGCGCAATGCCGAGATAGCGCGCAATGTTTTCCAGGAACTGGCCGGACCCAGACGCACATTGACTGGTCATCTTGTAGTTCAGCACCTTGCCGCGCTCGTCGAGACGAATGGCGCGACCGTGCAGGGCGCCCATGTCGAGCGCGGCACGGCATTCGGGGCGCAGATAGATGGCGCCACGGGCGTGGGTGGTCATGGAGTAGAAGTGACCGGTATGAAAGTGCAGCGACTCTCCCTCACCTGTCGTAGCGCAATACGCGACGTCGCCGCGCTTCATGCCGGCCTCCGCCAGGACGCCGTCATAAATCTGTTCCGCAAGCTTCAGCGGATCGCGCTGACGCAGGCGTTCGACCCGTTTGACGAGGCAAGTTTCGCCACCGCCTTCAACATTGAAGAGCGCCACCTTGATCGCGCCGGTTCCGACATCGATTCCTGCGGTGATAGTCATGATTAACTCCTGTTTCAGGAACCAACTGCGCGACGCGCGAATTCAGCGGCGCCAAGCGCACCGGTGTAGATGGAATCCGGATTGATGTTGATTGTCACCTCACCGTAGTTTTCCTTGATAAGTTTGCGCAGTTCGCGAACCGCCGCGTCGTTCTTGGCGACCCCGCCGGTGAACGTGAATTCGTCAGTCACCCCGCCCGACCTCGAGATGATGGAGATCGCGCGCAGAATGATCGCGCGATGAAGGCCGGCAAGGATGTCCTCGCGCTTTTCGCCAAGCGACAGGCGATCGCGCAATTCCGCGCCGGCAAACACGGTGCATGTGGAATTGATGCGTGCCGGCCGGTTCGATTTCATCGCCAGCGGCCCAAGCTCGTGCAGACCCATGTTCATTTCGTCGGCGATATAGCCGAGATAGCGTCCGCAGCCTGCGGCGCAGCGATCGTTCATCTGGAAGTTCTCGACAATGCCCGCGGTGTCGATCTGGATACCCTTGGTGTCCTGTCCTCCGATGTCGAGCACCGTGCGGGTTTTCGGATACATCATGTGCGCACCGAGCCCGTGGCACAAAATCTCCGAACGGATATGTTCCTTGGAGAAAGGCAGCGTGACGCGGCCGTAGCCGGTGCCGACCAGATAAGTCTCTTCGAGTTCGATGCCGAGCGTATCCTCAATCGTGCCGGGAACGTTGTTCGATCCGTCGATCAGATGCGGGTCGATTTCAAGTACGCGCGCCATAGCGCGACGAAACTTGTCGCTCATGTCGCCAGCAGGTGGCCTGTTTTCGACTTCTATGATCGACTTGTCGTAGGCGTTCAGCAATATGTCATGCGGCACATTCGCCTCGCGGGCGACGGCCTCGGCATGAACATGAAAGCGGGAGCCGGCAATATCGCGGAAAAAATCCGACTTGCGGTTTGCCCCAGGCGCGTAAAGCTCCGGCGCTTCGGCCTTCAGGCGACGGAATACTTCATTCAGCGCCTCGCCCATTTTTTCGGCCACTTTGGCGAATCGCGCGGTCTGCAATTGTCCGATGCAGGTCTCTTCCAGATCGTTGAGCTGCTCCAGGAACTGAACGAGACGAAAGTTTCGCTCCAGCGCGCCCAGGAATTCCTGAACGCGCTCCCCCTCAGCCCCGCCCGAACTCAGGGCACGACGAAACAGGGTGAACCGCCCGTCGATACGCGCTTCCTCGCTGGCAACACGCGCCGCGGTGCCGTAGTTGGAGCGCGAATTGGTAATTCCGCGTCCGACGACGTCCTGGTTTTCGTCGAGCAGAACGGCCTTTGTCGTGGTCGAGCCGAGGTCAATGCCAATGAAGGTACGCATGATTTCTCCTAGGCGGCGCCGCGCAAGCCGGCGCGTTTTTGTTCGATCATCTGGAAATAGCTTTCGAGACGGTTCTTGATGTTGGCCGCGGAGAAATAGCGGGGATCGACCAGGTCAGTCTCGATGAAGGCCGCCGGCTTGCCGGTGCGCTTTTCGACTTCGCGCATGATGAGCAACTGGCCGGCCGAGAAGCTGTTGCAGCTCTTGATTGAGTTGATCAGAAGTCCGTCCGCCTCGTATTCGTTGACATAGTTCTCCAGCATGTCGACGCGCATCGGCAGGTTCCGATTGGTGTAGACATTGAGGCAGTATTCGGCGAGCGATTCGAGCGGATTGTCGGGGTTGTGCCGGAATCCGAAATCATAGGTGCCGCCGACCTTGGTGTAGCTGGAGGCGACGACCACCGCGCCCTCATCGTAGAACATCTTCCAGAACTGGCGAAAGTTGGTGTAGTTCGGCGGTCCCTCGACAACCAGACGATAGCGCTCCTTGCCCATGTCGCCGTCCGGCGTGACGGGACCCTTGCCGAGCGCGATGCGTTGCTCGACTTCCTCGCGCAGGAACCGATAGTAGTCGACCGCATCGTCGGTGCCGCGGAAGGCCCCGAAGATCGGCCCGATATAATAGATGCCGCCGAAATAGGCGTCGATCGGCGAAGGCCTGGTCTTAGCAGCTTGCAGCACCCACACCAGATCGTCTTCGGCCTTGGCCGACTTGCGCAGATATTCGCGCAACCGGTCGATGTCGAATTTGACGCCGGAGACCTTCTCGAGTTTCGGAATGACGTCCCGCTTCAACTGCTTCACCATATACTGGACCATGTCCCGGGTGATTTTTCCGTCCGCCATATAGGGCGTGTGAAACATGATCGTTTCGCACTTGTATTGCTGGCGTAGCAGTTCGAACCATTTCATGAAGGTGAAGCAGCCGGTGTAGGACAGCAGCAGCACGTCCGGATCCGGCAGCTTGCGGCCGTTGGGGCCGATATTGCCCTTGGCCATCATGCCGATGTCAGACTTGACGTAGGTGCAAACGTCCTCGGAATGGCCGAGCTTTTCGGCTTCCATGACGAAGTTTCCGCTGGTCTTGCGCAAGCCGTTCTGGATCGCATTGACCTCCGGCAGATTGTTGGCGAAGTCGAAGCACATCAGCAGTTCGTTGAGATTGCCGGGAACGAACGTCGCCGCGACCTTCTCGCCCTGCTCCGGCGCATTGGCCAGCCGTTCGTAGTGCCCGTTCATCATCTCTTTCTGCTTCGCCATCGAAGCGTCCTTGATGACTTGAGGCGGCTTGGCCTTGTACGGCGTGGTGATAATGGTCATGCTCCACTCCAGAGTTTGATCGAGTCAGCGAAGGTTCCTGCTTGTTCGCGAATAGGCTGCATCTGGCCGGAATTCTCGGCATATTTGAACGCAATTTGGGGGACGCCGTGCGTCTTCAGCACGCTTTGCAACATCGGCCGTTCGAGCAGCGCGGGGTCGCAAAAGCTCGGCATGGCAAAGATAACGCCTTCGGCGCGGTGCTCGCGCACGCTGTCGACGAGATACATGCCCTTGTTGGGCCCGTCCGGCTCGTATTTTGCCGATGTCGACATTGAATCGTGCAGGTAGGAGTGCGCGAGATTCGCGATCGGATCTCCGTCGGTTGAGACTTCGGATTTTTCCCAGCGAGTGACCAATATAAAATCGTCATCGACGATGTAGCAGCCGGACAGCTCGATCGACTTGATCAGGTTGAGTGGCGGCTGCTCGCAGAACACCCCAGAGAGAACGACCCGGCAATTATCCTTCATCGGTCGCTGCTGCTCGCGCACGGACGTGAGATAGTCGCGCATCAGCTGATTGTGATCTTCCACCGGCAGGACGAGGCCCGCGCGCAGCAGAAGATAGAGTTCCGAGGAAGGAATGTTCCAGGGTTCCTTCGCCCGCAGCGCATAGGCCTCGCGCACCAGGCGGCGATTTTCGTTGAACAGCACAATGGAGGCGCGGATTGCTTCATCGGTGACCGGCTTTCCCGTGAGCTGGGCGAGCCATTCGCGAATCTCGTTCAATTCGCTCTTGTAGAATTCACCGCCGACATCGTCCT
Source organism: uncultured Alphaproteobacteria bacterium (assembly GCA_963753875.1). Taxonomy (GTDB): domain Bacteria; phylum Pseudomonadota; class Alphaproteobacteria; order Rhizobiales; family Xanthobacteraceae; genus Bradyrhizobium. The sequence continues at coordinate 56,453 of CAVWDY010000016.1, read as the reverse complement.
CGAAATTCTGCGGCAGATCGACGTAGCGCGATCCCTTGTTTGGAAACATCAGCTTCCACATGCCAGAGAGATTGCGGATCACATCGCAGATCGAGGGGAACAACATGCCGTCGACAAAATCGAGGCGGCCCGAGACGCCGAGTTCGATGGTCGAACGCGGGATGCGGCAAATATAGCTCTGATAATACGCGTCGCCGTGAATGACTTCGAGCTGGTCGCCGCCGCCGAGAATGCCGAGCGGAAGCGCGCCGGCGGCGTGGATGATCTCGCGCGGCACGTAATACGGCATGAAGCCGATCACCTTGCGACCTGGCTTCGCCGTTTTCCAGGCGCGCGCCGTCTCAAAATTCAGATCGGTGAACAGGTCTTCGCAGCGCTGGACGATAGTGGCCGTTGCCGATTTGGTTTTATCGAGCATTTCAGCGATCCTTCCAGCTTGCAGGTCGTTTTTCGATGAATGCGGTAAGGCCTTCGGTGGCGTCCCGCGTCGCCATCAATTCGGCCAAATAGATCTTCTCGATCGCGGCAAGTTTCGCAGAGATCCGTTCGATCGTGCCATGCCTGGCGACGCGGGTGGCGAAGCGCAGCGATGCGGCGCTTTTGGGCGCCAGATGCCGATCGAAATAACCGAGCGCGGCGGATTCGGGATCGTCGGCGACCTCCGTCATGAGGCCGATCCTGAATGCCTCTTCGGCGCCGATCGAGCGCCCGGAAAGCAAGAGATCCTCGGCCGCCGCAAGTCCGATGCGTTCGGGCAGCAGACAGGAAGCGGCCGGCGCGAAGACGCCGATCTGAATCTCCGGCTGGCCGAATTTGGCATCCCGTCCGGCAAACAGCAGATGTCCGGCGCTCGCAAGCTCCAGACCGCCGCCGAGACATTGGCCACGGATCGCCACCAGGACAGGAATTGGCGAAGCAAGGATTTGCAGGATCAGCCGATGAAAGCCCGCGAGCATTGCCGCGCATCGATCTGGCAGGTGCTCCTCGATCGAGGCGCCAAAGCTGAAATGTGTGCCGGCCGAATTGATGAGAATGCCGCGCAATCCCGCAACGGTGCCATGCTGGCCGAGCGCATGCTCGATCGCGCCGACCATCGCCGCGTCAAGGATATTCGCCTTGGGACGATCGAGCCGCAGACGGAGCAGATGTCCGTCGCGTTCAAACCAGACTTTCAGCGGGCTGCTCACACCTTCTGCCCTCCCGCCTTCGATGCTCCAGCCTGGGGGATCAACTCCTCGATCATCGCCTCGGTCCACCCCTCGCCGTTGGCCAGGCGCTGGCGAAGCGCCACAAAATCGATCTCGCGTTCATTCTTCGGGCCTTCGTTGAAGGCGCGGAATCCTGTTCGGGCCTCGGCCATCATGTTGAGGGCGAGCCAGGCGCGGCTGTTTTCCTTATTGCGGTTCCAGGCGTCGAGCTTCGGTTTGCGCAGTTCCTCGAAGCTCTTGGTCAGGCATTCGGGAAACGTCGTCATCAGCTTGGTGCACATCGCCTCGACCTTGGCATCGAGCAGCGACAGATCGACGGCGCCGCGCGCCATCACCGCCTTGCCTGCCGCCAAGGCGGCGCCGGCCAGGGGTTCGCCGTGAACGATGCGGCCATATTCGTCGAGATAGCGCTGGGTTTCGACCAGCGGATTGGGAACGAACGCGCCGTCCACCTTCAAACCCGGCACGATGTCGAGAACGACGCCGAGACGATAGGCTTTATGCGCCGACCACGGCTCGCACAGCGTTCCGGATTCCATCGCGCGCTCCGCGCCGACCATCAGCGGAAGGAAGTCGGTGGCGCCGCCGATCGCGGCCGAGCCGTGCTTGGGACCGGCCTGGCCAAACCGCGCAAGATCCTGGGCGATGGTGAAATCGCACGCCATGCCGATCTCCTGACCGCCGCCGATGCGCATGCCGTTGACGCGTGCGATTACCGGCTTGTCGCAACCCAGGATCGACGACACCATGTCGTTGAACAGGCGCATATACTGCCGGTATTCCTGCGGATTGCCGGCGTAGTATTCCGCATATTCCTTGGTATTGCCGCCGGTGCAGAACGCCTTGTCACCAACACCTGTGAAGACCACCGCGACGACGTCCCGCGCGTTCGAAGCGGCGCGGAAGGCGCGGATCACGCCCTTGACCATGTCGGTGGTGTAGGAATTGAACTGGTTCGGATTGTCGAGCCATATCCAGGCGTTGAACAGGCCCGGGACAACCCTTCCATCACCGCCGCGCGCCGGCCGCTTCTCATAGATAACGCCCGCAACAGGCTCGAAGGCAACGATGTCGTGGTTGACGAGTTGGAGCTGGGGCATCTTGAAAAATCCTCTCACTGTGGAACGAGAACCGCGCGGCGGGCGAGCTTGTGGGAGTGCACCTGCTCAAAGACCGAGTTGATCTCCTCAAGCGGATGCTTTTCGACGAAGTCGGCAAGATTGATCTTGCCGTCGAGCACGAGATCGAGCGCGGCCGGGTAGAGTTCGGGCGGACATCCCCAGTTTCCCAGCGCCCGCGCGTCGAACGCCATCAGGTTGGAGAGTCGCAGTTCCACCCGATCCATCGTGAAGCCGACGACGCAGAGCGTCGCGCCATAGGTCAGAAGGCCGAAGGCCGTGGTCTGTCCTGTTGCGGTGCCCGAACATTCGAAGATCGTCCATTCCGTCAGGGGCAGGCCGTTCGCCTTGCAGAACTCGCTGATCTTCGTCTTCAGACCCTTGATGTCGTGTTCGCGGGCATTGAGCGTCAGGCTCGCGCCATGCTGGCCGATCGCGGCGAGCTTGGCCGGATCGACATCGATGGCGATTACAGTGGCGCCAAACGCCTTGGCGATCTGGGCGGAATAGCCACCGACGCCACCTATGCCGATAACGATCGCCACCGAGCCCTTGGTGACACCGGCGCGCAACACGGCCTGATACGGCGTCGTCACGGCATCGGCGACGACGCTCATATCGGCGAGCGAAAGGCCGCGTTTGGCAAGCCGGGCTTCGTCTACCGGGCAGAGGCCGCGCGCGGGGACGACAATATGCGTGGCAAAACCGCCATGGATGTCGTTGCCGGGCATTTTCTGTTTTCGGCAGATGTTCGGACGACCGCGTTTGCAAGTGTCGCACTCGCCGCATGGCAGCACTGCAGGAATGATCACCGCGTGGCCGAGCCACGATTCGGCGCCGGCTCCGGCCGCCACAACTCGTCCTGAAATCTCGTGGCCCAGCGCCAGCGCCAGCGGATGATTGGTGCGTACACCGTCATAGAAATAGCCGAGATCGGTATGGCAGACGCCGCACCCTGCGACGGCGACAACGACCTCCCCTTGAGCGGGCGTCGCGACGAAAGCCTCGCGCACCATCGGCCGATTTACCGCCGTCATCATCCAGCGATGCGCCGCGATTCCCTGAGCCATGCGGTTTCCCCGTTTTTTCGCGGACAACTTGTTTGCCAGTTGCGGTCCATCCTTTAATTTGGTAAACTAGTACACAATTACCAAATAAGCAAGCCCGATTTTCGAAGTAGTCGGTGGAGCCGCTACAACGGCTCAAACAGGAGGACAGACCAATGAAAAGGCGAACATCATGATGAAATCACCCTCCGACGCCTCGCTTTCGATCGTTCTCACGGGTTCGGGCGGGGCCGGCGTCATGACCGCCGGGCAGATCTTGCTCGATGCGGCGACGACTTGCGGCCTTTATGGCCTTATGACGCGTTCCACCGGCCCGCAGATCAGGGGCGGCGAGGCGGCGGCGATGATCCGGCTTTCGTCGAAGCCGGTACAGTCGCCCGGCGACCGGTTCGACATCCTGCTGGCGCTCGATTTCGACAATGTGCAACGCTTCGCCGACGAGCTGCCGCTGGATTCCGCCAGCCTGATCATTGCCGATCCGGCCGCAGGCGAAATTCCGGACTTCTTGAAGAATACCGGAGCCGCCATCGGCCTCGTGCCGATGTCAAAACTCGCGAAAGGTGTCAAAGGCGGACGCATTGCGATGGTTGGCCTCGGCGTATTGGCGCGGGTCATGGGCCTACCGGAGACGGAGATCATAGCTGCGGTCGCCACGTCGATCGGCCGCAAGAAGCCGGAAGCGCTGGTGGCGAGCGAAGCCGCGGTTCTGCTCGGCGCGAACGCGGCGCCGGACGTAGCCGTTCCCAAACTACCGCTGCCGGACGCGCCGAAGCAGGGCCGCTGGTCGATCACCGGCAACGAGGCGACCGGCTTTGGCGCGCTAAGGGGTGGCGTCAAATTTGTTGCCGGTTATCCGATCACGCCGGCAACTGAAATCCTGGAATGGATGGCGCACGCTTTACCGCAATGCGGCGGCGTGCTGCTGCAGGCCGAAGATGAACTCGCCTCTATCAATATGATCATGGGCGCAAGCTACGGCGGCGCGCCGTCACTGACCGCGACCGCCGGACCCGGCCTATCCCTGATGGTCGAATCCCTCGGCCTCGCCGTGGCTTCCGAAATTCCACTGGTGGTCGTCGATGTCATGCGCTCGGGGCCTTCGACGGGGATCGCGACAAAATCCGAGCAAAGCGATCTCAATATCGCCGTCTATGGCCTGCATGGCGATGCCCCGCATATCGTCACCGCGCCGCTGTCCGTTGGCGATTGCCTGCTGACGGCGCAATGGTCGGTTCATCTGGCCGAAACGTTCCAGACGCCGGTCATCATGCTTTCCGACCAATCCCTCGGCCAGGCCCGCGTCGTGATCGACAGACCGGAAGAAATTGCCTTTCCGTCCAAACGCCTGGTCCCCGAAGCGCCCGTCGCTGGTTACGAACGATACGCCGCAACCGAATCGGGCGTCTCGGCGATGGCCATACCGGGTCTTCCCGGCGGTCAGTACACCGCCGACGGGCTTACGCATAATACGCGTGGCACGCCTTCGAGCCAGGCCAAGGATCATGTCGGCCAGCTCGACAAACGCCAGCGCAAGCTGGATGCTTCCGACTTCGGCGCGCACTGGGCGGAGATCGACGGCGAAGGCGAATTGGCCGTACTGACCTGGGGCTCGTCGAGCGAACCTTTGCGTGAAGCCGTCGCCGCGGCCCGCGCCGGCGGCATCAAGGTCAAGCTCATCGCGCTGCGCCTGATCGCGCCGGTTCAGCCGGCACTGCTGGCGGCGGCGCTAGCTGGCGCGAAGCGCATTCTTGTGATCGAGCAGAATCACACTGGCCAGTTCTGGCGTTATCTTCGCGCCCATTACGAACTGCCCGGCGAAGTTATCCCGATCCGTTGTCCCGGCCCGCTGCCGATCCGGCCGGGCGAGGCCTTCGCTCACATTCAAAAAGGGGCACAAGCATGAACATGATCCCAAGTGCCGTGAAGGCCTTCAGCCCCGCCGATTACAAGTCGGCGGTCAAACCGGTCTGGTGCCCCGGATGCGGCGACCATTCGGTGCTGATTTCCTTCCAGCGGGCGCTGGCCGAACTTGCGCTTCCGCCGGAGCAGGTCGCGGTTATTTCGGGCATCGGCTGCTCGTCGCGCATCCCTGCCTACACCAATTGTTACGGCTTTCACGGCGTCCATGGCCGGTCGCTGGCGCTGGCCTCCGGGCTGAAAGTGGCCCGGCCCGATCTGACCGTTCTCGTCGCCAGCGGCGACGGTGACGGCTTTTCGATCGGCGGAAACCACTTCCTTCACGCCTGCCGCCGCAACATCGATCTGACCTATGTCGTCATGGATAACCGCATCTATGGCATGACGAAGGGCCAGCCATCGCCGACCACGGAGCCCGACTGGGACACCGCCATCGCGCCCGGCGGCACCAGCCTCAGCCCGTTCAACCCGCTGGTAATCGCGCTAGCGTCCGGCGCCAATTTCATCGCACGCGGCTTTTCCGGCGACATCGGCGGCTGCGCCAAATTGATCGTCGAAGCTGTCCAGACGCCCGGATTTTCCTTCGTGCAGATCTTGAGCCCCTGCGTCACGTTCCGCGAAGACCAGCAGAAGGGCTGGAAGAATCTCGTCCATACCGCCATCGTGCCGGAGACCGATGACCCGGCGCGCGCCGCGCGCCGCCTGATGACCGATGATGGCTTCAATACCGGCGTGCTCTATCGCGGCAAACGAAGGCCTTACCAGCCCGTGCCGCTGGCCCATTTCGCTCCGTCCCGTCTCGAATCCGAGTTTACGACATGACCGACATCACGCAGTCGAACGAACCGCCGAAACTCAACAGCGTTGCCGAGTTTTTCGCGCAAGCCCTTGCCATCGAGGTGGAAGCTACCGAGCGCTATAAGCTGTTGGCCGACCAGATGGAGGTGCATAACAACAAGCAGACCGCCGCGATCTTTCGCAAGATGGCGTTGATCGAGGGCGAACACCGCGACGAGATTGCCCGCCGCGCCGGCAACGCATTGGTCGCAGGCCGCCCGGCGAGCTTCAGCTGGATCGGCCCGGACGGCCCGGAAACCATCGATTGCGAGGATGTGCATTATTTGATGACGCCACGCCGGGCGCTGTTGCTTGCGCGATTCAACGAGGAGCGAGCGGTCAAGTATTTCGAAGCCATCGCCGCCGCCGCGATTGATCCGCAGATTGCCGCATTTGCCGCGGAAATGGCCGCGGAAGAACGTGATCACGTGATCTGGGTCGATCAATGGCTGGAACAGGTAGCTCCTGACGAGCCCGGCTGGGATGAGGACCCGGATCCCCCCGTTCATTCGGAATGACCGGAGATCGTTTGCCTCGTGCGAAAGGTAAGACTGACCAGGCAATCCGGCATTGCCGTCTCGGGTACGGGCGCTCGACCTTGCGATCAGAGATCGTGGTGGGCGGCGAGTTCAGTATCGACTTCCGGCGTCAGGGCGTCTTCCAGCTCCGGAATCAGCGCGCGCTCTTCCTTCTCGATATGCGAGGTGAGGCGTTCGACCAGTTCGCCGCACAACCGCCGGAATGCGCCCCACGCCTCCGGCGAAAATCCGTTGGCGCGCGCCGCGCTGGCGCCGGCGACAATGTCGTTCATGACATTACGCAGGACATGATGCTCCTCGATCAGCAAATCGCCCAGATCCGCCATGCCATATTCGGCGAGCACCGGGAACACCGAGGCCTCTTCGAAATCGAAATGGCCGGAAATCTCGCCATCCACGGCCTTGCAAAGGCGATCGATGAACCTCCCCATCTGATGGTCTTGGGCGGGCGTTGCCTGGCGGGCAAGCACGACACGTTCGACCTCGGTCAAGAGCGCGATGGTTGCCATATGGTCGTCATGCAGAATGCGGGTCGACGAATATTTGAGTGACAATACGGCCTCCTGTGAAAACTTTGCCTCAATACCTTACACAACAGCGGCGCCCTCAAAGCGGCAGCGCGAAGGTCAGATTTTGCGTCGGCTTAAATCCTGAGCGAGCAAGGAAGGCGATCAGCGACGTATTGTTCCACTCGACCACGGTCCGAACCCGCTCGACACGCAAACTGGAGAGCTGGGAGAGCAGCTGCGCCAGCAAAGATGTGGCTACGTTCTGCCGCTGAAATTCCGAATCGACGCCGATCGTGTCCAGCACCGCCTCAGCTTCGGTTTCGCCGAATTCGCCATAATCGACCCGCGCCATGATGAATCCGGCGGGGGTCTCATCAATTTCAGCCAGCATGGACAGGCGCACGCCGTTTTTGCGAAGCGCTTCATCGACTTTGTGCTTCAGGTAGACGGAGCGGTCCTGGCCAGTGATGCCGCGATCCAGGCCGATGACCGAAGGAAGATCGGCAAACGTCATGGAGCGTACCGAGATTGGATCGCGCGCAAGGTCAAGGCTTACATCGGCCTCGGCGTCGCCCGGTCGCATCTCTCCGGGCTTCTTGGCGCAGGGGCGGTCGAGCACGATGCGGGTCCCCAGCCTGAAGCCGGCGGTGGCAAGAAAGTGCATTATGGACTCGTTGGACCACAATGCCTGCGTGCGCAAGGCATGCGCGCCGGACGATCGAGCGGCGAGTTGAAGCTCCTTGATCATCGCGCGGGCGCCGCCATGGCCACGAGCCGATTGCGACGTCCCGATCGCATCGAGAACGGCTACACGCTTGCGGATGCCGAATTCACCATCGAGCATGTGCGCGAGCGCATGCCCCTCCACCACGCCGTTCTCGATATAGGCAAGCGAGATGAAACCACCCGGCTCGTTGCGACTCGCCGCAAGCCGGTTCACGAAAAATCCGCGCCGCGACTGCCCACTGATCTCGCGGTCAATTTCGACGACCCTGTCGAGGTCAGCCGGCGTCAGCCGTCGTATCGAGCAGTTTGCGATGGCCTCGACTTGCGTGTTGGGCATGTAGTTCCCCTGTTGAACGGTCTAATGCGCCAGCGTTCCAGCAACGCTCGCCAGACCAACGATCCTTTTCTCCGGATGAACAAACTGCTTGATCACCAATGCAATCGCGGCAATCACACCGGGAATCGCCACGACCATGAAGATCTCCGCGAACGTCAACTGACGCCGCGAGAGCTCGGCGACGAGGTAAGATCCGGCAATGCCGCCGAAGCGGCCGACGCCGAGCATCCAGGCGACGCCGGTCGCGCGGCCCTGGGTCGGATAAAAGGACGCCGCCAGCGCCGGCATTGAGGATTGCGCCGTGTTCATCAGCGTGCCCGCGATGAACACGATCGCCATCAGCAGGGCGATCGTTCCGATCGACTGCCCGATCGCGTAGATGAAGATCGCCGTCAGGCCATAGCCGATCGCGATGATCCAGTTGCCGTTGTACCGGTCCATGAACCAGCCAAACAATATCGCGCCGACACCGCCAAGCGGGAACAGGGCGGAAATCAGCGTGGCGGTTCGCGGATCGATACCGGCATCCTTGAACAGGATCGGCATCCAGTTGATGAGCGCGTAGAAGATTACGAGGCCCATGAAATAGGAGATCCACAACATCAAGGAACCTACGACGTAGGATCCAGATACGACGATAACGGGCCCGCTCTGACCTTTCTTGACGCCGCCGGGCTCGCTCATCGTGAAAGACGCAGCGTCTTTGACGCTATTCGAGATGCGCATCAGAACGGCGCGAACTTGTTCCACGCTTCGCTGATTGGCGACCATGTACCTGATCGATTCCGGAAGAAAGCGAACCAGCAACACGGCCAGTATCAGCGGCGCGATCCCGCCCAGCTGAAGCACGCTGCGCCAGCCCCACAGCGGTATCATCCATGCGGCGAGAAAGCCGCCGAGCGCCGCACCCAATGGAAAGCCGCAGAACATCGCGTTGGTGAGCGTGGCACGCCGGCTATCGGGACAGAATTCATTCATCAGCGTCACCGCGTTCGGCATCGCCGCACCCAACCCCAGTCCGGTGACGAAACGGAACACAGTCAGCATGGTGAGGTCGGCCGAAAGGGAGGAACCGAGACTGGCGAGACCGAACACCAGCACCGAGAATATGAGAACCAGCTTGCGCCCGAACCTGTCGGCCAGCGGACCGGTGAACAGTGCGCCAGCGGCTAGTCCAAAAAGAGCGGCGCTCAAGACCGGTGCAAGCGCCGGCCGCGGGACGCCCCATTCAACGACCAGCGACGGCGCGATAAAGCCGATGGCGGCTGTGTCGAAGCCGTCCAGCAGCACGATGGAGAAACACAGCGCGAAGACGGTCCACTGAAAGGCCGAAAAGCGATTCGTATTCAGAAATAGTTGTATGTCGATGTTGCGATTGCCTGGCATGGTATCCACCCGCGGGTTGTCCGATTTAAATTAGCTTCTCAGTTGCTGGACCGCCCCGAGCGATCTTCATCTCGATTTCTCAATAGGGCAGCCCGACATAGTTCTCCGCCAAGGCCGTCTGCGCGGCGGTCGATTTGAAGAGATATTCGAGCCCGGCGGCCTGGAGTTTCCGGTCGAACCCGCTTGCGTCGGGAACGAGATGCAGAAGCTGCGTCATCTGCCAGGAGAAGCGTTCGGCCTTCCAGATCCGCGCCAGAGCCCGTTGCGAATATGAATCCAGGCCGGCATCCGAGTTTGTCTTGTACAGCTCGATCAGCGCGCGAGAGAGAATGCCGACGTCGCTGGCTGCGAGGTTAAGCCCTTTGGCGCCGGTCGGCGGCACGATATGGGCGGCATCTCCTGCCAGAAACAGCCGCCCGAATCGCATCGGTTCGGCGACGAAACTTCGCAGCGGCGCGAGACTCTTTTCGATCGACGGCCCCGTCTGCAGCTTGCTTACGGCTTGGGGATCGAGGCGGCGCGTGAGTTCCTCCCAGAATTGACCATCGGTCCAGTCCTCGGCATGCTCCTCGATCGGGCATTGCAGGTAATAGCGGCTCCGCGTCCTCGAACGCATCGAGCACAGCGCGAAGCCGCGTTCGTGGTTGACGTAGATGAGTTCTTCGGAGACTGGCGGCTTCTCCACCAGGATTCCGAGCCATCCGAATGGATAGGCTCGTTCGTAGGTTCGAAGCCGATTTGCCGGGATGGTCTGACGGCTCACCCCGTGGAAGCCGTCGCAGCCAACCACGTAGTCGCAGTCGATCGCGAACTTCTTGCCGTCCGCGCTCCACCGCACGCTCGGGCTTTCGGATTCGATGTCACGAATGCCGACATCGAGCGCTTCGTAGACCGTCGGCGCACCACATGCCTCGCGCACGTCCATCAGATCTCGCGTCACTTCGGTCTGACCATAGATTATGACGGACTTGCCGGTTAGCCCCTTGAAATCGATGCGATGGCGGATGCCGCCGAACTCGATTTCCGTTCCATCATGGACCAAGCCTTCGTGTCGCATGCGCACGCCGGCGCCGGCTTCCTCGATCAAGGCGACGGTACCCTGCTCGAGAACGCCCGCCCGAATGCGGCCCAGCACGTAATCCTTGGGTTTTTGCTCAAGGATGATCGTATCGATCCCTGATTTGTGCAGCAGTTGACCCAGCAGGAGACCGGCTGGGCCCGACCCGATGATGACGACTTGCGTTCGCATTAAAGTGTTACTCCTCATAAATGCCGCGGCTTGAGCGTCTAATCGCGCAAGATCGGATCGCACAGACGTCAATGGCCTCCGCCGTTTGATCTAAGCTCCGCATCACGCAGCATGTAGCGTTGAAGCTTCCCGGTTGCGGTCTTGGGCAAGCTATCGACGAATTCAATCCAGCGCGGATACTTCCAAGGACCGATCGTCCTCTTGACGTGCAATTTGAGCTCTTCGCACAATTCTCGGCCCGTCTCCTGCTCGTCCCCTCGGATCAGCACGATGAACGCCCTGGGCTTGGTCAGACCGTCGCCGTCTTCGGCGGGAACGACGGCAGCCTCGGCGACCATCGGATGGCTCATCAAGGCTTCCTCGACCTCGAAGGGCGACACCCAGATGCCACTGACCTTGAACATGTCGTCGGCGCGGCCGCAGAAGGTATAAACGCCGTCCGGACGGCGCAGGTATTTGTCGCCGGTCCGTGTCCACTCGCCGATGAAGGTTCGGCGCGATTTTTCGCGCTGGTTCCAGTAGCCAGCAGCGGCCGATTCGCCGTTTACCAAGAGTTCGCCGATTTCACCGTCACCAACGTCGTTTCCATTTTCGTCGATCAGCCTGAGCTTGTAGCCGTCAACCGGCACGCCAGACGTCCCGTATTCCACGGCGTCCGGCAGGTTGGTCAGAAACAGATGCCCCATCTCGCTCGAACCGACGCCGTTCACGACGTCGAGGCCGAATTTGTCCTTCCAAGCCCTTCCGATGTGCGCCGGCAACGCCTCGCCGGCGGAAAAGCAAAGCCGCAGCCGTTGCGATGAGTTTCTTGGAGTGCATTCGGGATCGGCCAGGATGGCGGCGTAAAGCGTCGGCACCCCGAAAAACAATGTCGGCTGATATCCCCTCAATACCTCGAAGACAGTCTGCGAAGTAGGCCGCTCCGGATAGAATACCGAGGTTGCCCCTACCCACATCGGACAAAACATCGCATTGCTGATGCCATAGGCGAAGAACAGTTTCGCGGCAGAAAACACCAGGTCATCGTCGCGATATCCGATGCGGCGCTGGCCAGCATTCTTCGCCATCACCTTCGGGCTCGAATGCACGTGCATGACGCCCTTCGGCATTCCGGTGGTGCCGGACGAGTAGAGCCAGAAAGCTATATCGTCCGCGCAGGTTTTGGCTGGCGCAGCGAGTTCGTTTTCGGCAGCCAGCAGCCTGTCCAGCCGTGGCATCGAGGTAGGGCCTCCGCCGACGACGACAATTGTCTGGAGGCTGGCGAGGCCGAACGCCGCCTCCTCAATGACAGGAAGCAGCGCGGTCGAAACGAATACCGCCTTGGCGCGCGAATCCTCGAGCAGGTAGCGGTACTGGTCGGCCGTCAGTCGCGTGTTGAGCAGAACGGGAACAACGCCTGCCCGGACTGCCCCCCAAAACAGAATGGGAAATTCGACCGTATCGAGCAACACAAGGGCGATACGGTTTTCCTGTTCGATGCCAAGGCGCGCCAGAACGGGACCGATGCGAGCCGCCGCATTTGACAGTTCGGCATAGGTCAAATTGCGGGAAGGATCGATGAAAGCGGTCTTGTCGCCGCGGCCTTCGGCGACATTCCGATCCACGAAATCGACCGCGGCATTGTAATCACGAAGCGAATTCATCAGCCTCGCCCATGCGCTTGTGGTTCTCGATTTCTACCGGGAGATCAGGGAGGGTTCCTTGACTTCGGTTAGGCGCGTCGCCGATCCGCGACAGTCAAAGCCGGTGGCCTTGACTATGGTCATGGGAACATGGCCCCCGATCTCCGACGAATGGCGGCGCGACCGCATCCACAAGCCAAGATCGTGCGAAGGCGGCCGGTTGACGGAAGGCCGCGTCAAACGCCGAGCATGCGACTCACAAACTCCCACTCGGCGCGCAATTGTTTCGAGGTTCCCCCGAACAGGACCTTCACCCTTGGCCAGGACGACATGCCTTTCGGCAAGATCCACGAGGTCATCGATGTTCTTGTCGACGACGATCGCCCCCGATAGCAGATTTATGAAGGTGGTTTTACCCGCGCCGTTCGGGCCGATGATGGCATGAACCTTATTGGCTTCGAAAACGGTCGAGATATCGCTGATCGCGCGCAATCCATCGAAGTTTTTGCTCAGCCCCCTCATGATTTCAACCGGTCTGCATTGGTTGTGAGCCCCCCGGTTCGGGTTCACCCGTGATGATGCCGCCAAAGCGCGCGTGAAAGCGCTTCGCTGCGCGAGGCAGCGGCCCGTCCGCCGTTTCCAGCATCTTCATCAGATGCGCCTCGGTCTTCCCCCAGCAGAGCTGGTAAATGTCGCGGCACAACGCCCGCGCCGTGTCGCCCGGCCAGCTTTCCGGCAAGAGCTGTCGCGGCAGGGACGGGTCGCGAAGCTGAACACGACGAAATTCATGCATCAAGAGCGTACGAATGACGAAGCACTGTTCGGGGTCGAGCGCCGACGCATTGTGCAAGGCCCGCGCCACACTGCGGAAGCGATCGATGAACGACTGGTATTCTGCCGCGACCTCGCCCAGATTCCAGCATTGATCGACCAATTCCTTCAGCGGCCGACTGGAAAGCGCACCGACGGTCTGCGCTTGCAGCACGACCACCTTGTCGTGCAGGCCTGCGATCTGAAGAATATCCAGAAGCGCATCAGTCTGCCCCGAAGGATGGATCAGAACGCCGGGAGTGATGGCGGCGTACCCCTCCCAGAGCAGTTCCTTGCGCAGCACTTCGCGAAGCGCAGGCGTGAGGCTGTAGCCGGGAGTAAGCACCACCTGCCAGTCGCCTTCCCACGCGACGCGCGCATCATCGTAGATCCTGTGGAAGGCATGTTCGAACCGTCGCCGGCCCATCGCGGTCAGGCTGTAATAGCTGCGCCGGCCGATCTGCTCGGACGCCAACCATTTCTCGCGCGAGAGCCGAAATACCGAGGTGCGCACCGCACGCGGATTGAGTCCGAGCGGCTCCACCAGACGGATGAGACCGCCGAGCCAGACCGTACCGCCATGCGGGGCGATCATGTCGCCGTATATCGTGATGATCAGCGAATTCGCTCGCAGTGGACGATCAGCCAATTGCTTTTCGATCCATTGGCCCAGCAAACGATTTTTCATGGCCGCATCGTAACCTCAGGAATCGCAGGGGTACCCTCAGCATTTGATCTCGGATCGGTCCAATCGAACTTTGACAAGTCGGGCCCCTCCCCGCGCCCGGCCACTATGTCACAGTGGTCGCGTCCGGCCCAAAGGACGCGACCCCAAACCGTCAGTTGATAAGCGCCCAATCGCCGTTTCGTACTTCGAGCATTCGGAAGGCCGAGAGTTCGAGTCCCATGTGGTCGGCGGGCGACATATTCACCTTGCCGCTGGTGCCGATATAATTCCTGGTCGCCTCGATCTCATCGCGTACCTTGGCCTTGTCGGTCCCGCCAGCACGCTTGATCGCCCCGATGGCGATCATCAGCGCGTCATAGGCATGGCCGCCAAAGGTCGAGACCTCTCCCTTGTAACGGTCGGAATAGGCCTTGGCGTAACCGGTCGCCACTGGCTTCTGTGGGTCGTCGGCAGGCAGTTTCGATGCAACCAACAGCGCGGCGGCCGGCAGACGCATGCCTTCCGCGGCGCCGCCAGACAATTTGATGAATTCTTCCGACGCAACGCCGTGCGCATGATAAACCGGCACGGCGATGCCCAGTTGCCTGATGTTCTTGTTGACGACGGCAGGCCCCTGACCGAGGCCGAAAATGAACAGAGCCTGGACGCCTGGCGTGCCTTTGATCTTGGTGAGCTGCGGGCCCATTTCGGTGTCCTTTGGACCGTAAGTGTCTTCGACGACGAGTGTGATGCCCATCTTCGCCGCCGCGATTTCGGATTCCTTCTTGCCGGACTGACCGAAGCCGCTGGTTTCCGACAACAGCGCGATATTCGTCAAGCCGCGCTTCTTCATGTCCTCGAACACGCGCTCCGCCGCCATCCGGTCGGTGTGCGGCGTCTTGAAAATCCATTTCTTCACGGGTTCGATGATCACGACGGCGCCTGCCAGCGAAATAAACGGAATTTCGGCGCGTTCGACCAGCGGCGCAATCGACATGGTGGCGCCGGTGGTAGTGCCGCCAATCAGCAAATCGACCTTGTCGTCCTCGATCAGGCGTTTGCCAAAACTGTTCGCCTTACCGGCGTCCGATCCATCGTCGTAAAAGATGAGCTGTAGCGGACGTCCGAGGACCCCGCCTTCGTTGTTAATCTTCTCGACGTAGAGCTGAAGGGTCTTCAGTTCTGGATCGCCGAGAAATGCAGCCGGCCCCGTGACTGACAGCACCGAGCCGATCTTGATCGGATCGGCGGCTTTGGCCTGCATGGCGAGGCCGAGACCGAACAGCACGGCCATAGCTGATTTGAGAATAGCGTTCATTTGACCATTCCTCCCTCTGATTGTTGTCGATCATCGAGTTCTGTTTTCGATTTGAAGCGCTCGCTCTCTCAAATGCCGAGATAGGCCTCGCGCACGCGCTCATTGCCAAGCAGTTCCTTTCCACTGCCCGACAAAACGATTTCACCAGTTTCCATGACGTAGGCTTGATCGGCGATCGCCAGCGCCGCATTCGCGTTCTGTTCCACCAACAGGATCGTGATCTTCCGTTTGCGCAGTTCGGTCACGGCGTTGAAAATTTCTTCGACCAGCAGTGGCGCAAGCCCCATCGACGGCTCGTCGAGTAGCAGCAGTCGGGGGCGGCCCATCAGCGCGCGTGCTATCGCCAGCATTTGCTGCTGGCCGCCTGAAAGTGTCCCGGCCGGGAGCCGCGCCTTCTGCTTGAGGACCGGAAACATCGCGTAGTTACGTTCGAGGTCGGCCGCGATCTCAGCCTTGTCGGCGCGGGAGTAGGCGCCCAGATGCAGATTGTCCTCGACCGAGAGTGGCCCGAACACATGGCGGCCTTCCGGCGCATGGCAGATGCCGATCTTGACCCGCTTGTCGGCGCGCAGTTGCGTAATGTCCTTGCCGTCGAATTCGATTTGTCCACTGCTGGCCTTTTGCACGCCGGAGATCGTGCGCAGCAAGGTGGTCTTGCCGGCGCCGTTGGCGCCGACAAGCGCAATCAATTGATGCCTGCCGATGACGAGATTCACGCTGCGCAGCACGGAGATCCGGCCATATTGGCTGCCAAGTCCTCGAATAACGAGAATCGGCGCGTCAGACTGTGCCTGCACTTCAGGCGCGCACCGCGGCACCGAGCCGTTTGGCAGCGATATGCCGCAGTATTCGGTGGTGAGCGTTTCCAGCGCGTTGGTCATCGGTCAGGCCGCCTTGCCGAGATAGGCAGCGATCACGGCCGGGTCGCGGCGGACCTCGCGCGCGGCGCCTTCGGTGAGCTTCTTGCCGTAATTGAGCACCAGGATTCGGTCGGAGATGTTCATCACCATTTTCATATCGTGCTCCACGAGGACGACGGTGATGCCGCTATCGGCGATTTTCCGGACCAGCCCGTCGATCTCCGTGGTCTCCATCGGATTGAATCCCGCGGCCGGCTCGTCGAGAAAAAGAATGCGGGGCCGCGCCGCCAGCGCGCGCGCGATCTCGAGACGCTTCAGCGCGCCATAGGGCATAACGCTGGCATCGGCGTCCAGATATGCGCCGAGCCCGACATAGGCCATGAGTTCGGCCGACTTCGCGCGCAGAACAGCGTCGGCGTGCCGCACCGACGGAAAGCGCAGCATGCCCTTGATCAGGTTGCGGTCCACAGAAAGGTGGCCGCCGAGCATGACGTTCTCGATCGCAGTCATGTTCATGCAGACCTGAAGATTTTGAAACGTGCGCGCCACGCCTTTGCGCGCCAGCTCGTGCGGCGGACGACCCGTTACCATCTCGCCATCAAGCCTGACCTCGCCGGATTTCGGCCTGTAAATGCCGGTAATCAGATTGAAGAGCGTTGTCTTGCCTGCGCCGTTAGGACCGATCACCGAATAGACGACGCCCGCTTCGACGCTGAAGCTTACATTCTGTACAGCCAGTACGCCGCCAAACGTCATGCTGAGATCAGAAACCTCGAGCAGCGCCATCAGCGTGGGCTCCCGAACTTCGCGGCCAGCGTCGGGACCAAGCCTTTGGGCAGGAAAATCATCGACAGCATCAAGATTGTGCCGAAGGCCACCGTCTCCCAGCCCTCGAAGGTCGTCAGCGCCTGCGGCAACGCTGTCAGCAGCACCGCACCGACCACCGAGCCGTAAACGGAGGCCATGCCGCCGACCACGACCATGGTCACCAGTTCGATCGAATGCGAAAACTCGGCGGTATCGGGCGTGACGAAGCCGACATAATGCGCCGTCAGGCTCCCCATGATGCTGGCGAAGAACGCGGACAGCACGAAGATCGTGACCTTGTAACGCGCGACGCTGACCCCGGCGACCTGCGAGGCCACCTCCGAGCCGTGCAGCGCACGCAGCGCGCGGCCGAACGGCGAATCGATCAGGTTCTGACAGGCCCACACGCTGAACAGCAGGATGCCGGCGAACAGCCAGTACCATTGCCGTTCGCCGAAAATCTCCCAACCGAAAACCGACATCGGTGACACCGACATGCCGTCCGGCCCGCCGGTATAGCCGGCCTCGTTTTTGAGAATGATGGAAATGACGATGCCCAGACCCAGCGTCGCCATGGCCAGATAATGGCCGCGCAGGCGAAAGATCGGCGGTGCGATCGCCGCCGCGAGCAATGCAGCGCCGGCCGCCCCGGCGCACAGAGCAACAATAGGCGGCCAGAAGAAATGCGTGGTCAGGACCGCCGATGCGTAGGCCCCGATGCCGAAGAAGCCGGCGTGTCCGAGACTGATCTGGCCGGCGTAGCCGATCAGCAGATTGAGCCCCAGCACGACGATCGCGTTGATCGCCATGCGATTGGCGATATCGAAATAGTAGGTGTTTGGGAGCAGCAGCGGGAGCACAAGCAAGATGGCTGCGAGGATGAACAGACCGTAATTCGTGCGCGTCATACCCGCTCCGTCGCTTTCGCGCCGAACAGGCCGCGCGGCAGGAAGAAAAGAACGACGAAAATCAAAAGGAAAGGCGCGGCGTCCTTGTAGGCCGACGAGATGTATCCGGCGGACAGCGCCTCGATAATTCCGACCATCAAACCGCCGACTACGGCGCCGAGCCCGTTGCCCAGACCTCCAACCACGGCGGCTACAAATCCCTTGAGACCCAACATGATCCCCACGTCGTACGAGGTCATCGTAATGGGCGTCAGCAGGATGCCGCCGATGGCGCCGATCGCGGCCGAAAGCGCGAAACTCACCAGCAGAACCCACTGGGTGTTGATGCCGACCAGCTGCGCGGCCAGGGGATCGAATGAGGTGGCGAGAATGGCCTTGCCGGCGAGCGTTCGGTTGAAGAACAGCCAGAGCGCGACCACAATAGCGGCCGTGGTTCCGAGCACCCAAAGGGTTTGCGGAGCCAGGGCAGCACCGCCGATGGCGATCGGCGCATCGCCAGAAAACGCCGGGAAGGTGGCCACACCTTTGCCGAGCCATATCTGTACGAAGCCCCGCAGCACAAGCGACGCGCCAATAGTGATGATGATCAGGCCCACCACCTCGGCGCCCTTGGCCGGTTCGATCGCGAGCTTCTCGACGAGTATGCCGACCGCTGCCGGAATTGCGACCGCCAGCACCAACGCGACCGGCATCGGCAGGCCGGTCTTGAGAAAAAATACCGTCAACATGCCGCCGAGCATGATGAACTCGCCTTGGGCGAAATTGATGACGTTGCTGGCGTTGTAGATCAGCGTAAAGCCCAGTGCCGCGAGCGCGTAGGTAGCGCCCACGGTAACGCCGGAAAACATGAACTGCAGGAATTGCGAGAGCATCATTTCTCCTGAACTGCAGAGATGGCGCGCCGCCCCGGCGCCTGGATCTATTTCGGACGCTTGTCGATCACCCGCTTCGCCTTGCCGACGACCGTGCGCTCGATCATACCGGTCCCGACCACATGAACCTTTGCGGTGACCCCGATCAGCGCCTTGATGTGGTGGGCGACTTCGCGCTCGACTTCCTCGCGCCTTGCCGTTTCAAATTGGTCTGACAATGCGGGGCGGAGCTCGACGAACACGTCGAGTTCGTCCAGATGCCCCTCCCGCGTGACCTGGAGCTGGTATTGGGCGCAGAGGTTCGGATTCCTCAGCAGGATTTCCTCAATCTGCGTGGGGAAGACGTTCACGCCGCGGATAATCAGCATGTCGTCCGAGCGCCCGGTGATCTTGCCCATGCGGCGCATTACATGCGCCGTGCCCGGCAGCAGCCGAGTCAGGTCGCGCGTGCGGTACCTGATCACGGGCTGCCCTTCCCTGGTCAGTGTAGTGAACACCAGTTCGCCGTCGGCGCCGTCCGGCAGCAGCTCGCCGCTGACGGGATCGATGATCTCGGGATAGAAATGATCTTCCCAGATATGCGGACCGTCCTTGGTCTCGATGGCTTCGCACGCCACACCCGGTCCGATGACCTCGGACAGGCCGTAGATGTCGATTGCGTCGATGCCCAGGCGCGCCTCGATCTCCCTTCGCATTTCGTTGGTCCAGGGTTCGGCGCCGAACAGGCCGATGCGCAAACTGGTGCTGTTCGGCTGAACGCCCTGGCGGGACAATTCGTCGGCGATGGTCAGCGAATAGGACGGCGTGGACATCAGCACGGTGGGCTTGAGGTCCAGGATCATCTGCACCTGCTTCTCGGTCTGCCCGCCCGACATCGGGATCACGGCCGCACCGAGATGTTCGGCGCCGTAATGGGCGCCGAGCCCGCCGGTGAACAGGCCGTAGCCATAGGAATTGAGGATGATGTCGTCGGCGGTCGCGCCGGCCGCTCGCAGCGAGCGCGCCATCACCGACGCCCACATGGCGATATCGCGTTCGGTATAACCCACTACGGTCGGCTTGCCGGTGGTGCCGGAGGAGGCATGCACCCGAACGATATCGCGCATCGGCACCGCGAACATCCCGTAGGGGTAGTTCTCGCGCAGGTCGGCCTTGGTGGTGAATGGGAATTTGGCGAGATCAGCAAGGGATTTCAGATCCCCGGGGCGGACGCCGGCTTTATCGAACTTGGAGCGGTAATGCGCGATATTGTCGTAGGCGTGCTTCAACGACCATTTGAGCCGCTCCAGCTGCAACGCATACAACTCATCGCGACTGGCGACTTCGACATGTTCGAGTCCGGTCAGCTTCAAATTCATATTCATGCTCACCTCCTCGTGCCGCATATTTTTTGCGCGTGGCTCAGTGCGTCATTGTCTGATCGGCGATTGGTCGGTGCTGCGCCTGAGACTCAGGCTGCGCGCGTTTGGTGGCGATCTGTTCGATAGTGGCGCGGTTCTCTTCGACCTTCGCCTGAATGTGTCGGATTTGCTCTTCGTCCAGATGCCGGAAACGGCCCATCGCCTTGAGGTATTCGGTGACGGGCAGCGGCGCGTCGACCGGGTGGGTGAAATGCAGGCCGTCGCCCGGACTGAACTCCCAGAGCATGACGAAATTGGTCTCTACCGCCTTGCGTGCCACTTCCATGTTCTGGTCGGTCGGAAAGCGCCAGCCCGTCGTGCATGGGGAATAGACGTGCAGATAGGCGAAACCATGCTTTGAGGCGGTGATCGCCTTGTCGAGCTTGCCGTACAAATCTTCCATGAAGGCGGTCGATGCGGTCGCCACATAGGCGCAGCGATGGTTGACCATCAGCAGGGGCAGGTTCTTGGCGTCCTGCGTCTTGCCCTTGGACTCCCGTCCAACCGGAGTCGTCGAGGTCCATGCGCCATAGGGCGTACAACTCGAGCGCTGCATGCCCGTGTTCATGTAGCCCTCGTTGTCGACGACCATGAACAGTATTTCCTCGCCGCGTTCGGCGGCGCCGGAGAGCGACTGAAAGCCGACGTCGGATGCGCCACCGTCGCCGGCGATCGCGATCGCCGTAACCTCGCGGCCCTTGCGCTTGAGTTGGCGCTTGACGCCCGCCAGCATCGCGGCGGTGTTGGTCAGCAGCGGGTGAAACACCGGAACCTTGGTGCCGGTGAGGCCATTGTAGCCGACCGAACCCATGCCCGGCACGCAGCCCGGCGGCGTCGCCAGCACGGCGTCGGGGCCGACGCGGCGCATGGTGTGACGCATCAGGAGTTCGGTGTTGCAGCCCTGGCAGCCGGCGAGGCCCGGTGCGAACATATCCTCCCAGCCGCCGACCTCGTTGTAGATACGCGCGGATGTGACGTGACGCAGCGCCCCGGTCGGACAAGCCGACACGCAGGCAGGCGCGCCGTCGCACATATCGCATTTGGCGACCCGTCCATCCACTGCATCGGGCGCGATGCCGGCGTAAGCGCAACCGATGGTGCAAAGCAGGCAATCGACGCATTTGGCGCCATCCCACGCGATCACCCCGCTTTCCGTATTCTTGGCGAGCGCGCCGGCCGGGCATACCGTGACGCATTTCGGGTCGCCGCACTGGCGGCACATCGCCAGTTCGAATCCGAAATTCGTGGGCATCACCTGGATGCGCGCGCGCGCGATATCGTCTGCGCCGGTCTTGGCCAATGCGCAGGCGCTCATGCATTTCGAGCAGCCGTCGCATTTGGCGGCGTCGAAAGCGATGGTGGCGTAGGTTTGTCCCATGATCATTTCCATAAACGAGACATGAATTCACGACCGGTGGTGAGCGGATCGGCGACCAGCCGATCGAGTGCCGCCGAAATGTCGACGCGCCGCAGGATCAATTGCCGCATGACGCCGCCGTCGAAGAATTCGTTGACGCCAAAAATGCCCTGCAGCCGGCCGTCCTTGACGACGACGCGCAGATAGCTTCGGCGGGCTTCGTCCTGGCGCACGCGCTCTTCGCCGCCGGACGGCGTCGCGCCGACGCCGACCGCGATCGCGTGGCGGCCGAAGAAATTGTAGGTGTTCAGCGGCACGCCGCCCACATAGGCCTTCACGCCCGGATCACCCGCCATGGCCATGCCGGCGATGCGTCCCTGCTCGGCCGCGTCAGGCAGGATCGCATTCATCACGGGACGTTCGCCGAAGAAGTCTCGCGCCTGAGCGCAGTCGCCGGCCGCCCAGACATTCGCGACATTGGTGCACATGTAATCGTCGACGAGGATGCCCGCGTCATGCGCGACGCTGCTGCCCGCGAGATAGCCCATGTCGGGCTTTACGCCTGTCGCCGTCAGCAGCAGATCCGCCTCGAGCATCTGGCCGTCGTCCAGATGCACCACGACGCCGGCGGCGCCTGGCGAGAGCCTGACGACGCGACGTCCGGTGAGGATGCGCGCGCCACTCTCGGCAAACGCCCTTTCGATGAATCCGGCTGCCACAGCATCGAAATAGGCGCCGAGAACCTGCGGCTGCATTTCGACGATGGTGACGTCGGCACCGCCTTTGACGAGATTTTCAGCCGCGTGCATGCCGACCAGTCCACCCCCCAGCACGACGGCATGACGCGAAGCGGCGACCGCCGCCTTCAGCTTCAACGCGTCGTCCAGCGTACGCAGCACATGATAGGGAACGAGGTCGATCCCGGGGATCGGCGGAATCGCCGGCGATGCCCCCGTCGCCAGCAGGAGTTTGTCGTAGGCGATCTCGACACCGTCCGAGAGCGTCGCGGCGGTGCGCTCGGGATGAAGCCGCGCCAGCACGCGATCGGCCATGTAGGCGACGCGCTGCCCGGCAAAATAATCCGCCGCCCGCAGATACACGTTCTCCGGCGCCGAACGCCCGGAAACGATATAGGGCAGCACGGTGGGCGAATAGGGAAGCCGGCTATCGCGCGTCACCAGCGCGAGACTTCCCTCCGGATCGTGCATACGGATTGCACTCACGGCTTCCAACGCCGCATGGCTGCTGCCGACGACTAGATATTGGGCGTGCACCATGGTGTCCTCAATCGCTTTCGTTGATCCAGATCGGCTCGGTTGGCGCGGGACCGTGAAGCAACGCCTCGGTCTGTTCGATGACCCGGTGGAAATGCTCCACCGTGATATCGGCCCCGGCGAGTCCGCCGATGAAGCTCGCCGCCGGAACGTGGCGACCGAGTCGGTAAAGCGCACCCTGGGTCTCCTGGAACATCGGGCCGCAGTTCCAGCGGAACGCGACGGAACGGTCGACCACGCCTACCGCCTTGATCCCTGACAACGCTTTCACCAGCGCCTCGACGGGGAAAGGGCTAAAGGTCTTGATCTTGACGATCCCTACGCGCTTGCCGGCAGCGCGTGCCTCGTCCACCGCATCCTTGGCGGCTCCGGTCATGCTGCCGAGCGTCATCAGCGCGAACTCGGCATCTTCCATGCGGTATTGCTCGACCAGCGGCGCGAAGGTGCGACCGAAGCGCGCGGCATACTCCTCGTGAACTTCCGTGATGACGCGCAGCGCGTTCTGCATGCCGCGGCACTGGCCCTTCCTGTAACGCACGAACGTCGCCGGCCCGTTGCCGCCGGAACCGCCGGTGAGCGGATCGACCGCCATCGGCCGCAACGGATCGAGCGCGGCATGCCAGTTGACGTCGGTTTGGCCCATGAAAGCATCGACCTCGGCTTGCTCGGGCAGGGTTACGCGCGCGGCGCCAAACGATAGATAATTGCCATCGAGGCAGATATTGACCGGCAGCATCACGTCGTGGTGCTCGGCGATCTTGAACGCCATAATAGTGCTATCGAGGACCTCCTGAACCGTTTCGCAATACATTTGCACCCAGCCCACTTCGCGCACGGTCATCGCATCCTGGTGACCGCCCCAAACCGACTGCGGAGTGATGCCGTCGCGCGTGACGAGGGCCATGACAATGGGAAGGCGCATTCCCGAGGTGCGGAAATATGGCTCGAACATGAAGGCCAGTCCGGGACCACAGGTCGCGGTGAATGTGCGCCCGCCTGCAAGCGAGGCGCCGTGCAGCACCGAGAGCACGGAGTGTTCGCCCTCGGCGTCGACGATCTCCGCATCCATACGGCCGTCGGCGACCAGTTTGGCGAGATGTTCGACCAGGCTCGACTGCGGCGTGATCGGATAGACCGAAATCATGTCCGGCCGGACCATAGCCACAGCGAGCGCCGCCGCCTCGTTGCCCTCGCAGACGATATGCTGCGGCTTGGCAGTCGCCGCATATTCATTGTTTTCAAGGACCGCGGTGCTCATTCCGTCGTCTCCGCCACCATGACGATCGCGCGATGCGGACACTCAACGGCGCAGATGCCGCAGCCCTTGCACGTCCGCAGATCGATATCGAACCAGGCCGGGCGCTCGACGATGCATTGCACCGGGCAATACAGCCAGCAAACCGCGCATTTGACGCATTTTTCGCGATCCACGATCGGGCGCATGCTGCGCCAGTCGCCGGGCAGCATCGGGCTCATTTCCGTTGCGATGGGACAGAGATCGTCCGGCACACCGGACTTGGCCGGGTTGAACATCGGATAGGCGCGATGCGTGCTCATGCGGCGGCCTTGCTTCCGAGGCGATGGACCTGCGTCTCGTTGTAGCCCCGGTCTAGCGCAGCCAGGTTCTGGTCGAGACCGGCATCGCGAAACTCGGATTCCAACAGGGTCTGCTTCAGCGAGTCGAGCGAAACGATCCCAGTAGCGCGGGCGAATGCGCCAAGCATCAGCGTATTGGTGATCGGGCGCCGGAAGATTTCGATTGCAAAGCGAACGGCGTCGATCAGGCCGACGGTGTCGACGATGCCGGGTATGGCGAGATCGGACAACGGCTTTGCCGTCGTCAATACCAGCGAGCCGCCGGTCTTCATGCCGGAGAAGATATTGACCGAGCGCGAAACGGTCGGGTCGATACAGATGACGCAGTCTGGATGGGTGATGTTGGTCATGCGGCGAATTTCGTGCGGATCGGTGCGCAGGAACGCAACGACCGGGGCGCCGCGCCGCTCGAACCCGAACGAGGGAATGGCAACGGCGAATTTGCCTTCCGCGACCAATCCGGCGGCGAGCATCCCGGCGGCCATGACGGCGCCTTGCCCACCGCGTCCATGTAGACGGATTTCGTACATCGTCTTCCTCCACCGATCCCTGCCGCCTTGTTCGTACGACCCGCGGTCGTCCGCTCGGCTACAGGGACCGTACGCTATTCCAACCTGGCTGCACGCCCTGCCCCGCACTGCCTTTGCCGCGCGACGGCGTCCGCGGCAGGGCGAACCCCTGCGTAAAGGCCGCGCGACACACCAATGTGTATTTGAACCAGCCGCCGGTAGCCGCCGCGAGAACGCCAGCGAGCACCGCGAGCAGAGAAAACCCGGTCAGGCTCGCCGCCACGCCGAGGACGGCTGGCGCCACATGGCCGAGCCAGACAAAGCGGAAGCCGACCGCGTCAAAAGCTTTCGATGTCCCGAGCGGAACGCCCGTGCTGCGCAGGGACGCAAGATATCTCCACCACGCCAACAGGCGCACGGCGAGCAAGGCTGCGAGCAAGACGCCGAAGGACGCGAGGCCAGGCCAAATCAGCGCGCCCGCGCACAGCAGGCCGACGCCTTCAGCCAGATCTGTGGCGACGATCATGCCGGCGCAACTTGCATGCCTCCAGGCGGGAATTCCCTTGTTGGCGTGCAACATGCGCGCCTGACAGTAGACGTAAACCAGCCCCAGCAGGCCCGCGACCCAGAACGCCGCCGGCAAGTTGAACATGACAGCCGCCGCGCCGGACGCGAACAGGAACAGCGCCATTATCGCCTCCCGTGTCATCCACGACGTCGACGGATTGAAGTACACGTTAAGCGCGCGCCACGGACGACCAATTTCGAGCCAGACGGCGAAGAGGCCGATGCCGACCAGCGCGAGCGCAACGACGACGAGCGGACGCAGATCTTCGCCGCGCCCGGACGCCAGCGCGGTCGCAAGCAACAGGCCGCCGCCGGCGCCGCCGCAGATGAAATTGGCAGCGGCACGCGCGTCCCAGTTCTTCTGCTGCCGCGGCAGCATTCGATCGCCGATCTGCTGCGATTCACTCATGCCTTGGCCCCGTCCCAGATGTAATAGACCGACGGGTCGGTGCCGAGTTCCTCGTGCATCCGGAAATGCTCGGTGCCGGCCAGCAGCGTCGAAATATTGCTGTGGGGATCGTTGACGTCGCCGAAATGCATCGCGCCCGAAATGCAGGAATTGACGCAGGCCGGCGTGACGTCCGGATCGATGCCGGGCGTCTGTCCGGTGACGGCGGCAAGCTCGATCCGCTCCTTGCAGAAGGTGCATTTGGTGGCGACCGAGAGGCGCTCGGGATCGAAGCGCGCAGTCTCGGATTCCATCGGCTCGCCATAGGCATAGCGCGGCCTGTACTCGATCGAGCGCGCATCATACGGGCAGGCCATGATGCAATTGGAGCAGCCGATGCAGAGGTCGTAGTCGATGGTGACAAGACCATCCTCGCGCTGCTTCGTCGCCGTGGTTGGGCAGACATGCATGCAGGGCGGATTGGCGCAATGCATGCACGCGACCGGCAGAAAAGTGCGGCGGACGTCGGGGAACTCGCCGCTTTCGATATCGAGCACGCGGCGCCATTGCACACCCGGCGGCGTGGCGTTGGCGCTTTTGCAGGCGGCCGTGCAAGTCTGGCAGCCGACACAGCGCCTGAGGTCGATCGCCATTGCGTAACGCTTGCTCATGCCGCTTTCCTCGCCATGCGCCGCACGGCGACGCGCACGATATCGGCCCCCGAACCGGTGGCGTCGGTGAGTTCGAGCGACATCGGCCCGATCGTGTTGAGGCTCGCCCGCTCCATGTCCTTGGCGAAGGGGGTCGCCCAATGATCAAACTGGCCAACGATCACGAGCGTGTCCGGCCGCACCCCCTGCATCAGCGATGCCTTGCCGTAGGTCGCTCCGATATGCGAGCGTACCTCGACGCGGTCGCCATCGGCGATGCCGAGTTTGGCGGCCGTGTCCGCGTTGATGATGACCCCGGTGTTGCCGCGCACGTTTTCGGAGATTTCGTGCATCATCGCGATCGCGGCGTTGCCGCCCGCGTGATATTGCATGCTCTTGGTGGTCAGTAGCCAGAACGGAAAATCCTCGATCCGTGCGCCTGAATTGACCAATTCGCGCTCCCAGCGGGCCGGCACGTTGTCCCATACCGGCAGCGCGACATATTCGGAGAGCTGCTCGTCCCACCAGTGCATCTTGTGCTCGTGCAGGCGATTGCCCAATTCGCGCCCGATGCGCAACAGGCGTTCCTGATAGGGCAATTCGTAGCGCAGACACTGCTTCTCCATGGTCGGCGTCAGATACCAGTCGAGACGCGACATCGGTACGGCGTAGAACCCGTGCTCCTTAAACCAGTCTAAGCCGTGCTCCTCTTTGCCCTCCGACAGCGTTCTGGTCGCGGCGCGGCAGACCGAGTCCCAGATCTGGTCGGGCTCTGGCGGCGTAGCCGCATCAAACGAGTAATCGTAGTCCTTGCCCGCGAGCGGCGACACGCCGGCGATGCCGCGATTGAGCGCGGCGACATATTCGGGCAAAAGGCCGGTGCGTTTGGCGAGTTCGGTGGTGATCCAGGTGAAATCGCGGGCTTCGCCCTGAGGCGCGACGGCCGCCTGCCGCAACACGACGCCATGACAGTCCCAGTACTGCTCCATGAATTTGGTTCCGCCCATGCGGATGAGTTGCGTCGACTCGAGGTCGGAGGCTTCCGGCAGAAGCAGGTCGGCCATGTAGTTGGTTTCGTCCACCGTATAGGCGAAGGCGACCATGAACGGGAAACGCGCAGCCGCGTCGACGAGGCGACGTGACTCCCAGAACGAGATCGCCGGGTTCGAGCGATAAACGATCCACATTTCCGGATAGGTCGGCTCAGGCATCGTCCAATCGGACGGCGTATTCTCCTGAAACATCCAGGCGAGCTGGGTCGGGCCCAGCGCCTGGCTCCAGCCGCCATTGCGGCCGACGATCGGCACCAGCGTCGTGTAGAGGTTGCGCGTCTCAGGCTTAGGTCGCCAGCTGTTGCTGCCGGTCGGATTGAAATGCTGGACCATGAACCCGTCTTCGCCCGGCTTGACGCTGAGATGACGATTGTCCTGCGGACGGTTGACGCGCACCGTGGTGCCGAGCGTGCCGCCAGGATTCTCGAGTGCACCGACCAGCGCGGCGAGCACCGTGCGCGACCAGCAACACTCGAAGGCACCCCAGCCATTGTTGACGGACTTGCCGAGCGTCACCGCCACCGGCCGCAACGGCAAAATCTTGCCATCGATCTCGATCGTCGCTCCGATGCTGGCGGCTTCGAGATATTCGCCGGCGATGCGGCGGATGGTCGCCGCAGGCACATCGCAAATAGCCGACGCCCATTCCGGCGTGTAGCGCGCGATATGGTCGACCAGCATCCGATAGGCGGTCGCCCCTTCGACATCGGAATATTCGCTTCGCGCTGCGTCGGCATCGATGCTGGCGGCACTGGCCACGCGATAACGGCCGTCGACGGCAGGAACAGCGCCCGGTGTGTCGAAGGTAACGGCTTGCCCGCTTGCCTCGTCCCACACCAACGGCTTGCCGTTGAGAAAATCGCGAAGATAGAGCCCGTCCGGCCCGACGAGATAGGGCGAGGCAGTGCGGTCGCGCAGGAAGGGAACGTCAAGCTTTGCAAGCCCGTGCTCGTGCAGCAGCACATGGATCAGGGCGAACATGAAGGCCGGATCGGTCTTCGGGCGGATCGGTACCCATTCCGCCGAGCAGGCGCCGGTGATGGAAAGGTGCGGCTCGACATGGACGCGCTTGTAGCCGCGTAGCCGCGCATCGGCGTGACGAGTTACCGCGCAGGGTCCGCCTGTGACCTCGACATTGGCGCCAAGCGAAATGATGTAGCGTGTGTTGGGCGTATCGGCGGCGACGGTGAACGCGCGGTGCCAGAATTCGCCGTAGAGATGTTCGGAATGGACGCATTTGACGCCCTGCCCCGAACCGAAACTGTAGTCGATCGGCCCCCACGCCGCGAGAAAAGCCGGGAACGAGCCCATGTAGTTGGCGGGAGTGCCGCCGTGGCCGAAGCTGACGGCGAGGCGCGGCAGACCGGACTCGTCAATCTTGCCTTTGTCGCTGATGCTTTTCAGCCTCACGGCCACGATGTTCAGCGCCTCGTCCCAGGAGATCGGCGCGAAACGAGGATCCTCGTCGCGCCCCTTCTTCGGGTTGGTGCGCTTCATCGGCGTGAGAATTCGGTTCGGATTATAGGTCTTCTGCACCAGGCCATAGGCCTTGACGCAGACCCTGCCGTGCGCCGGATGCACGTCCTGTGCATCGAAATTCGGTTCGATTTCGGTGGCGATGCCGTCCTCCACCTTCACCTTCATGAAGTCGGGACCGGACACGCAATTATAGCAGAGAGTCGGCACGCGCTTGACGTTCTTGGCTGCGCTCATCGCGTTCTCCTCAGCCATACGCGCGGGGTCGCATTTCGCCACCCGCCTTCCTTGGAATTTCCCTAACTAGTATTTTGGTATATAAATACGAAAATAAGTGATACAGTGATACCGGGAAGATGTCAATGAAGATGTATCGCATTTCACTTTTCGATCGGCTGCAGCGCCAAATCACTGCTTGCGCCGCACAACCTTCGTTCGACGCGAACTCTTTCAACGCGCCGATATTTGACAAGGCCTCGCATCTGGAGCTTCGGCATTTTGTATCGCCTCAACGGAGGATCTCCCTATGAAATCAACCTTGAGCGTCGGCCTATCGGCAACCCGCCGGATCGAGATCGACACGCCACGCACCATCGACTTCCTTGGCGAGACGCTGCGCGTCTACGCCACGCCAGAATTGGTGCGCGATTTCGAGATCGCCTGCCGTGAGTTTCTGCTTGCCCATACGGATCCCGGCGAGGATTCGGTCGGGACCGGCATCAGCATCTCCCACGGCGGCGCGACGCTGCGCGGCATGCACGTCGACATCACCGTAACCGTCAGCAAAATCGAGGGCCGCCTTGTCACCTTCGATCTCCTGGCGAAAGACTCGATCGAGGAAATCAGCCGCGGCAGCCACAGCCGCTTCGTGGTCGAGGTCGAGAAGCTGCGCGCCAGGGTTGCCGCGAAGGCCGCAAAGGCCGCCGCGTGATGAGTACCTGTGTTCCCATTCCCCTCGATCAGGCTGCTCAGGATCAGGCCTGGACAAGGCCTCCAAGCCGGAGCGTGCATCGGGATATCTGGCGCGACGGCTTGCACAGCGGCGGCGAGCGACCCATTCCGGAAGAGACGCCGGTGGCCATGGTCTATGATGGCAGCACCTATGCGGTCATGATGGCAACGCCGGAGGATATGGAAGATTTCGCAATCGGATTTAGCCTCACGGAAGGAGTTGTCCGCCGCGCCACCGACATAAAATCCATCGATCTCGTTCGCTCACGTGACGGCATTGAACTGCGAATGTGGCTCGCTGGCAGCAATTCCCTGAGGCTTAGAGAGCGCCGCCGCCGCATTGCGGGGCCGAGCGGCTGTGGATTATGCGGCATCGAATCGCTGGCAGAATCGATTCGGCCGGCAGAAATCGTCGGTGAAGGCCGCAAATTTGCCTCAAGGCAGATAATTGAGGCAATGCAGAGCATTCTGCCACTTCAAAGACTGAATATCGAAACACGCGCGGTCCACGCCGCAGCTTTCTGGCAACCTGTCCGCGGCGTCGTCGCATTGCGGGAAGACGTCGGCCGCCACAATGCGCTCGACAAGCTCACAGGCGCACTTTCGCGCGATGCCGTAGCTAGGACATGACGGAATTGTCGTTCTGACGAGCCGTGTTTCCGTCGAGATGGTACAGAAAACGTCGGTGATAGGCGCATCGGTCATCGTGTCGGTCTCCGCGCCGACAGCATTGGCGGTCCGCGTGGCAAATGAAGCAGGAATTACGCTGGCCGCCATCGCGCGTGCCGACGGGTTTGAAGTCTTTACCCGGGGCGACCGGATCTTGCTGGACTAGCTGCTGCTGAGACATTGGGCCGGATTGGGAGCGGAAAATGGCTTTCTTAAAGCGAGATTTGTACCCCGAGGTTACCGACGCTGATCGCTGTACTCTGGTGTTCGATACCGACAGCAAACGTTTGTACGTCGAGCTTGAGGTGACGCATTCGGATGCGGCCGTCGGAGGTGCGGTCGACTACCAAATAGCGACGATGGATATTGCGGATTATCTAAATCAGGACGGGCAAACTACCGGTCACCGCGAGCTATGGCGATTGCTCAGGACACTATTCGAGGAGAACAGCGACAATACCGAATGCGCAGACGAGACGTCATCGGCGGCGATGACGTACAGCAAATTCCGAATTTGGGAAAACAGCCATGACTGCTTCTAAACTCAAATGGTGAGTAATGCGAATTTCGACTTGAGAGCTTCGGCAACCTTGCTGACGCATGGCGTACTTGTCAGTCGGGCACCGGCTTGCCGTCGCGGGTCAGCTGTCCGCCAACCCGCCAAAGCCGTGGGCCAGGCTGCCTCTACTCGTGAGATTAATTACCGAATTGGATTTCGCTAACCCCGCTTGCTAGGCTGCGCCATGACCAACGTTCTTCCCGACACGATCCGGCGCCTCTACACCGATCCCGGCGAATATATCGATTGTGATCATCCGGCCGTCCGGGACTTCGCCGGCGCCGCCGTTCCGGCGGACGCCAGCGACCGCGAGAAGGCCAGCCTGCTCTATAGGGTGGTGCGCGACGGCATTCGCTACAACCCTTACGTCAACATGCGCACGCCCGAGACGTTCCGGGCCTCCAGCGTGCTTGCAGCCGGCAACGGCTATTGCGTGGGCAAGGCGGCGCTTTACGCCGCCGCCTGCCGCGTCCACAGCATTCCCGCCCGCGTCGGATTTGCCGACGTGCGCAACCACCTCACGACCGAGAAGCTGCGCCAAAGCATGGGCACGGACGTTTTCACCTGGCATGGCTTCACGGAAGTCTATGTGGACGGTGCCTGGCGCAAGGCAACCCCAACCTTCAACGCCACGCTCTGCGCCAAGGTCGGCGTACATCCGCTCGATTTCGACGGCCACACCGACGCGCTTCTGCATTCTTTCGACGGCGCGGGCCGGACCTACATGCAATATGTGAACGACCACGGGTCGTACCACGACGTTCCTGCCAAATTCCTGATGCGGGAGATGGCGCGCGACTACGCCAACATGCAAGTCGAGGACCTGTCTGGCCGCGACATGGAGCGGGAAGCCGCCGGCGCCACCAAATAGACATTCACGACATAATATCCTGCGACATGTGCGAGCGTTTCAGCCGTCCCGCAGCATCTCGCGCAGCCTGAACTTCTGGATTTTTCCCGACGGCGTCGCCGGCATGGCGTCGCGCACGATTAGTCGCTCGGGAATGTATTGCGCGGCGAGCTTCCGCAGTTTCAGAAATTCCGTCATGGCGGCAAGCTGCGCCTTGGAAAAATCCCGCGCCGTCGCGCGGATCATCTCTTGTTCTTCAAGCGTCATGCGCGCGCCGACCTACTACCCCGATAGGTGCCCGACATGGCGCGGCGCGAGAAACAAGCGGGAAGCATGAAATTGCCTGAGGCGCGGGTTCGGGCGATGCGGGTACGGTCGTATTGGACGCGCTGCATCTCTCAGGCGCCCGACAAGACGGCACTTACGGCGTGTCGTCTTGAGAGCGAGAATTTGAATGGGTGGATGGTCCGTTAAGGTTGGGCGCTCGCTTTCATTCGCTGCTCAAGAACATACGTCGCAGACGGGCTTGCGGCTCCGGGTGGCCGCTGAAGAACGCCGCATAGAGCGGATCCGAGGACGGCGTCGCGGCATTGGCGGCCTCGAGCTTGCGGAGCGCGCGGGCCAGGTTTTTGGGGTCGGCATGGCGTGCCGCAAAGGCATCGGCCTCGTATTCGAGATGCCGATACCAACAGGAGGCAAGCGGCATGAGGAACAAGCCGAGAATGGGCACCATCAGGACGAATGCCGCAATCGAGACGGCCGGAGTCTCGTGCGACAGTCCCAATGCGCCCGTCACATCGGGGTTTCCGGCAAGGGCTTGGAAGCCCGCGGAAGCCACAATGCCAAGCAGGATCCTGGCGGCCAGATCCTTGCCCCGATGATGAAGCCGCAAATGGCCGGCCTCGTGCGCCGTGACCGCTTCGATCTCGTCGGTGGCGAGGAGCGACACCAGGGTATCTGACAGCTCGATGCGACAGGCTCCGGCCATACCCACGGCCCGGGCGTTGGCACGAGCCGAACGGCGCGAGTCGTCGGTCACGACGATCGCCGTCCGACTGAAACCGCAGCGTCGCAGCAGAATCGTGAGTCGTTCCCTGAGGGGGCCGTCCGGCAACAGCGTGGATCGCGCGAACAGTGGCGCGACGATCACAGGGTGGAGCCAGGCCTGAACCGTCAGCCCGCCGCCCAATAGGAGTGCCGCCCAGATCCACCAATTGGCGCGATCCGTCTCCATGAGCCAGGTCAGCGCCCCGCCGGCGACACCGGCCAGCGCGCCCGCCATCGCTATGCTCTTGGCGGCATCGGCAACGAAGGATCGAGCCGTCATGCGGTTAAGGCCAAGGCGACCGTCGACGCCGAAGCGGCGACAGGCCCCGGCCGCAATCCGCACCAGCACAAGCAGGAGAACGGCTGCCGTTACAATGGCCGCTGCGGATGCCGTTCCAGGCGGCAAAAGCCTGCCCAGCCAAGCAAGACCGCCGCCCAGCGTCAGTGTCGCGATGAGGACGACCTGCGCGCCCGCGGCAACGACGTCCAGAACAATGCGCGCGACCGCTTGGTCGGCGACAGCCCGATCCCGATCCGGAAGACGATCCCGCCTCTCGCTCGCCGATAACTCGCAATGCCGCCGGATATGCCCGATCTGACGAGAACCGAGCCAGACGCGGATCGCCAGCGAAGATGTGAGCAGGACGGCCAGCACGGTTGCCGCGGTACCTATCATCCGGCTCTCTCCAGTCCGGTTCCGGCCTGCAGCCCGGCAACGATCCGGCGCGGTAGAAACGGGCTCCCGCCGACAAAAGCCCGGAAAATCTGCACCAGCATCGCGCCAGCGGCGAGGCGCGCGGCCACGTCGGGAGCGCTGCGAATGCCCCCGACCGAAATGATCGGAATCGGGTCGAACGCTGCACTGGCCGTGCGCAGAACATCGACGCTGTCGGAGACTCCGATGATTCCGGCGATTTGCGCGGCTTTCAGGACCTCGACCAGCGGCTGCGAGGCGTGATCCAGCAGAAGTTTCACGGCCAATGGCACGCGCAGTCCGCTCGATCTTGTCAGCGCGTCCCGCTCGGCGCCGAGGGCGGCGAGAAAGCCGGCGCAAGGCGCGAGTTCGAGACGCCGTCGCGCGGGGCTTCGCGGACTGGTGAGATTGATGGCCAGATAGTCGGTAAATGGCCACAACGTCCGCATTGCGGCGATATGCTCGCCCAATGCTTCGGTACCGAAACCGTCCCGACTGCTGCCAATATTGACCCCGACCCGCAGGTCCCGCCCAGCAGATCGGACGCTCGCCAAGTTCTTGACGGCAGCTACGAGACTGCCGCCTCCCGGCCGCCTCGATGCGCTCACAGTGCCGATTTCGACGAAGCCAAAGCCGCAGGATTCCAGATGATTCACCAGGCGCCCGTCGCGGTCGAAGCCTGCCGCAAGTCCTACAGGATTTTGAAACCGAAGCCCCATGACGTCGACGGCATATTGCGGCATGACGCCGTCGCAGTTGGCACAAGCCGCGGACCGGACGCGCCGAACGGCGAAACCGCGCTTGAGAGCATTGCCGAGACGTCCCATGTTCAGACCCGTTTGCGGCATGCTCGGGCAAACTCATCCATGAAACCCGCAAGCAATTCGACCGCCTCCTCGGGAACGGCATTGTAGAGGCTGGCGCGGATGCCGCCGACGGAATGATGCCCACTCAAATGGAGCAGGCCGCGACTTCGCGCAGCCTCGAGGAATTCGGTCGTGAGCGACGCGGTAGGCAAGCGGAAACACACGTTGACATTGGAACGGTCGCGCCGAGGAATCGGGCAGACGTAAAATTCGCTCGACTCGATGGCATCATACAGCCGGGAGCTCTTGCGGAGGTTGCGCTCCGCCACCGCAGCCAATCCGCCGAGACGCTGGAGCCATTTCAACATGCGGCCCATGAGGTAGATCGCAAACATCGGCGGCGTGTTGACCCGACTGCGCTCCTTGACCTGAAGCGCATAGTCGAAGGGCGCCGGCGTTCCCGGCCGGGCGTGGCCGAGCAAATCATCGCGCACGATGACGACGGTGAGGCCGGCCGTTCCGAGATTCTTCTGCGCACTGGCGTAGACGAGGCCGTATCGC
Organism: uncultured Alphaproteobacteria bacterium; assembly: GCA_963753875.1. Taxonomy (GTDB): domain Bacteria; phylum Pseudomonadota; class Alphaproteobacteria; order Rhizobiales; family Xanthobacteraceae; genus Bradyrhizobium. Next base: position 21,290 of record CAVWDY010000016.1, on the reverse strand, counting down.
GCGAAATCCACCGGCCGAGTCAACAGGTCGGCCGTCATGTCCGCCACCAGCGGCACGCCGTTTAGATCGGGCACGTCGTGGAACTGCAGGCCGTCGGCGGCTTCGTTGGTGGTGATATGGCAATAGCCGGCACCATTCGCGACGCGCCAGGTGTCGAATGGCGGAATCGCCCGCTGCCCGCGCGCCGCGATGTGTACGGCGCAAACCCGCCGGGCCTGGCTCACGGCGCGCGCCGACCAGTAGCCGGTCTCGACATAGGAGGCGACGTCGCCTTCGCTGAGGAGATTCAGCGGAACCAGCGAGAAATGCGCCGATGCACCGCCCTGCAGAAAGAGTACCCGGAAGTGCGGCGGCAACCCCAACAGGAGCCGCAGATCCGTTTCGGCCTCGTCCTGGATCTCGGTAAATTCGGCGCCTGCGAAGGGCAATTCCAATATCGACAAACCGCTGCCGCTCCAATCGGCGAGATCCCGGCGAACCTCCGCGAGAACCTCCGCCGGAATGGCCGCGGGTCCGCTGGCAAAGCTCCGAATCTGGAAGGGGTTAGAATGCGGAACCTGCATGAGACCCCATCACCATGAAGAAGACTGCCGGGATCGACAGGATTGTGTTCGTGCGGGAGGAGAGAAAGGTGATCCGCGTACAGCGAAGCCGCTCTTCGACCGTCGCGGGCACGAATGCGAGAACTTTCTTCTGGTGCGGCCAAAGCACGAACCACAGGTTCGCAGTCATAACGAGCCCGAGCCACACGCCGATGCCGATCACAGCCGCCCCGCCGCGCAGCATCACGGCGTCCCATAGTTGTTCACGATTCCACAGCATGAACACACCGGTGCCGACGACCGCCAGCGACGCATAACGGAACACGCCGTGCTCCCGCCTGGCAGCCGCGATGAACACGGCACGAAACACTTCTGGCGGATCCTCGGGAAGCACCCGCATGTAGCGCGGCCGCGAAATGACGTTCACCCAATTGTGCCCGATCCACACCATGACGGCGACGATGTGGACATAACGCGCAACCCCATCCAACGCCGTGATATCCACGCGCCTCTCCCACGTGCTCACACGCCCGAGCCAAGCGCCCGGGCGACCACGATCAGTATAAGAGTCAGCGTGAGGCCCGCAGTCAGTGTCCCGAGCAAGCTGTCATGCGGCAGCGGCATGATCTTATGTCGCGACGACGCCGGCGCGGCGCATGATGAGTGGTTTGCGCGATCCGCCCGCGGCTGCCACCCCGATCACATCCTGAATGAGATGGTGGTGCGGCGAGCGGCTGCAGGCCGGATCTGCATTGGCGGCATCCCCGGTGAGCAGGAACGCCTGGCATCGGCACCCTGCGAAGTCCTTCTCCCGCTCATCACAGGAGCGGCAGGGTTCTCGCATCCACTCGTCGCCGCGGAATCTGCGGAACGCCGACGATTCGTGCCATATCCATCCCAGGTCGTGATCGCGAACGTTCGGAAACTCGATCCCATCTATCAGCCGCGCCTCCTGGCACGGTAGCGCGGTTCCGTCGGGAGCGATGGTCAGGTGGATGTTGCCCCAGCCGTTCATGCAGGCCTTTGGACGCCCATCGTAGTAATCCGGCACGACGAAATAGATCGTCGTGCGCCCGTTGAGGCGCGCCCGCGCCGCCTGAACCGCCGCCTCCGCCTGCTCGAGCTGCTCCCGCGTCGGCAGGAGCTCCGAGCGATTGAGCATGGCCCAATTATAATATTGCAGGTTGGCAAATTCGAGGTAGTCCACTCCGATCTCGTCCGCCAGATCCAAGAAGCGCTGCGTCTCGTGGATGTTATGGCGGCTTACCGGCACATTGAGGACCATCGGAAACCCTTGGCGCTTGATTTCACGCGCCATCTCGATCTTGTGGTCGAATGCCTTTGCGCCGACAAGCTCATCGTTTAGCTTCTGATCGCAGGACTGAAGGCTGAGCTGGATCTGCTTCAAACCGGCCTGTTTGAGAGCCTGTAACCGGAGCGGCGTCAGCCCCATGCCCGAAGTGATCAGATTCGTATAATATCCGAGGCGATCCGCTTCCGCGACGAGTTCCTCCAGATCGCGGCGCAACATGGGCTCACCACCGCTGAAACCCAACTGGAGCGAGCCGAGCTGCCGCCCCCGCCGCAGCACCTCCTTCCATTCCTCCGTCGACAACTCGTCACGATACTGATCGAAATCGACCGGGTTGTTGCACCAAGGGCATTTGAGCGGGCATTTGTAGGTGAGTTCAAGCAGGAGCCACAGCGGGAGGCCAAGGCCATCAAGGCTTAACGCGGATCCAGCTATTGGCATGAGAAACCTCCAGGAACTCGAGAATATCCGGCGCGATGCTCTGATCGGCGTATTTCGTCGTGAGTTGATCGACGATGTTTTGAACGGTGGCGGATTCGGTCACCAGCCGCAGGATCTCGCCACTCGTACCGTTCAACTTGACCACACCTTCCGGATACAAGAGGACATACGCATGCTGCGTCTCCTCCCACCGCAGAAGATAGAACGGGCTCAATTGAACGACGCTGTCCGGCCGAAGAACTTCCACATCCACCGTGAATTCCTCCCTGCGAGAAAAAAAGAGGCTCGCGAGCCTCCTTTCCGTCGCGGTAGTCCTAGCGGACGTAGACGTACGCCGTGACTTCGAATCCCAGGCGAAGATCACACCAGGCCGGTTTCTCCCATTTCATGGCGCATTTCTCCCATTTAGGAGGCACTGAATGTGCCCGCGTCAACATTAAGAAGCGTACCGTCCTTCGGATTCAAGAAATCAGGCCCATAGCTTTTGTCTATGGCCCTGGGCCGCGTTCGCCGGCTGACCTGTCGGTCTGCCCGGCTGGGATCGCATTGCAGGTAAAACATGCCACCCCCAAGACTGCGCCATATGGCTCCTGAAAGTCTCCTAATCACATCCGATTTCATCGTCGCGTAATCCGTCGCGCTGTCCGAGGTGCCGTTTGATGGTACATCTACCGGCTGGATGGACGGCTGCATGAGGAGCGGCCCTATCGTGAGCGTTCACCCGCTCCATTGCGTGGTTCGACTGTCATGGCCGTGATTTTCTTTTAGGGTGATGAAGACGAAGTGGTGCCGCCGAGCTAGTCCGCTGTCATGATCGAGGCGCTTCGCCACAAGGGCAAGCACGGCTCTCGCAAGGCCGATAACATTTAGTACTGTCTCCATGCTGAACTCACCTTCATGCGATCGAGGTGATCGAGCTCGGCATAACGTTCTAAGCATGTGGGAGTATTGCAGATGAATCTGCACCAGCTTCGAGTATTCCTGACCGTCGCCCAGTCGTTGACGCTAACCCGAGCCAGCAAGCGACTCGGTCTCGCACAGCCCTCGGTATCAAACCAATTGGCGGGACTGGAGGGCAGCATCGGTACAAGACTATTCGATCGCGGTCACAACCGCATGGTCCTGACGGACGCGGGACGGGTGCTCCTGCGACACGCGCAAAGCATTCTCAGGGAGGTCGACGAGGCGCAAGCGGAATTGCGCGAATTTGCCGTCGGAAAGCGCGTCATTATCCGTGTGGCAGGGCTCAACTCGGTGATTAAGGCGCTGCTGCCTAATGCGCTCTTGAGCTGCGATAGCTCTTGCGGCATGGAAGTTGACATCGAAGAGGCCTCGCCCGGCGAGGTGCTCGAAATGCTTTACTCGCGGCAAGCCCACATCGGACTTATCGCGGCCGACTCGGTTGCTCAGACCAGCGTCGGCTTCCCGCAAGTATCAATAGTCGAGGATCCTTATGTATTTGCCGTTCCGAGTTCGATCGATTTCGATGCGATGGAGGTGAACTCCGCTCCCGCGGATGTTGGTTGCCTGCTCAACAGATGCGTCCTGTTCAATTTCGGGACACAACACACGCTTCAAGTTCAACAGTGGTATCAGCGCGTGCTCCCGTCGCACCGTATCGTTGCACGTTGTCGCACTTACGAAGTCGCAATCGAGCTGGTGCGTGCGGGATTAGGCGTCAGCCTGGTACCGGCTTTGACCACTTTGCTGGCCAGAGGATCACTCGACGGGATTAAACTCTTTGCAACCGATCACGGCAGTCGCCGCATCGTTGCGGTTTTAGCTGATCAATACCTGCGTCTTACCCCCTATAAGCAATTAATTGAGGCGCTCCAGGTTGCCGGGCGTAATGTTGTGCTTCCGCCCATTTTGCCCATGCCGCGGCTGATAAAAAGCGCCAGCGAAGCTGCGCATCCGCTCGGAGCGGGCGCTCTGCCGTGACGAACAAGTGAAGCAAGCGATGCCCACCGCGAACAGACAGTTCTGGCGACAACGCCCCCGCCTCCCAACTGTAGCTATAAGCGCGCCGCACCAGCTTCGCACCAGAAACGGCCGCGATAAGGTGTAATGAACGCGATCAAACTGGACGGAAATGCAGGAAAATCAGCGAAGACGCGCCTTATCCTCGCGCTCATAACGGTCTGGTTACAGGTTCGAGCCCTGCCGGGCCCACCGATAAAATCAGTGACTTATTAAGTCTTGTTCGGGATCACCGCACCAGAAACGCTACCCTTCGTCGCTCATTGCCATACCTCAGCGGCTTGCAAACTAACGCTCGACGCTCGATCTGACCACGGTCTTTCTTTCTCAATCGTACATTCGGCGGTCTTATCGCTTGAAACGGACGAACTGCGCTGCGTGCCTGCTTCATCGCACGGCCCATCAACGGTCGTCGATGCTTCAGGGACCGCTACCCCAAGACAGCCAAAGTTTATCGACGAGGAACGAACGCGGTGGGACGGGATCATCAAGTCCGCCGATATCACCGTCGAGTGACCCGGCCGCAGTTCACTACGGCTTGGCCAAATTAAGGTGATACCGGGTGTGACGCAGTTCTCCGGTCTTGGTCAATGCGCCCTTCTCGATAAGGTCCTGCAAATCTCTTGTCGCCGTGGCACGGGACGTTCCGGTGATGCTGATATAGTTCTCTGCGCTCAAGCTGCCCTTGAAGCCGTCGATGCCTTCGCGGAATATCCGGGCGATGACTTTCTCCTGACGCTCGTTGAGCGCGCCGCGATGCTTCTCGTAGAACTTCGCCTTGTCGACGTAGAAATCCACACGCCTGATGGTGTTGTTCTGGGCTTCCAGAACCGTGTTCGCAAAATATTCGAGCCAGCTTGTGATCTCGGTCTCTTTGTTATTGCGCTCCAATGAGGCGTAATAATCGTTGCGCTTCCGCTCAATCGTATAGGCGAGCGCAATCAGGCTGGGTTGACCAAGATTTTGCGCGAGGGATTTTTCCGCGAGGGCACGGCCTATCCGGCCGTTGCCGTCTTCGAACGGGTGAACGCACACGAAGTACAGATGGGCAATACCGGCGCGCGTCAGCGGCGACAACGGATTCTTGCCTCCGGGGGCAGTATCGTTGAACCAGGTGATGAACTGCTTCATCTCGTCCGGCACGCGGCTGGACGGCGGAGCCTCGAAATGCACCGTGCGTTTATGGATCGGACCGGAGACGACTTGCATGGCATCGGCGTGCGTCCGGTAGCCGCCAATGACCTGGATGGATGTATCGCCGCTCAGCAACATGCGGTGCCAGTCGAACATCGTCTTGTCGGTAAGTGCCTCCGCAAAGCTGCGGTAGAGATCAACCATCATTTTCGCGATGCCGCGTTCGGCCGGTGTAATGCCCGGCTTTTCTGCTCCCAGCCCAAGCTGATGGCGCAGTGACGATTGAACGCTGTCGCGGTTGAGTATCTCGCCCTCGATTTCGGAGGTTTTTACGGCCTCGTCGCTGATAAGCTCGATTTTGAGGGTATCCTGATCATCGGGGCCGATATGCTTGAAAGTGCCGATGAATTCCCCGGACTGGAGCAGGAACTGCTTTTCCAGCGGCTCCAAGGCCATTGAATCATAAGTGAAATTTGGCCAATCCGGTTTTTCCCGGTTCCAACTCATGAGCTATAGGCGCCCCCTCTATAGCTCATAATAATATAAAAATTGAGCTATAGCAACAAATTCTATAGCTCACGGGCCCCGATTTAGGCGGCTCGATAGAATTGGTCGTTTCTGCGCAGCTATCGGGTGAAGCAAAGCAGTCCCGATCCGGAAACGGTGCTCACGCTTGGATCTTTTTCGAGGAGCCGATTCCTGTGGCATTGGCGCGCCGTCTCGGAGCCTTCCTGATTACCAACACGATGGAATGCGTCCCCGATATCGGATTCGGATCCTACGATCGGTTTTTTTCGAGTCAGGTCTTGCGCGGAGTTGACCAGCCATCACGTTGCGCTGCCTCGCGGGTGCCTCGACGCCGTCCGCGATCTCCTTGCGTCAGTTGGAATTGCAGTAACAATCGAAGATTGCCGCACTACCGGTGCGCCAATCCCAATCGCATTCACCGGGGCACTGCGCCCAAGCCAGGAGCAAGCGGTCGCGGCCCTGTTGCCGCACGATACCGGCGTGCTCGCGGCATCGCAGCGTTCGGCAAGACGGTCTTAGCTATCCGGATGATGGCCGAACGCGGATTGAATACGTTGATCCTCGTTCATCGCCGTCAACTGATGGATCAATGGATTGAGCGGCTCACAGCGTTCTCAAGCCTGCCGCGCGATGCGATTGGCATGATAGGCGGTGGTCGTCGCAACCAAAGGGTCAGGTTGATGTCGCGCTGATCCAGAGCCTTTTTCGCAAAGGAGAGGTCAATGATGTCGTCGGCAATTATGGGCATCTCGTAGTCGATGAATGCCACCACTTGTCGGCGGTGAGCTTTGAACTGGTCGCGCGCCGCAGCAAGGCACGTTATATCCCGGGCCTGTCAGCAACGGTGACCCGAAAAGACGGGCATCACCCGATCATCGTTATGCAATGTGGCCCCATCCGCCATCGTGTAGATGCGAGATCCGAGACCGCCAAACGCCCATTTGATCACGTGGTGCGGATCAGGGATACCAGCTTCCAACTCCAAGCCACATTGGACACTTCTGCTCCTTCCATCCAGGATGTTTTCAAGGAAATGGTCGCCGATGAAGCGCGCAATGATCTTATATTCGATGATGTCTTGCGTGCGCTGGAAGCGGGCCGTTCACCCGTCGTAATAACCGAACGTACTGCCCACTTGGAGATCATTGCAAAGCGTCTTGAGCGTTTCGCAAGGCATGTCGTCGTATTGCGCGGTGGGCAAAGCGAGAAGCAGCGCCGCGACGTCGCGGCTCGGCTCGCAGCAACTCCCCAGGCCGAGGAACGTGTCATAGTCGCGACCGGACGCTACCTCGGCGAGGGGTTCGATGATTTTCGTCTCGATACTCTTTTTTTTACCATACCGATTGCATGGAAAGGCACGCTTGCCCAGTATGCCGGCCGGTTGCACCGTCTCAACGATGCCAAGCGCGAGGTGGTCATATATGATTATGTCGACATGAGAGTGCCGGTTCTGGCCCGCATGGCTGCGAAACGCCGCATTGGCTATCAGTCAATTGGTTACAAGATATTGAGAAAGTCAGCTAATCGGGGAAGACCGGAAGTGAGCGGCGCGCGGTCAAAGTATCGCGATTGACCCATTCGGAATCAGCACCGGCGTCGCCGGTGACACGCGCTGCACGGCGCTGGAACGCGGCACGCAGATCGACCGGTGGACTGAGCGAGTGGGTGCAGCCGGTATCTCGTTAAGAAAATTTTACCGAGAGATTCTGGAACTCGCCTTGTTGGAAGGCTTAATCATTCTAAAGGGGCGCGTTTCCCGAAGAAAAAGGAGGTCCCACATGCCAGGCAAAATCAGCTCGTTCAAAATCCGCGCAACACTTGCTGTCGGTCTCGCCACCGTAGCGCTCGCCATCTCGCTCGGTTCGGCGGCTGCCACGGCCGCAAGCGGCAATAAATACGCAAAGCCGCATCGGGCTCATCATGAGCGCACTCTTCACGCGACCCATCGATGGCTCGGGGCAAGGCAAGCCGAAGCGCTACCTTATGGGCCGGAGTACGGCTTCCTGTCCCACATGCCAGCGAACGCGATCAGGATGCCGGGTTATGTATTCGTGCCGGGCGTTGGGATTCTCGGTGCATCGTGCGACCTGCCGACGAGTGCGTGCTCCAATCAGTACCGCGACATTCAGTAAGCAACTTTGCCCGGCTTGCTAACGGTTAGCCGGTCTACGATCCGCATCGCCATCTGCTTCGCCACGATTTTGGTGTCGATGAACTAGGTTAGCGAGCAGCCTTCGCGTTTCCCGTGCCCCGCTTCCTGCTCGACCTGCCCCAGCTTCTCAACCGCATCGATGATTGTGTGGCTGATATGTCACGACCATCTTCAATTTGCCATGGAGTTTCCGCCGAATCTGACTTTGTCATCCAATCATCATCTGAGTGTCATGGTTAAAAAACTACAAATCCCCTGCATCAACTGAAGGGGCGAGGTGTTGACATGGCACTCAAACGAAGCGTTAGCGTATTTCTCGCTGGTACGGTGATCGGGGCATCTCACCTGATGGTCGTGCCAGCCCACGCCGACGAGGAGCAATTGCAGCGGCAAATCAATGCCATGAAGCAGCAATTGGACGCCATGCAGCATGAGCTGGCGCACGCGAAGAAACAATCGGCTCAGCCACGTGCTGGTGGCACACCACCGCAGGCAGTCGTGGCGCGTAACGGCAATGAAATTCTAATCCCGAGCCCGCCGCCGGCTGGTGGCGCACTGATGCCGACCAAGGCCCTTCCATCCTGGTTCGACGGAATCCATTTCTCGATGGCCGGCTCCTTCATCGCGATGGAAGGTGCGTGGCGCCAGCATAGCGAAGTCTCGAACGGGGCAAGCGATCCGCCGTTCGGCAGCCCGGGTATGCCGCTGCAGAATTCGGCTCTCTACAACGAACGAGAGTTTCGCGCCAGCGCGCAGCAGAGTCGGATTGCCTTGAAGACCTGGGGCGACATTGATCCGAATCAGCACCTGAAGGGCTACTACGAAATGGACTTTCTCGGTGCCTCGACCGACGCGAACAACCGCGAGAGCAACAGCTTCACCCCTCGCATCCGCCAAGCATACGGCCAATACGACAACGACATCTATCACTTCCACGTGGCTGCCGGCCAGGCGTGGAGCCTCTTGACGCAGAACCGGGTCGGTATGCTGCCAAGTAGCGAAAACGTGCCGCTAACCATCGACGCACAGTACGTCGTTGGCTTCGACTGGTTGCGCAACCCGCAAATCCGCTTTGTCCAGGAGTGGAACAACGTTGCCTCGTTCGGCCTGTCGATAGAGCAACCAGGGGCTGTGTTTCCGGGCTCGCCCAGCGCGGCGACTGTATCGCCGCCCGCCCCGATCGTTACGAGCATCAACAACAACTGCACCGGCCCGTCGCACCTCAACGGCACAACCAGCTGCTCGAACGACCTCACGCCGGACATCATCGAGAAAGTGGCTCTCGATCCGGGCTTCGGCCACTACGAATTGTTGGGTTTGCAACGCTGGTTCAGCGACCAGGTTGCTGACACGACCGTTCCCAACAGCTGGTCGCAGCAGGTAACGTTTGGCTGGGGAGTCGGCGGCAGCGTATTGCTCCCGGTGATTCCGAAGTTGCTCGACCTGCAGGGCAGCATCCTGTACGGTCAAGGGATTGGCCGCTACACCTCAAGCCAGTTGCCCGACGCCGTCATCGGGCCAAACGGCGCGCTGACCCCGCTTACCTCGCTGAGTTTCATGGCGGGCGCGGTAGCCCATCCGTTCGCTGGCAATGACGTGTATGCGTATTATGGCCAGGATCGAACAAACGCGAATTCGTGGACCGTCGCCGCGACGCAAGGCGGCTGGGGCAATCCCAATTTCGTCAATAACGGATGCGTCAATCAGAACTTGACTGGCGGAACACTCGGCGGCTTCAACACTCCACTCGCTGGTTCTGCCTGCACTTTCGACGTCCAGAAGGCGGAGGAGTTCACGATTGGCTTCTGGCAAGACGCCTATAAGGGCAACCTGGGACGGATCAGGATCGGCGCGCAGTATGAATTTGTAAAATTGACCGCGTTCCAGGGCCTTGCCACTGGTAGCGGCACGCCGAACCAGGGGCTTTCTGTCAACAACAACATCGCCTTTTTCTCGCTTCGGTACTATCCGTTCAACTGACCTAGCAGGCTGTTCGCGGGTACCGGGCGGGCGGCAAGGTAAAATAACCATGCGGCGAGGCTGGGGCTGCACGCGGCAAGAGCTTCGTCGATGCGTCGTTAGCTAACTCAATCGGACCGCCGATATCATCGGGACATTCGTTCACCCAGCGGAGTACCGCTGGGTGCCCATTCTGATAACAAAATTCAGCCAGATAGCGGTGCGTCGGTCGGTATAATGTGACGAAACGGCCATGCCGTGTCGGCCTCACGATGTCAGTTCATCAAGGTAAAGCGGGCATCGCGGTTGGGCAAGCAGGTGGTTAGAATCAACGCCGACCTGCTGCATTTCCATTCTACCCCGTCTGCATGAGAAAGCAGCATTGGAGGCGTCGACCTTATCGGGGCCAAAGTCGCTGCGCAGGCGAGCGTTAGTAATGTAACCATGAGTAAAGACCGTTTCATTGCCGTCCTCCCTATTTCCGGTATGTGCAGATTGGCGGCGTTTTTTCGAACCCGTCGTTTGATCGAGCAGCGTTGTTATCAGGCGTTGGTTTCAGCCATGTCTTCGCGGGCTGGGAAAATGGCTTCATCCAATGGGACAAATCGTTTCGTGGCCGTCCGGCCGACGAAACCTCTTCAAAAGATCGTGATCGCAACCCGGCGCCGCCTTACGTCTCTGCAAGAGCTAAGGCAGCGAATACGACATCAAACGATCAGTGAACAGGTCAGCGAAATCAACGCCGTCCTTCGCGGCCACTATGCTTACTACGGCGTCGCCGGAATCTCCGGAGCCTCGTAAAAGTCTATCGGGTCGTCGAGCGTTACTGGCGCAAGATGCTGTGTTGCGTCATCATGACGACGCAACGTTCATTTATTTTGCTCCGGTTGCGCGGTGTTCAAAAAAATATCGCGTCGAAGGCCAAGCTGCTTGATTGCACCCAAGAACTAATTCGGAAAAGCAATCACATCGAATTCTTAAAAATGTTGCATTGAAAGCGGATGCACCGACGTCTCAATTGGCGTTAGCCGGCTCCGTGCCGGCCGGTTGCACCGTCTCAACGATGCCAAGCGCGAGGTGGTCGTATATGATTATGTCGACATGAGAGTGCCGGTTCTGGCCCGCATGGCTGCGAAACGCCGCATTGGCTATCAGGCAATTGGTTACAAGATATTGGGTGCGCGCGATTTGTTTTCGCGGCAGGCGGTCACATCGCAGGCACCCGCGGAGGCTACGCTATTCCCGTAGCTGTAAAACTTCCTGTTTTCCTGTTTTCGCCCCGCCATAGGCGGGGGCTTAGCAGGTTTGGTTAGCAGTGGCGTTGAATCCCCGTATTCGTACGGCCCGCCAAATTAACCGGCGCGTCGGCGGTTCGCCCTACGGTTGGGTGTCAGACCACCGACACCGGAAAGGATCAGCTGCCATGAAAGTTGAGCCCATTTGCATCGTATGCAACGTCGAAAGGGCGCTGATCGGCGTCACGCCGGTCAGGAACCGGCACGAGATGCTGGAGTACGAATGCCCCAAATGCCAAAACATCTTCAGGCTTGTCGTACGGCGCGAGCCACGCGAGTCCGCCGAGAGGATTTCCGGCGCTCCCGCGCCCATGGCGGCCGGCCAATAATTCCTGCCGCCACCATGGCCTCGCTATCCGACGGAGCACCCCGGTCAATTGTTGTGCGGAACATCTCCATGCGTGCCTTCGCCCTGCTCGCCGCGCTCCTGTTCGGCCTCGCCTCACCCGCCTTTGCCGCGGACGATGCCGCCACCGCGCAAGGCATCATCCGCTCCCAGGTCGAAGCGCTCGGGCGCGACGATGCCGCCACCGCCTATTCCTACGCGGCGCCGGGAATTCACGAGCTGTTCCCGCAGGCGGATATATTCTTAGGGATGGTCCAGCACAGCTACGCCCCGATCTATCGCCACAAGGGTTTCGAATTTGGCGAAGCGCGCGTGTCCTAGGGCAAGATCGCCCAGCTGGTTCGCATCGTCGATGCCGACGGCGTGCCATGGGAGGCGCTGTATACGCTGGAGCAGGAGACCGACGGCAGCCTCAAGATCAGCGGCTGCGTCCTGGTCAAGGCAGGCCAGGGGTGTGAAAGCCAGCCGCAGTCCGCCAGCCTGAACGATGCGCGAGCCCGAGAGAGCCCCGTTTACGCCATCGCCAGCCGCGACCGCGCCCGGATCAACAGCGCCACCATGATGGTGATGTTGAGCGCATTCCAGAGCAGCCCGTTCAGGAATGCCGCGGCGTAGGAGCCGGACGCATCGAAGATCACGCCGGACACCCAGCCGCCGAACGACATGCCGAAGACGGAGGCGAAAATGATGAGGCCGACCCGGGTCCCCGCTTCGCTGGCCGGCATCGATTCACGGACGATGATGGCGTAGCTCGGCACGATGCCGCCCTGGAACAGGCCGAACATCGCCGAGATGATGTAGAGCGAGGTAAGCCCGTCGAAGAACAGATAGAACAACAGCGCAATGCCCTGCGCCACCGAGCCGATCAGCAGCGTGCGGATGCCGCCGATCCGGTCGGCGAGAAATCCCGAGCCGATGCGGCTGACGACGCCAAAGGCCATCATCAGCGACAGCATTTCCGCGCCGCGCGCCACGCCGTAGCCGAGATCGCCGCAATAGGCGACGATATGAACCTGCGGCATCGCCATCGCCACGCAACAGGCAATGCTGGCGATGCACAGCATCACCGTCAGCGTATTGGTCGAGAGCCGCAGGTCGACCCGCGGCGGCGGTGCGTTCGCGTGACTGCGCGTGGTCTCCGCGCCGATCTGGACGCGGAGAGCCGCCAGCACGATCGTCATCGCTACCGCGCAGAAGATGCCGATCGCGATATAGCTGGTTCGCCAGCCGGCCGACTGGATTCCCCAATTGACCAGCGGCGGCCAAAGCGTGCCGCCGACATAATTGCCGCTGGCGACGATGGTGACGGCGAGGCCGCGATAGCGTTCGAACCAGTGCGAGGCTTCCGCCATCAGGGGCGCGAAGGTCGCCGAGGTCCCCAGCCCGATCAGGAAATGCACCGCGATGAACTGCCACAGCGTGGTCGAAAGCCCGGCAGCCACATAAGCAAGCCCGAGGAAAGCAATGCTCAGTCCCATCGCCACCACGATGCCAAAGCGATCGGTGATCCGCCCGGTCGCGACGCCGCCGAGGCCGAAGCCGAGCATGGTGAGCGTAAAGGCCAGCGATATGGCCCCGCGCGTGGCGGCGAATTCGCCCTGTACGACCGGCAGCACGACCACGACCGACCACATGCCGACGCTGCCGATCGAACCGATCACCACGGCAAGCGCGAGCCTCACCCAGGCCTGACCGGAGTCCGGGATGAATGCGGTGGAACTTCTGGATGAGTCGGCCGGGGCGTGCACGGGCGGCAACTTCCCCGCCCGCAGCCTTCGGGTCAAGCAACATGGCGCGATATTGGGCATGCAGATGCACCGCAACAGGACCCGGGTGCAACACAGCATTGTTCCGGTGCGCCGGGCGCGCGGCAAAACTCAGATGTGCAATGGCACATCGGGGAATCCCAGGATTTCAATCCCGCGACATCGACCGTTTTCGAGCGATGTCAATTGAGTACACTGGCACCGTAATTCGGGCGCAGTCATGAAGCCGGAGAAGCAGGATTGGCAACAGATTTCTCGATGAAGAGCGACTGGCGATCATTGAGGCTGCGCTTTCTCCGTTGCCAGACGCCATTGAACTCGCCGCTGCGATCAGCGAGCTGGAAGACTAAACGAACAACCTCTGAAGCTGACTGCGGCGTCGAAAGTTGCAAGCTCGCCAGCACACCTACGATAGGCTTCGCGCGCGTTCGAGGCGCCTATTGGCTATCGGGTGGTGATGTGACTGAGGACGCTTCTTTCTTTCGCAACCGCTCATAGACCTCGCGCATCAGATGTGCAGAAGCGTAGTGGTACAGTTTGGCTGCAAAGGGACTTGCGGCCATCGTCTTCCGAGGCATATTGCTGAGCATGGCAAAAACCGCCTACGAGATCATAACGATTACGAATCCGGATGAGGCCTTCGGCATCGCGGGGCGCCCATATGCCGTCAAGGTACGCGACCCCAGATTTCCAGAATTGACGGTTTTGGGCTTTTCAAGCGAAGCGGAAGCTGATCGCTGGATTGCATCTCAGCGATCCGTTACCGGCAGTCGCGATGCCTAAGCTTTAACGCCCCCGCGATCAGGTCCAGCTCGGCAAGCTGATCGGTGATAGGGACCGGCGCCCGCGCGCTTGAGTTCGTCGTCCTGACCGCGGCCCGCACAGGCAGTCGTCGAGTCCGATCTTCGCACTAACTCGAATAGGCGAGTTGATGACTTTGCCGGCAGCGAAACACGCCTTTGGCAAGTTAGAGTCGGGCGGCTCGCCGATTGCAACCCGATGCGGGACAGAGAAAGTAGAGTCGCGTGCCGCCGAAGTCGGCAGGCACGGGCGATAGCAAGAGTCGTTGTTGAGCGCGCCTCGACTCTGCAGCAAGATCGAAGATGTAGCACAAAGTAAGGGCCGCAGAGTCAACGTGGAACGCCACCGTCGCCGCCGCATCTCCCGTCGCCCTGCCAGGTCAGTGTGCCCGCAACACCGTCAGTCGGCGCACCACGCCGACGCAATTCATTGACATCGAGCGCTAGGCAGGACTCGACTCGGCGCTTTCTCACGCCGTTATGTCGACCGTAACCGCAACCGCCCATCTTCACGCCACGGATTTTCGAAATCTTTTGGAAACTTAATAGTTTCCACGTTCCGCGCAACGGTGGTCAATGTACCTTCACCTATTCATGTATTCTTGAAATGCCGCCTCAGGATGCTCCCCCAGTGCCTTGCAACGTGTTAAGTACCGCGCGGCAAGAGAGGAGAAATTTATGCATTTGCCTTCGATCAACTTGGTTTGATCTTCCGTCGCCATCTTCAATCTGGAATTTATGGCATCATATGTCATTCCAATTTCCGTACCAACACCGATCGCTAATTCCAAGAAATGATCTGCCGTCTGCTCTGTCTGTTTCACTTCCTTCGGTTTCGCGCTTTCGGGTGCACAGGCTTTGAGACGGTACCAAACAGCGGCGCACTGCGTCATGTCATACTGCACTTTGTTCCAAGCAGTTAATTCTTTCTCCGAATACTTGGGAGTTTGTGCAAAAGCGCTCCCGCTAATCAGGAGAAGCGCAATCGTCGCCCACTTCATGTGATTGATCCTCCCAGAAATCGGACATTTGCGAGAAATGAGTTTGTTCGGTATGTCGGGGTGCAGTATATTGAACAACGGGCTTGGTAGTGTCCTAATTTGACCTGAAGTGTCGCAAATCGAGGGGAGTACCAAGCGCCGATTTTTTGCGGTGCTGCACCAGGGGCCGGTTAAATCGCCTGTGGATGCGGTGCGAGCGGCTATCGTGGCGGAGCAGAAAGCTAGATGAAAAGAATCCTAGTTATTCTTTTGGCGCTGCCAACCGCTGGCTGCCTGCCTGAGCAAAAGAGACAGCTAGCGTCTTGCGAGATTGAGGCAATAAAATTTGTGCCTACCGAACGGGCCAGAGACGATTTTATCGTGACGTGTATGGTGGCGCATGGGTACGAATGGCGTCTAGCGAACACAAAATGCAAAGCAACAAGCCTAACCATCTTCCGTGATCTTCACTGTTATCGGCCAGACGACTTCGTGGGGCAGGTGAGTTACGATTTAGAGGCCCGTTTTTCAAATTAGGACGCTACCGCAGGCTTCGCTTCCCGCATGGACCTGCGGGACGTTCGCCCCCAGGTCGGGGTGAGCCGGAGCTACTTGAGCGAACTTGAGAAGGGCGCGCTCTACGCCGGCCTCAACGTCGGTGGCCGCCTTGCCAAGGCGCTGAAGGTCGAGCCGGCGGAATTGCTGAAATTGCCTGCCCGGAGAGGCCGTAGCCCGCGTTAAGACGGCGTGCGCCAGTGATCCTTTGGGCGGGGCGAGCCATTGCGACGTAGAGCGTCTATCGCTCGGAGGAGGAGCCTGATTGGCCGAACCCTTATGTGAAATACCAATGGCCGTCGCATCGGACGAGTTCGTCGCGTGCTGGCGGGCGGCCGGTCATCACTTGCATAAGCAATCCCAGTCACCTTTGGACTGGCTCCGGGCGCATGTAAACCGCCATTTCTTGAGCACCTGTCATTCCGCTTGGGCAATCAACTATTTTTCATTCGGATCGAAGATGTGGACCAGCGCGTTGAGGTCCCTGGCAGCCGAGAGGGCCTTCTGACTATCGCTGACGGCTGCAAGGGGCATCCGTGCATTATGCCGATGCGCCGAACAAACGAGGCGTGGTCACCGTTGTTTACATCATGGGGATTGGTTCACGCTCACTCTGGCGAACTGGTGCATCCGCCGGCATTGATAACACCCGAGCTAATCGAATTGACGGATTGGGAATTGCACGATTTTGCGGTTCAAATCGTTCGCGAGCGGCTCGTAAACGAGGGGCGGAAACTGATGACGTGGGTCAGTCACCCCGGCATTGATCCGGCGATTTGGTTTCACGGTGACAGCGGGAAGGAATGGGTTGTCGTGCGTGCAGTGAGATATCCTCGGCGTCGCGCCGTTCCGTCCCTCAATGGGCACCAACTTGCCGAGTCCTGCGCACGTTTGGGCAAAGTCGGGCACTTTGCTTCGGTCTCTGTAGCAAGTGGCGACCAGTCATTTGATCCAGCCGGCGAAACGCCAGTGACGCCGCTTTGGCGCGGACGCCCATTGCTGGTGAGATATTCGGGACTTGAGCCGGCGGCGTAGAACAAAGCGGTTCAGCCGGCGACGATTGGCCTTTCGTGGGACGACTAGGATTTGGCGCGCGACAATGTTTCCGGCCGCGCTGCAGAATGAGGCGCGGGTATGGTCGCTAGAGGAACTGGTAGATCGGACATCACGATAATGGCGATGAACAGACCAATGAACGAATACGAGTCCGCCTTGCACGCGGCTTTGGCGGAATTAGTCAAAGCGATAGCTAAGGGCGAGACGGACAAGCTCGCTCAGAAATTTCGCTCGGCTGCGCAGGCCTATGCCGAACAGGGTTACGCCAGCGGCGCTGCCACCCTTAAGATGCTAGCCGAGGTCGCAGAAGGTGATCCGGCATATATTCCGCGTCCACCTTTCGAGATTATCCAAGGCGGCGAATCCGAGCCCGGAAACTCAAATTAGGACACTACCGCCGCTGGCGTAGTGTCGAAACTTTGGGAAACGGATATCGTGAAAGTCCCTGAAGAGAGTGCGGTTGTTTTTCGAAGGACAAATTCGATCGGATCAGACAAGTGACAAGCGCCACGTTGCGTGTACAAGGGTTATGCGCAGCGTGGCGCTGTCAGATTTTTGAATCGCCTCGGATGGCAGTCCGGGGCGATTATTGTTTCAGGCGAATAGTCTTTTTGAGACGGGATACAATTGCAGCTATCTCATTCCGACAATCTTCTGAGAGCCCGGCACCAGACCATTCGGCAAGAAATATCCAATCGCCCGGGTGGCCGTCCGCGATCACGGTTCCTCCACTGAGACTTTCGCACTTACTGCTTTTCCGGGCTTCACCCAGAACTATCGACTTGATCTGCTCATCTGTCTTTTCTTCAATCATGATAGGTCCTTTCGCCTACATCGATAACCCCCGCCGACAAGCTAATGGCGATAAACTGTCAAGCGATGTGGTTTCGTCGTGGGCGAAATGGAGACGGCCAGAACGTGGGCCTTGCGAACCCTCTGCTTAGTCGCTAATTCGACTCCACGTCTCAGAAATCGACGCTAAAACCGGATGATCCCGAGCAGTCCAAGCGGTTCAAAGACGTTGCGAACGAGCATGGCGCGGATGATCCGAAGGCGCTAGGAGCCTGTCGGACCGAATAAAAAATCGGAATGCGATCCCAAACGCACGGCATAAAATGGAATCAGATCCTGTTATTGGCTACGTTTATGGAATCATATTCCATTTTGTTTTGCGTTTGTTCTTAAGTCCGACAGGCTCCTAGATCGCGCTTTCAAGAAAAGTTGCTCCAAGCAAGCCGCCCAAGGCTCGCCCAGAGCCATCAGAGAATTAGCTATCTCGCCAATCGTCTGGCATGAGAGACCGAGCGTAATCTAGTTCCTCAGCGTTGCGTGCGAGGCCTTCAAGGGTTTTCGAAATATCAATTCGCCGGCTTATCCAGGCTACTCACTCCCGACAGAGTTGCGGCAAAACGCTGATTTGTTGAGGCAGATCAATGTGATTTGGGTCGTCCAGTCCCTGTTGCAAAAATAATTCGCTTCGCGCCCGACCCAAATCAGCGATACATCCCCTGCCGTCCCGCCTCGACAAGAGGGGCGTTTCGCGATCGTCACGGACGTAGAAGCGGGATGCGGTGGACGCGGCGAGCACCTTTGACGAATGGCGCTCACGCGGACGGCGAAGTCGTGTGGTCCTGATGCCCCGACGCTGGCATCAAGCTCTTGGGAAGCAAGCTTCTCAGGGGTGACGGTGGCAAACAAGCCCGGTCACCGGGGAGATCACGTTATAAGCCGTAAAACCATTGCGCGGGGAATGCCGGGTGTTTCCGGTGTGACCGTGGTGACTAACGCGCGTGTTTACTACGCACCACGCGCGGCTGCGGGCGCACCAAGCGCCCGGCATTCCCTGCGCCCTCTGATCGGAGGGCAAGGAATTTTTTAGCAAACCTCGGGCGGATCAGGCCGCGAGATCGCGAAGTCATGCACGGCGATCTCCCCTCCCTCCACGCGCCGTTTGCGCGTGGTGGGAGGGGGTCGGGGGTGGGGGTCTATCAGCTTGCTTCTCTGGCAGCGAGTTTGCTGAGGCACCCCCCACCCCCGACCCCTCCCCACCGCTTCGCGGGGCGGAGGGGAGGTCTGCCATCGCCTCATTAACCCTTTCCTAACCATAAACCGGGCAAAAATTGCCCAGTGAAGAAGTTGAGTGTCGTCAGCCGCGTAGAACGGGAGCGTACCCGTGGACGCCAGTGCGGTGCCTCACTTTCGGAACGGCGGTCCTTCGGCCGCCGCGCAGACGTTTGGCAGCCGCGAACGGCATTCGCGGGGGGAAGCAAGTACCATGGTCGATGTCACGGCGGGTCAGGGCGGAGCGACGTCGGGGACCGGGTTTCCGAGTTTCAGTGAAATCGGCGCCATCCTGAAGCGCGGCGATCTCGCGCTGGCGTTCGGCATCCTCACCATTCTGGTCGTGCTGATCCTGCCGCTACCCTCGATCGTGCTCGATCTCTTTCTGGCGATCTCGATCACGCTGTCGATCCTGATCCTGATGACGTCGCTGTTCATCCAGGCGCCGCTGGAATTCTCGTCGTTCCCGACCATCCTTTTGATTTCGACCATGCTGCGGTTGTCGCTCAACCTCGCCTCCACGCGGCTGATCCTGTCGCGCGGCCATGAGGGCACCGATGCCGCCGGCCATGTCATCGAGGCCTTCGGCAATTTCGTGATGGGCGGTAATTTCGTGATCGGAATTATCGTCTTTGCCATTCTGGTGATCGTCAATTTCGTCGTCATCACCAAGGGTTCGGGACGCATCGCGGAAGTCGCCGCCCGCTTCCACCTCGACGCCATGCCGGGCAAGCAAATGGCGATCGACGCCGACCTGTCCGCTGGCCTGATCGACGAAAAGGTCGCCAAGGAACGACGCAAGGCGCTGGAAGACGAAAGCGGCTTCTTCGGCGCCATGGACGGTGCGTCGAAGTTCGTCCGTGGCGACGCGGTGGCGGGCCTCCTGGTCGTGTTCATCAACGTCATCGGTGGAATCATCATCGGCGTGGCCCAGCAGGGCCTGAGTTTCGGCGAAGCCGGGCACACCTACACGCTGCTGACCGTCGGCGATGGCCTGGTCACACAAATTCCGGCGCTGATCGTCTCCACCGCCGCCGGCCTCCTGGTCTCGAAGGCCGGCGTCAGCGGCGCGGCCGACAAGGCGCTGATGAAACAACTCTCCGGCTATCCGCAGGCGCTCGGCATGTCTGCCGGCGTGATGCTGGTGCTGGCGATGCTGCCGGGCATTCCGATGGCCCCGTTCCTCGCGCTCGGCGGCGGCGCGGCGGCGCTGGCGTTTTCGGCACGCAAACGCAAGCGCGCGGCTACCGCGGCCGCGGCACACGCGGCGGCAGCTCCCGCCGCGGCCGCGGCAGCCAGTGCTGCCGAAGAGCCGATCTCGACGGCGCTGAAGATCGACGACCTCAAGATCGAGCTGGGCTATGCGCTGCTGCCGCTGGTGAACGGCCCCGACGGGACCGACCGGCTGACCGAACAGATCAAGGCGCTGCGCCGCTCGCTGGCGATCGAGATGGGCTTCGTGATGCCGTCGGTGCGCATTCTCGACAATGTGCAGCTCGAGGCGAATACCTACATCATCAAGATCAAGGAAGTGGATGCGGGCACGGGCCGGATCTGGCCGAACCAGTTCATGGTCATGGACCCCGGCGGAAGCCAGGTCGACGTGCCGGGCATTCACACCACCGAGCCCACCTTCGGACTGCCGGCGACGTGGGTCGACGCCAGCCTGAAGGAAGAAGCCTCGTTGAAGGGCTATACCGTGGTCGACGCCGCGACCGTGCTTTCGACCCATCTCACCGAGCTCCTCAAGAGCAACATGTCGGACCTGTTGTCCTATGGCGAGGTGCAGAAACTCCTGAAAGAACTGCCGAAGGAACAGGGCGAACTCGTCAAGGACATCGTGCCGGCCCAGGTCACGATTTCCGGCATCCAGCGCGTGCTGCAGCTATCTGCTCGCAGAACGCATCTCGATCCGCGATCTCTCCACCATTCTCGAAGGCATCGCCGACGCGCTGGCATTCTCGCGCAACCCGGCGACGATGGTCGAACATGTCCGCGCTCGGCTGGCGCGCCAGATCTGCGCGCAGAACACTTCGGCCAGCGGCTACCTGCCGCTGATCGCGCTGTCGGCAAAATGGGAGCAGGCCTTCGCCGAGTCGCTGATCGGCCAGGGTGAGGAACGCAGTCTTGCGATGCAGCCTTCCAAGCTGTCGGAATTCATGACCGTCGTGCGCGAGCGGTTCGAGCAGGCCGCCCGCGAAGGCGAGGCGCCGGTGCTGGTGACCTCGGCGGGCATCCGCCCCTTCGTGCGCTCGCTGGTGGAGCGCTTCAGGGCGCAAACGACGGTCTTGTCGCAGGCTGAAATCCACCCCAGGGCGCGGCTGAAGACGGTCGGCAGCGTCTGATCTTTGCTTTCATCTCGCGCAATTGAAGTTGCGTGTCA